>NZ_SNUP01000099.1:0-423 GCF_012027515.1 Thermococcus sp. ES12
CTTTTCCTGTGTTGTTGATAGTCACAATTATATGAAAAGTCCCTCCGGCTTTTACAACCGTTCTATCAACCTCAAAAGTAACCACAGCCGGTTGCTTAATCAGACACCCCGATGCAAAAATTATCAAAAGCAGGAGGATGGCAGATTTTTTCAATTAGCTCACCTTTTTAGTTCATGAAGGAGGATTGCCAACTCACCGAGCTCGCCGATTTCCCACCTAACATTAATCGGTGTTCCTACCTCAATTTCCTTTTTGCTCAGCCCTGGCTCAGTTCCACCAAAGATAAACATCACCTTCTTCTCTTTCACTTTTTCCCTCAGCTCTTCCCAATTAGCTGGTTCTCCAAACTTCGTGACTGTATAAATTTCGTCGGGCTGGACCACCTCAATGGCATCAGGCAAATCTCCCACGATTAAGACATT
>NZ_SNUP01000100.1:0-421 GCF_012027515.1 Thermococcus sp. ES12
CTGTGGTATGCCGTAGAAAGTATTCCTGATGAAGAACTATGGGAGGCCCATATAAAAGCCAAAAAAGAGTTCATAGAGCTCATCAAGAGAAAAATAAAAGAACGGAATAAACGATTAGGAATCGACGAACCTATCCCAGATATAGACGAAAACGCTCTTATAATTGGCTTTGCGAGACGTTTTGCAACTTATAAAAGAGCAACTTTGATTTTGAGTGACCTAGAACGACTTAGAAGGATACTGAATAATCCAGAGAAACCAGTATACATAATTTTTGGAGGAAAAGCTCACCCAATGGATAAAGCAGGAAAAGAATTCCTAAAGAGAGTTTACGAGATCTCACAAATGCCCGAATTCAAAAACAAGATAATAATATTCGAAAACTATGACATGGGCTCTGCTAGAGCAATGGTAGCAGGGG
>NZ_SNUP01000101.1:0-421 GCF_012027515.1 Thermococcus sp. ES12
CTCTCACACCTCAGAAGAGCCATTAAAGCTGGAGCAGTGTACTTTGCTTCTGGGGGGGAATGAGAATTAGAACCCCATGCAAATTCAGGTGTTTTGATTTTATTGAGCCACTCACATCCTTCAAGTGCTCTTGGATAATCCCCATACTCATACAAACCAATCACTGCAAAAGATGTTTCAAGTGTCGTTGGCTCCCAGACATTAGGGACCTCGATTGCGAGAGTGAGATTCGTTGATATTATTAAAAGAATAAAAATAAATGTTATTTTTTTCATTCTGCACCCTCCAAAGAAAGGAGGTAAAGAGAAATAAAAAGATTTGGAATCAGCCGTAGTAGACTCTGGTCAAGAGCTCGTAATATGCCCAGCCTACTGTGTTGTATGCATAGACAAGGAATGTCCAATCTCCTGGGATCGGATTG
>NZ_SNUP01000102.1:0-417 GCF_012027515.1 Thermococcus sp. ES12
ACTCGAGACCACAAAAGAGCTGATAAGGCTGAGGAAGAGAAGCAAAGCTTTGCAAAAAGGAGCATTTGTTCCGATATTTTTTGAGGATAGGCTCCTCATATACGAAAGAGTTTCTGAAGAAGAAAGAATACTGATTGGGATTAATTATTCAAAAAAGGAAGCAGAAATCGAGCTGCCAGGAAAAGTCAAGATTCTTCTGGGCCAACTTCATGGAGAAAGATTGCCTCCCTTCTCATTTTTCATTTCATCTTTATGATTTCCGATGCACTTCTTTGAGCAAGATACATAAAAGGGAACATCCGTGAACGAAAATCGTAAGGTATATATATCACTGGCGATGATACTTTCATGACAACAACTAATGTAAGGTGAACCCCTATGAAGAAAAGTTTGTTGGCACTATTTTTGATTGGTGTT
>NZ_SNUP01000103.1:0-417 GCF_012027515.1 Thermococcus sp. ES12
GAAGCCCCATATTCCTACCCCGGTTCCCGTCGCATTTTCAAATCTGAGGATAACTTTTTCACCATCTTTTTCCACTTTAACGTTAGGATGTTTAAGCTTCAGGATTTTTACAACTCCTCCGTCGGAGTAGACTACCTCATAAGGTTCTTCCGGCCTTATGAAAAGCCTTGCTAGGGTTGTGTTAAAGGCTTCTTCGTTCATAAATATTGCATATTTATAATCGAGGTTGATGTAAAGGTATGTGTTCGTATTTGAGATTGAAAGGTTTGGCTTTACCACTTGTCCCTTATATTCCACGTAAAGTTCTTTTGGTGCTATTGCTTGTCCTTTAAGGTTAACAACTACATTCCATGTCTTTCCTGGCTTTGCCGTTATCCTGTAGTTCTCCCTTTGAAACACCAGCGCTCCAATCGTAGA
>NZ_SNUP01000104.1:0-416 GCF_012027515.1 Thermococcus sp. ES12
ATGTATCCCTTAACCTTCGAAGGAGTTAATATGGCATAAATTGGCAGATTGTATGTTTTTGCTTTGCTGTAAACTAACCTAGCTGTTGTTTCTTCCTGACCTACTGTAACCCTTACTGCAAATATTTTGCTGTCACTCATCTTTACCACCAAAAAGGTCATTGACCTGTTATCAAGGTACCTATAATACGGATAACCATCCCAATTAAGCCAATTAGTATTATTCCAAGGCCAGTAATCTTTGCAGCCATCTTATACTCTTTGCCGCTCGGTTTTTTTGTGACTAATAAAACCCTTTTGGTCTCTGATAAGAAGTTTTTAAGCTTTTCCATGTATCCCTCTGCTGGCACATCTAACACCTCGCTGGTTTGTTAATCTTAGGTGGGAGTTAAGGTTTTAAAAGTTTAGGGTGGAGCT
>NZ_SNUP01000105.1:0-413 GCF_012027515.1 Thermococcus sp. ES12
TGACTCATTCCTATGAATCTCAATCCTCTCTCTTCTCCAATTCTGTTTGCGGTTATGCTGAATACCCTGTTCTCGAGACTCCTTATTGGCATAGCCCTTGGAGCATAAGGGAGAACAAGGTTAGCTGGATGTGCTACAATGTCAGCTCCCTTTAGTGCTAGGGTTCTCATGGCCTCAGGGAAAATCCAGTCAAAGCAAATCATTACTCCAATTTTAGCAATTCCAATATTAAATACGTGAAATCCAAGATTTCCTGGTTCAAAAAAGAGTTTTTCTCTGTAAAAAAGGTGAATTTTTCTGTATTTTCCAATGTAGCCTCCCCCAATGGGCCCTACAATAACGGCAGAATTGTAAAGTTTTCCCTTTTCATCTTTCTCTGCAGTGCCAGCTACGATGAATATTTCATGTTCTTT
>NZ_SNUP01000106.1:0-413 GCF_012027515.1 Thermococcus sp. ES12
TATCTAATTTTCGTGTCTCCAAATTGAAATGTTTCTCCATCAGCAAATATGACTTTGAGATTCTCAAAACTCATCTCAGGAATCCTAGGATTCTGGTTCCACTTATTAACCCTATTTTTGAACCATTTGAGACCTTTTTCAAGGAGTTGTTTCCTCCGCGTATTGTAATCACCAAAGTCTTTAGAAAATGCAATTGGTAACTCTTCTAACGGATTTGGGTACTCCTTTGATTCCGATTTTCTCCAAATATCCTCTAATTTTAGATCTCCAAAATACCTGTAGAGATTAGAATAGAAATACTCAGCCCGTTCTCTCTGGGAATCGTTTATATATTCATTTGGATCCTTAACTAGGAGAAGTTTGTCTTTATACACGTCTAAATCATTTGGAAAGTAGTGATCATAGTGATAGTA
>NZ_SNUP01000107.1:0-413 GCF_012027515.1 Thermococcus sp. ES12
GCATTGAAGATTCGTATCCTATTATCATGAATCTTGGCTTTGCCAAAAACTTCTCTTTAATCAGATCTTCGGCCTTTATTTCATAAATAATCGGTCCGATGGCTCCTTCTATCTTCAGTTCCTCGCCCTTAATCCTTCTCCAGGGAGTTGCAGATAATCCGAATCTAAATTTTTGGGGAAGGCTAATTCCAAGCTCATAGAACTTTTCAGCGGCTGAAGTCCTATGGCATTCGTCAAACATTAGAATTGCATACTGTTTTTTGAGTTTGTCAACTCCTCTTGAAAGCAGGGTTTGTATCATGGCTACAGTTACAGGTTTCTCATCCCAGTTATTATCTCCCACAAGCCCTGGCTCTATTCCTAAAACCTCTCTAATATTATCCGCCCATTGGTAAAGAAGTTCTTTTGTGTGC
>NZ_SNUP01000108.1:0-412 GCF_012027515.1 Thermococcus sp. ES12
AGTAGATGAGTACGGATTAATTCATGGAGGTTTTACATTTGGTCTTGCAGATTATGCAGCAATGCTTGCAGTTAACGAACCCACGGTAGTACTGGGAAAGGCAGAGGTAAAATTCACCAAACCTGTTAAGCTTGGGGATAACCTACTAGCCAAAGCAAAAGTTGTGGAGGATCTGGGCAAAAAGAAAATTGTCCACACTGAAGTTTTCAACCAAAGCAACGAGAAAGTACTAGAAGGAACATTTTACTGTTACGTCTTGGAAAAGCACATTCTTGAGTGATTCTTCTTTTTCATTCTTTAATTACAAAGTGGAAAGCAGCCACATCATTCAAAACTTTTTTATACATTAATATCGAAACTCGATATCGTGATCCAATATGATGAGACGCCTTATTCTCGGCTTTATGGGTCT
>NZ_SNUP01000009.1:0-726 GCF_012027515.1 Thermococcus sp. ES12
CTATTGGAGAGTATCCTTCTCTTTGCAACTCTCTTTAGGCCAGAGGTTATCGAGTTAATTAAGGACTCAGCGGAGAGGTTAACATGGGTTGATAGTCTGGCAGTTGCAGCTGGAGCAATAGCAAGAGAAAAAGCAGGAATGATGACAAGTGAAATCGCAAGGGAGCTTGGAAGAACGGAACAGACCATAAGAAAACATCTTAAAGGTGAAAGTAAGGCAGGCCAGCTAGTGAGGGAGACTTACGAACTAATCAAACAAGGAAAGCTAGATGAATTAATAAAAACAATTGAAATAATTGAGAAGGGCGGACTAAAGGAAGTCATTGCAAAAGAAGAGTATGAAAAATTGATGAAAGAGTACGAGAAGCTTAAATTAGAGTATGAGGCTGTCAAAAAAGAACTTGAGAAGATGAAAGAGATTGCAAGACTTGCGGAAGCTGAAAAGGCCCAAGAAGAAATAGAAAGATTAAGAAAGGAGATTGAAAAAACAAGGATGGACTTTGAGAGACTTAAAAAAGAGAAGAAAAGTATTGAGAAAGAGTTGATGGAAACCAAACTAAAACTCATGGAGCTCCAAAGCATAAGAATAGAGAAAGAGAAGTTTAAACAACTAGAAGAGAAAGTTAAAAAGCTGGAAGACCAGCTTCGCGGAAGAGAGGAGGAAATCAAAAGATTAAATGAAGAAAAGATTTCTTTGATTCAAAAAATCGAAGAACTCGAAGCTTAT
>NZ_SNUP01000109.1:0-411 GCF_012027515.1 Thermococcus sp. ES12
ATACGGAATTAGTATGAGCATTTCATACATAGTCTCAATCTTCATGCTGACTCCAGAGTTTAGGGAAATTAAATTACATGGCAAAGAGATTTTAAGATTAACAAAAAGGTATGGCATCCATGTATATTTAGGACAAATCGCGGATCAGTCAACATATAAGTTAGATAGTTTATTCATAACATATTTTGTTGGAACCACTCCACTGGGTTTTTATAACCTTGCAATAGCCTTAGTTTCTCCAATGGTTGCGTTCTCTTCGGCATTTACAACTACTGTATTTAGAGAATTTGCTAGAAAAGAGAAGATTCCACGAAAAATCTTGTTTTACAATACACTTTGGCTCATAGCTTACACAATTGGGATAATACTCTTTGGAAAATGGATAATAAAGTTATTATTTACTGAGAGATT
>NZ_SNUP01000110.1:0-411 GCF_012027515.1 Thermococcus sp. ES12
TAAAGGGACTAATAATCGGCCCAATAGTGCTAAACTTAGTAGTAGCTCTATTAAAAGAATGGAAAAGAGTTAAAGCCCTGTAGAATCAATAACATTTGCTCCCTTTTCCTTTAACTCTTTTAAGGCCTTTTCTTCATCTTCTGCATTTATGCCCTTTATTGCGTCTTGGAGAAGATAAACCTCAAAGCCTTCCTTTAATGCATCTAAGGCTGTTGCTCTAACACAGTACTCAGTTGCAACTCCACAGAGGTAAACTTTTTTAACCCCTTTCTCTTTGAGGATTTTGGCCAAGTCTGTTCCTTCAAAACCCGAATAAGCCTCTTTATCTGGTTCATCTGCTTTCGAGATTATTATCGCATCCTCGGGAAGTTCAATTACTATCTCTGCACCTTTAGTGTTTTGGACACAGTG
>NZ_SNUP01000111.1:0-411 GCF_012027515.1 Thermococcus sp. ES12
TTGATCCAAAAGAAATTGAGCAGAACTACTCAAGATGGCTCGAAGAGTGGACAAAGCTCATGATCGAGGGCAAGACTCCGGAGGAGATAATTAAAGAGAGGCAAGGGTGATTCTGAAAATTTTTCGATTCTCGCTTATTTTTCTGTTTTTGCAGTTTTTGACTGTTAAAGTTGGCTAATTTCAAAATAATGATTTGAAAATTCTTTGGAAGTCTTTAGTAATTATTTGTTAGGAAATTACTTTGTGTTATAAATTTTCCTTGGAATTGTAACGTTTTAAATGCATACATTTGGATTTGAGGTTTTCGAGAGGTTCTTTGGGATGTCTCCCTAATGGAAAGTTGACCATTTCGAGTTTAGAAGAGTTTAAGACCAGATTTTTAAAATTAGAGGTCTAGTTGGGCGTTGGAAG
>NZ_SNUP01000112.1:0-407 GCF_012027515.1 Thermococcus sp. ES12
TACCCTGCTTCTGCCATACCGGAGCCTAAAGCCTCCATTGGTGGAAGGTTCTGCAAATAATGGTCTTCCTCCAATAATCTCTTTTGTATATTTTGTATTTGGCGCTATACTTGCTTTAAATTTCTCGTAGAGTTCATAATAAAAGCCTTTCTTGATTGTTATACCTGTTTCTTCCAAGTATTGTTCTGTTTTTTCATTGGTTGTACTTTTTTCTTCCTTATTTTCAGTTTTACCCTTTTCTTTTGCTTCGACAGATTCTTTTAACCATTCCCATCCTTCTATCCCCATTTTGTCAATGTATTTGATTAATTTTTTTGCTTTCTGGAGAACACCTTCTGCAATAACTAAAATTGCACCTCCCCTTAGGTAGTTTGTTTCGACTCCTGGAACGTTTCTGTGGCTAACTT
>NZ_SNUP01000113.1:0-407 GCF_012027515.1 Thermococcus sp. ES12
CCAAACATCGTTAATTGGATCAACACGGCGTTCCAATAAGACTTTAGAAGAATTGAAAGTGAGTGCCTACGGAAACTCAACCAAAGAAGCCGTTGGTTCCAATAAGACTTTAGAAGAATTGAAAGATTGACATCAAGGCTTACGTGCAAGACGGCACGATAGTTCCAATAAGACTTTAGAAGAATTGAAAGTAAGACGCTCCTTAATATCCTCGAAAGTCTTAACCGCGTTCCAATAAGACTTTAGAAGAATTGAAAGACAAGTTGGATAGGTTTGAGGACGAGACAGCATGCAGTTCCAATAAGACTTTAGAAGAATTGAAAGACTGGAGAGGAAGGAATGATAATTCTTGCAGTTGATAGTTCCAATAAGACTTTAGAAGAATTGAAAGGTTAGATTCTTTTCAT
>NZ_SNUP01000114.1:0-406 GCF_012027515.1 Thermococcus sp. ES12
GGTATTAGATTATCCAAAAATCCAGAACTTTGGGATGTGATAAAAAAGAAATGCTCGGCAAATAAGAGAAAACAAAAGAAAAAGCATTAACTTAAAAAATCAAACATGCCTTTTTCCATTAGTTTTTTGTATTCCTTTACCGCTCCTTTTAATGCTTCTCTTATTGCTGAATAGTTTTGCCAACTTCCTTTTTCATCTTGTCTACTTTGGATAAAGTTAATATTAGTCCTATTGCCTTCAAGTTGGTATAATGCTTTGTTTAAGAACCAATCACGGATATTTGAAGCTCCAACTTTATTCTTTGAAGCGTCTTTAAGGAATTTGATGTTTTTCTCACTCTTTGGCATGTGCTTAAATAACTCTTTGTTCTTTAGTAATTCTTTGGCAAAGTTTAAAGGCATGATAG
>NZ_SNUP01000115.1:0-405 GCF_012027515.1 Thermococcus sp. ES12
TCATTAAAGCAAGAATTTCCACCCTTTTGGTGCCTCGGGATAGGTGAGTTATTAAGTAATAGAGGGGAAAGAATATTAAGAGAAGTGAAGTGTATCTTATAATGCTCCCAACATTAGTTTTAAAAAATTCATCAATAAACCAGCTAGAAAGTGTCAAAAACAGAGAGTATACAACTCCAATTACCAATCCCAAGATAAAAGCTGTACCAATTAATTTTCTAATTCTCTTTTCATTGTCTGTGTGGACTAAGAGTAAACCAGCTGAATTAAACACTCCAAACCTAAAGAATAAGCCTACAAAAGAAACTACTGAAATATAAAAAGAGTAAATTCCATACCTCTCTGGGCCAAGTGATCTAGTTACTAGGATAGAAGCTATCATACTTAGTACCATGCTTCCAATGG
>NZ_SNUP01000116.1:0-405 GCF_012027515.1 Thermococcus sp. ES12
AACCATTAGAGCTATCTTATTTCCAGCTTTCTTACCTTCCTCTATGCGTTTTTTGAATTCTTCCCAGCCGAGTTTTTCAACCGCTTTTGAAAACTCTCTCAAAAGATTATCAATGAAGGTGAAATTCGCATATATTAAATCGCCAAGCTCTTGATTTTTCTTCATCTCAGCCTCAAAGCCTTTCATCTGCTCTTCTTGCCTTCTAAGTGTTGCTAATATTTGTCTCTTTTTCTCTTCTAAACGCTTAGTTCTCTCAATTTTTGCTTTTTCTACGGTTATCTTTCCAAAGTACTCATCCAAAGCCTCGCTGAATGTTTCAAAGTATTTTTTCTCATAATTTTCATACCATTTGAGCTCAATTGGGACTACATCAATCATTGTTCCATCTTTATATATGATGTTTGG
>NZ_SNUP01000117.1:0-405 GCF_012027515.1 Thermococcus sp. ES12
AAAGATCCTGTTTTTGGAATAGTGAGAAATAGAGTTAGCGCTGAGTATCTGAAATCTATAATTCGGTTATACGGGGAGTCTGAGAGAGATATTATCAAAAAACTTGTGCGTTTCCTTCTTTCGAGGCAGAATTTAAACGGCTCTTGGAATGAAATTCATCCCAATTACAACCAAGAATCGGCTCTCGTAACATCTTTTGTTGGAGAAGCTCTGCTTCTAGCTTTGCCATATTTAGAGGGTGAACTGAAAGAAAGAACAGAAAATGCTCTGCGGAAGGCGAGAGATTATGTCCTATCAAGTGAGATTGAGCAGGGGTATTTTCTTAAGTCTAAGCTCTACACAGCTGACTATCTTAATGTTGATGCAACTTGTGGGGCTTTCTTAGCTCAGTATTACAAAGTTTTT
>NZ_SNUP01000118.1:0-405 GCF_012027515.1 Thermococcus sp. ES12
GGCCCAGAGAACTTGAGAGAGCTCGCTAAGAGTTAATGGTTCTGAGGTATATCTCCTAATGCTCTTTCTCCTGTATATAGCTTCCTCAAGGCTCATTTCTCCTTTAATTTTTGGCTCGGGTAGTTTAATCTCCATACCATCACCTAGAAATTAATGAGCATTTTTTCACATAAGGTTTACTCCAGAGATAACAAATACACTCCAAAGAACATCAAAATGCCAAAAAATGCTTTTAAAAGAGTGAAATTCTCTCCAAGGATTAAAAAAGCAAAGAGAGCGCCGATTAATGAGGAAGTCGAAAAAATTGCCCCTGTTTTCATAGCTCCAATTTCTCTTAGAGCAAATAGAAATAATACGATAGAAAAGCCTATGCTAAAAGCACCGACCGTTAATACATATGGAAGG
>NZ_SNUP01000010.1:0-705 GCF_012027515.1 Thermococcus sp. ES12
TAGCTTTGATTTTATCCATTTCTCTTTTTGCTTTATAACTTCGGTAGGATCCATATTTGGTGGAACTATAACCTTGATTTCACCCAAAGGATCTATTTCAATTCTAGGGTATTTTACATTTCGTGTAATGATTTTATAGTTTAACCCCACCTTTTGAGCACCTCCATGATTTCATCTCTGGTTCTGATGACGTTATCTATTTCACCTTTATACTTCCTGACTAGAAATCGCATAACTTCTCTGGAGATGGTGCTTATTATATCGCTTTTTTCTTGCCATCTTGGAAATCTTAGATCTTCAGTTTCATTGAGAAGAGTTTTTGTATCTTCTATTAATCGCGGATTGTCACCTACGTGCCGTTTTAAAATAGTCACAATGGAATACTCTAGCTCACTTAAATTCAATTTCTTCTTTTCCTCTTCTCTTTCTTGGATTTGTTGAGCAATCTTCAATATTTCTTTATAGAGCTTAGCTATTTCTTCTTTCTTGTGCTTCCACCTTTCCACAATGCTTTCCACTTGTTCCACGAGATCTTCTGTAAGAGGACCACGATGAACGTTTATGTATCTCCTAACAGCAAATAGCAAGTCAGTAAACATTCTCTCGTTGGGTTTCTGCTTTGTAATCTTCTCCAAAAATTTTTCATCAATTTCTATTATCGGGAAATCTTTAGTAATCTTTCCGATGTCTACAGTTCTATGAATG
>NZ_SNUP01000119.1:0-404 GCF_012027515.1 Thermococcus sp. ES12
AGATTTCAAAAGAAGTTGGGATACCTCCTCTGCATATAGATTCTATTCTCTGGCCTGTTTTAGGAGGAGAAGAGGAAGTAAAGAAACGGCTTAAAGAGCACTGTGAAAAAGCCGAGTTAGTTTTAAGACTCTCTTCTTTGTGAGAGATTTTTCCCAGAAAATGTAGAATTTCGGAGAATAATAGGGATTTTTACACAACATTATATTCGAAATTTTGCTATGTAGCTATTATTGGACAAACCAAAAATTTTATATATTCGAACTACACTAGTTTCATATGAAAGTAATTATGAGGTGATGGAAATGGTAGTTATTGGAGAAAAGTTTCCAGAAGTGGAAGTGAAAACAACCCATGGAGTGATAACGCTTCCCGACTACTTTGTTGAAAAGGGCAAGTGGTTTGT
>NZ_SNUP01000120.1:0-403 GCF_012027515.1 Thermococcus sp. ES12
CGACTGAACCATTTGGTGAGTCGGAGGACAGCCGGGAATAGAGTAATCAACCTTAATAACACTGTTTACAGGCTGGAAGTTTCTGTGGTCGGGTCTAGGCTCTTGTCCGCCTCTACAGAACCTTAAAATTCCTCCAAATGTAGCGCATGAGCCGAAAGCAACGAGAGTGCTTGCTTTCTCTCTAAGGCTCTTTACCTTTTCAATTATATGAGGTTCATTCATACAAACTCCACCAGTTATGATGACCATATCATACTTGTCCTCAGCGCAAGTTTTCTTTGCAAGGTACTTCATGTCTAAATCAACGAACTCTTGGATGTTCGGAAGTGCTCTTAAAATGCTAACATTACAGCCTTCACAACCTCCGATATCAACGTGAAGGACTTTTAATTTCTCCATTTTG
>NZ_SNUP01000121.1:0-403 GCF_012027515.1 Thermococcus sp. ES12
TGAGAGATGGTTGAGGTTATTGTTAGAGAGAAGGTTAAGGAGGAGAAGGACGGAACGGAAGTTTGGAGAAATAAGAAGATATTAAGTGAGTATTTCAGTTTAAGTGACAATATACAAGTAGGCTATAACAATTTTGGACATTTGATAGTGAGACTTTGGCATAACGAGGAGAAGAGTAAGGATATTGTGATTGTTTTTGATAAGGCCGAAACATATGAGCTTTCGCAATTTGTGAGATATGAGTTAAGGTGAGTGAGGATGGTGAGACTGGTTGGTATTGGTTCGAGAGTGAGTGAGGAAGTATATGAAAGGATTTGTGGGGAAGCTAAGGCAAAGAACACAACAAGAAGTGAAATAATTAGACATCATTTAACAAAGTATTATGAGTTGATAGAGAAAGTTG
>NZ_SNUP01000122.1:0-403 GCF_012027515.1 Thermococcus sp. ES12
CAGAACCCTTGCCATAACGTCCACTGCCATAGTATCGCCTCCTGTTTTCCCTGCTCATCGTGTCGTCATCAAGATTTTAAAGCTTTCCCTGGGTATTTTTAAGAATCAGGCCCCTTCAACTATAGAATTTCGGAAAAAGAGCTCGGAAATTGACTTTTATGTATAGGAGGTTGAACCACTCACCAAAGATATATGTCCTCGATGGCGTGATAATACGCCCGGTAGATATCTTTCTTTGTAATAACCCCAAGTAGCTTTCTGTCTTCATCAACCACAGGGAGGAGGTTCTGGTCATTCATTAGAATTTTCTCTAGGGCGTCTTGTGCTGTTTCTTTCGGTGTCACAACCGCGAAATTTCGCCTCATGAACCGCTTAACCGGGAGCTTCTTAATCGAGGTCGATT
>NZ_SNUP01000123.1:0-401 GCF_012027515.1 Thermococcus sp. ES12
TAGTCGATCTCTTTTACAATCCCATCTTCAGTTAGTCCTCTTAACTCGTAGTATCTTGGTAGCCATTTTTCTATGGGTGGAACTTGTGTATCCGTCCTGTTTGCATGAGGTGTTGCCATTCTAAGGGGTAACTTATCGTCTTTAGCAGTTATGCCTAGTTCGTTGTTTATCTTTCTCTGTACTTTCCATATTCTATTTGCAATTTCCATTAATTTCTCAGGAGTGTATTCTTTTCCTGTAACAAAGTAAAGAAGCTTTATTATGTCTGTTACAGTCAAACCAGCGGCAAAGGCATATTTGCAGATAATCAACGAGTCGTAGATTATCATTAAGTTCTGCATTTTTATTACAGTTTCAATCAATTCATCGCCATCGATGTATCTATTGTCAAAGGCTTTTAT
>NZ_SNUP01000124.1:0-401 GCF_012027515.1 Thermococcus sp. ES12
ATGGACGAAAAAAGAAGAGGAAGGCCAACGGTTCATAAGATTTGGGGAATAAACATGGCGATACTCGCTGGGGACTTGCTCTTCTCAAAAGTTTTTGAGGCGATTGCAAGGATTCCTACTGACCCCAAAAAGGTTGTAAGAGTTCTGGATGTTATCTCAAAGACCTCTAACGAGTTATGTGAAGGCCAAGCAATGGACTTGGAATTTGAAAGCAAAGATAGTGTTAACATCAAGGAATACATGAAAATGATAAGTGGAAAAACCGGTGCACTAATAGACGCTTCAGCCACAATTGGCGGAATCATAGGGACAGACAATGAAGAGTATATTCAAGCTTTATCAAAATATGGAAGGAACATTGGAATAGCATTCCAAGTGTGGGATGATGTTCTGGATCTTAT
>NZ_SNUP01000125.1:0-400 GCF_012027515.1 Thermococcus sp. ES12
GACAGTTGCGAGTGTAGCTGCATCCTTTGGATAGCAGTGCTTGAATAGAACTTCATAAGCCTTGATGATTACTTCATCCTTGTAATCCCCCTTCTTCTTCTTTCCTAACACTGGATTTATGAAGAGACCATCAACGAAAGTCAATGCAGCTTTTTGAACGTATTCATGTCCCATGTGAGGAACATTTCTCGTCTGGAAGGCAACTATCGTCTTCCATCCCCTCTCCTTGAATAAAACTCTCGTCTCAACTGGTCTGAGAGTGTATTTGGCAAAAGGATTAGGTAACTCGTTCAAAAGCTCAATCTCACCGCCGACTAAATATTTACCCATTGCATAGACTTTAGCGACGCCAGGATGATTAGGATCAGTCGTCTTGAAAACCTTCTGAGCGAATTCTTTC
>NZ_SNUP01000126.1:0-399 GCF_012027515.1 Thermococcus sp. ES12
TAGAGAGGATACGTGAAATTCTACTTGATTATAGGGGGGATAAATAATGAAAGTTTTAATAATGGCTGGCGGCTATGCCACTCGTTTGTGGCCGATCACAAAGGGTAAACCAAAACCCCTTTTGCCTGTGGGAAATAAATATATTATCGATTACATTCTTGAGAAGACTAAGGATCTTGGTTTGGAAGTTCATGTATCCACCAATAAGTTCTTTGAGAGGCATTTCAAGAGTTGGGCCGAAAAAAACAACATTGGGCTTATTGTAGAGGAAACCATAAGTGAAGAGGAAAAGCTGGGGACTATTGGAGCTATTAAATATGCAGTCTCAGAACTTGGCGTTGACGATTACCTTATAGTTGCTGGTGACAATTTGTTCTCCTTTTCTCTGGAAGACTTTTT
>NZ_SNUP01000127.1:0-397 GCF_012027515.1 Thermococcus sp. ES12
TTTTGGTATCCTCATCAGCAAAATAGCACATTCCACATCTACCCTCTCAATGGGAATGCCACGATTCAAAATCTCTTTTAAAACAAGAGGAGCCCTCTTTTTTATTAAGAACGCATCCTCATGAGGTATTGTTTTCTTTTCTTCAATGCCTGTAATAAATAAAATAGTCTCAAACTCTCCGCTTTCTCTCAATGCCTCATTGGCTGATGTTTTAGAAACTCCAAATATTCTAGAAATCTGTTCTTCTGTCTTTTTAATATCAGAAGTTCTCAAAAACAAAATTGAAGGTCCGAACCTAAGCAACCTCATTACAATCCCCTCGCAAGCCGATATCCCCTTTCAAAATTAGTGCCCTTTGGGTATTCAACACTCACCACTCTCTTGTTTGGCAAGAGAA
>NZ_SNUP01000128.1:0-396 GCF_012027515.1 Thermococcus sp. ES12
CCTCTTGTTTTTCCATGCTCACCAAGAAGTGCCGCGATTTCTCCAAAGTTTCCTCTGATAACACTTATCTCTCCTATCTCTAAAAGTCTTAGAGAAGTCTTTGTTCTGAGTTTCGTAGCTCCAGCGCCTACAGGATCCAGAATAACAGGCTTTTTGAGGTCTTTTGCAGCCTTAACAGCTTTCATCATGGAGTATATTTTGTGCTCGTCTAAGGTCCCGATGTTTATCACTAGTGCGTTAGCCAAGGCAACCATCTCTTCGAGTTCTTCTATTGCATGGGCCATAACTGGAGAAGCTCCTATAGCAAGGAGAGCATTTGCTGTGGTATTCATAACTACGTAGTTGGTTATGTTATGTACCAAGGGTTTCTTTTCTCTAACTTTTTCCAATGCTTTG
>NZ_SNUP01000011.1:0-705 GCF_012027515.1 Thermococcus sp. ES12
TGGAGTGTAAAAACTGAGGGGGATTGAGGGTGCAAGGGTAAAGTCATAGTCTTCGAACTCCTTAGGGTAGAAGTATGAATTGAAAGGGGAGATTGTAAAATCCACATTAACAAGTGCAGGAGTTTTAAAACTTTTATCTCCAGATCTAACCAGGCCAAGTCTTCCTGGCCCTTCGTGTTTTATGATTTCCATATTTCACACCAAGTTGTATCTCTGCAGGAGCAGTAACTCATCGAGAGTAAGTTTTTCGCCGCGTTTGAACTTTTCTAGGGCTTCTACGGCTCTTTCAAATGTGGCATCTTTCTTTGATCTCATTTTTGCTACCATTTTATATGCTATAAGCTCTTTGTGTTTCTGGTCAAACTCAAATATCTTCCTTTCTACTTCCCTTAATTCTTTTCTGATATCTATTATCTTTTCTCTTAATTCAAGGACTTTCTGGTGATATTCATCTGCTTCCTTCTTTATCTCGTCTGCCTGTTGGTATGCTTTGATCATCTGCTCATGGAACTGCTGGCTTTGGTTTGCCAGTTTTTGTATTTCCATACCCATGGCCCGTCTAGCTCTCTTTAGACTTTCGATCTTTTTTCTTGTCTCCTGTAATTTCTTGTGGAATCTTTCAGTTTGTTGAAGAATTTCAAGCTCTGTAGCTAAAACTTGGATTTGATCCACTATTTGTTTTTCTCTTTCGGGGGTGGTTGGGTT
>NZ_SNUP01000129.1:0-396 GCF_012027515.1 Thermococcus sp. ES12
AGGTAGTCTGCTTCACCATAAACCATTCTGTATGCTGTTTTATATCCTAAAATCTTTTTTCTGTACTCGTTTGCTTTTCTTATGCGCTCTTTGAAAAGCTCTTTGTTAATTTTGGTATCTTTGTCTTTTGTGAGTAGACGGATCATGATATTTGAGTTCGGATTAGCAAAACCTTTACCTAAAAATTTCCCTCCTCTTGAATAAACTTCCACAACATCTCCTGGTTTGATCTCGCCTTCAGTTCTCACTATACCTTTTTTGAAAATTATCATCGCACCTTTTTCAATTGCCCTGTAAGCTTGAGCATCGATGTATACTTTTGCCATTATGATTCACCCTTCTAAAGTTGAAACGATAGGTATTTAACTCTTGAGCTCTATATATTATATTGGTGAG
>NZ_SNUP01000130.1:0-395 GCF_012027515.1 Thermococcus sp. ES12
TGGTTAATGAACAAAAAGAAGAAAGTTAAGGAGGAGTGAAACATGACACTGGAAAAAGAGGAGAATATAGTGAGGCAAATTCTTGAAAAGGCACCATATGCAGAGGGAAAGGTTAGAAGAGTTAGGAGAATTGAGTTCCACATCCCCGTAGAGAGGATTAGAGAGTTTCTCACACTTCTTAAAGAGAGTAACTTTGAAACCATGATGCAAATAACGGCAGTAGACTGGATTAAAGATGGGGACATAGAGCTTGTTTATCAAATGTGGAGTTATACTCACGCTGTCCATGCATTTGTAAAGACAAGGATTCCAAGGGAAGTGGAAAAAGCAAAGGTACCTTCAGTGAAGGATATCTATCCCGTGGCAGAAACCTACGAGAGAGATGCTCATGAATT
>NZ_SNUP01000131.1:0-394 GCF_012027515.1 Thermococcus sp. ES12
TTTATTGACTTCGCTAGGAATTCAAACCCTTCCTTTGGAGAAACTTTGAAATCATCGTAGACAGAATAGGCTTTTTTCACTTCTGGGATTTCTTCTTCCTCAGCAACTATAGGCACGCCATATTCTTCAAAAATGATTTTTCTTTTTATTTCTCCATTTTCTTCGCCATTATTCTCGCTTTCAAAAGTTTCTGCGATTTCTTGTGGTCCTTCGATCTCTGTTGATATTTCCTCAACTTCTTCTACGGTCTCAGGAAGCATTGTTTCTTCGAGACTTCTAGGTTCTTCTATAACTTCACTTTCTTCGGAAGGAAATGATGTTTCAATGACTTCCTCTATATCTGTACTTACACTTTTAGCCTCAATAGGACCACTTGGAGTTTTTGAAACTTCAT
>NZ_SNUP01000132.1:0-393 GCF_012027515.1 Thermococcus sp. ES12
AGTTCAAAGATCAAAACTAAAAAGTCTAGACGACATAAAAATAGTGAGAGACAAGGGCTAACCTTGCTTATAAATGACATACTCCTTGTCTGCTATAAACACTGGTTCAATTCTCTTTCCTCTGACAATCACTTTATCTGCTCCGTATTTCTGCTTGAGCTGTTCTATGTACTGAGCAAAGACCTGGGGCATCTCTACATCTGCCGTTATTGTGTTCACACCAGCTTTAACTGAGATCCCTTCTTTTACCGGAACGTACTTTATGATGTCCATGTGGGGCTCAAATGCCGCATTTTCGTCTTCATTGCTTGTTCCTTGTGTTCTGACCAAATATATTATTGTGGCTCTCAAGTATAGGCTGACTGTATAATCTTTATCAAATTCAGCTGTGAG
>NZ_SNUP01000133.1:0-393 GCF_012027515.1 Thermococcus sp. ES12
TTTACCGTGACATTCCATGTCTTTTTTGTCATCGTTTCTTTATATTGAAGCATTGGCTTTGCCTCTCCAGAAAAAGTTACGCCGTTTTCTGTGCTTTTTATGTCAAATTTGATTAAATCCATGGTTCTGTTAAATTCATCAATGAGCTTTGCAATGTGATACTGCTGAGGCTTCATTCCAGTCATTGTTCCATTGAAGTAAACTACACCTCCGAAGGTATCGTATTTGATTGTTATTATTTTTGTAGTTTTGTTGAGGAACTCTTCAAATGGGATTATTGTCGTGGTATTTGACCTCTCCCTCTCAAAAACTGTCTCATTGAAAGTTATTGATATTATTGGCAGGTAGTCTCCGTTTTCCCAAACTGCAACGTTTTCTGTCAGCTCTTTTGGA
>NZ_SNUP01000134.1:0-393 GCF_012027515.1 Thermococcus sp. ES12
AAAAAGCATACAGAATATGGATCATTGATGAGGCACCTTTTCCCGTTAAAGGCACTCTCCGACTTGGGCTTCTAAGAGCTGTTGAATATCCTCATGCTCTTCTGACAGCTCATGATTTAAAGGAAAAGTATAATGTTCGAGTCTTAATTTACGACTCAGCCCTTGAGCTTACAAATGCCCTGGCGATAGGAAAGGTCGATTTAGCATGTTCACCGCTAATTACTCAAATCCTTTATGCTTTGTTAATGAAAAGCATTAAAATTGTTTCTGGCTGTGGATTTGCTGGCAGTGGACTTGTTATGAGAGGAGAGCTCAAGGAAGGGAGAACCATTGCTTCTTCTGAGCTTTCTACGATGGAAACTATGCTGAAGCAGTTCCTTGAGAGAAAAGGCT
>NZ_SNUP01000135.1:0-392 GCF_012027515.1 Thermococcus sp. ES12
ATCCAAACACAAAGAGAGTGTTTGAAAGAGGTTTTTGTATTTATACCGCTAAGAGGGTTGTAACACTATGAAACTTAACAGCGAAGCCAAATCAATATACAAGAGTATTAGAGAGGAGATAAAGAAAAGAATCCAGCTAAAGGAGAGCTTAGCATATCTTGACGATTTTACACCAACTAATGACAAAGAAGAAATCTTAAAGCGCCAAAATTACTTAAAGGAAAGCCTCTCAAAGATCCAACCAGAGCTTAAGGAACTCCTCGCTCGAATAAAGCCTATTCGGTTTAAAAAAGATTATCTTCACGATAGACTTCTAATTGTGGATGAAACAGAAGTTGAAAAAGCGAAAAACTTAGAAATTTGTGATGTTGCCTTAGAACCCGAGGGTGGTT
>NZ_SNUP01000136.1:0-392 GCF_012027515.1 Thermococcus sp. ES12
CTCCAGCGCGGAACGCAGGTAACCTTTTCACTCTTTTTGAATTCGCGGACTATGTAGTCGATGAACTCCGGGACGAGCGTGGGCATATCTCCTGCAACAACGAAAGAATCCCCGAGGTATAGGGTCGTAAATATTCCTCCAATTGGGCCAACGAGAAGCTCATCAACAAGAACCTGGTAGCCAAAGGTTTTCAGCTTTTCAGCGTTTTTAGGGGAAGCAACAATGACAACTTCGTCTATTTCATCCGCTGATTCAAGTCTCTCAATTGTATGAAGGATCAATGGCTTTCCGTCAATTCTGTACAGAAGTTTGTTTCCACCAAAGCGCTTTGACCTGCCTCCCGCTAGAACCGCTCCGATCAATTCCTTCCCTCCACGTTGGTGCTTTAGTGT
>NZ_SNUP01000137.1:0-391 GCF_012027515.1 Thermococcus sp. ES12
CAAATAAGCCCATAAAATTGCCCAAAGTGGATAAGAAGAAGTTATGGGAACTGTTCTTGAGACTCCCATAATCTTCATAGCATTAAAGAAAAAGTAATCACCAATAACAAATCCAAATTGCGCAGAGATAAAGGCAACCAAAAGCTGAAGAGGTGTCATGTTTAAGACTTCTTTCCAGTTTCCATTAATTGTGAAGAAAATTGCGTAAACTACTGCAATAATATAAAGCCTCACTATATTCACGGTTACGGCGCTTTTGTTCTTCATGCTGAGCTTTAGCAGTATTGAGGAAAATGCCCAGCCAAATGCCGACAGCAGTGATAATACCACTCCAAGCATCAATGTGTTCATGTGGTCTAGCTTCTTCAATTAGCTTAAAAACTTAACGTTT
>NZ_SNUP01000138.1:0-391 GCF_012027515.1 Thermococcus sp. ES12
TGCTATTATCTCAAGAGAGCGGACATAGATTGCATAGCTAAGCTCAGCATTTTCGAAGAATTCATCTTGAGAAAGCTTTTTGATGATGTCTCTTTTAGCTTCATCAAGAGGAACAGCCCCGACTTGAGATGTCAATATAAGGGCCATTACTAAGATAAGCGAAAGCTTTTTCATAAACGTCACTTGTTCTGATTGTTTTTAAGGATTCTTCCTTAATGCTTCTTATTGTCAAAATGCTCCTTGGGAGCTTGATGGTTATTATTGCCCAAAAACCTTGTACCTTACCTGACCAGATTAGATATAAACAGGAGGGTCTCGTCTGATCCCTCTGTATGTTAATATTCCAAGATGTCCGGTCTGAGTTTTTTACTCCATAACCAGCGAGTGATCT
>NZ_SNUP01000012.1:0-683 GCF_012027515.1 Thermococcus sp. ES12
TCAACGTCCCTATCGGCTTCAAAACCACAGTTTGAACACTTCAAAACCCTGTGCCCATTCGGGCTTAATTTACTCCCACATATCGGGCACAGGGAGGAAGTGTAAGCGGGATTCACGAAAACAACCTTTACTCCTTTCAGCTTTGCTTTGTATTCGATTATGCTCTGGAGCTTCAGGAAGCTCCAGCGGTGAAGTCTCCCATTCATTTCAGCAGAGTATCTGATTGAATCCCTAATTTCAGTCAAATCCTCTAAGGCAATACCACCGTATTTCTCTGCCAACTCCACGATTTTATTCGCAAGTTTATGATACAAGTCGTTAAGCCTGTTCCTCTCCCTCTCACCATATTTTTCAAGGAGTTCTCTCCTCCTTTTGCCAGTCCTAAGTTTTTTCTGAATCTTCCTCCTCTTTACAAAATAACCCGTCCTAATTTCCCTCTCGTGAGTTATGATTTGGACAAACTCGCCATTCGGAAGGCTTAAAGTAACATTATTCTCATTCAAGTCCACTCCAACGAAAGTGAATGGCTCTCCGATTTCAACCTCCTTTGAAAAGACCACGTTAATGAAGACTCCCCTTGGCGTTCTAACAAGCCAAGCCTGCCCAACCTTCCAGTCCCTGAACTTCTCATGATATTTGGCTGGATAGAATTCAAAGGAAGTCCTCCCTTTGGGAGTGGAGAG
>NZ_SNUP01000139.1:0-391 GCF_012027515.1 Thermococcus sp. ES12
CAAAGATCATAATAATCACCCGATTTTCTTGAGGAATTCACTATATAATTTGACTAAGTTCTCTTTAGGTTTTTCGTAATAGTCTGGAGGAACATTAATGTAAATTTCTCTTCTTTTTAACCCTTTTATTTTGTTTTTAAAGTCCTTGAGAACAAATGCCGTTGGCTTTAGACTTCCGTCACTTCTTAGAAGTCCAAAGAATCTTTCATGTATTGCCTTATCAAATGGAGGCTTGTCCCAGAGACTCTCGTGATAATCTGAGAAGTTCCAGTATAAAGCACCAATTGTTCCAAATTCATAAAGGTGCTTTAATGTCTTTTCGAGCCATTTTGCTGCCTCTTCTTCATTTATGAGATAGTGTTCTAGGATATCTTTTCCAGTAGCAGATTTT
>NZ_SNUP01000140.1:0-390 GCF_012027515.1 Thermococcus sp. ES12
GGATATGAAAGAGAGAAAGTTGGTAGAGCGATTTTAAATCTCAATGGAAAAGTAATTGGTGAAGAATTTGGTTTCAAACTTGTAAAGTATGGAAGAAAAGAGCCATTTAAAACTGAAATTGGAGTTGGGGACCTGATTGTAATAAGCAAGGGAAATCCACTAGCGAGTGATCTTGTTGGTACTGTTGTAGAAAAAGGAAGTAGATTTATTGTGGTAGCCCTCGAAGCTGTACCTTCTTGGGCTTTTAGAAACGTTAGAATAGACCTCTACGCTAACGATATAACCTTCAGAAGACAGCTTGAGAATCTTGAAAAACTGAGTGAAAGTGGTATTAGGGCCTTAAAGCTTATTCTGGGCCAAGAAGCCCCATTAAAAAGTTTTTCTGAAGAG
>NZ_SNUP01000141.1:0-390 GCF_012027515.1 Thermococcus sp. ES12
TGCTCAAAGGCTACTGGAACCATAATTCCAGAATCAACACTTACCAAATTTTTAAGTTTTTTAGGTGTAATCTTTCTCATCTCAACAAATCTATAGGGCATATATATAAAATCGGGTTTTGGAAAATCGATAGACACATTTGTTATGAACATATCTTTAAAGTGGTCTCGGTACTTCTTCAAAATTGCTTGTGAGACCACATCCACCAACTCATTGTGAGTCAAGATTTCATTCATTTTTTCTCCCCAAATGCGTTATACTAGCATTTTTAAAATATTTCACTTTCATACGCATTTACCACAATTTTTCCAGTTTCCCGTCCTTTGTAATTTTTATACCATACTTGACTATCCAAGATCCATCAGCCGTTTTTTCAAATGGAAACTCTCC
>NZ_SNUP01000142.1:0-389 GCF_012027515.1 Thermococcus sp. ES12
TTTTGAGCATCGCTCTTGTAGTAGTTACATTGGGGTTTTCGAATTCTCTTCCTAGAGAAATCGCCTTTTATAAAGAAAGAGAGCCTTCGAGAGTTAGGGATTTGATTTCAACGGCTTTAATAATTGTAGCAGTGAACAGCATAATTTGGACAATAGTTTTAATTCTTGAAGCAGAGAACATTTCCCAAGTTTTCAATGAAGAAAGATTAGTTTACGCTCTAAAAATAGTGGCTTTTGCACTGCCGTTTTCTGCTTTGACTGGAATGATAATTTCAATCTCCCAAGGTTTTGGTAGAGTTAGAGAAAAGGTCTATTTTCAGAATATACTTTATCCTATATTGTGGTTAATACTCGTTTTATCTTTGGCTATCTTTAACCTTCCGTTTGCT
>NZ_SNUP01000143.1:0-389 GCF_012027515.1 Thermococcus sp. ES12
TTTAGGGCTTTTAAGGATGGAAGGGTTATAGTCTTCACTGAGAGCGAAAAAGAGTGGGATAATGCGGAAGTCATTAGGGAAGCAAATCCTGAGAAAATACTAAAAATCCTTGGCGAAAAAGAAATAGACAGCGTTTTAATTGAGGGAGGAAGAATAGCATGCCAGTTCTTGCCCTTTGCAGATAAGCTACATTTATTTTATGGGAACAAGCTCTTTGGAAAAGGGATTTCTCCATTTGAGTGCTTAAACGTTGATAAGGTTAGTGATGCCTTTAAAGTCGAGTTTCTTAAGTTTGAAAGCTTTGAGGACAGCTTTTACGTGGAGGCAAGGCCATGTTCTCAGGGATAGTAGAGAAGGTTGCAAAGGCACGCTACTCAAGGGGAAAGCTC
>NZ_SNUP01000144.1:0-389 GCF_012027515.1 Thermococcus sp. ES12
ACACGTTATATTACAATTGGGTAAATCCCAATGCAAGAGGCAATATAAAAATGAAACACTTAAAGAAACTGGTAGAATTAGCTGAAGCTAGCTGGAAAGAGATTATCCCCTCAGAAGTCTCACTCCAAAGAGGGACGAAAATAAAACTCCCGCACAAACTAGATGAGAAGCTAGCATATTTCATCGGATTGGTTGCTGGTGATGTTTCAAAAGCAGGACGGGGTGTCTCAATAATATTTTCCACTCGCAATAGGCACATGAGGCATAGATTCATAGAACTCACAAAGGAGTTATTTGGCATTGAAGCAGTTGAACATCTTCAAGAAGAGAAGGTGCCTGCCGTTAGGTTCCATTCCAAGATAGTTGCTCACCTCCTTGAAAAGCTTGGA
>NZ_SNUP01000145.1:0-388 GCF_012027515.1 Thermococcus sp. ES12
ATGAAGAAAGCTGGAATAAGCCTTGAGGCATTCAAGCCTTATCTGGAGGTCGCCAAAGCTGGTTTGCTTAAGCCTACAGCAGGAGCTGGTATAGGAATGGAAAGACTAGTGAGGTTCATCGTTGGAGCAAAGCACATAGCGGAAGTCCAACCTTTCCCAAGAATTCCGGGCATTCCTGCCATTATTTAAGGCGGTTTCCAAATTTATTTAGATGCACTCTCTCCCACATTATTTCCTCTTTTCTGTGTTCTGGTTTTTCTTCAGCTGGATACCCAATCCCAATGATGCAGAGAATCTTTATATGCTTGGGAATCCTTAAGAGTTCTCTGACGTAATCCTCAGCAGTTTTCTTTTCATCGTGCATCCTTTCGTGTATATGGCCCCAGCA
>NZ_SNUP01000146.1:0-388 GCF_012027515.1 Thermococcus sp. ES12
CGAGTAAGTCGGAAAAAGTAGATGTGGTTGAATATGCCAAAGAGAGATGGGGCTTGGATGTTAAAGAGATCAAAGACATTTACGATGCTGTTTATTATTTTACAGGAAAGAAGATAGAAAAACCTCCTGTACCAGCTAATTTGAATGTTGATACCTCTTTCTTAAAAGACAATGCCGTTGAGGACTATGATGAAACCATTAAATACTACGAAAAGATTGAAAATAAACTTAATGACAGCGATATTAGTTATACTACCTATTCCTACCTCAAAAATGCTCTAGACGAAGCAAAAAAGAAACTAGACGAAGCTAAGAAGAATCTTGATGATGGAAGGTATTACACGGCTTTAAGCCTTGATTTCCAAGCCAGAATCACAATAAGACATGT
>NZ_SNUP01000147.1:0-387 GCF_012027515.1 Thermococcus sp. ES12
GAGTTTGAGCATGAGATGGTTTTATTTTTGAAGGAGTTCCAAGCTTCTGTAGCTTCATAGTTAGATTTTATAACTTCCACACTGTTTTGATATTGCAAAATTTCATTTTGCTGGGTGGATCTTATTGCCTTTGGTACGACACCCTCACCAAAGTAAAAAACCGCTACCAATATTATCACGAGAATAAGGGCTATCATCGCAGAGTACTCAAGAGAACCTTGAGCTTTTTTCATTAATAATCCCTCACAAATTTGAAAGATTTAAGAAAAGAAAACAAAACTAAGTTCCACCAAGGGCCGCTAAGACTTTACATGCTGTGGCGTTTCCTTGCATACAGTTAGTGTAGAGACTGCCCAGATTAGTATCAATCACTTCATTGTCATCATA
>NZ_SNUP01000148.1:0-387 GCF_012027515.1 Thermococcus sp. ES12
CGCACCCGCTAAAGTTGCCACTCCCTTTTTCCATGCCGTTTCAATAAGACTCTAAGAGAATTGAAAGAAGGATGGGATTGACGAACTGATTTATGCTTTCTTTAACCCCAATAAGAACTAAATTCTCATTTTTGAGTTCTTGATAAAAATTAGAGAAAACCTTAAAGCCTTTCAATGCAGAATCTATGAAATAAAACTAACTGGAGGGATAGCAATGTTTGACGTGGTTGCAATAGGCAACCTCAACTACGACATAATAATGCTCGTTGACCGCTTTCCAGAATTCCACGAAAAGATACCAGCAAGAGATGCCTACTTTGGGCTCGGAGGAGCAGCAGGAAATACAGCAACATGGCTAGCTAATATGGGTCTTAAAGTGGGATTCAT
>NZ_SNUP01000013.1:0-647 GCF_012027515.1 Thermococcus sp. ES12
AGGTCTTGCTACTTCATCCCATAACTCTAAATCTATCTCTACTCCCTTCTTCTTCCCCCACTTTGCCAAAAGCTTGAAGAAGCGATCAATCATTAAGGTGAGTCCGTGATTTCGTTCTTCAAATTCATCTATCCTCTCTGAAAACTCTTCCTCACTCATTAGAATTTTCCGCTTTTCCTCTTCAACCTCTTCTTCAACCTCTTCAAGCTCTCCTTGAAGCTCTTCTTCTATTACATCATCATCAATCAAGCGCTCAATGACTTCATCCGTAATATCCTTTTTTTCAAGCTCAATTGTAACTTCCTCACTCATTTTAATCGCCTCACAAATTCTTTAAGCTTTTCAAACTTTCTCGCTTCTTCTTCAAGTTTTCTTTTCCTTTTCTCCAAAACAAACTCTAAAAACTGCTTGATTAATTTCTCATTCGCATTCATGAACTCAATTAGATCTTCAACATAAACTATTGAAAAGCCATTCCAAATACTAAATTCTTTGATCATTTCTTGTTTTTTTCCTTTCACTTTTCTTATTGCTAACATCTCACCCTCTTTTATCAATCTCAAAGCCATTCATCTCACCTTAGCGCCAAACTTTTTTGCAATCTCAAAAGCAAGATTTTTTGCGATCTCGCTAAGCTCTTTAGCGTT
>NZ_SNUP01000149.1:0-386 GCF_012027515.1 Thermococcus sp. ES12
TTAACTTCTTGAAGATAATACTCAACCTCTGAAAATTCAGATAAATAGTCTGAAACAAGAGGGTTGATAAATGTGTGAGAATACTCATGAGTGGCCAAGAAAAGATAGAAAATCTCAGCATATTGTTCGGGCATAAAAGCAACGTAGCCGAAATAATATGCAACTTCACCAACCACTCTGCTCCCGGGATGGACTCTCAAAGAGTATGATAGAGCTATGTGGAAAGTCTTATACTGATATCCAAAGAATTCCTCAAACCCTTGAAAAAGTTCCAAAGTGAGCACTCTTTTGGCCGGCTCTAAAACTTTCTCGTATTCTCCTCTATGGGCCTCATAGAACTCCACAAAGTTGCTCTCCTTCGCAAAACTCACAAAAGTCCTATAGAA
>NZ_SNUP01000150.1:0-385 GCF_012027515.1 Thermococcus sp. ES12
CGATCTGAGTTGAAGCAGAGCATCGACACCAACCATTATCTTGATGTAATTGCTGAATCTTTCTTCTACTCTGTGAAGAGCTTCACGATAGTGTCTTGTCCATATAGGGATATCTTGTGAGATATCAACCCTTTCGATTAGACTCATAATGTTTCCGGTATGTTTTATACCTCCAAGTTTTATCACTGGAATGTCATTTACAATACTTGTCTCTATTCCCGCAGTCATTAGGTGTGTCTTAAAAAGATGGAGCTTATCAAGAACATCTACAATTATGACTGGCGTGTTGTCTTCTTGTAGTTGTTTTATTAACATATAAAACAAAAGATGTGTAGGATCACTGGATGTATGTTTTATCACAATATATTCTCCCCACTTAATGTCT
>NZ_SNUP01000151.1:0-384 GCF_012027515.1 Thermococcus sp. ES12
ACACGTATGGAGACGCCCTTCCCTGGGCCATGGAATACGTGATGAAACGGCATAAAGAGGCTGCTGGTAAGACTCCCTTAGAACTACACATACACAATGACTTTGGGTTAGCAACTGCTGGTGCTTTAGTCGCCGTAGCTTCTGGAATTGAAGGACTTCATGTAACAGTTAACGGCCTTGGAGAGAGAGTTGGTTTGTTATCGCTAGAGGAAATTGCAGTTGCATTAGAATTTTTACTTGGTGTAAAGACAAATATAAAGCTAGAAAAACTATATGAAGTCTCGAAAATCGTTGAAGAGATATCAAAAGTAAAAGTCGCAGTAAACAAACCCATAGTTGGAGAGAACCAATTCAAATACACAGCTGGATGGATCACTTGGATGA
>NZ_SNUP01000152.1:0-384 GCF_012027515.1 Thermococcus sp. ES12
ATGTTAATAAAGTTACATCGTCTACGTATGTCCTTTCGCCTTTGGAAAGCTCGTATGTTTCGTTCTTAACGACTAGAAGAGCTTTTCCATTGCTGATACCTTTGTATATAATATATCCGCTTTGGTCTTTGTATATGTATTCTCTGAACAGATAATTGAGGGGATTCAGCTTTATTTCAAAGTTTTTGTCCCTGTAGTAGGGCCTCTCTTTGGAAAGAGTTACATTTGTGTATCCTAAATTAAGCTCTGCATAACTTTCATTAGCTTTAATAACTTCAATCTGCTTGTTCTTGAGAACTAGAGTTTCTCTGGCTTTGAAATATGGAACATCAATCTCAAGAAGAACTGCTGGATAGATCTCAGACTTAAACGAGTCTTGCAGAT
>NZ_SNUP01000153.1:0-383 GCF_012027515.1 Thermococcus sp. ES12
TTTTGAGAGATGAATAGCCTCTTCAACTTTTGGTCTAACCCTCATCGGATCTCTCAAAAGCTCCGCCAAAAATTCCGGTTTCAAATCTAGGTAATCCGCCGCTTCTTCAACTGCTTCTTCATCATTCTCAGCAAAGGGCTTGAGGGAAACTTCATATATGTCTTCAACGGCTTTCACAAACTCTTGAATCCACCATTCTTCAACATAATTGGCTGGAAGTAAAGTTTGATTGTTCTCTACAAAGTCTCCAAATGCTATAATTGCATCACCCAAGTAAAGAATTTCTTCAACTTGGTCTCTAATTTGTAAAGCAAGATAGTAATCGTCAACCCTAATGACGGAGCCATCTTTGAGCTTGACAATTGGGCCTTCGGCCGTTGTAG
>NZ_SNUP01000154.1:0-382 GCF_012027515.1 Thermococcus sp. ES12
TCACTCGTAACGTCTCCAAAAGGCGCATCCTCTTCCAAAAAGCGGAGAAGGTATGAGAGGGAAATCATGAGATCACCTCAGCTGAGCTCAAGCATTCTCTCTATTGCTTTTCTTGCTCTCTCTGCTATGTCCTTAGGAACTTCAATTTCGTATTTTTCATCTCTCAGGGATTCATAGATGTGCTTGAGTGTTATTGCTTTCATTCCAATACAAAAGGCATCTTCATTAGCGGGATAGAACTTCTTGTTTGGATAGAGCTTTTGCAGTCTATACACCATTTCTTTTTCTGTAAACACAACCCATTCATTATGTAGGCAAGCGTTCTTGATCATTCCACCGGTTGACGCGATTAGATCGGCTTTTTCTTGGATCTCTGGGTTAC
>NZ_SNUP01000155.1:0-382 GCF_012027515.1 Thermococcus sp. ES12
AGTCTCTTTTTGAGGTCTTCCATGTCTAGGTGTTTGTAGATGACTTTTGGAGCACCGCTTAGACGCATACCATCAATAATGCTGGCGTGGTTAAGTTCTTCACTTACAAAAACTCCATCCTCACCTTTCTTTATGAGGGCACTAATGGCTCCAAGGTTTGCATTATAACCACTCTGGAAGAGAATCGCAGCCTCTCTCTTTTTGAATTTTGCCAGTTTCTCCTCAAGCTCTACGTGGAGTTCCATTGTACCAGCTATAGTTCTAACAGCTCCAGCACCAACACCATAGTCGAGAATTGCTCTTATAGCGGCTTCTTTGATTTTTGGGTGTGCAGCAAGGCCGAGATAGTTGTTGGAACACATGTTAAGAACTTTCTTCCCAT
>NZ_SNUP01000156.1:0-381 GCF_012027515.1 Thermococcus sp. ES12
TTGGAATGGATACTAAAGATGCTGAAGAGTTCTTAAAGAGGATAATTGAAGAAAGAAAACCAAAGGAGGAAGTTGGTTATTTTTAATCATCTCTCAATTTTCAACTTTTCTAATTTTCTGCACAGGTTCCAGTGGAAATGAAACTCTTGATATATGTCTTTCATAAATCTTAACTTTAACTCATTAAGTTTTGTTTTTCCTCCAAATTCGCCAAATACTAACACGTTGTTTATCTCAATTACTCCAAAAACTGCCGCCAAGTTAAACAAAAGTGTTCTCAACTGGTATCCACTTGCATACTGTTCATTAAGTTCTTTATGTGGGTACTGGAAGAGGAAATACTCAAGTCCCTCCATCCTCGCCATGTCTGTCATTGCTATA
>NZ_SNUP01000157.1:0-381 GCF_012027515.1 Thermococcus sp. ES12
GGAACATCTATAATTCTTCCTTGAATCACCGAGTAGCTTTTTGCATCTATTGGATGTAAAATTGCTTCCGGATTACCGTTCACTGCCTCGCTTATCTTCAGCTTTGCTAACTCTTCATTAAGGACTTGTAGAACAGCGTTAATTCTTCCTTCACTTACGCTCTCTTTGATTCCTGCACTTATCCCTTTAAACACGGCATAAACTTCAACATATGTCTTTTCCCCATTTTCAATGTTTTTGGAGAAATCCTCTGGAATTATTACGACGACGTTATAATTTTCGGCTTGAGCTTTTTGAATTGCTTCTTGCACTGTCTGGGCATCGATGAGAGTCACAGTAACATTTGGAGCAGCTTTAAGGGCGCTTATGAGAACATCACCA
>NZ_SNUP01000158.1:0-380 GCF_012027515.1 Thermococcus sp. ES12
CAAGGACTTTGGTGCCTTTAGATGTTGACACAATACTCAATTCTATAAAGAAGACTGGAAGGCTCGTTGTTGTAGATGAGGGATATCCAAGATGTGGCTTTGCAACCGATATTGCTGCATTAGCTGTAAGCAGAGCATTTGATGCTCTAAAAGCCCCGGTTAAGATAATCACACCTCCAGCAACGCCAGTTCCATTCAGCCCGGCTCTCGAGAAAGAATGGATACCAAGTTCTGAAAAGATTGAAAAAGCTGTTAGAGAGGTTCTTTGATTCTGTTTTTTATTTTTTAAACATTGAGAAGAAGGTGAGAATAGTGGAGAAGCCAATATTTACAGATGTACTTCAAGTGGCTGTTGTGGTGAGAGATGTAGATGAAGCGGT
>NZ_SNUP01000014.1:0-615 GCF_012027515.1 Thermococcus sp. ES12
CTTGTCAACTTTAAACTCAAAAACGTCCATAGCTTTCAAAAAGTTTCCTAAGTTCCTTATGACTCCAGCGTTGCCTTCACTTGGGATTATTGCTAGAAACTTATCATCCTTTCTCAAAAGTTCAAAGTTATCCCTCTCAAAGATCTTTTCAATTAGTTTCAAATTTTCTGGTGTTGTTCTGCTTTCCTTAAACTCGAATAGCTTTTTGTAAACTGCTTTGAAAAATTTTGAGTCAGTCTTTCCCTCACAGAAGATGACACTGACTTTGGAAAATTCACCAAATGCTGCACCTCTTAGGTCAAAATCGAGGTATTTTCTGAGCTCATAGGCTTCTTTCAAAGTTAAGCTTTTCATTGTATCAGAATACAGGAGCTCTCCACTTTCTGTTCTCTTAAACCGCTCTAAGATAAGGTCAATTAACTCCAAACTCGCTGTAACCACTGTTTCTTCTCCTTCAAGTGAGCCCACAAACTTCTTTAGCTCTTCGCTGTTCTTTCCATACTCTGGGAAAAGTATTGCATCTTCAAAATTCTCATAATGCTTTCCCGTCACAATTCTCATTCACTTCACCATGTCAACAGCTATCGCTCCAATTACAGCAAAAGTGCTTATTAT
>NZ_SNUP01000159.1:0-265 GCF_012027515.1 Thermococcus sp. ES12
CCCGCTCCAGCCCCAGCTCCAGCCGTTTCCGCTCCGACTCCAGCTCCTGCTGGAGAGGGCGTTGTCACTGCCCCAATGCCCGGCAAGATTCTAAGAATCCTCGTTAAGGAAGGAGAACAGGTCAAGACCGGCCAGGGACTACTCATCCTCGAAGCAATGAAAATGGAGAATGAAATCCCAGCACCAAAGGATGGAGTAGTCAAGAAAATCCTCGTCAAAGAAGGCGACACCGTCGACACCGGACAAGCACTAATAGAACTCGGGT
>NZ_SNUP01000015.1:0-588 GCF_012027515.1 Thermococcus sp. ES12
AACCCCATATCTAATGAACATTTCTCTTAAAAATCTTGAAGGAGCTATAAGTTTGTCAACATTTAAGAGCAGAGACTTCAGATATTCATTTCTTTTTTTAAATTTTTCTGAAGGATTAAAGGCTCTTATAATAAATTCCAGAGATTTTTTGGTTAAATGTTTAGGAATATAATATTTCCTCAAAGCTTCAGAAAATCCTTTAGATTGTTTCTTCACCCAGCATTCACGACATTTGTTCGGTTCTGGCTCTTCGCAAATTGTGTAGCCATATTTAAGCAACTGAATATTCGGACACATAAACCAATAATCATGTAGTGTAAGAACAGTTGGAATGTTAAATTCTTTAGCGATATATATTAAAGTAGTAGATATGCCTATTAGATGTTGAAAATGAACAATATCTGGCTTTATTTCTTTCAGAAGCCTCCTAAATATTTCTTCAGCATTTTTGTTCATATAGGTGTTTTCAAAAAATAGCAAGTCCCAAAATCTTTTTGCTTTATTATTTGGTATTTTTACTTCGTGAATAATAAGACTTTCTCGTTCAACAGAATTTAAGCTAATTCTCCTAACATTATCAAATACGGG
>NZ_SNUP01000016.1:0-586 GCF_012027515.1 Thermococcus sp. ES12
TCTTCATACTTCGGCGTCAGCTTTTCTAAAGTATCTTTATCAACCGCCGGAAGCTTGCATTTTTCTACGAGCTTTTCAGCGAATTTTTCTTCAAATATATCCCAATGTTCAGCTTCCTCTCTTGCTAAAAACAGAAACATCTTTTTTGCTTTTTCATCTTTTGCTTTTATCGCCATTTCAAGATAAAACTTCAGCTCGGCTTTCTCAACTTCAAGTGCTAAAGCAAGTGCTTCGAGCTCGTTCATATTATCACCAAAATTTATTTAGAGCTCAGAGCTATAACTCTTTTGGGGAACAAAAATGGAGATCGTCAAAGTGGAAAATCCTCTATCACTTAAAGATGAACTGCTTAGCTTTGTTTTCAGAGTGTATCAAGGTACTAATGGAGCTTACCCAGCTCTTGAGTGGGTTGAGAACAAGCCAAGTCCAGAGGATTTTGAAGGCTTCAAAAGAGTATATGAGTCTTTTCTGGAATTCAGACTTGGAAAAGAGTTCGATGAGCTGTACACTTTAAAGGAAAATGGCAAGATAATCGGTGTTATCGCCCTCGTTTATACTTTTAATGGCAAAGATGTCTGGTGGGTAC
>NZ_SNUP01000017.1:0-583 GCF_012027515.1 Thermococcus sp. ES12
ACCATAATGCCAGTTCATTGGCCAAGGCAATATTCATGTCCCTGTAAATCCCTTCAAAGACTTTAACAGCTTCAGCAGCTTTTATTGAGCTCATTGGAATGACTCCCTTCTTGTTTATTGTTTCATAAATTCCAATAACTGCTTCCAGGGTTTTTTCATCACTTGCCCCAAGTATCTTAGGATACTGGCCGGTGATGTCTCTAATTGCAGTTCCGGTCATTGTTCTCTCGGGAGCGTGAGCTAACCCAAATTCACCAAGCTTGAGACCACTTTCTTCTAAAATTGAGACTAAGCTTTCTGTGGTCCCGGGAGGCATTGTGGCCTCCGTAATTACAAGATCTCCCTTTTCCAATCCTTTTGCAATTTTGTGAGCAACATCATAAACGGGGTCTAGTTTTAGGTTCCCTCTATCGTCAGTTAATGTTGGGACTAGGATAATCATCACATCCGCTTGTTTAGCAGCCCAAACGCCATCAGTTGTGGCTTTTAGTCGTCCAGCTTTCACATTTCTCTCCACTAACTCTGACAGCCCTGGCTCTTCATTGATGTGATTAGTACCGTTGTTTATCATTTCAACGACTTT
>NZ_SNUP01000018.1:0-566 GCF_012027515.1 Thermococcus sp. ES12
TACATCCAGAAGGAGATTGCTGACTCAGCCTACAAGTACCAGAGGGAAGTTGAAGAGAAGAAGCGCATTATTGTTGGTGTGAACGAATTTATCGTGGATGAACCACTCGAAGTAGAAATCCTTAAAGTCGATCCAAGCATCAGAGATAAACAGATGGAGAGATTAAAGAAACTTAGAAGTGAACGCGATAATAAAAAGGTTGAAGAAGCATTGGACGCATTGAGGAAAGCCGCTGAGACCGAAGATGAGAACCTAATGCCATACATCATCGAAGCCCACAAGCACCTTGCAACCCTTGGTGAGGTTACTGACATCCTCAGAGAAGTTTGGGGTGAATATAGGGCCCCATTGATCTTCTGATTCTATCCAATTTTCTTTTCTAAATATATCACAACAGCTAAAAGCACTACTAAGCCTAAAATCAAGAGATAAATTTCTTTTGAAGTTAATTCACTTACTTCTGGCCTTCCCCTAGATACTTTAAAGTGGATGGTTATGTTTCCCTCTCCAACAACAGCTATGGCCACAAAATCTTCATAACTCCTTATCCCAAACTCTCCTTTTAT
>NZ_SNUP01000001.1:0-834800 GCF_012027515.1 Thermococcus sp. ES12
GGCGGCCGTGGGAGCGGGAACGCTCGGGGCACTCGGGGCACTTGCGGCGGGAACCGCGCTCAGGGCACCCACGTCGATTCCAAGGCCCTTCGCCTCAACGGTGTACTCTTTGTCCTCAAAGGCAACCTTAAAGCGGCCCATCCCAAGCTCCTCAACCTCAACCTCGTACTCAACACCATCAACGATGACCTTGACCTTCGCCATCTTCACCACTTCCCCATTTCGTAGTTGAAGTCCTCAACCTCTTCCATCTGGCTCTGGACGCCGTAGAGGCGCCAGGCATCGGAAACTTTCCTCTTGAACGGCAACAGTCTGAGCTGTGAAGCCTTCTCCGCGGTGTATGCCAGCACCGCGGCCGTTATGACCGCGAGGTCCCTCGGCGGTATGGCGGGCTTCTCTTCGCTCTCTGCCCTGGAGGGTGGAACGGGGACTGGGGAAGGGGCTTTCCCCTCCCTTTCCACCAGCCTTCTCTCTGTCCAGCCAACGGCGTAGAGAACGACCGCCAGTATGCTGAGCACCATGAAGACTATCGTCACTCCCAGCACCGTCAGGTTCAGGCCCTCCATGAACTCGCTCATCACAACCATGCTAACACCTCACAGCGGTATGTTGCCGTGCTTCTTGGGCGGCAGCTTAACACGCTTGCTCTCCATGGCCTCCAGAGCGAGGATTATCTTTGCCCTCGTCTCCGCCGGGTCTATGACGTCGTCGATGTATCCCCTCGCGGCGGCGACGTACGGGTTGGCGAACCTCTCGCGGTACTCGGCTATCTTCTGCTGGCGAACCTCCTCCGGGTTCTCAGCCTGAGCTATCTCCTTTCTGAAGATTATGTTTGCGGCCCCCTCGGGACCCATAACCGCTATCTCCGCTGTGGGCCAGGCGAAGACGAAGTCGGCACCCAGGTGCTTGCTTCCCATCGCGAGATAAGCACCGCCGTAGGCCTTCCGGAGGATGACGGTAACGAGCGGAACTGTGGCTTCCGAGTAGGCGTAGAGAACCTTTGCGCCGTGTCTTATGATTCCGCCGTACTCCTGCTGAGTTCCCGGGAGATAGCCCGGAACGTCCACGAGGGTAACGATGGGTATGTTGAAGGCATCGCAGGTTCTGACAAATCTCGCTATCTTGTCGCTTGAGTCTATGTCAAGAACGCCCGCGAAGTGTATCGGGTTGTTGGCGACTATGCCGACGGTCTGGCCGTTCATTCTGCCGAAGCCCACCACGGCGTTGGGGGCGAAGTACGGGAGTATCTCAAGGAAGTCCGGGTTGCCGTTCTCGTCCCTGTCAACTATCTCGTAGATGACCTGCCTGACGTCGTAGCCCTTGTTCGGGTCGTCCGGGACGATGGAGTAAAGGCTTTCCGTCTTCCTGAAGGGCAGGTCGGTGGTCTTGACGCGCGGCGGCTTCTCCATGTTGTTTGATGGCAGGTAGCTTATAAGCCTCCTTATTAACGCCAGAACCTCTTCGTCGCTCTTGCCAACTAAGTGGGCCTGCCCGCTTCTCTGGGCGTGAACCATCGCGCCACCGAGCTGAACCGGTGTAACCTCGACGCCTGTCACAGCTTTAACGACCTGCGGGCCTGTGATGAACATGAAGCTCGCCGGGTTGTCCACCATGAGGATGAAGTCACCTATTGCCGGGCTGTACACCGCACCACCGGCACAGGGGCCCATAATGGCTGTAATCTGCGGCACAACACCGCTGAGAATCGTGTTCATCTTGAAAATCTCGCCGTAGCCCTTGAGGGAATCGACGCCTTCCTGAATCCTGGCTCCACCCGAGTCGTTGAGGCCTATGATTGGCGCTCCAGCTTCGAGTGCCAGCTCCATTACGCGCTTTATCTTGGCCGCGTGCATCTCACCGAGGGAACCGCCCATGACCGTGAAGTCCTGGGCAAACACGAAGACGAGCCTTCCATCGATGGTACCGTAGCCGGTGATGACGCCGTCGGCGGGCAGTTCCTTCTTGTCCATGCCGAATTCGGTACCGCGGTGCTTCACGAACATTCCGATTTCCACGAAGCTTCCGGGGTCCAGGAGCTTTTCAATTCTCTCGCGAGCCGTTAGCTTTCCCTTAGCGTGCTGTTTTTCGACGGCCTTTTCGCCGCCCATCTCAAGAATCTTCTTCTTTCTCTCATACAGTTCGTTAACCTTCTCTTCCATGCTCATGAGAACTCCCCCTGACCGCTGAGAGTGTCGCCTACTTGTAGTTTGTAAAGTTTAAAAGAGTTTTTATCGGCCCTCAAATCATGAAAAGAAAAGGGTATTCAGAGGTGCTGAATCGGCGTTTCGGCACCACAGGCCTCGCACTTGAGGAAATGGAAGCGGCCGCGCTTGATAATTTTCGTATCCGGGCTTCCACAGACCGGACAGATGACGTAGTCCTTGAGGTACTTCTTCATCTTGTTGGCTATCAGGTAAGGTGTGAAGCGTCCCTGCAGTATGACGCGCCTTCCTTCGAGTGTTCCGGCCGTTGCCACCTCACGCAGGATGAACTTGAGCAGGTGGTTCGGGTCGCGGTTCATGGCCTCGGCTATGTCCACGAAGTTCTCGATTATAGTCCTGTTTCCGGCTATCGTGACCACCGCAGCGGGAACCTCGAAACGAGATGTGTGATGCTTGACGTTCTCGGGGAGCTCCTCGTAAGCCTTATCGAGTAAGCCTTCGAAATCGTAAAAGTCAACCTTCTTCTCGCTCACTTTCCTCACCTCCATCTTAACTATCGGGAGACGTTTATAACCTTTTGGCGTGGATAAATGGTGAGAATCAGAGCACGCGGTAGAAGCCCGCACGCGGCTCGTATATCCTCGCGTCCCTCTTAAGGTCGTTGAGGAGCTTCTTTATCTCGTTCTCCGAGCCGAGGCCGGCCTGCTTCGCGGCCTCGATTATCCTGTCCTCCGGGGCTCCAAACTCTCCCTCGCTCTCCAGGCTCTTTATGATGTCCACCATCCTGTCGATCTTGTTTATCTTCTTGGAGCTCTTGCCGACCTCCAGTATGGAGACGTCCAGCGTTCCCTCCTCGTCAACGGCTATTTTCCTTATCATGTCCTCGATTATCGCTATCGCAGCTTTAGCATCTTCCCTCGTGACCGTCTCGCTGAGGCGCATCCTTGCGTGGGCCTCGCTGAGCCTTATCAGGGCCTCCAACTGCCTTGCGGTTATTGGAATCGGCTGCACGCCGTCCTCCTCGCCCGGGCGCTTGAAGCCCTTCCTCATCCTGACGTAGTAGCGCTTTATCTCCTCCATCGCTTCCCTGCTCAGCACGGGATGGACGTTCTTCCTGGCGTAGGCTATGTACTTCTTGAGCAGGTCGTAGGGTATCTTGGGCGTTACGGCCTCGGCCTCCCCGCGGCGGACCTTGAGGATGTGCTCCGCTATGCTCGCGTCGACCTTCTCGTCGGGCTCGTCGAGGAGCAGGAAGATGAGATCGAAACGGCTCAGCAGGGTTGGTGGGAGGTCGAGCTGCTCGGGTAGGGACTTGTGGCGATTGAAGCGGCCGTACTTTGGATTTGCGGCCGCTATGACGGTGGTTCTTGCGTTGAGAGTGGCCGTAATGCCCGCCTTGGAGATGCTTATTGTCTGCTGCTCTAGTGCCTCGTGTATCGCGCTCCTGTCGCGGTCGCTCATCTTGTCGAACTCGTCGATGCAGTTGTGGACTATGATTCCCTCGGCCAGGAAGTTGTGCTCGCCCGGCACGTAAAGGTCGTAGACGTAGCCCTCGTAGGGAACGCGCTCGATGGAGACGATTTCGTCCGACCTGGGTTTGAAGTCCTCATCCAGCCCCACAACGCTTTCTCCAACCCTGAACTTCTCCGCCTCTTTCCACTCAAGGGTCTGGCCGTCTATGAGGAGGTGGTCAGGGGTTAGGGTTACCTCGTTGCCGGAGCGGAACTTCAGCCTGAGTAGCTCACCTTTCCATGGCTTCCTGCGGATTATCGTGGCCGTGGAAGTCCCCGTCTTCATGGTTTCAAGGTTCAGGGCGACGACGCTCATCTCCTTCTCCTGAATATCAACGACCTGGCCGTCGGAGAGGGCCTTATAGGATTTCTCAAGCTCGAAGAGGTCTTCGATGCGAACGTACTTCCCATCTACCAATACCCTCGAATCGGGGTGCAGGCAGGCGAACCCGCCATCTGCCAGAACGAGAACACCCGCTTCGAGAACCCAAGACCCCGTGAACTCGTCCCGGACTGCTGCGGCCGTCAAACCGGCGGCGGAGCTGCTCTTTCCACTCGTATAAATCGCTCTCGGCGCTAAATTGGCAACGTATCGGAGGAGCTGACTCTTCGCTACTCCCGGATCTCCAACCAGCAGAACGTGGCTCTCTCCCCTTAGCTTCGTTCCATCGGGGAGCGTTCTCTGCACGCCACCGAAGAGGGCCAGGGCTATGCCCTTCTTGACGGTCTTGTGCCCCCATATTGCAGGTGCTATTGAGTCAACTATCGCATCGACGATGTCCTTTCTCTTTGCCAGCTCCCGTATCTTCTGCTCGTCCTCCGGTGAAATCTCAAGCTCCTCTATCTCCTTGCTGAGCTGTTCGATGTGGTTTACCTCCAGAACCTTCTTGAATATCGGCCTCTTGTCCCTCTGCTCAAGGATGACGCGCAGTATGCCCGTCACGAGAACCCTATCGCCCGGCAGTGCCGTGTCCACGAGGTCATCGAGCAGGATCGCATCAACGAAGCGCGGCATCTGGCCTCCTTTAAGGCTCTCGGGTCTGTCCTGAAGGCGGAAGCTCTGGAAGTTGATAAACCTGCTCTTCTCGACGTCGAGGTCAACGTTTCTGGAGCCGCAGGCGTCGCACTTGCTCGGCTTGACTATGTTCTCGTAGGGTCTCTGGAGGCGAACCATCTCGTTGCCGCAGTCCTTGCAGACGAATACAGCCTTCTCAACGAAGGGCTTCACCTCGCTCACGCGCGTGATTATACCCTCAACCTGAATGAGCCTGTTTATGTGCTCGCTCCCAAGTTCTTTGACCAGAAGGGTTCTGGGAAGGTTGTAAAACCTCGCGTGAACTTTGAACTCTTCCTCCTTGAGGAGGGGCGGCTCTCGCAGGACTATCTGAATGGCATCCTCCGCCGCAAGAATGCTTTCCTCAGGGTTCTCAAGGAGCTCCGCCGCCAGCTCGGGGTCAAAGGAGTTGAGGTGCGTCCAGTCTATAGCCAGCGAGCGCTTTGGGGTGACCGTGAGAAGGTCTTTGAGCTTGTTCAGGTATACCTCGTTCCCGCTGTCGTCCACGTACTCTCTCAGAAAGCGCGCATACCTCTCTATCATATCCTCCCTGTCCATCAGTCCTCACCCAGCCACTCGTTTCTAATCCTTGAAAGCTGAAGGTATATCCTTCTCTCCTCCGGCGAAAGCCTCGAAAGAAGCTCCAGGCTGTTGGGCCTCAGCATGACCGCCTTCAGGATTTTGTTGAAGCGTATCGTCTTCAGGTGTTCCAGCTTCTTCTTCAGGTTCGCCAGCTTCGTCAGCTTGACGTTTATTGTCTCTATGCTCTCCCCTGCGTTCATCCTCACGTAGTTCTCCAGGTAATACATGTAGAACTCGGCCCTCTCGTACAGCCCGGCAGGGAGGGGCATCAAGGGCTCGTTCTCACGCTCCTCCGCTATCGCACGGTCTATCTCCCCTATCACCTTGTCGGTCTCGTCAATAACTTCGACTATCCTAGCCTCCCAGAGTTCCTTTGCCTTCCAGTCCTCAAGGAGAACGACGTCACCAGCGCTCCAGTCTCCCAGGGGACGGAGGATTTTAACCGCTATGACCGCCCTACCGGTGAACATGACATCACCCTCTCGAATATACCCATCCTCTCGAATGCCTATTAATTTTGTGTTGTTTTTTGTATGAAAAAACTGGAAGATTTTCACGTATTTCCACGTTAACCCTATAAGCCTTGAGGGTGTACTCTTCATGGGTGAGGACATGCTGATAGGTATAATGAGCGATACCCATGACAACCTTCCTGCAATCGCTAGGGCGGTCGAGCTGTTTAACGGAAGAAACGTTGAGCTGGTCATCCACGCGGGCGATTACGTTGCCCCCTTCGTTGCCAGGGAACTCAAGAAGCTCCGGGCACCGCTCAGGGGTGTGTTTGGCAACAACGACGGCGAAAGGAAGGGCCTCTACGAGGCGCTGGGCATCTACGATGAGATACTCGAAATCGAGGCCGACGGAATGAAGATAGCCGTGACGCACGGCACCGACGAGCGCATCGTCCGCGCGCTGGCCAGGAGCAGGCTCTACGACGTTGTCATAGTCGGTCACACCCACCGCTACGAGATACGGGAGGAGGGCAGGACCATACTCGTCAACCCCGGCGAGGTCTGCGGCTACGTCACGGGGGTGAAGAGCATCGCCCTGCTGGACACCAGAAAGAGGGAGGTGCAGATAGTCAACCTCGACACTGGGGAGCTCCTCGGGGCAATGAGTCTCTGAAGGTTGATGATTTTTGCATCCTGTTTTTGTTCCTCCAATCAGCAGAGACAAACCGGGGATGGGTATGGAGGATATACTGATTCCGAGGGAAAGGCGCGACGCGGTCGTGCTGATAGGGGTCGACGGGGGGGAGAACGTGGAGTTCATAAAGGTTTACGCGGTCAGCGAGGAGAAGGCAAAGCAGACACTTGAGGAGTTTTTCAGTGCCCGGGGCCTATTTCCCGGCGACTACCGGCTCGTGAGCAGGGGAAGCGAGGAAGTGGGGGGGAGAAAGGCGATAACAACGAAGAGCGAAGCCTCGCTCAGTGCCTCCCTAGCCAGGCTTGGCCTCAGGCTTCTCTCCAACGGGGTTCTCTACCTTGAGGGTGTTGAGAGGATCTACCAGTTTACACTCGTGAGCGAGTCCCTTTACCGGCGCATAACCACCGAAAAAGAGGGAGATGTGAAAGAAGAACCCATCCCCGAGTTTGAGCCGCTGGATGTGCTCTCACTCGGCGTTGACGTCCTGGTTGAGAACCTGAGGGGAATCGAAGTGGCAGAACTCCTCCCGCCTAACGCGGTTCTCCTGAGGGAGCCGCCACTTGAGGAAGTCTACGAACTGCTGGAAACGGAGCGGGATTTCCCGGTTGTCGTGGAAACAAAGGACGCGGGAAGGTATTCCTCCCTGGATTTTCCCGCCGTCGTCCGCCTTCCGCCCCTGACCGTCGAGGAATTCGCGGCGGAGCTGTCGGAGAGGCTGGGCTTTGTGGTTGAGCCGGAGCGCTTCCTCGACTATCCCCCTGAGCGGCTGAACCTGAAAAACGCGGATGCCCTGGCGGGGCTGGTTAAGGCCCTGATGGCTCAAAAGAGATTTTCCCCCGAGGAGGCCCTCTCCCTCGCAGTGAGGCTCAACCTCGGAGGGCCTTAAAGTAGCGAACAACCATTTCGCGGAACTCTCTGTTGTGCTTGCCGAGGGCGGCGTTCACGAGCTCCTTCAGTCCGGCTTCCTCCGACAGGTAACTCAGAAGAAGGGCGGCGTCAACGCTCAGCTCGCTCAGGAAGTCAGCCTTGGCCAGAAATTCGGAGCGGTCCGCGGTCTGTTCTCTGAGCTCCACGATTCTTCTGAGGTAGGGTTTCACCTCCTCTTCCCGCCTCTCGAACTCCAGCCAGTCTATTGTCGTTGAAGTTCCCACGCGGATGTACTCCCAGGGTTCCCTTAGGTAATCTCCAACGGCCTTCCCCAGCTCGGAATTCAGAATCTTCTGCCTAAACTCCTCTAACTTCCGATAATCATCGCTCAGACGTTTTCTGTCAACCACGTCAAGGCTCGCAAAGAGCAGCAGCCCTGTGAGATAGCATTTTGCCGCAAAGGGAATTTTCGGGAGGAGCAGAGCGTTTCCAGAAATTGTGAGTGTGCCGCCCTCCTCTCTCAGGAGGTTTTCAACGCACATTCCCAGCGGGTAGCTCATGCTCTTGATGCAGAACTCAAGCTCGTCCATGCTCACACCACCTGAAATTGGTTTCACCGAGTAAAAGCCTTTCGGCAAAATTTTTAGCATCCCCGCCGAAACCTCCGACGGTGGGAGAGATGATAGTGATAGACGGCTCCTACGGTGAGGGAGGGGGGCAGATACTGAGGACGAGCGTCGCCCTTTCAGTGATCACCGGAAAACCAGTTAAAATCGTTAAGATTCGCGCGAACAGACCGAACCCCGGCCTGAGGCCACAGCACCTCCACGGAATTCTAGCCCTGAAGGAGCTGAGCAACGCGAGGGTTAAGGGTGCTCAGGTCGGCTCAACGGTTCTGGAGTTCATACCCGGGAAGGCAAAGCCCCGGCATATTCGTGTGCCCATAAAGACGGCCGGGAGTGTAACCCTTGTCCTTCAGGCCCTGCTCCCTGCGATGGCCTTCACCGGGGGAAGCTTCGAGGTAACCGGGGGAACCGACGTCCCCTGGAGTCCACCGGTGGACTACCTCAGGAACGTTACGCTCTTCGCGCTGGAGAAGATGGGTCTTAAAGTTGAACTCGAAATCAGGCGGAGAGGTCATTACCCGAAGGGAGGTGGCCTCGTCATTGGAAAAGTTGAGCCCTGGGAGGAGAGGAAACCCCTGAAGGCCGTCGAGTGGAGCAGAATAGAGCGCTTCGCCGGAATAAGCCACGCCACCAACCTTCCTTCTCACGTCGCCGAGAGGCAGGCCAAGGCGGCCAGAGAACGGCTTGAGGAGCTTTACAACGTCCCCGTGGAGATAGAGACCGAGGTCTCGCGCTCCCTCGGGCCGGGAAGCGGTATCGTCGTCTGGGCCGAGACGGATGAACTGAGGCTCGGCGGTGATGCCCTCGGGAAGCGTGGGAAACCCGCGGAAGTGGTCGGGAGGGAAGCGGCTGAAGAGCTGATAGCCCAGCTGACCGGCGGAAAAGCGGTTGGCAGGTTCCTCGGCGACCAGCTGATACCGTTCTTAGCCTTCGCCGGCGGCGAGCTTGGGGTGGCGGAGGTTACCAACCACCTTGTCACCAACGTCTGGGTCGTGGAGCGGTTCCTGGGAAAGGTCTTTGAGGTGGAGGGGGAGGTTGGAGAGCCTGGAAGGGTGAGGGTGGAGAACTTTAGGCATTAAATATTAAATTCTAGTCATTACTAAAGAACTTGCTAAATATTCCAAATTTGACTCCTATCGATAGGCTTTTCCACGTAGCGGGACATAATGTTAAAAGTAACTTTAATTCTTCTTGTCTTAGGTTTGGAAAGCTGCCATGCTTTTTGTGGTAACCTCGTATATAAGCTAGCTGTGGGAAATACAACACTACAGACTCCAGATTTGATTTAAGGTCTTTTATCAAAAACTTTGTTTTTGTGTATTCTTTTTTATTAGGTATCTTTTGGAGGAGTTCATTAAAAATCTTGTCAATTTCCTTTTGGAGTTTTTTAACTTCATCTGGGTTATATATTGGCGGTCCTCCATTAACGTTGTTCTCATAATACTCGATTTTCCTTTTATATTTCTCCCAGATATCCTTTTTTATTTTTTGAAGTATGTTATTGGCATCCGCAAGCATACTTGTATTTAATGTTTCCGACAACTCATTGAATATCTTATCAACATGAGATCTGCGTATATCTATCGCATCAAGATACTCTATTATGTAATCTTCGCCTCCTAGCTCAGGTATAACAATAGAACCATCTTTGTAGTTGTCTAGGTCTTTGAGATATTCATTGAAAAGATTCTCGTTTTTAAACATTTCCCTGACTTTATCAATTGATAACAGTAGTATGGGTTCTCTAATGAATATCTCCCCTGTAACATTATGAGTTTTTCTTTCGATAACTTTGGTTAACTCACCTGTTAGAGGATAAACATTTTCATCAAGTTCAATTTCGTACACTCCCAAAATGTCGATTCCCTGTTCAAAGGGATTTATTGTAAATATAACATCAGATACAATGCTTTTTTGTTGTCTGTATTCTTCAGTATCATATGTTATTTCAACCTCAAAAGGAGTTTCGACTGGATGGAGAACTACTATTTGTTCTTCATCAGTACTTAAGACCATCTCATCTATTTTTTCCCTTAGGGATACATGTCTTTTTAAGTGTTCATAAAGTTCATCCAATGTTTGGGGAGGTAAATACGTTGAGCATCCTCTTACAGTAAAGTTTTTGAATTCTATTTTTCTCTGTTGAGGGTCTCTAATATATTGCAGAAGGGCTTTTCTGTTAACTATTAATACTTCTTCATGAAACTCTCTTAGCATTAGTTCCCTTAAGTTTTTGTATTCTGACTTAGTTTCAGAGGCGCCTAACGGTAGATTCCAACCGATTGGGGGTATAGTCCTGAAAATTAGCATTATGTAGTATTTCTTTCCTATCTTTACTATTGGCAAAACTCCTGCGGATGCCCACCTAAATGGAGTCTCACGGATTTTCGTGTTTAAAAGCTTCTTATATTTAATCCATTCAATGAAGTCCTTTTCAATGTCTTTGTATTGTTCTTTAGCTTTTTCGAAAAAATGTGTCTTAAGAAATTTTTTCCCATCATTATTGTATATCCCATAAGACTGGCCAGTTAAGTCTATTTTCAGTGTATATTTCCCACCTCTGTAGTTCATTTCCAGTTTGTTCCTTAAGACTACTATTGAAAATGCCCACTTTTTCCAGAAGTATTTTTCTGTTAAGTGCCTTCGTTGAACATACAAAGGTTTTTTGCAGCCTACTTTTAATTTTTCTTGTTTGTCTTTACATTTAGTGGACTCAAGTACTAAATTGAGATTTCCAGTAACATTTCCATGCTTTTTGCTGATTTTGGTGACCATTAGATCAGTATCTTCATTTAGTGATTTATACAGATTGTTCCGTATAAATTCCCACCTAATAGCGAGATTTAACATGAAAGGAGAATAAAAGATTTTCAATAACATAACTATAAAAATATGCCTAATTTCTTCATTTACACTCTCTATATACAATCTAAATTTAGAATTTCTTAGAGCTATTATAAGGAGAATCGTGGATATTATAGTGAATCCTATTATTAATATTGGCATTTTGCTTAATGCAATACTCAACACAATTGTCGATGTTATAACCCATAATGATCTTAAGAGCTTTTTTGTTTTCTCATTTTCTCCTGTCAACTCAATTAGAGCTCGTATAAACATTAGCAGGACTAACCAGAGAATTAAGAAAATAGGAGATTGAAAAAACACTTCCAGTAACATTGGAATCCCCAGCTTTTATGTTTGTAAATCCACCTTATAAACCTTCTCCGGGTTCTCGACGTGAATCTTGTAGACGTCCTCCTCGGTGAAGAGGCCATTCTGGAGGAATGCCTTCGTTCTCTTCGGCACGGTCTTCGGCCCGAGAACAGCCCCGGGACGGCTCTTGTCGTCTATGTAGTCGGTCTCCATCATGAAGCGGTTGCCCTGCTTTATCGCTTCCTCGATGTTCTTCCTGCTCGCGATGATGCTCGGGAAGACTCCGACCTCCTCAGCGACCTTCACCAGCGGCGGCGAGAAGTGCTTGACGACCCTGTACGGCTTTATCCCGACCTCCCTCACGTACTCGCCGAGCTCCCTGAACTTCTCCTCGTCGAAGCTCTCTGTGTGAAGCTGAACAGCACAGCCGGCCTCCTTCGCTAGGCTCATCCCGTACTTCATCAGCTCGATGCTCGCCCCCCAGATTTCCTCGCTTACCTCGTAGTGGGGCCTACCTATTTCGCCTATCGCTATCGCTTTCCCTTCCAGGCAAAGTCTCTGGGCGTATTCAAGTGCCTTCATGACCTCGTTTCTGGCATAGTTTAGGCCCTTCTGCTCGGCCATATAGACAAACTCCGCGGGGTGAACGCCGACGACGGCATAGGCTTTAACCGGCGTTTCTCGGTTGATTCTCTCGACGAGCCCGATGTGGAAGTCCATTGCCCTCATGAAGTCCTCGGCCCTCAGACCTTGGAAGCCGTAGTCGTGGGCCGTCTTGTAGACAACCACCAGGTGGGTTCCTCCGGCACGGTGGAACTGCTTGACGGCCTCAAGGAAGAGGCCCTTGTAGGGGTCAACGTGAAAGTGGTCGTCCCAGATTATCATGACAATCACCTCACGAGCGGTAAACTTCGAGGATGTCTCCTTCTTTAACCTTAAGCACTCCCTCAAGAACCAGGGCCGCTTCGTCGTGCTCCACGATGAAGTCCACCCTTCTGTTCTGGAGGCGTATCTCCCTCACGAGCGCTATTCCACCGCCCTTGAGCTTGTAACCTGGATATATAATCCCCTCAAGCACGATCCCCCTCAAAACCTGCTTTCCGGGGATGCGAGTAGTCCCAACAACCTTGAACTTCCCGATGTGATGCCTTGAGGCTATCTCCGGCCCATTCACTTTCCTTCTGAACCGTTTGAAGATGTCCATACACCTCCCCCGAGAAGATTGGTAAAAGGGGATTAAAACTTGTCCCTGTGTTGCCTATTTCGCGTCATCACGGGTATATCCTATAGTACCTCATAATTCTCTACAGGCATGCTTTCTCCGGCATTACTTCGACTTTGTCCCCGCTGACGATGGGGGATCCCTGGTCTTTCTCCTTTACATTCACTGTGATTTATTGAATGCCAAGAATCTTGGGACACTCCATCCTGAATTTCCACGGGTTTTTGGAACAATTTGAGTGTGCTCCATCTTTTCTTGCCCTACCCAGGAGCTCCCCAAGAAGGTTCACATCCACCACCGCAGTATCTCCCTTGGGGAGACGAGCAGGTGATCTCTGTGCATGAGCAGTGTGAAGACAGACTTTTTCAATTTTATATCTATGAGTTCGTCCTCGTCTTGGAGTTCTATCACGGATGTTGCCAGGTCTTCGAGCATCGGGAGGGGGTTGAACTCTAGGGTTTCCATGATCGGCGTTTCTATCAGGTACAGGTTTATTCTCCTCGCATCTCCCAGCTTCTGCTTTATCAGCCCCATAAGGGTGTAAATGCTGTGGACATCACCCTGAAGGACCAGTAGCCTCTCCAGGCCGAGGACGAGATGCACGTACGTTGAGTTACCCGTTATCTTCTGGAGCTCCCTGTCGATCTTTTCCTGATAGACGTGAGGGTCGTTTCCGAACTTTATTCTTGCTATTACGTCCCCTACCTCTTGGGTTCCACCCACCTTGATGACCTTCACATCGGGATCCTTTACCTGAACCCCCATCAGTCTCAGATGGGTCATGTAGACGGGTAGTGTGTCGAATATGTCCTCGACTATCAGGGGGATTCCCCTCTTTTTTGAGTACTGGATGAATGCATGGAGTGCGAACTCTATCCCCAGTGATGCCCTGTTCTCGACTATGGTGGTTCCTCCTGGCCAAATCTGCTCCAGCAGTTCGTCGAGGTCCCTTTCTGTGATCAGAACTGGTTTTTTTAGGGCTTCCATTAGCTCCACCCTCCCGCATCTATCGTTGTTTCCGTTCCAACCAGACTTGGATTAATGGTCTTCAGGACTTTAACATCTGCCCCAGTGTGGTACGGTGTCAGCCTGACGACGGTCGTGGAGATCCTTTCCAGCTCGTAAAGGCTTTTCACGGGGAGACTCTCCATTATCCCCTCATTGACAAGGTAGAACGCCTTTCTCCTCTTGTCTCCTGTGAATCTCTGCATGGCAAGTATAATGCGGTATGTGTCAAGGGGAGTTCTCGTGACGAGAAAGAGGTTCTCCAGCCCCAGGACGAGGTTTATCATTGGGGAGGGAATTTCTCTGAAGATTTTAATGCTGCTTTCTTCATAGTTTTTGAGGTAGACCCTTGGATCCGGGTGAAAAGGAACCTTTGCCAGGACGTTTCCTACGTCAAATTTTCCTCCGGTCTTAAGAACGTAGACGCTGTCCAGATCCAGGGAAAGTCCCATGGTCTTGGCGTGGATTGCAATAGCGTGAAGAGTGTCGAAGTTATCATCAATAACCAGGGGGACGCCCCTCTCCTTTGAGTACTCGATGAAGAACTTCAGGGTGAACTCTGGAATGTAGGATGTGGTGTACTTTACCAGAACCGTCTCACCGGGAAGAACAGAGTCAATTATTTCGGCGACCTTTTCCTGTTCCATTGCTCTCACCTTTTTAAGGTTATTTGGGAGGGATATAAATATTTTGGAAGAATCCTCGGTTTAACGGCGTTTATTGGAGATGTATGGAAAATAAAATGAAGTCCTTCGCCGACTTAGAGCTTCACCAGGTGAACCGAGCAGGAGATACACGGGTCAAAGGCCCTCACTGTCTCCTCGAGCCTCTGAATCATTACCCTCTCCTCGGCCTCCCCGTACAGCTTTCTTGCCTCCTCCAGCAGGCTGGCCTCCATCATCGCGTGGTTCAGCGCCGTGGGGGTTATTATGTTGGAGTAGGCTATGTTTCCGTTTCCGTCTATGCGGTAGTGGTGGATGAGCACGCCTCTGGGCGCCTCCACGTAGCCTATTCCCTCACCCTCCCTGGCTTCAACAGGGACGTTCTCCCCTTCGATTCCCCTATCCAGAAGAACCTTGGCTATCTCCTTTGCCCTCTCAAGGGAGTAAACCAGCTCTATCGCCTGGGCGAGGTTGTTGTAGCTCACGTACCCTGTGGCAAGCTTGTCTCTGTGCTCCTCGAAGAGCCTCTTTGCCGTGTGAGTCAGCATCTCCGACTTTAGGAGGAGTCTTGGGAGGGCGCCAACGAAAAATGGTTCCCCCTTATAGCGGCTCTGCTTTGCGAAGCTGTACACGAGGGAGCGCTCCTCTATCCGCTCGGTGTAGTGGAACTCCCCTTCCTCGTCTGATACCAGCTTTTCGCCCCAGAGGTAACCGTCGGTGGCGACGAAGTGTTCCGCCCGTGCGCCGTACGGGTCCAGCTGGGCGAAGAGCCTTACCGCCCTCCTGGCCAGCCTGAGGAGTGCCTCACTTTCCTTCTCCACCCTCTCAAGCTCTTCCACGGAGGGATACCTGCCGAAGCCGCCTGGCTTGACGTTTATACCGTGTATCTCCCTGCCGCCCACTATAACCCTTATCCTGTTCCCGAAGGACTTGAGGGCCAGGCCTTCCTTTACAAGCTCTCCGTGTTTGGTCGCCATCCGTATCGCATCGGGGTAGCCAAACACGTCGGGAGCAACGAGGAGATAGAGGTGCAGCGCGTGGCTTTCCAGCAGTTCGCCGATGAGTCCGAGCTCCCTGATGAGCTGAATCTCCTCCGGAACCTCCACGCCGAGGGCCCTTTCTATGCCCAGAACGGAGGCGACGCTGTGGGAGAGGTAGCAGATGGCACATATCCTCGCTTCGAGATCGGGCACGTCGTAGTAATGCCTGCCAAGGGTTAGAAGCTCAAAAAAGCGCGGCCCTTCGATGATCTTAAGCCTGACGTCCTTTACCTCCCCGTCATCTATGACAATCTCTGCCTTACCGTTGCCTTCAACCCTCGTAAACTCGTGGAGTTCTATTATCATGGCTCCCACCTCGCGAAGGTCTTGAACTTCCTTATGATGTATTTGTCATCGTAGCCGAGCTCCTTGAGTATCTCGTATTCGCCCGCAGGGTTCACTTCTCCGGGCAGCGGACCGCGGCAGCCTATACAGCCGAGGCCCGAGCGCACGCAGACGGCGTTGCAGCCGCCATAGGTTATCGGGCCGAGGCACGGAAGGCCCTTCTTCACCAGCACGCACTCGTATTCATTGAGCTTGCACTCGAGGCAGACGGGATAGTCTTTTTTAACGGGCTCGACGTCCTTGGCGATGTCCAGGAGAACCTGGTAGACCTCGTTCTTGTCGTAAGGACAGCCGGGGAGTGCGAAATCAACTGCCACGTACTCCACCACCGGCTTTGAATCGAGGGCACGCATCGGATTGCCTTCATCTCCGTAAACGGCCTTCAGCTTTTCTCTGATTGGCAGCTCAACGCTGGCCTGAACCGAACCGTGGGTTGCGCAGGTTCCGAGTGCTATCAGGTAATCAGAGTGGTTTCTCGCCTCCTTGAGCAGGTTCAAATCGCGCTGAGTGGAGACGGTTCCGGTAACGAGGGCCACATCGTAGTGATTTTCCACCTTCAGACTGGTTGCCATGTGGAACTCGGTTATCTCGTAGAACTCAAGGAGGTCGAAGAGCCTCTCGTAAAGGAAGAGCATGTTCAGGGCACAGCCACCGCAGTCGGTAAGCTCGAAAACTGCCAACTTAAGCTTGTCCATCATATCAACCCCCTCGTGGAGAGAGCGTCCCAGTAGGTGAAGACCGGGCCGTCCTGGCAGATGTACTTCATGGAGACGCTTGTTCCGACGACACAGTGGCCGCATTTGCCGACTCCGCAGCGCATGCGCCTTTCAAGTGTCATGTATATTCTGCCCGGTGAGAGCTTCCTGTCCAGGAGCTCCCTTATGACGAACTTGTACATGACCGGCGGGCCGCAGATGAGGGCGTACGTGTTGTCCACGTCGAACTCCTCGCCCCTGAACAGGTCGGTGACGACACCCTTGCAGACCCTGTCCGAGAACCCCTGTTCGAGGTAGATGCATGAGGGGCTCTCAACCTCATATGCCAGCTTCACTGAGCAGTTCATGGCCTCACCGTGCTTGAGGAGGTGAATTATCTCGTCGCGGAAGAGTATGTCCTCGTAGGCCTTGGTTCCGTAGAGCAGCCAGACGTTCTCGTATTTGCCAGTATCAATGGCGTACCAGAGCACCGAGCGGAGGGGAGCCATTCCCAGACCGCCTGCGACCAGAATCAGATTCGAGCCCTCCATCTTTTCCATCGGGAAGCCGTTGCCGTAGGGCCCGCGGATTCCAACAACGTCGCCCTCTTTCATTCTGTGGATGAACTTGGTCATCCTGCCCGCTTTCCTTATGCAGAGCTGGAAGTAGCCCTTTCTTGTCGGTGAGGAGCAGATGCTTATCGGGAACTCTCCGAAGCCCCGGATGTCAACGATGACGAACTGGCCCGGCCTAAAGTCGAACTTGTCTTCGATCTTTGAGTCAACGAAGCGCAGGGTGAAGAGCTTCTCCCTCGATGTTAAGTCCTTCACTTCGAGAATCCTTGCGTCATAGGTTTGATACGGATTCTCGCTCATCTCAGCGACCCCCTAACCTCCTCAAGAACCTTAACATGCTCTATCTTCGCCGGGCAGAACTCGTCGCAGCGGCCGCAGCCGACGCAGTTGTAGCCCGAGGAGGGGTCAAAGTAGCTCTTGCAGTAGTAGCGGTGCCTGAAGCGGTCCAACCGCGTGGGCCTGAAGTTGTAGTTGCCCGCAACGAGTCCGTGGTTCTCCATGAAGCAGGAGTCGTAGCGCCTCTCCCTCACCGCGCTGTAAGCATCTATCCAGCGGTCGCAGACCTCGTAACAGCGGCAGGTCGGACAGACCATGTTGCAGTTGCCGCAGGCGAGACATATTTCGGCGTACTTTTTCCACACCGGGCTGTTGTATGCCAAATCGAGCATGTCGGCGAGGCCCTCCTGTGGAAGCTCCTTCTGGAAGGCTTTCGCGCGCTTCTCTTCGAACTCCTTGAAGTTGGCCAGGTCTTCGTCGGTTACCTCCTCGAACAGCTCGCCGTTTTCCCATGCGATCTCATGTCCCCTGACGCTGCCGATCCTCACCAACCAGCCGTCGGGAAGCTCGTGCAGGAACAGGTCGAAGCCGTCCATCGCGAAGTGCGTTCCGAGGCTCTTGCAGAAGCAGTACTCATCTGGCATGCAGCTGATACCTACGATGACCGTTTTCTCACGCCTGGTCCGGTAGTAGGGGTCGGCTGGCTCGTCGAGGTAGACCTTGTCCAGTATCTTGAGGCCGTGTATGTCGCAGGAATGGAGTCCGAAGAGAACCATCGGTTCCACTTCGAGGTTTTCTTCCCAGCGGCCGTTTTTCATGCGAAGTACGGTGTCCCTCGGCCTGAAGAAAAACTTCTTTGGTGGGAGCATCGTTCTGTTGTAATCCAGGGCTATCTCTGCCGGGTCGTGGACTTTCTGGAAAGAATAGATGCCACCCCTCTTTACCGGGGCGTAAACACTGCCCCAGGCCTCAAGTGACTTGAAGAACCTCTCAAAGTTTTCGGAGGGTAGTTTTATGTATCTCAAGGGCATCACCGCCTTGAACGGGCTTACGATTTTAAGTTTGTAAAGGATTGATTTAAGAATTTTTCAAACAAATGGTTGCCAACCAGATGTTACAAACTTGTACTTTAGTGCACTCTTATAAACATTAAAGTCGAAACTTTTCCGAGAAAAGCTTGCGGTGATGCAAGATGGAAGCTTCGTTCGATTACATGCGCTCTTATCCGCCGGAGCCGAGTTCTCTAATCCCTCTTCTCCAGAGAACCCAGGAGCGCTTTGGCTACCTTCCCAGGGAGGCCCTTGAAGAGATTGCGAACTACCTCGGGATTCCCCTCAGCAGGGTCTACGGGGTCGCGACTTTCTACGCCCAGTTCCGCTTTGAGCCTCTTGGAAAGTACGTCATCAAAATCTGCCACGGTACAGCGTGCCACGTCAACGGTGCCGTCAACATAGCGCAGGCCATAACCGAGGAGCTCGGGATTGAGGAGGGTCAGACGACCGAGGACGGCCTTGTAACGCTTGAACGCGTTGCCTGTCTCGGCTGCTGCAGTCTTGCCCCCGTGATAATGATAAACGAGAAGGTCTTCGGCAAGCTGACACCGGACAAGGTCCGGAAGCTCGTCAGGAAGCTCAAGGAGGAGAAGCTCGATGTCTGAGATTAAAGCCATCGCAGTTGGTATGAACTCCTGCGGTATAGCTGCGGGCGCCAAAGAGACCTATGAGGCCATAAAACGTGAGCTTGAGAAAAGGAATCTCGACGTCAGGCTCAAGATAGTCGGCTGCGTTGGCATGTGCTACCGCGAGCCTCTCGTGGACATCATCACCGAGGACGAAATAATCACCTACGGCCACGTTGACCCGAAGAAGGTTCCGAGGATCATAGAGGAGCACGTCATTAATGGGAAACCCATAGATGAGTGGGTGGTTAAGCGCGACTGGTGGGAGAACGGGGAAAGAAAGACGTGGGACGTTGACGGCTATTTCGCCAAGCAGAAGAAGATAGTGCTTGAGAATTCGGGATACATTGACCCCGAGAACATCGATGAGTACATAGCTGCTGGCGGCTACGAGGCCCTCAAAAAGGCCCTCAAGATGGAGCCCGAGGAGATCATCGACGTAATCATGAAGTCCGGCCTGAGGGGAAGGGGCGGAGCGGGCTTCCCGACGGGGCTGAAGTGGAAGTTCGCGAGGGAAGCTAAGGGCGACGTCAAGTACATCGTCTGCAACGCCGACGAAGGTGATCCTGGAGCTTTCATGGACAGGAACGTCCTTGAGGGCGATCCGCACAGGGTAATAGAGGGCATGATAATCGGAGCCTACGCGATCGGAGCGACGAAGGGGTTCATCTACGTCCGCGCCGAGTACCCGCTCGCGATAAGGAGGCTGAAGATAGCGCTGAAGCAGGCGCGCGAGAGGGGATTCCTCGGCGAGAACATCCTTGGCTCGGGGTTCTCCTTCGACATCGTCATCAAGGAAGGTGCCGGGGCCTTTGTCTGCGGTGAGGAAACCGCTCTGATAGCCTCCATAGAGGGCAAGCGCGGAATGCCGAGGCCGAGGCCTCCTTACCCGGCTCAAAAAGGTCTCTGGGGCAAGCCCACGAACATCAACAACGTCGAGACGTGGGCAAACGTGCCGTGGATAATAAAGCACGGCTGGGAGGCCTACGCCTCAATCGGAACGGAGAAGAGCAAAGGAACGAAGGTCTTCGCCCTCTCAGGCAAGATAAAGCACGGCGGAAACGTCGAGGTTCCGATGGGCATGACCCTGAGGGAGATACTCTACGATATCGGCGGCGGGACGAAGACCGGTAAAAGAATAAAGGCCGTCCAGCTCGGCGGTCCTTCAGGTGGCTGTATCCCGGAGTACCTCTTTGACACTCCCGTTGATTACGAGAGCGTCAACGCAACTGGTGCAATAATGGGAAGCGGCGGAATGGTCGTCATGGACGAGGACACCTGTATGGTCGATGTCGCCAAGTTCTTCCTGGACTTTACCGTGAAAGAGTCCTGCGGGAAGTGCACCTTCTGCCGTTTGGGTACCAAAAGGATGTGGGAGATTCTGGACAAGTTCACCCAGGGCAAGGCCACCGGGGAAGACCTTGAGAAGCTCGAAAGGCTCGCCTACCATGTCAAAGCGGGTTCGCTCTGCGGCCTCGGCCAGACGGCACCAAATCCAGTTCTAACAACGCTCCGCTACTTCAGGGATGAGTACATGGCCCACATCGAGGGCCGCTGCCCGGCCAAGGTCTGCAAGCCGCTCATAAGGTACGTCATCATCGCCGACAGGTGCACCGGCTGTACGGCATGTGCGATCTTCTGCCCGGTGAAGGCGATAAGCGGCGAGAGGCTCAAGCCCCACGTCATCAACCAGGACGAGTGCATCAAGTGCGGGACCTGCTACGAGGTGTGCCGGTTCAACGCCATCGAGATAGTCGATGCGGGGGGTGAGTGAGATGGTCAAAATCATAGTCAACGGTAAAGAGCTTGAAGCTCCCGAGGGAAAGCCGCTCATAGACTTCCTGCGTGAAATCGGGGAGCACATCCCGGGCTTCTGCTACACGAACGAGCTCGACCCTTACGGCTCGTGCAGGCTCTGTCTCGTTTCAACGCCCAGAGGAGTGACAACCTCGTGCACGCTCAAACCAATGGAAGGGCTGAAGATAGAGACCCTCAGCGATGAAGTCGTTTCAATGAGAAAGACCGCGCTGGAGCTCATCCTCTCGGACCACTACGGCGACTGCATCGGCCCATGTCAGGACGGCTGTCCGGCGCACAGCGATGTTCAGGGCTACCTGGCGCTCATAGCGATGGGCAAATACCACGAGGCTGTTAAGCTGATGAAGGAGAAGTACATCCTTCCGGCGGTCCTCGGAAGGGTCTGCCCGGCCTTCTGTGAGGACGCCTGCAGGAGGAACCTCGTGGATGAACCCCTGGCGATAAGGCAGCTCAAACGTTTTGCCGCTGACTACGACCTCGAGCACGGCCCGTGGATGCCTGAGATACCGCCCTCGACAGGGAAGAGGATAGCCGTCGTCGGCGGGGGGCCAGCTGGCCTTGCCTGCGCCTATTACCTCAGGACCATGGGGCACGAGGTTACGATAATCGAGGCCATGCCCGAGCTCGGCGGAATGATGCGCTACGGGATTCCGCCCTACAGGCTTCCAAGAGAAGTCCTCGACAGGGACATCGCGACGGTTATAAACACCGGAATAGAGGTGAAGACCAACACCGCCCTCGGAAGGGACGTTACACTCGAAGAGCTCCGCGAGAGCTATGATGCCGTCTTCCTCGGCGTCGGCGCCTGGAGAAGCAGAAGGATGGGAATTCCGGGCGAGGAGCTTGAGGGAGTTATGCACGGCATAGAGTTCCTCCGGAAGGTTAACACCGGCGAAAAGGTTGAGCTCGGCGAGCGCGTCATAGTTGTCGGCGGCGGAAACACTGCGATGGACGTGGCGAGGACGGCTTTAAGGCTCGGTGCAAAGGTTACCGTCGTTTACCGCCGCTCAAAGGCCGAGATGCCCGCCAACGAGAGGGAAGTTGAGGAGGCCATGGAGGAAGGCGTTGAGTTCATGTTCCTCACCAACCCAGTCAGAATCCTTGGAGACGGCAGAGTCGAGGGAGTCGAGCTGGTGAAGATGCGCCTCGGTGAGCCGGATTCGAGCGGAAGGAGGAGGCCGATACCGATAGAGGGTTCGGAGTTCCGCGTTAAGGCCGACAACGTGATCCTCGCGATAGGCCAGTACTGTGACGAGGAGTTCCTCAAGAGCCTCGGCATAGAGGCGAAGCGCGGGAAGGCTCTCGTTGATGAGGTAACCCTCCAGACGAGCATCCCCGGCGTTTTCGCGGGCGGTGACCTCGTCCTCGGGCCCTCAACCGTCATCGAGAGCATCGCGACGGGAAGAAGGGCCGCGATAATGATAGACCTCTACCTCAAGGGCAAGCTCGATAAGGCAAAAGCAGTCCTCACCGAGCCGGAGAAGTACATAGAGGAGGTTCTCGGCGACGACGACCTGTATAGGGTTCTCTTTGACCTCAGGCCCTACAACCACTGGAAGAGGGTCACCGAGAAGGACTACGAGGGTGTGGAGAGGCTGCCTAGGGCCAAGGTCAAGCTCCTCGAACCGGAAAGGAGGAAGAAGACCTTCGAGGAGGTCGAGCCGGCCTTGAGTGAGGAGGAGGTTCTGAAGGAAGCCCAGCGCTGTATGAGCTGCGGCTGTATGGAGGTCTTCCGCTGCAAGCTGAGGGAGTACGCAACGCTCTACGGTGCCGAACAGCACGCCTTCGAGGGCGAGGGGAACAAGTTCGAAATAGACGAGAGCCATCCGTGGGTGACGCTCGACAACAACAAGTGCGTCCTCTGCGGCCAGTGCGTCAACTTCACCCATGAGGTCGCTGGAGAGGGCGTCCTTGACTACCTGTTCAGGGGCTTTGCCACGAGAATCGGGCCTCCACTTGGAGAGAGCCTTGGAAACATGGAGGGCAGGTTCATCGGGGAAATGATAGACGTCTGTCCGGTGGGGGCTATAACCGAGAAGCTCCCCTTCGTCAAGCCCGGCCCGTGGAAGACGAAGCCGGTAAAGACCATCTGCAACGGCTGCTCTTTCGCCTGCGAGATGAACGTGGAGGTTTACGACGGCATGCTCGTCAGGGCATCGAGCAGGGAGGATTCATGGAACAGGCATATCTGCGACCACTGCAGGTTTGACAGGCCCTGGGCCGAAGACCTTGCCGGGCCGCTCCTCAACGGAAAGCCAGTAAGCTGGGAGGAGGCAAAGCGCTTCATAGCTGAGGGGAGCTACGCCTTGATCCTGACTCCCGACTTAACCAACGAGGAGATTGCCTTCCTGAAGGAGTTTGCCGGAAGGAAGGGTATTCCAGTGGGCTCAACGGTGAACGGAGGCTCCTCGACGGCTACGCTGGAGGACATCAGAAACGCCAAGAGGGTTCTCCTGAAGGCCAGCCCGGAGAAGTTCCCGCTCCTCAAGATACTGCTGAAGGGCAAGGAAATCGTCGAGGAGGAATACGATGTGGCCGTTTTGGAGGGCCCAGCGGAGCCGCTCGAAGTGCCAACGCTTATCCTGCACGAGGGCGTCAACGCCGCCGGAATCATCAAGGCGGGCATCGGGGGAATCCCGGAGAGCGAAGCCTACGTGGTCGTGGGCAGGCCGGCGAAGGAGCTACCTGGAGATGTCCTCGTGATTCCGGCCGGAGTGTGGGCGGAGAAGAGCGGAACGGTAGTCAACGCCCTCGGAATGGAGCTGAAAATGGAGAGTGCGAGGGAAGGTTACTCGCCGCTGGGGCTTTTTGAGTGATTTTTGTCTTTACCCCTCCACTTTCTTCCAGACCTTTCCGGGATAGGTATGTCCTGGCTTGGTCATCTGGAACCCGTCTGGAAGTTGGAAATGCTCTCCGAAGTTTTTAAATAGCATAATGACGATTATATAATCATGATTACGCAAAAGTTCGTTGACAGGGAGGAGGAAATCGCGACCCTGAGGAGGGCATTTGAAAGGGGTGCCCTCGTTGTGGTCTACGGAAGGAGGCGAGTCGGGAAGACGCGGCTTCTCATCGAGGCCTCGAAGGGCTTCGAAACCCTCTACCACCTGTGCAAGGAGGAAGAGCCAAGGGAAACCTTAAAGTCCCTCAACGCAAAGCTCTTCTCGCTGACGGGGGATGATTCTCTTCTCAGACGCCCGGTCAGCTCCTTCGAGGAGTTTTTTGAGCGGCTTCCCGAGGGGGTCGTGGTGATATTCGACGAGTTTCAGGTGCTGGTCAGGAATCACCCGAGAATCCTCGGCGTCCTGCAGGAGTACTGGGACTTCTGGGGAAAGGGCAGCCTTGTCCTCTGCGGTTCAAGCGTCTCAATGATGGAGGAGCTGACCTCCTACGGGAGCCCGATCTACGGCAGGAGAACGCTCTCCCTGAAGGTTCAGCCCTTAAAGTTCCGCCACGTGGGGGAGTTCTTCCCGGGTTACAGCCTCGAAGATGACGTCAAGGTTTACGGCGCGGTGGGCGGTGTTCCGGAGTACCTCCTCCGCCTCGACCCCTCGCTTCCGCCTGAAGAGAACGTACGGAGAGAGTTTTTTGGCAGGGGTTTTCTCTACGAGGAAGCTGAGTACCTGCTCCGCTACGAGCTCAGGGATTTGAGCACCTACAACACGATACTTGAGGCAATAAGCTACGGCTACCGCTCCTTCAACGAGCTGAAGACCGCGACGGAAATTGACGGCTCGAAGCTGACCCGCTACCTGAGCATACTGATGAACCTCGGCATCGTTGGGAGGGAACTGCCGGTCACGGCCACGGCAAAGAAGAGGCGGAGGAACTCCCGCTACTTCATAAAGGACAACTACTTTGCCTTCTACTACACCTTCGTCCACCCATTCAAGGAGGAAATCGAGCTCGGCATTCCGGATGTTGCCGTTGAACATTTCGAGCGGAGCTTCAACCGCTACCTCGGCTTCACCTTCGAGGGCATCGCCAGGGAATTCCTCCTGGAGATGAACAGGGCTGGGAAGCTGCCGTTCAGGTTCACCAAGGTTGGAAGGTGGTGGCGTAAGAACGAGGAGATTGACCTGCTCGCTCTGAACGAGAGGGAGAGAAAGGCGTTGTTCGTCGAGGTGAAGTGGAAAAGCCTGGAGGAGAGGGAAGCACGTGGAGTTCTCAAAGACCTGGAGCGGAAGGCTGAGCTGGTCGGGCTTGAAGGGTGGAAGAAGAGCTACGGGCTGGTGGCGAGGAGGATTAAAGACAAAGAGAAGCTGAGGGAAGAGGGCTACCTCGTCTGGGATTTGGGGGATTTCGAAAGGCTTATCTCTTCCAGAGGTGAGGATTGAGGGGTGATGTCCTTGACGCTTCTCGCTTTGACCGGGATGTTCATCTTCGGGAAGAAGAAAGAAGAGAGAAAGGTAGATGAAAAAACAGAGCGGCTCAGAAGTGCTGTCACAATATTAGTGATGGACAACGGAAAGGGACTGTACAGAATACTGGCGCGTGCGGACCCAGACGGAGATGAAAATCGCATAAAAAAGATACTCAAACACGATGGAGTGCTTGAAAAGCCAGACGTGATCAGAGAGGCATGGTATATGAAAAAATACGTCGAGTATGATATTCCCGTAGAGCGTGAAATTCTTGCCACCCACTATCCGATAATCCACGCGTTCTTGGCGCTTGCGCTGGCACACCACACAGGAGTGCACAACGACACTCCAGGGTGGGCTGTGGAAAAAATTATGAGCGCCCTATACGCCCAGCAAAAGGACTACGAGGCCATGAAAAGGGAGTACCAGGAAATAGCAAAAGCACTGGCATACCAGGCAATGAAGCACGGCTTAACTACGGATGAAGAAAAAACCGCAAAAGTCATGGAGGAAGCATTGCTCAAAACTTTCAAGATCGTAGACAAGCTTCTGCCGGAGATCACAGAGGAGCGGGTACGAATCGTAGGAAGGGCGCTACACAAAGATACTGACGACCCATTCGTTGTCCTCCGAAACGCAGGCATCGACATCGAGCCAGAACTTGAAGAATTCCGGCAGTTCCTGGCGGAGATCGGCGGAAAGAAGATGGAGGCTGAGCCCCCGAAAGCCGGGGCAAAAACCGGGCACGCGTTGGCTTCTCCAGACCTCTCCAAAGCCAAGCTCGAAGTCCTCTCCGTCCTCAACGGCCTTGAGTTCGCGGGCTTTTCAGAGGAGGCAAAGGCCAGGGCGGTGGAGAAACTCTCGGCAAAGATAGCCGAGCTCTCGAAGAAAGAGCTCACTCCAGACAGCCTCCAGGCCATCGGTCTCTACGCCTTCGCGCTTGAGGCAGTAAAGAGGGAAAACTTCGAAAGGCTGAGGGAGGTCGATGACCTCTGAGCTCAGCTTTGGCCGCTTCCGAGCCCCTCGAACAGCGCCTCAAGGAACATCTCGACGTCCTCTCTTCCGTTGTAGAGGTGCGGCGAGGCCCTTATCCCGTAGTGGCCGAGAACGCCGCGGTGGCTGACTGAAATCCCCTCCGCGGCGAGCTTCTGATACAGTCTTTCCTCCTCCTCGTAGCTCAGCCCTGTTTTTATTGTGACTATCGGGGAGCCTTCCGCGAGAACCTCAAGACCGGCACTCAGGGCTTCGTCCCTTATCCTGCCCGCCAGTCTGATGTTGTGGCGCTCTATCTCCTCGATGCCTATCTCGTTTATCAGCCTCAGCGACGCGAGGAAAGCCCCTGCCACGAGATAGGGCGGCCCTCCGCCGAAGTCAAGCCTCTTTGCCCCTCTGGCGGGTTTCAGCTCTCCCCAGGGGTCCTTCTCCGGCAGGCCCCACCAGCTCCCCCATTCACCCGTCGGCGGCTCGCTGTTGAGCAGCCCCGCTATCGGCTCTGCCTCCTCCAAAAGCTCATCGGAGACGTATATCAGTCCCGCCCCGGTGTCCGGGCTGAGAAGCCACTTCTCGCCACCCGCGGAGAGCGCATCGATGCCCTCCCTCTCGGGGAAGAGCCTCAGGGAACCGAGGTGCTGGACTGCGTCGACTATAAGCAGGGCCCCGTGCTCGTGGGCAACCCCAGAAAGCTCCCGCAGATCGATTCTCCCGCCGGTGACCCAGTTGACGCTGCTCAGAACCACTGCAAAGGTGCCTTCGTCTATCGCTCTCTCGATGTCCTCGATGCAGTGAACCCCGTTCCTGTTCTCTACCACCCTGAGCTCGAGGTTAAAACGTTCGGAGTAGCTCTTGAGGAGTGCCGGTATCGTTGGAAACTCGGTGTCGAGGGAGACGATGTTCTGGCCCCTCTTCGGCTCTAGAGAAAGGAGAATCCTCCTGAGGCCTTCGGTGGTCTGTATGGAGAGGCCAACGTTTTCGGGGCTGACCTTCATCAGCCTGGCGGCCTCATCCAGAAGGGGCTTCAGAACACGCTCATCCATGTAATCGACGGAGTTGACCTCGCCGTTGAACTCGATAACATCGTTGAGGAGCTTTGTCGTCTCAAGAAGGGCCGTTGAGGGCATGAGACCGAGGCTCGCGGTGTTCAGGTAGGCTTTAAACTTTTTTAAAGCGGGAAACAGGCTCCTTCTCATGAAAATCCCCGGAGAAATATATGAAGGAGGGTTTAAATGGGTTTTGAGATGAAAACCTGAAAGCTCAGATCACCGCCGGAACGCCCGGAATCCTCGGGAACGGCTGAACCTCGGCTATGTGTTTCGCCCCCACCATGTAGCGGACGAGCCTTTCAACTCCTATACCAGCTCCGGCGCTCGGCCTCAGCAGGCCGGCTTTAGCCACCTCCAGATAGGGCCTGAAGGCCTCGAGGCTTATGCCGGCTTTCCTCATCTTCCTGACGATGACCTCGTACTCCCACTCCCTCTCGCCGCCGCTCGAAACTTCACCGTAGCCCTCCGGCAGGTAGAGGTCGTAGTTCCTGAAGTGGCCGGGTCTTTCCGGGTCCTCCCTGTCGTAGAACTCCCTCTCGATGTCCGTGACCCAGAAGGGTTCTTTCATAACCCTGCTGGCCTCGTCCTCATCTCCGAACTCCGCCTTTATCTCCTCCAGCGTGAAGCGCTTGAAGGGCGGCTTAACCCTGGGCACCTCCCTTTCGAGCCCCCAGCCCCTGGCCTCCTTGAACAATCCGCTTATAAGCCCCTCTATTAGGCCCATAACGTCGTCCATGCTCGCGCCGGCCATCTCAAAGTCCAGCTGGGTGAACTCGTAGGCGTGCCTGCCGTCGTCTGCCGAGCGACCTTCGAGCCTGATGTTGGGCGAGAGGATGAAGAGCCTATCGATGCCCATCGCAACTGCCATCTGCTTGTGGAGTATCATGCTGTGGGTCAGCCTCAGTCTGGAACCGTAAACCTCGACTTCAGGCGGCTTCAGAGCCTCTTCCGCCGCTGGATCCGGCCAGAGGGGATCGGTTATGGAGCTGAGCATGACCGGAAGGAGCCACTTGAAGCCCTGGCTCACCATGTATCTTGTCATATAGTCAATAACTCTCGTCTGAACTTCCATAACTGGTTCAATTTTTCTGGTCACAATTTGGAGAGCGTTCATGTTTACCACCTAATTTTTGTCACTGACTTTCTCCTTTATGGCCTTTGTGCAAAAAATTTTGGATTTTGGGCAAAGTATGACATTTAATTCCAGTGATTTTTGGATATATGACAACATATTGAGCTTTGTTTGACGTTCATCAAAGCCCTGCGGCGATAGCGTTATAACGCCCGCTGAGAACCCTATACGGTGGTAATGTATGGGAATATACATATTCACGCCGGAAGACCTTACCAGGTACGGGGCTGCCACCCAAGAGCAGCTTGAGGTTCTCAGAGAGGCAATCCTGAACAGGAAGGACATTTTGATAGTCGGTTCCAGCCGCTCCGGAAAGACCAAGCTGGTTGAGGCGCTGATGCACTTCATACCCGGCGACTGGAAGGTGGCCGTTATAACCGCCTACGGGGAGTTCAAGCCCTTCAAGCCGAACATCGTTGTGGTGGATACCAAGTTCGACAGCCGGCCCCTGGAGAGGCGCACCTCTGAGGTCATCTCAAAAATCAAGGCACTGAACCCGGACTACGTGGTCATAGACACCCTCCACACGGTAGATGTCGCGAGGATATTCCGCGAGCTTATAGACGACTACGCATTCATAGTGACCTCCCTCGCGCTGACCGACGACATAAAGGGCGAGGTTAAGCACTGGCTCAGGATAAGCGGTGAGACCTTTGACAAGTTCGACATAGTCGTCGAGCTCAAGAGGGACTTCAGGACAGGCAGAAAGAGCATAAACCGCATCTATGAGGTAAAGAACGGGGAGCTCAGGCCCGTTATTTAGAGCGTCCTTTCAGCCACTCCTTTACCTTTCTCCAGCCGTCATGGATTTCGTTTCTGACCTTCCTCTGCGGTTCTCTTGTAAAGTAGCCCTTCCTCCAGGCTGCGAACATCACCCCGTTGAATGCCAGGGTCGCCACTATGGCCAGGAAGAGGGAGTCGAAGGTTATGCCGGCCATCGAATACTGGGTTCTTCTGAACATTCCGAGGGCAACGTAGTCGTCCGGAGTCATGTGCCTCATGGGGAGCACGACCCTCTCCGTCCCGTTCTCCGGCAGAAGGGATAGCATGTGGTTCCAGGTAACCACGTAGACCTTCACGTGCGTCCCGTTGACGGCGCAGTCGGGGACGACCGTGTTCTCCTCAATCCAGAGGCAGCTGCCGTTATCGAGGAGCTGTCCGTTGACGTTGGTGTGCCCGTAGGTCTGGAAGTAGAAGGTTCCGTTGTTCGGATTCACCTGTACTACCTCTATGTCCTGCGTCGCCCCACCGTAAACGAGACCGCGGAAGAAGCGGTAGAGCTTGTCTATGAGCGAGTTGCTGAAGTACTCGTCCTCCCAGACGATGTAATAGTAGATGACGCCGTCGTAGTCCACCATGTAGAGGATTCCAACGGGCTTATCGTCCGGGGCGGTGTAGACAACGGGGGTGTACTGGTCAACCTTGTCGCTCTCTCCGGGCAGGTAGCCCTCCATGGAGTAGCCGCTCGAAGCTAAGCCGACGAACCAGAAGATGAGGAAGTTCAGGATGAGCCATGCGGTTATCCACTTCTTCGATATCATGCCCCTCACTGGAATAAAGGGAAAGGGGCTTAGCCCTTAAGCTTTTCTATGACCTCGCGGAGGTTGGCGAGCATTTCCTCGATGTCCTCGAAGGTCATGTAGCCCATATTTCCAATGCGGAAGGTCTTCTCGGCCACGCTTCCGTAGCCCTTGGCCAGCTCGAAGCCGCGCTCGCGCATCGCGTTGTAGACGTCGACGCCCTTCATCCCCTCCGGCACCACCACTGCTGTAATGGTCGGGCTTTCGTAGCCGGGCTCGGCGAGGATTCCGAGGCCCATCTCCTTGACTCCCTCGCGTATCATTTCGCTCCTCTTCCTGTACATGTCGAGCCATTCTTTCTTTCCGCCCATCTTTTCAACAATGCGGAGCACGACGTTGAGGCCGAATATCTGCGGGAGCGGCGGAGTTGAGGGTGTCCCCTTCTTTTTCTCGTTGAACTTCTTGTAGAGTGGCAGGTCGAAGTACCAGCCGCGCTCGGGCATCTTCTCGGCTATCTCGAAAACCCTTTCGCTGACCGCTGCAACTGCCAGCCCCGGCGGGACGCCAAAGGCCTTCTGGGAGCTGGCGAATATCATGTCGAGGCCCCACTCGTCGAACTTTATGTCGGCACCGCCCATGGCTGAGACCGCGTCAACGAAGAGCAGCTTATCGTGCTCGTGGACAACCTTTGCCAGCTCGGGGAGCGGGTTGAGGACACCGGTTGAGGTCTCGTTGTAGGTTATGGTTACCGCAACGACGTCGGGGTTCTTTCTCAGAGCCTCGTCGAGCTCCTCCGGCTTGATGGCGTAACCGGGTTCCTTCCTGAGAAGGATGGCTTTCCTGCCGTTGGCCTCGACAACGTCTGCAAACCTGTTTCCAAAGGCTCCCACGGTTGTAACGAGAACCTTGCCGCCGCGCGGAACGGTGTTCCTTACAGCCGCCTCCATGAAGCCGGTTCCGGAGCTGGGGAAGAGAATTATCTCGCCCTTATCGGCTTCGAGAAATGCTTTGAGTCTGTTGAGAGTGTCAACGTGAACCTCCTTCGCCTCGGCCGAGCGGTGGCTGAACATCTGAACGCTCATTATCGCGAGAACCTCGGGGAAACATGCGACGGGGCCGGCGGTAAAGAGCTTGTACTTAGGCTTGACGAGCTCATAAACCTCCCTGTAGGCTTCTTCATACTCCATTTCGAACCTGAGTTCCATCAGCATCACCTCGGCGGGAGTTTGGAGGCTAAATATAAAAAGGGTTCGCTGGCGGCGGGCACCCATCGGTTGAAGCTCCGCTCATTTATCTCGCCGATGGCTGAAAAATCTTCGGCATGGTCAACACTTTTAAAAGCTACGCCCTAGCGCTTAGAAGGTGGTCTGATGGAACGGAGACGCCTCGCCGGAATAGTCCTCCTTATAATCTCGGCGTTCACCGGGACGATAGCCTTCCGTCTCGCTACTCCCGCGATAGCCTTCTACACGCGCGACATACTCCAAGCTTCGATGCTGTCTGTTTCAATCGTCTCGATGTCATTTGTGCTTGCGAGGGCCCTTTCCTCGGTTTTCGGAGGATTGATGCTCGAAAGGGGAAAAAAGCTCGTCTATCTCGGCGCGATGGCAATGATGGGGAACGCAATAGCCGTTCAGCTCTATCCCCTCACCTCAACGTGGGTTCAGGTCGCCGGAATAAAGCTCCTTAACGGCTTCCTCAACGGTCTGAGCTGGCCGATGGCGCAGTTCGTCATAGCCGTTGCCACGCCCAAGGAGATAAGGGCGAGGGTGACGGCGGTCTATTTCTTCTTCGGGAGCATAGCCTCCCTCCTCGGGAACTACGTCTACGCCTACACCATAGACCTGGGGCTTGGGGGCCAGATGTGGATTTCCTCGGCCTTCTTTGTCCTCACGGGCCTGATAATGGTGGCCAGCTACGTCCTCCTCTACGGGCTGATAACGCCGAGGAGAAAGAAAACTCCCGATGGAGAGAGGCCGAGCCTCGATCCGAGGAGGATTTTGATAATCGCATCGCTGATGGCGGTCATAGTGGCCTTCACCTCCGGCGAGATAACATATGTCTACGTCTCTGAGGCCCTGGGGTTGGAGAAGGCAAGGACGGCCACGCTAATCGGCTGGGCGGGGTTTCTTGCAGCCATGCTGAGCTACTTCGCATCCTGGATAGCTGACGTGAGGAGCGAGCGGCGGATGGTGTTGCTCACGTCACTCATGGCAGCGCTCTCGCCACTGCTGGCGGCGATAAAGACCGCTCCAACGGTCTTCCTCGGCATATTCCTTGCCCTCTTTGCCTTCCAGAGCTTCAGGCCGATATCTAGGAAGGTTTTGGCAAGCTACCACCGCTCCTCCCTCGCGATAGGGGGGGTAAACGCGGTTCAGAACCTCTCAACCTTCATAGGCGGCATGCTATTTGGGGTTGCATACTCCCTCGGCGAGCTTCACGGCTTGGTGACGCTCAACCTCGCCCTGCTCGTGTTCTCTCCCGTTTCCGTCGCACTTTTGTGGCAAGGAATCCGGCTTAAGAGGAGGGGTGATTAGGGCCAAGGCCCTCCAAAACTTTTATAAAAGCGAGGTCAAGCTAAGTTTAGGCTTAGCTTACGCTCATTTGGAGGTGAGATAATGGGACTGAGACCAGCCAAGATTGATAGGGACGTTGACAAGCCCGCTTACACGAGGAGGGAATACATACGCGGTGCGCCCGGTCCGAAGATAACGATATTCGACATGGGCAACCTTTCGGCCGAGTTCGAGTATGAGGTGAGCCTTCACGCCGAGCAGGCCATGCAGATAAGGCAGAACGCCCTTGAGGCCATCCGTATACAGGTTAACAGATACCTCCAGAAGAACGTCGGAAGGAGCAACTATCACTTCAAGATAAGGGTCTACCCCTTCCAGGTTCTCCGCGAGAACCCGATGGCTACCGGAAGGAAGGCCGACCGTTACGGAAACGGTATGCGCAGGCCCTTCGGAAAGCCGATTGGCCTTGCCGCCCGTGTCAAGAAGGACCAGAAGATACTCACCGTCTGGGTGAACGAGAACCACCTCAAGTTCGCCCTCGGTGCCATGCACAGGGCCAAGATGAAGTTGCCCTACTCGGCGTACTACAGGATATACGACAGGGAAGGCAACGACATCACCACCAAGGTTCTCTCGACCATGAAGCGCTAAAGCGTAGCGCTGAAGCGCTTTACCTTATCCTTTTCTCGCATCCTTCTTCGTGGTCTCAGCGTATATTCATAATAATTATTAACGATGCAGTCCAACTTAGACTGGTGGGATTATGGTAAGCTCAGGTTTCAAGGCCATGCTCCTCAAGCTCGGCGTTCCTGAGGAGCGCCTGTCGGTTCTCGAGGGCAAGGGGGGCATTGTGGAGGATGAGTTCGCCGGTGTGAGGTACGTTCGCTTCCGTGACTCCGCCAAAGGCTTCCGGCGCGGGACGGTGGTCTTTGAGAACGGCGATGTTGTTCTGGGCTTCCCTCACATAAAGCGCATCGTTCAGCTGGAGAACGGGATAAGGCGGGTCTTCAAGGGCAGGCCTTTCTACGTCGAGGAGAAGGTGGACGGCTACAACGTGCGCGTCGTGAAGGTGCGGGATAAGATTCTTGCCCTCACGAGGGGCGGCTTCGTCTGTCCGTTCACGACGGAGAGGATTCCCGACTTCGTGAACGAGGAGTTCTTCAGGGACTACCCGAACCTCGTCTTGGTAGGAGAGATGGCCGGACCGGAGAGTCCGTACATTGTCGAGGGACCCCCATACATTAAGGAGGACATCCAGTTCTTCCTCTTCGACATCCAGGAGAAGGGAACGGGGCGGAGCCTTCCAGTGGAGGAGAGGCTCAAGTTGGCGGAGGAGTACGGCATCGAGCACGTTGAGACCTTCGGCGTCTACGACCGCTCGAAAATCGACGAGCTGTACGAGCTAATCGAGAGACTCAGCCGCGAGAGGAGAGAGGGCATCGTCATGAAGACGCCGGATATGAGGAGAATCGCGAAATACGTCACCCCCTACGCCAACATCAACGACATCAGGATAGGCTCCCACATATTCTTTGACCTTCCTCATGGTTACTTCATGGGGAGGATTAAACGCCTCGCCTTTTACCTGGCCGAGAGGAAGGTGAAGGGCGAGGAGTTCGACGAGTACGCCAGGGCCCTTGGAAAGGCCCTTTTGAGGCCCTTCGTTGAGAGCATCCACGAGGTTGCCAGCGGCGGCGAGGTCGAGGAGGTCTTCACGGTGCGGGTGAAGAGCATCAGCACCGCACATAAGATGGTGACCCACTTCGAGAGGCTTGGGGTCAAGATACACATCGAGGACATCGAGGATCTGAAGAACGGCTACTGGAGGATAACCTTCAAGCGCGTCTATCCCGACGCCACGCGGGAGATGAGGGAGCTGTGGAACGGGCTGGCGTTTGTGGATTGAGGCCGAAAGGCTTAAATTATTATCCTGCGCAAGATTATCATGGTGAAGATAATGTTTGTCAATCGAAAGGGTGAGCTGGCATTCCTTGAGTCGCTCCACTCCTCCGGCAAAAAAGAGGTTCTGATTCTCTACGGGCGCAGACGGGTTGGGAAGACGGAACTCGTGAAGAGATTCATTCGGGGGAAAAACGTCCTCTATTTCCTGGCCGACAGGGACGGACTGGAGTCGAACGCGAGACGGTTTTACTCGGAGGCGGCAGGGATTCTTGGACTTCCCGGGCTGGAGGTGAGGGACTTTCGTGAGGCCTTTGAGCTGATAAAGCTTAGGGCCCCGGAAAGGTTGGTGGTCGTTATAGACGAGTTTTCCTACCTTCTGCTTGCCGATAAGAACACTCCCGCCGTTTTCCAGCACGTGATAGACGAAATCCTCGACGACCGCTTCTTCCTGATCCTGAGCGGCTCGATAATCGGCCTCATGGAGGGGCTCATGGACTACGGCAACCCCCTCTACGGAAGGAGGACGGCACAGCTAAAGCTTAAACCTTTGAACTTCTTCCACGTTCGAGAGTACTTCAAAAACGCGCCCATCGAAACCGTCGTGAGGATATACTCGGTCACCGGTGGCGTGCCCATGTACTTCAGGCTCTTTGAGGGGAAGAACTTCGAGGAGGAACTCCGGAAGGTGGCGTTCTCGCCGACCTCGATACTCTACGAGGAGCCCGAGTTCATTTTGAGGGAGGAACTCGGCGACGTCCACCGCTACTACCTCATTCTCGAAGCGATTGCTCTCGGAAAGCACAGGGTCAGCGAGATTGCGAACTTCGCGGGAATCGAGGCGAAGGACATGCCGAAGTACCTCAGAACCCTAACCTCTCTCGAACTCGTGAGGCGCGAGGTTCCCGTCACGGAATCCGAGAGGAGCAGGAAGGCGCGCTATTACATTAACGACCGCTTTTTTGAATTCTGGTTCCGCTTCGTGAAGCCCAACAGGGGGCGGATAGAGATTGGGACGTTTGAGATGGACTGGGGGGCTTTCAACACCTACGTGGGGAGGGCCTTTGAGGAGGTCTCCAAGCAGTTCCTCATACAGCTGAACAAGTCCGGAAACCTGCCCTTCCGCTTCACCAAAATAGGCCGCTGGTGGCGTAAGAACGAGGAGATTGACCTGCTCGCCATGAACGAGAGGGAGAAAAGAGCCCTCTTCGTAGAGGTGAAGTGGAAAAGCCTGGGGAAGAGGGAAGCGCGGGGTATTTTGAAGGACCTTGAAAGAAAGGCTGAGCTGGTGGGTCTTGATGACTGGGAGAAGAGCTACGGGCTGGTGGCGAAGGCGGTTGAGGGAAAGGAGAAACTCAGGGAAAACGGTTACCTCGCCTGGGACTTAAGGGACTTCGAAAGGCTTATCTCTTCCAGAGGTGAGGATTGAGGGGTGGTGGGTTATGCTGCTGACAGTTCATCAGCTCCCCTTTGATGTGGTGCACCTGCAGGCGCTCCTGTTTTCGATAATGCCGGTGCTGTGGATCGCGCATGAGAAAAAGATAAAAAAGAATCCGAAAATCGTACACACATACCTAGCTACAACGATAGACATCCACCTCGGAAAGCAAGGGATCCCTCTGGAACTGCAAGGACTCATAAGTGACCGGTACAAAGGAGAGCCTATATACGTGGTTGCAAAAAACGACGTGGAACTGGCAAAAATTCTGATGTTTTTAGACATCGTAACCTCAATAGCGAGGAAAAAATTTGGCAGCACTGCAAAAGTCGAAAGTGCGATCCCCGTCGACATGCGATTGTTAAGCATGAAAGAAGACCTAGATCTTAAATTCGACAAAAAATACCGGGAAAAGAAACTGAGGAAGCGAGGAAAAAAGCCCCTTACACTCGACGACATCATAAACTCCGAGGATATTTTGAACTCTATCGCGGCAAAGATTGCCATATCATCTGGGACAAACGTTACCAGAGAGGATGTAAAGAAAATGATAAAGGAGTACATCCCATACATTAAAAGGATCGCCGACGCGTACCCTGAAGATCCATCGTTCTATGACAAGATCATGCAAATCCCAGACCTGCCAGATTTAGAAAGAGACATCAAACCGCTGAATCCCGAAATATACAACGCAGTGGAAGCGTTGGCTGAAAAGCTGAAAGAGGATCTCAAAGCACCAGAACCCGTGCAGGAGAAAATCCGCTCACAGACAAAAACCTCGCCGATTGATCTCTCCAAAGCCAAGCTCGAAGTTCTCTCCATCCTCAATGGCCTTGAGTTTGCGGGCTTTTCCGATGATGCCAAGACCAAGGCCATCGAAAAGCTCTCGGCGAAGATAGCCGAGCTCTCCTCCGGCGGGCTGACCCAGGGGAGGGTCTTTGAGATGGGCCTATACGCCTTCGCCCTTGAAATGATAAGGGCCGGCAAGTTCGAGAGGCTGAGGGAGGTGGAGCGGCTCTAACTTGCACCCCTACAAGTAGCTTGCGGGGGTGCAAGTTGATTTTACACGTTTTTGCCTATATTATAAGCTTGAAACATCTTCCTGGCAGGGGAGCTGTTGGGACAACGGTTGCTTCTGTAAATTCCGCCAAAAGCCTGTGGCTCTTCGCAACGTGAAGTCTGCTTTGCAAAAAAGTTTCACACCATCAACACCAAAAAAGGGTGGAAGGGTTCGAAAGCCTTTTAAATAGTCTCCATAGACCCCACTTCAGCGTTGAAGTTAGCACAGCGAAGGATGACGGAAAAATGGCCTGGCACGTCTTCATTCCCGATTCGCTCCTCGAGGAAACCGACGACCCAAAAATCAGGACGTACAAGGTTGGACAGATAGCCAGGAGCTGCGCGATATTCGGCGTCGAGCACATCTGGATATACAGGGCGGGCGGCAGGGACGGAAGGTTCATCAAAACGATCTTGGAGTACGCGGAAACGCCCCAGTACCTCAGGAAGAGGCTGTTTCCGCTGATGCCCGAGCTCAGGTACGTCGGCGTTATCCCGCCACTAAGGACACCCCACCACAAGCTCAAGGGCAAGCCTAGGGTTGGGGAAATCCGCGAGGGCTTTGCCTTCCGGAAAGGCAAACGGGTTTACGCTGACATAGGTCTCGACGAGCTCGCCTTGGTGGAGGGGGACGTTGAGGGACGCGCGACCTTCAGGATCGTCTCGGTAAGGCCGCTCAGAGTGATACCAGCGAAGCCAGAGGAGTACTGGGGATACAGGGTGCATCTCACGAGGAAGTCGCTGGCAAAAACACTTAAAAAGGCCAGGCTGGATTTGAGCATCGCGACCTCAAGGAGGGGTCGTGACGTTCGAGAGGTGAAGCTTCCCCCGCTTGAGGGGGAGGTCGGATTCGTCTTCGGCTCACCGAGGAAGGGCGTGATGGAGCTCCTCGGCGAGGAGGAATATGACTTTGATCTAATCCTCAACACCGTTCCAAATCAGCGGACAGCTACCGTCCGCACCGAGGAGGCGCTCCTCGCTACACTCGCGGTGTTTAATCTCATAAGGAGGGATTGAGATGGGAAAAATACACAGGCCAAGGAGAGGTTCACTGGCTTACTCCCCAAGAAAGAGGGCCAAGAGCATAGTCCCGAGAATCAGAAAGTGGCCGCAGGACAGTGAGGTCAGGATGCTCGGTTTCGCCGGCTACAAGGCTGGCATGACCCACATCCTCATGATAGACGACAGGCCAGGGCTCACCAAGGGCAAGGAGATATTCATGCCGGTCACGGTAGTCGAGGTCCCGCCGCTCTTCGTCTACGGCATCAGGGCCTACAGGCAGGGCTACCTAGGGCTTGAAACGGCCACCGAGGTCTGGTTCCACGAACTCAACGATTACGTTAGGAGGCGCATAAAGACCCTGCCGAAGGAGTACGGCGAAGAGGCCTTCAAGGCCAAGCTCGGCCAGCTTGAGGACCTCGTCAACGATGGCGAGATAGTTGACGTTAGGCTTCTCGTTCACACACAGCCGTGGCTCATCAAGCTCAAGAAGAAGCCCGAGGTCATGGAGTACGCCATCGGTGGCGACGACGTCAGGGCCAAGTTCGAGTACGCCAAGGAGAAGATCGGCAAGGAGCTCCGCGCGAGCGAGGTTCTCCACGAGGGCGAGCTACTCGACGTCATAGCGGTCACCAAGGGTAAGGGAACCCAGGGCCCTGTCAAGCGCTGGGGTGTCAAGATACAGTTCCACAAGGCCCAGAGGGCCGGTAAGGGCAGGCACATCGGTAACCTCGGTCCGTGGCACCCGACCAGGGTCATGTGGACCGTCCCGCAGGCGGGCCAGATGGGCTTCCACCACAGGACCGAGTTCAACAAGAGGCTCATAGCCATAGGCGAGAACGGCAAGCTTAAGCTCGACGAGAAGAACGAGATTGAGATCACCCCGAAGGGAGGCTTCCCGCACTACGGAATAATAAGGAGCGACTTCCTCATGATACAGGGCACCGTTCCGGGAGCCTTCAAGAGGATCATCAGGGTCAGGCCTGCTATAAGGCCGCCGAAGAAGAAGCCGCCGGTTGAGAGGCCGCAGATAACCTACGTCAGTAGGGAATCCAAGCAGTGAGGTGAGATAGATGAAGGTTAAGGTTTTCAATCTCGAAGGCGAGCCGGTGGAGGAGATAGAGCTTCCGAAGGTCTTTGCCACTCCTTTCAGACCGGACCTCATCAGGCGTGCCGTCATCGCCTCATGGACCCACAGGATACAGCCGCAGGGCAGGGATCCGATGGCCGGCAAGAGGCGCGTCACCGAGAACATAGGCAAGGGCCACGGAATGGCCAGGGTTGAGAGGATAAAGACCTCCCCGAGGTTTGCCGCCTTCGTACCCTTCGCGAGGGGTGGAAGGAGAACCCACCCGCCCAAGGTCGAGAAGATCATCTGGGAGGACATCAATAAGAAGGAGCGCAGGCTTGCCATAATGAGCGCGATAGCAGCTACGGCCAACTACGACCTCGTCAGGGCCAGGGGCCACATCGTTGACAACGTCCCGCAGGTTCCGATAGTGGTCACCGACGACCTCGAAAAGGTCTTCAAGACCGCCCAGACCAGGGAGATATTCAAGAAGCTCGGCGTCTGGGACGACATCGAGAGGGCCAAGAAGAACACCAAGATAAGGGCCGGGAAGGGCAAGATGCGCGGAAGGCGCTACAAGAAGGCCAAGGGCCCGCTCATCGTCGTTGCCAAGAACGAGGGCATCGTCCAGGGCGCGAGGAACCACCCGGGCGTTGACGTGGTCACCGTTGAGAACCTCAGTGCCGAGCTTCTCGCCCCGGGAACCCACCCCGGAAGGCTCACCATATGGACGAAGGGAGCCATAGAGAGGCTTAGGGAGATTTACGGGTGATGAGAGATGGATCCGTACAAGGTCATCATCAAGCCGGTCGTCACGGAAAAGGCCGTGGCGATGATAGAGAACGAGAACAAGCTCACCTTCATAGTTGACAGAAGAGCCACCAAGCAGGACATCAAGAGGGCCGTGGAAGCGATGTTCGAGGTCAAGGTCGAGAAGGTCAACACCCTCATAACCATGAGGGGAGAAAAGAAGGCCTACGTGAAGCTCAAGCCTGAGTACAGCGCAAGTGAGGTTGCCGCAAGGATAGGATTGTTCTGACGGGGTGAGTGAGATGGGAAAGAGTTTGATCCAGCAGAGGAGAGGTAAGGGAACCACGACCTTTAGGGCCCCCTCCCACCGCTATAGGGGTGCCGTCAGGTACGTTCCGCTCAACATTACCAAGGAGAAGACTATAGTCGGCAAGGTCGTCGAGATACTCCATGACCCGGGCAGGACCGCTCCGGTCGCCCGCGTCAAGTTCGAGAACGGAATGGAGAAGCTCATCATCGCCCCCGAGGGACTCCTCGTAGGCGAGGAGATAGCAATAGGCCCAAACGCCCCGATCAAGATAGGCAACACCCTTCCGCTCGCGATGATACCGGAGGGAAGCTACGTCTACGACATCGAGGGCGTTCCGGGCGACGGCGGCAAGTACGTTAGGGCAGGAGGTGCCTACGCCCTCGTCGTCAGCAGGGAGAAGGACAAGGTCATCGTCCAGCTTCCGAGCGGTGAGCTCAAGCAGTTCAAGCCCGAGTGCAGGGCCACCATAGGTGTCGTTGCCGGCGGTGGAAGGCTTGAGAAGCCCATCGTCAAGGCGGGCAAGGCCTACTACATCGCCAAGGCCAGGAACAGGTTCTGGCCGAAGCCGAGGGGTGTCAAGATGAACGCGGTGAACCACCCGCACGGTGGTAAGGAGCACCACATAGGAAGGCCGAGCACCGTTTCGAGGCGCGCCCCGCCCGGAAGGAAGGTCGGTCACATAGCCGCGAGAAGAACGGGTAGGAGGAAGTGAAGATGGCGAGAAAGAAGGAGTTTAAGTACAGGGGTTACAGCTTCGAGGAACTGCTCAACATGTCACTTGAGGACTTCGCCAAGCTCCTTCCGAGCAGACAGAGGAGGAGCCTCAGGAGAGGTCTCAGCCCGGAGCAGAAGAAGCTCCTCAGGAAGATCAGGCTTGCCAAAAAGGGCAAGTACAAGAAGCCCATAAGGACCCACAGCAGGGACATGGTCATCCTTCCCGAGATGGTTGGCATGACCATCCACGTCTACAACGGAAAGGAGTTCGTCCCGATAGAGATCAAGGAGGAGATGATAGGCCACTATCTCGGCGAGTTCGCCCTCACGAGGAAGATCGTCCAGCACGGCTCGCCTGGTGTCGGTGCGACCAGGTCATCGATGTTCGTGGCCATCAAGTGAGGTGGTATAGATGAGCAGGGGCAGGTTTTCCTACTCATTCCAAAATTTTGACCCGGACAGGATGGCTCGCGCCAGCGGAAGGGACCTCAGGATATCCTCCAAGCACAGCGTTGAGATCCTCAGGGAGATAAAGGGCATGATGCTCAACGACGCGCTTCGCTATCTCGACGACGTCATCGCCCTCAAGAGGCCGGTTCCGATGAAGCGCTTCAACGACAGCCAGGGTCACAAACCCGGAAAGGGCTTTGGTCCGGGCCGCTACCCGGTCAAGGTCGCCAAGGCCGTTAAGAAGGTCCTCCTCAACGCCAGGAACAACGCCGAGCAGAAGGGTCTCGACCCGGACAGGCTCAGGATAATCCACGCCGCAGCACACCGGGGGCCAGTGCTCCGCGGTTACATACCGAGGGCCTTTGGAAGGGCCACACCGTTCAACGAGCAGACCACCCACATCGAGATAGTCGTTGAGGAAGTTAGGAGGTGAGACTTTTGGCGATCGAGAGATACTTCATCAAGGAAGGCGTTAAGGAGATGCTCATCGACGAGTACCTTGAGAAGGAGCTCCGCAGGGCGGGCTACGGTGGAATAGACATCAAGAAGACCCCTCTTGGGACCAAGGTCGTCATCTTTGCCGCCAACCCCGGCTACGTCATAGGAAGGGGTGGAAGGCGCATCAGGGAGCTCACCAGAACCCTTGAGAGGCAGTTCGGCCTTGAGAACCCGCAGATCGAGGTCGAGGAGATCAAGAACCCCTACCTCAACGCCAAGGTTCAGGCCGTAAGGCTCGCCCAGGCCCTTGAGAGGGGAATCCACTTCAGGCGCGCGGCATACTCGGCCATAAGGGCCATCATGAGGAACGGCGCCAGGGGCGTTGAGATTCGCCTGAGCGGAAAGCTCACCGGTGAGAGGGCAAAGAGCGTCCGCTTCTACCAGGGCTACCTCGCCAAGGTTGGCAACCCGGCCGAGACCCTCGTCAGCAAGGGCTACGCCCAGGCCAAGCTCAAGCTCGGTGTCATCGGCGTCAAGGTCTCCATCATGCCGCCCGACGCCAAGCTCCCGGACGAGATTGAGGTTATAGAGAAGCCCGTCGAGGAAGAGGTGAGCACCAATGAAGCCGAGTGAGATTAGGGAGATGAGCATCGAGGAGATCGAGAAGAAGCTCAGGGAGCTCCGCCTTGAGCTCGCCAAGGAGAGGGGTGTGCTCACCATGGGGGCCTCTCTTGAGAACCCCATGGTCATCCGGAACCTCAGGCGCGACATCGCGCGCCTGCTGACCATAAAGAAGGAGAAGCTTAGGGAGAAAAGGTGATGGTTAGTGCCTAGGATTGTTAACCCTCTGGATGAGATGCTCTTTAAGGAAGTGCTGAAGGAGCAGCAGAGAATTAGAGTCTACATCGAGAAGGCCCGCTACGGAAAGCTTAAAACCATAATTGAGGGCATAGACGAAAAGGAGTTCGACCTCGAAGATATAGCCAAAAAGCTGAAGGCGAAGCTGGCATGCGGCGGAACGGTAAAGAAGGGAAGGATAGAGCTCCAGGGCGACCACAGAGAAAGGGTCAAGAAATTGCTCGGAGACCTTGGATTTTCAGAGGACTTGATAGAAATCGAGTGACGGCAAAGAACATCATCTGGAGCGAGCTCATAGGGCTGAAAGCAAAAATTATAAGGGCATCTCATCCAGAGCTGGTTGGCATCGAGGGCTACGTCCTTGACGAGACGAGGAACACCCTCACCATCGGCGGTGAGAGGGTCTGGGTTATCCCGAAGGACGTGGTGGAGCTCGAGTTTGAGGTTGGCGATAAGAGAATCCGAATCAACGGAAAAGAGCTGATTGGAAGACCCGAGATGAGATTGAAGAAGAGGTGGCGAAAATGAGAGAGATTGGATTGAAGGTTCAGCCTCCCGCTGAGAAGTGCGACGACCCGCACTGCCCCTGGCACGGGCACCTCAAGATACACGGCAGGTACTTCGAGGGTATAGTCGTTAGCGACAAGGGTAAGAAGACCGTCGTCGTCGAGAGGCAGCACTACCACTACCTCAAGAAGTACGAGAGGTATGAGCTCAGGAGGAGCAAGGTTCACGCTCACAACCCGGAGTGCATAGACGCCAAGGTCGGTGACAGGGTTCTCATAGCCGAGACCAGGCCGATAAGCAAGACCAAGAGCTGGGTTGTCGTTGCAGTTACCAAGAGGGCTGGCGAGAGGTGATCTGAATGGCGAAGAAGGGTGCAGGTGCTACGAGAGGAATTAGCCCTGTCAGACCGACCCGCGCTCTCCCAATAGGCGCTTACCTCAAGGTTGCCGATAACAGCGGCGCCAAGGTCATCCAGATAATCGGCGTCGTCGGCTACAAGGGAACCAGGAGGAGGCTCGCCTCCGCTGGCGTTGGTGACATGGTCATCGCCGCCGTCAAGAAGGGAAGGCCGGACATCAGGCACCAGGTCGTCAGGGCCGTTGTCGTCAGGCAGAGGAAGGAATACAGGCGCCTTGACGGTATGCGCGTCAAGTTCGAGGACAACGCGGCAGCGATAGTCACTCCGGAAGGCGTTCCGAGGGGAACCGAGATCAGGGGTGCCATAGCAAGGGAGGCCGCCGAGCGCTGGGTCAGGCTCGGAAGCATAGCGAGCATAGTGTTGTGAGGTGAGAATGATGAAGTTGAAGACGAGACAGCCCAAGAAGCAGAGGAGATTCCTCTACAACGCTCCCCTTCACCTTAGGAGCAAGATAATGGCCGCTACTCTGAGCCCGGAGCTCAGGAGCAAGTACGGCGTGAGGAGCCTTCCGATAAGGGAGGGCGACAAGGTTCGCGTTATGCGCGGCGACTTCAAGGGCAAGGAAGGTAAGGTCGTCGAGGTTGACCTCAAGAGGTACAGGATACACGTCGAGGGAGTCACCCAGAAGAAGGTCGACGGCACCGAGGTCTTCTACCCGGTTCATCCGTCGAACGTCATGATAATAGACCTCAACCTTGAGGACGAGAAGAGGGAGAAGATAATTAATAGGAGGGCTGGTTGATGGCGAGGAAAGGAGCCAAGAGGCACCTTAAGAGGCTTGCCGCTCCGAATCAGTGGTACATCTCAAGGAAGACCTACAAGTGGGCGGTCAGACCGAGGCCGGGTCCGCACAGCATGAGGACCTCAATTCCGCTGCTCTACATAGTCAGGGACTACCTCGGCTACGCCAAGACCGCCCGCGAGGCGAGAAAGATACTCAACGAGGGCAAGGTCCTCGTTGATGGGCGCGTTAGGAAGGACTACAAGTTCCCGGTCGGAATCATGGACGTCGTTTCAATCCCCGAGACCGGCGAGCACTACAGGGTTCTTCCGAACAGGATTGGCAAGCTCATACTCCACCCGATAAGCGAGAAGGAAGCCAACATCAAGCCGCTCAGGATAAGCAACAAGCGCATGGTCAAGGGAGCCAAGGTTCAGCTCAACCTCCACGACGGAAGCAACCACCTGGTCACCATGGACGAGAAGGACAAATACAGGACTGCCTACACCGTCCTGATGAAGGTTCCTGACAGGGAGGTCATCGAGGTCATCCCGTTCGAGGTTGGAGCCTACGTCTTCGTTACCCAGGGTAAGAACGTCGCCAGGAAGGGTAAGGTCGTCGAGGTCAGGCAGTTCCCGATGGGATGGCCGGACGTCGTCACCATCGAGGACGAGAACGGCGAGCTCTTCGACACCCTGAAGGAATACGCCTTCGTCGTTGGTAAGGAGAAGCCGGAGATTTCCCTTCCGTGAGGTGAGATGAGATGCAGATCAACAGAGAGGCAATCCTTGCAGACTGGGAAGCTCACCCGATGAGGAAGCCCAGGATTGCGAAGGTCACGATAAACATTGGAGTTGGCGAGAGCGGTGAGAGGCTCACCAAGGCAGAGAAGATGCTTGAGGGGCTTGTTGGCCAGAAGCCGATAAGGAGGCGCGCAAAGCAGACCAACAAGGACTTCGGAATCAGGCGCGGCGAGCCGATAGCGGTCAAGGTTACCCTCCGCGGCGAGAAGGCGGAGGAGATGCTCAGGAGACTCCTGGCTGCGGTTGACAACAGGCTCAAGGCGAGCAACTTCGACGAGCACGGCAACTTCTGCTTCGGTATCGATGAGCACATCAACATCCCCGGCGTCGAGTACGACCCTGAGATAGGCATCTTCGGTATGGACGTCTGCGTCACCCTTGAGAGGCCCGGATTCCGCGTGGCCAAGAGGAAGAGGCAGAGGAAGAAGATACCGAACAGGCACAAGCTGACCAAGGAGGAAGGTATCGTCTTCGCTATGGAGGAGTTTAAGGTTACCGTGGAGGGATTGTGAGATGGCGAAGGCTGACTACAACAAAAGGAAGCCCAGGAAGTTTGGGAAGGGTGCGAGAAGGTGCATGCGCTGCGGCCAGTACGGCCCCATCATCAGGATACACGGCCTTATGCTCTGCAGGCACTGCTTTAGAGAGATAGCCCCCAAGCTGGGCTTTAAGAAGTACGAGTGAGGTGAGAGGAGATGACTTTGCTTGACCCGCTGGCAAACGCGCTTTCGCACATAACCAACAGCGAGAGGGTCGGAAAGAAGGAGGTCTACCTCAAGCCGGCCTCCAAGCTCATGGGAGAGGTTCTCAGGGTTATGCAGGAGAACGGCTACATCGGCGAGTTCGAGTTCATAGACGACGGAAGGGCAGGCATCTACAGGGTGCAGCTCATAGGAAAGATCAACAAGGCTGGAGCCATAAAGCCGAGGTTCCCTGTCAAGGCCAGGGAGTACGAGGCCTGGGAGAAGAGGTTCCTTCCGGCCTTCGAGTTCGGTATCCTCATAGTCTCGACCTCCCAGGGTGTCATGACCCACAAAGAGGCCATCGAGAAGGGAATCGGCGGAAGGCTGATAGCCTACGTCTACTGAGGTGAGAGAGATGCCGATAGACGCGTGGGTAAGGGAAGAGGTTGAGATTCCAGAGGGAGTCGAGGTCACCGTTGAGAACAACGTCGTCAAGGTCAGGGGTCCCAAGGGCGAGCTCGAGAGGGAGCTCAGGTATCCTGGCGTTCAGATCTTCACCGAGGACGGCAAGGTCGTCGTCTTCAAGGAGTTCCCGAGGAAGCGTGACATAGCCATAGCTAGGACCTTCAAGGCCCACATAGCCAACATGATCAGGGGTGTCACCGAGGGCTTCACCTACAAGCTCAAGGTTGTCTACAGCCACTTCCCCATGACCGTCAAGGTTCAGGGAGATGAAGTCGTCATCGAGAACTTCCTCGGTGAGAAGAACCCGAGGAGGGCCAAGATACTGCCCGGCGTTACCGTCAAGGTCATGGGTTCAGAGGTTATCGTCGAGGGCATTGACAAGGAGGCAGTCGGTCAGACCGCGGCAAACATCGAGCAAGCAACGAGGATAACCAAGTGGGACAGGCGTGTCTTCCAGGATGGAATTTACATCGTTGAGAAGGCTGGTAAGCCGATAAAGTTCTGAGGTGTGAGAAATGAACGAGAAGGCGAGACTCCTTAGGATAAGGGCGAAGATCAAGAGGAAGAAGCCCCGCTTCCTTCGCCAGGAGTGGTGGCGCTATCCGAAGTTCAAGAACGACCCGAAGTGGCGCAGGCCGAAGGGAATCGACAGCAAGATGAGGCTCAAGAAGAAGGGCAAGGCCCGCTCACCGAGCATAGGCTGGAGCTCACCGAGGCTCGTTAGGGGGCTCCACCCGAGCGGCTACGAGGAAGTCCTCGTCCACAACGTCAAGGAGCTTGAGGCCATAGACCCGACCAGGCAGGCGGCGAGGATAGCCGGAACCGTTGGTGCCAGGAAGAGAGAGGCTATACTTGCCAGGGCGAAGGAGCTCGGTGTGAAGGTTCTTAACGCGAGGTGAGACTCATGCTCAAGATGCAGAGAAGGATTGCCGCTGATTTGTTGAAGTGCGGTGAGAACAGGGTCTGGATCGACCCTGAGAGGATCGACGATGTCGCTGCCGCCATCACCAGGGAGGACATCAAGAGGCTAATCAACGACGGCGTCATCAAGAAGAAGCCCGTTAAGGGCCAGAGCAGGGCCAGGGCAAGGGCCTTCCAGGAGGCCAGGAAGAAGGGCCGCCACAGGGGCCCGGGAAGCAAGAAGGGTAAGAAGACCGCCAGGATGGGCAAGAAAGAGCGCTGGATGATGACGATAAGGGCCCTCAGGAAGGAGCTCAGGAAGCTCAAGGCCGAGGGCAAGCTCGACGAGCACACCTACAGGAGGCTCTACATCCGTGCCAAGGGCGGCCAGTTCAAGAACAAGAGGCAGCTCTACATGTTCATGCAGGAGCACGACATACTGAAGGAGTGAGGTGAGAGAAATGGCACACGGACCGAGGTATAGGGTTCCGTTCAGGAGGAGGAGAGAGGGCAAGACTAACTATCACAAGAGGCTCGCCCTGCTTAAGTCGGGCAAGCCGAGGCTCGTCGTTAGGAAGAGCCTCAACCACCACATAGCTCAGATCGTCGTTTACGACCCGAAGGGTGACAGGACGATAGTTTCAGCTCACACCAGGGAGCTCATGAGGGACTTCGGCTGGAAGGGCCACGGAGGAAACACACCATCGGCTTACCTGCTCGGTCTCCTCATCGGCTACAAGGCCAAGAAGGCCGGAATCGAGGAGGCCATACTCGACATAGGCCTCCACCCGCCGACCAGGGGTTCGAGCATATTCGCCGTCCTCAAGGGTGCAGTTGATGCCGGACTGAACGTCCCGCACAGCGAGGAGATATACCCTGAGGACTACAGGATAAACGGCGAGCACATAGCGAACTACGCCAAGACCCTCAAGGAGGAAGACGAGGAGCGCTATAGGAAGCAGTTCTCGGGATACCTTGTCAAGGGCCTTGAGCCCGAGAAGCTCCCCGAGCACTTTGAGGAGGTCAAGGCGAGGATAATCGAGAAGTTTGAGGAGGCGAGAGAATGAGCGACCCGAGGGAGATTGCCCAGAGGGTTTTGGAGGAGTGGGAGCCGAGGACCAAGCTCGGCATGCTCGTCAAGGAGGGGCAGATAACTGACATTCACGAGATATTCCGCAAGGGATACCAGATAAAGGAGCCGGAGATAGTTGATGTGCTCCTTCCCGAGGTGAACCTCAGGGAGAACCAGGAGGTCCTCGACATAGCCCTCACCGTCAGGATGACTGACAGCGGCAGAAGGATCCGCTTCCGCGTTCTCGCGGCAGTTGGCAACAGGGACGGCTACGTCGGCCTCGGAATCGGCCACGGCAAGGAGGTTGGAATAGCCATCAGGAAGGCCATCAACTACGCCAAGATGAACATAATCGAGATCAAGCGCGGCTGTGGCTCTTGGGAGTGCAGGTGCAGGAGGCCACACTCGATTCCCTTCGCCGTCGAGGGCAAGGAAGGAAGCGTCCGCGTCAAGCTCATGCCGGGACCGCGTGGCCTTGGACTGGTCATCGGTGACGTTGGCAAGAAGATACTCAGCCTCGCCGGCGTCCAGGACGTCTGGTCCCAGAGCCTGGGTGAGACAAGGACAACAGTCAACTTCGCCAAGGCCGTCTTCAACGCGCTCTACAACACCAACCGCGTCGCAATTCAGCCGGGCATGGAAGAGAAGTACGGTATCATCGTCGGAAGGGAGATGCCGACGAGCTTTGAGCTGGAGTGAGGTGAGAGAGGATGGCAAAGCTCGCACTCATCAGGCTTAGGAGCGGGATCAGGGCGAGGGGTGAAGTTAGGGACACCCTCGCCATGCTCCGCCTCCACAGGATCAACCACCTCGTCCTCGTTGACGACAACCCGAGCTACAAGGGAATGGTTCAGAAGGTCAAGGACTACATCACCTGGGGCGAGATAGACAAGGAAACCCTCGCCAAGCTCCTCAGGAAGAGGGGCAGGCTCATCGGCAACAGGCCGATAACTGACGAGTACGTCAAGGAGAAGCTTGGAATGACCATCGAGGAGTTCGCTGAGAAGGTCGTCAACGGCGAGATGAAGCTCACCGACCTGCCAAACATCAAGCCGGTCTTCAGGCTCCACCCGCCGAGGGGTGGCCTCAAGGGCAGCAAGAAGCGCTCCTTCAAGGAAGGTGGAGCGCTCGGCTACCGTGGCGAGAGAATAAACGACCTCATTGAGAGAATGCTCTGAGGTGGCGAGAGATGATAAGGAGAAAGAAGAAGGTTAGGAAGCTCCGCGGAAGTCACACTCACGGATGGGGCTGCAAGAAGAAGCACCGCGGTGGCGGTAGCAAGGGCGGTAAGGGAATGGCCGGAACCGGTAAGAGGAAGAACACCAAGTGGACCTGGACCATCAAGTACGCCCCCGACCACCTTGGAAAGCGCGGCTTCCACAGGCCAAAGGCAGTTCAGTACACTCCCAAGACCATAAACCTCAGCGACATCGATGAGAACCTCCAGCTCTTCCTCGATATGGGCGTCGCCTACGAGGAGGAGGGGAAGATAGTCGTTGACGTCACCCAGCTCGGCGTCGACAAGGTTCTCGGAACCGGCAAACTCACCAAGCCCATTACCATCAAGGCCTACTACGTCACCCCGAAGGCAGAGGAGAAGATCAAGGCCGCTGGCGGCGAGGTTCTCCTCGCCTGATTCCCTTTAATTTAAGTTTTGGCGGGTGTTAATCATGGGGTTCAGAAACGTAGTGTTTGCGATTGAAAGGTACTTCCCAGAGGTTGAGCGGCCCAAGAGGCACGTGCCGCTCAAGGAGAAGTTCATGTGGACGGGAATCGTTCTACTACTGTACTTCATCCTCGCTGAGATTCCACTCTATGGAATTCCTGCGCAGATCCAGGACTACTTCGCCACGCTCAGGTTCGTCCTCGCCGGAAGGAGCGGTTCTCTTCTGACGCTCGGTATCGGGCCGATCGTCACCGCGAGTATTATCATGCAGCTTCTCGTCGGTTCCGAGATAGTTCACCTTGATCTCTCCAATCATGAGGATAGAAGGTTTTATCAGGCCGCTCAGAAGCTTTTCGCCGTATTCATGAGCTTCTTCGAAGCAGCCATCTACGTCTTCGCCGGTGCATTCGGTAGGGTTGATACCAGCCTTGGCGCCTTCCAGACAGTCACAACACCCGCCGGTGAGGCGTACATAGGGCTCGGTCTGGCGATACTCATCATACTTCAGCTTGGATTCGCCTCCGTGATGCTCATCCTTCTGGATGAGCTGGTCAGCAAGTGGGGAATCGGAAGCGGTATCAGTCTCTTCATCGCCGCGGGTGTTTCCCAGACCGTTATCACAAAGGCTCTGAACCCGGCAACGACCCCGGACTACATTGACCCCGTTACCGGGGGACCCGCGATAATAGGTGCCATCCCGGCCTTCATACAGCACCTGTTCTACGGCGACCTAACCGGAGCCCTCTACAGAGGGACGCTGCCAGACATGATGGATTTGCTGGCGACGATAGTCGTCTTCCTGGTGGTTGTCTACCTTGAGAGCATGCGTGTCGAGATACCTCTGAGCTATGGCCGCGTCACAGTCCGTGGAAGGTATCCGATAAGGTTCATGTACGTCAGCAACATTCCTATCATCCTGACCTTTGCACTCTACTCCAACATTCAGCTCTGGGCCAGGCTTCTCAACAACTTCGGCTACACCTTCCTTGGAACCTTCGACGAGAACGGCTACCCGCTTACCGGGTTCGTCACGTACCTCTACCCGCCAAGGGACATCTACCACGTCATAGCAGACCCAGGAAGGGCGCTGGTCTATGCGTTGATGACAATATTCTGGGCGATACTCTTCGGATTCCTCTGGGTTGAGCTAACCGGCCTCGACGCCAAGAGCATTGCCAGACAGCTCCAAAGCGCGGGACTTCAGATACCGGGATTCAGACGCGACCCGAGGATACTCGAGAGGGTGCTCAACAGGTACATACCCTACGTTACCTTCTGGGGCTCCTTCACACTGGCGCTGGTCGCAGTCCTGGCTGACTTCCTTGGGGCACTCGGTACAGGAACGGGAATCCTCCTTACGGTGGGCATACTCTACAGGTTCTACGAGGAGATAGCTAGGGAACAGGCAACGGAGATGTTCCCAGCTTTGAGGAAGTTCTTCACCAAGTGAGCCTTTTCTTTTCTTTCACAAAACCTTTTAAACCCGGTTCGATTACTTCTTCCAGAACCTCCTTGGGTGAGCGTGATGCCGTTTGTGGTCATGATAACAGGAATTCCAGGGGTGGGGAAGAGCACCATAACCCGGCTGGCCCTCAGGAAGACAAAGGTTAGGTTCAGGCTCGTCAACTTCGGCGACCTGATGTTTGAGGAGGCCGTTACAGCGGGGCTTGTTAGTCACAGGGACGAGATGAGGAAATTGAACCCAGAGATACAGAAGGAGCTCCAGATGAAAGCCGCTAGGAGGATAGTGGAGATGTCCAAGAGCGAGCCAGTGCTCATAGATACCCACGCCACCATCAGGACCCCTGTGGGGTATCTCCTCGGCTTCCCCAGGGAGGTTATAGAGGTCATAAACCCTAACTTCATAGTCATAATCGAGGCCACGCCGAGCGAGATACTCGGAAGGCGCCTCCGCGACCTGAAGCGCGATAGGGACGTTGAGACGGAGGAGCAGATACAGAGGCACCAGGACCTGAACCGTGCCGCTGCCGTGAGTTACGCCATGCACTCGAACGCGCTTATTAAGATAATCGAGAACCATGAGGATAAGGGCCTCGAAGAGGCCGTTCATGAGCTTGTTGAAGTACTTAACCTGGCGGTGGGAGAGTATGATTGAGGGGATATACGCTTTCCTTGACGATCTGTTCGGGCCCATGATACAGGCCCACCATCCGATAGTGGTGGTCACTGTTGCGGGCATAATGCTGGGCGGGCTCTTCACCCTGCTGAACTACGTTCTGGTCGACCAGAACAAGGTCAAGATGCTCCAGAAGAAGAGCAAGGAGTTCCAGAAGAAGTACAAAGAAGCCCAGGCCGCAAAGGATGAGAAGAAGCTCAAGAAGCTCCAGCAGGAGCAGATGGAACTCATGAAGCTTCAGAGCGAGGTCATGAAAGATACAATGTTCAAGGTCACCCTGCTGACGCTACCGATATTCTGGATTTTCTTTGGCTGGCTTAGGAGATGGTACGTTGAGGTCGGCATAGTGAAGTCGCCCTTCAACTTCTTCCTCTTCGACTGGTTCCACAGGCTCTATCACTCCGGACTGCCCGCGAACGAGCTCGGTTACGTTGGCTGGTACATAATGACGTCGATGATAACCGGTTACATCCTCAGGAAGCTCCTTGACATGGGTTAAATTTAAAAACACTCCGAAAATAGGGGTTGCGAGGTGAGAGAAATGAAGCCGATGTACAGGTCAAGGTCATGGAGAAGGAAGTACGTCAGAACTCCGGGCGGAAGGACGGTTATACACTTCGAGCGCAGAAAGCCAAAGGTTGCCCACTGTGCCATGTGCGGAAGGCCCCTCAACGGCGTTCCGCGCGGCAGGCCGAGCGAGATCAGGAAGCTCCCGAAGACGGCAAAGAGGCCCGAGAGGCCCTACCCGAACCTCTGCCCGAGCTGCATGAGGAAGGTCATGAAGGCGCAGGTAAGGGCCGGCATAGCCCTCTGAAGGTGTAATCATGCCGAAGGGCTGCCTCGTGATAACCGTCAGCGGTCTGGCCGGTTCGGGAACGACGACGCTCTGCAGGAACCTGGCCAGGCACTACGGGTTCAAACACATCTATGCCGGGCTCATCTTCCGGCAGATGGCCAAGGAAATGGGCATGACTCTGCAGGAGTTTCAGGAGTATGCGGAGCTCCACCCCGAGATTGACCGCGAGGTTGACAGGAGGCAGGTGGAGGCAGCCAGGGAGTGCAACGTCGTTATTGAGGGTCGGCTTGCGGGTTGGATGGTGAAGGATGCCGATCTCAAGATATGGCTCGACGCTCCGATAATGGAGCGCGCCAGAAGAGTTGCCCGGCGCGAGGGCATAACCGTTGAGGAGGCCTTCGTGCAGATTGCCGAGCGCGAGAAGGGTAACAGGAAAAGGTATTTAAACCTCTACGGTATTGACATCGACGACAAGTCGATTTACGACTTGATAATCAACACCGCTAAATGGGGTCCCGATGGGGTCTTCGCGATCGTGAAGGCCGCCATCGACCACCTTTACCCCGACGGTGACGCGGGGTCGGGTGCAAACCCGGGCAACAAAAGATAAGGAGGTGGGATGAATGCCAGCTATGGACGTTGGAAGGCTTGCCGTTATAATCGCCGGAAGGAGGGCCGGGGAGAAGGTCGTCGTCGTTGACGTCATCGACAGGAACTTCGTCCTCGTTACCGGCGCCGGCCTCAACAAGGTCAAGCGCAGGAGGATGAACGTCAAGCACCTTGAGCCCCTTCCTGAGAAGGTCAACATCGAGCGCGGCGCCGACGACGATGCAGTCAAGACCGCCCTTGAGCAGGCTGGAATCAGTTTAAACTGAGCCTGTCTTTAATTTCCTTTTTATTGGGGGATGCAGTTTGGGTTTACATGATCAGGCCCTTGGATTTGTATTGGGTATATTCAGTGCGTATGTTTACGATACTCTTCGTAATAATTGGAGTCACTTCAAAAAAAGAAGGATTTCTAGGCAACTTGGAATGACTCTGTCTAAGATTTCTGAGTTGGTGTATCCCTTGGAGGTTCTTCAACGAGGAATTTTTAGAGAAGGAGATATCGAGATATTACTTGAGAATTCTCCTGTAAAAGTGCCTAGTGATATAATCAGGTTAATTGATAAGTATGCTCATATCTGGGAAGAACAGGGCTTTTATGATGAATTTAGAATTGGTAGTGTCCGGGAAATAATTTTGACAAGAAGAGGATCTTCTGAAGACCCGTTCGTGATATTAAAATTACAACCTACTGGATATTTTCATTTTTTAGCTACTAATGCGAACTTAAATCTCAGGAAGGATTTCTATGAGAAAGACAGAGTAATTCTACAAACCCGAGCCAAGCAACTAAAAGACCCCTTTAATCCAATTCGAGATTTTGCAAATCCGCTAAGTGTTAATACAATAGTTTTATGTGATAAAGGGACAAAAACTATTATTGTTAAAAGATCCTCTAGGACATGTTTTAGGGATGGTTTGTGGTATCCAAGTGCGGCTGAGACATTTTCAATACCCCATGATACTTCTGAGGATGGAAGACCCAGTATATTTTCAACCATAAAAAGAGGCGTACATGAAGAGATAGGGATAATTCAAGAGGATATAACCGATTATTACATTAGTGGACTTTTCTTTGATTGGGAAGTCTATGACTATAAATTCAGTGCTATTGTTGATACTGCACTTTCATGTGAGGATATAATTGGAAGATGGAAATTACTGGCAAAAGATTCAAAATATGAAGGAATCTCGGTTAATATTGTTCCCTTTGAAGTGAAGACCCTCTTAAATGCTCAGGGATGGGCCCCTGAACTTAGAGCATCTTTTATTATGGGGCTTGTTTCTAAATATGGTCCAGCAAGAATAAAAAGAGAACTCGAAAAGCTGATTTTATAGTGAGGCATCATGAAATATCTTGTCACTGGAGCTTTTTGGAACAAGCTATTTTGTTTTGGGAGTTGGTAGGAATGAAAAGCCCTGGGAGAGCTAAGCTCCCTCTGAACTTTTGACTAACATTATTGCAACTCTAAGTGAAAAAAGAAGCGGCAAAGAAAGTTAAAGAGAAGCTGGAGTAGAGAAATTAAAAAGCTTAACATCCCCATTAACAAAGCTGGCTTTGCCATAGCTAGGCATCTCAGCAAAATGAAAGGAACTTGAGAAACTTTTCAAGATGATTACAATAGTCCTTTCTATTAATGAAAGAGCTCTTGGATATGATTTCCAAGATAGAAAACTCGTCTTTGTGATAAGTGCTGTAGCATGTTAATACAGTAGATCTGCTGTCCTGTGGGTCTGCAAAGGTTGCTTTTCAGTATATAGCTGTTAATATTGAAAAAGAACTGAGCAGAAAAGTTTGTTTCTGCTTATGTCGAGCTCGTTAGGTATCTCCTAAGATGGCTGATCTTTGACTACAGGTTTAAACTCTAAGGGCAGGTTTATAAAGCCGTAGTGGAAACTTAGGGCGATAACGCTCACCGGGTGATGTTCATGGCGAGGGACGAAGTGAGGAGAATCCTTCCTGCTGACATAAAGCGAGAGGTTCTGGTTAGAGATGAAAAGGCCGAGACGAACCCGAAGTGGGGCTTCCCGCCGGAGAAGAGACCGATGGAGATGCACATGCAGTTCGGTATAATCAACCTCGATAAGCCTCCTGGACCGACGAGCCACGAGGTCGTTGCGTGGATTAAACGGCTCTTCGACCTCAGCAAAGCGGGTCACGGCGGAACACTCGACCCAAAGGTCAGCGGCGTTCTTCCCGTCGCCCTTGAAAGGGCCACAAGGGTGGTTCAGGCACTGCTCCCTGCTGGAAAGGAATACGTCGCCCTCATGCACCTTCATGGGGATGTTCCGGAGGACAAAATCCGCGCGGTGATGAGGGAGTTTGAGGGAGAGATAATCCAGAGGCCCCCGCTAAGGAGTGCGGTCAAGAGACGCCTAAGGACAAGGAAGGTGTACTACATCGAGATACTCGAGATAGACGGCAAGGACGTGCTCTTCCGCGTTGGAGTTGAGGCGGGAACCTACATCCGTTCACTAATCCACCACATAGGCCTTGCCCTTGGTGTCGGCGCCCACATGGCCGAGCTTCGCCGTACCAGAAGCGGCCCCTTCAAGGAGGACGAAACGCTGGTAACACTTCACGACCTCATCGACTACTATCACTTCTGGAAGGACGACGGCATCGAGGAGTACTTCAGGAAAGCCATCCAGCCCATGGAGAAGGCCGTTGAGCACCTTCCCAAGGTATGGATAAGGGATTCCGCCGTTGCTGCCGTAACCTACGGCGCCGATTTGGCCGTTCCGGGGATAGTCAAGGTTCACAAGGGCATCAAGAAGGGAGACCTCGTCGCGGTTATGACCCTCAAGGACGAGCTGGTTGCCCTCGGAAAGGCCGCCATGACGAGCGGCGAGATGCTTCAGAGGAGCAAGGGCATAGCCGTCGATGTAGACAAGGTCTTCATGCCGAGGGATTGGTATCCGAAGATGTGGTAGAAACTTTGCTCTGCAAAGTTTCATCAAAGTTGTGGCTCTTTCCCAAAGTTCCTTTTTTGAGTGGTTTCTTGATTAATGGGTTGTTTGAAAGGGAGAACTAAGTTAGGTACTCTTTTGCTGAGGTTTAGCTCTAAAAAGACGCCCGAAGGGCGTCAAAAGAAAAGCAAACCTATACAAAAGGGCCCCTACAAAAGGATTCTTACTTAAAACGTCGGGCTTTAAGTTGGAAACCAGCCCTTCAGGGGTAACGCAATGGAGGAGCTACAATTTTTGGTCAAGCTTTGCGCAAGCAAAGGTTGATAAACCCCTCAACGAACCACCGCACATGACCCACTACTACTCCGAAGAGCCAAACGTTCCGCTGAGGACCAAAACTATAGAGGTTTGTCTTAGGGGTTACTGCTTCAAGTTCATCACAGCGAGTGGTGTTTTTTCCTTCGGCAAGCTCGACAGGGGGACGGAGTTGCTCATAGAGAGCATGGTGCTTGAGGAGGGCTGGCGCGTCCTCGATTTGGGCTGCGGCTACGGGGCGATTGGGATAGTGGCTTCTCGCTTCGTTGAATACGTGGTGATGACCGACGTGAACAGAAGGGCCGTAAAAATGGCGAGGAAAAATTTAAAAATCAACGGCGTTAGAAACGCCGAGGTGAGATGGGGAAGCCTCTACGAGCCAGTTAGGGGCGAAAAGTTCGACGCAATCATCACTAACCCCCCGGTGCACGCGGGAAAGGAAATCCTGAGGGAAATAGTTATAAACGCTCCCCGGCATCTCAACGATGGAGGCCTCCTGCAGCTGGTGATTAAGACGAAGCAGGGGGCAAAGTATATTAAGGCTCTAATGGATGACCACTTCACCGAAGTGAGAGAGCTGGCGAAGGGGAGCGGTTACCGCGTGTATGCCGGGATCGCCTAGCCTGGGATGGCGCGGGCCTTGAGAGCCCGTGTCCGCTTGGACACCGGGGTTCAAATCCCCGTCCCGGCGCCAAAATCCTCTATGAAGGATTGAGATGGAGGTGTATTCGTAATGACGGACAACTTCAGACACATCGTCCGTGTAGCGGGAGTTGATTTGGACGGAAATAAGCAGTTGAGATGGGCCCTTACGGGCATCAGAGGCATAGGCATAAACTTCGCCACCATGGTGCTCAGGGTTGCAGGAATTGATCCATATATGAAGACCGGTTACCTCACCGACGAGCAGGTCAAGAAGATTGAGAAGATACTGGAAGACCCGATTGCTCACGGCATTCCTGCCTGGGCAGTGAACAGGCCGAAGGACTACGAGACCGGTAAGGACATGCACCTCATTACAGCCAAGCTCGTCATGGCCTGGCGCGAGGACGTCAACAGGCTCAGGAGAATCAGGGCTTACCGCGGCATAAGGCACGAGCTCGGCCTGCCGCTCCGCGGACAGAGGACCAGGTCGAACTTCAGGCACGGCTCGACCATTGGCGTGAGAAGGAAGAAGAAGTGAGGTGGTTTAGATGGGAGACCCGAAGAGGCAGAGGAAGAAGTACGAGACTCCCTCTCACCCCTGGATTAAGGAGAGGCTCGACCGCGAGAGAGTCCTCATGAGGAAGTACGCCCTCAAGAACAAGAAGGAACTCTGGCGCCACGAGACCCAGCTCAAGGAGTTCAGGCGTAGGGCCAGGCGCCTCCTTGCGGCGAGGGGCAAGCAGGCCGAGGTTGAGAGGGTTCAGCTTCTGCAGAGGCTCAACAGGCTCGGCCTTCTCCCGGCCGATGCAGTCCTAGATGACGTTCTCTCGCTCACCGTTGAGGACGTCCTTGACAGGCGCCTTCAGACCCTCGTTTACAAGAAGGGCCTCGCCAGGACCATCAGGCAGGCCAGGCAGCTCATAGTCCACGGCCACATCGAGGTCAACGGACAGATCATCCGCTCCCCAGGATACCTCGTTCTCAGGGAGGAAGAGGACGCCATAACCTATTCGAAGACCTCTCCTTTCGCGAAGGAGAGCCACCCCGAGAGGATGGTTATCGAACAGGCTAAGCAGGGTGAGGCCTCATGAGTGAGGAAGTTCAGCAGGTTAACCTCAAGAAGAAGGAGAAGTGGGGAGTTGCCCACATTTACTCCTCCTACAACAACACCATCATACACATCACCGACCTCACCGGGGCGGAGACGGTAAGCAGGTGGAGCGGTGGTATGGTCGTCAAGGCAGACAGGGACGAGCCCTCCCCGTACGCGGCAATGATAGCCGCCAGAAGGGCCGCTGAGGAGGCCATGGAGAAGGGCTTCGTCGGTGTTCACATCAAGGTTCGCGCTCCGGGAGGAAGCAAGAGCAAGAGCCCTGGACCTGGTGCCCAGGCGGCCATACGTGCGCTTGCCAGGGCCGGTCTGAGAATTGGAAGGGTTGAGGACGTCACCCCGATTCCGCACGACGGCACCAGGCCGAAGGGCGGAAGAAGGGGCAGGCGCGTCTGACCCCCAATAACTTCTTTTTTGGTGATGCCGATGGAGCCAAAGTTTCAGATTCTTGAGAAAAGGGAGGACTCGATTAAGTTCATCGTCGAGGGAGTTGACGTTCCCTTCGCCAACGCCCTGAGGAGAACCATCCTTGCCGAGGTTCCCACCTTTGCCGTTGACGAGGTGGAGTTCTTCGAGAACGATTCGGCCCTCTTTGACGAGATAATCGCCCACAGGCTGGCGATGATTCCGCTCACCACCCCGGTTGAGAGGTTCTCTCTCGATGCCCTTGAGCTCGACGACTACACCGTCACACTCTCCCTTGAAGCCGAGGGACCCGGAATGGTTTACTCCGGCGACCTAAAGAGCGACGATGAGGGTGTGAAGCCGGCAAACCCGGACATACCTATAGTCAAGCTCGCCGAGGGGCAGAGGCTCACGCTCAATGCCTACGCCAAGCTCGGCCGCGGAAAGGATCACGCCAAGTGGCAGCCTGGCTTCGTTTACTACAAGTACCTCACGAAGATACACGTCAGCAAAGAAGTTCCCGACTGGGAGGAGCTCAAGAAGCTCGCCGAAAGGCGCGGTCTTCCCGTTGAGGAGGGGGAGGGGGAGTTCGTCATCACAACCACCAAGGCATTCTATCTGCCGAGGAAGTTCGAGCCGTATCAGGGCGATAAGATACGGGAAGAGGTAGTTCCCGGAGCGTTCGTGTTTACCGTGGAAACCAACGGAGAGCTTCCCGTTGAGGAAATCGTGGCCATAGCCCTCAAAATCCTCATGAGAAAGAGCGATAGATTTATAAGCGAACTCCATAAATTAGCGTCCGACTGACGCGGGGGTAGCCGAGCCTGGCCAAAGGCGCGGGATTCAGGGTCCCGTCCCGTAGGGGTTCCGGGGTTCAAATCCCCGCCCCCGCACCAGTATTTACGCTCACCCCGTTGGACCTGTCGGTTTCCCACCTGCGAGAGAGCGTTAAGGAGGTATGTTCATGGTCAAGAGAACCGGACCCACAGACATCAACCTGAGGAGGCTCATCCGCTACCTCAGAAAGAAGTCGAACGAGGAAGGGGTTAGGATATGGAAGGACATAGCCTGGCGCCTTGAGAGGCCCAGGAGGCAGAGGGCTGAAGTGAACGTCAGCAGGATCAACCGCTACACCAAGGAGGGCGACACGGTCATCGTTCCGGGAAGCGTCCTCGGTGCCGGAAAGCTCGAGCACAAGGTCACCGTTGCCGCGTGGAAGTTCAGTGAGACTGCCAAGAAGAAGATAATTGAGGCCGGTGGAGAGGTCCTCACGATTGAGGAACTCATTGAGAGAAACCCGAAGGGTAGTGGAGTAATCATAATGGAGTGATGGGCCATGAGGATAATTAACGCTGAAGGACTCATACTCGGAAGGCTCGCCTCTAAAGTTGCAAAGATGCTCCTTGAGGGCGAGGAGGTCGTCATAGTCAACGCCGACAAGGCCATCATCACCGGAAACCGCGAGGACATCTTCGCCAAGTACAAGCAGAGGACCGAGCTCAGAACCAGGACCAACCCGAGGAGGGGCCCGTTCTACCCGAAGAGGAGCGATGAGATAGTCAGGAGAACCGTTAGGGGAATGCTTCCCTGGAAGACCGACCGCGGAAGGAAGGCCTTCAAGAGGCTCAAGGTTTACGCCGGTGTTCCAAAGGAGTTCGAGGGCAGAGAGCTTGAGACCATAATCGAGGCCCACATGTCAAGGCTTGCAACCCCGAAGTACGTTACCGTTGGCGAGGTTGCCAAGTTCCTCGGTGGAAAGTTCTGAGGTGAGAGAAAATGAAGGTCATCCAGACTGCTGGTAAGAGAAAAACGGCCATCGCGAGGGCCACCATAAGGGAAGGAAAGGGCCGCGTCAGGATAAACCACAAGCCCGTGGAGATAATCGAACCCGAGATAGCGCGCTTCACCATAATGGAGCCGCTCGTCCTCGCCGGCGAGGAGATAGTTAGCAAGGTTGACATAGACGTCAAGGTCGAGGGCGGAGGCTTCATGGGGCAGGCAGAGGCCGCTCGCGTCGCCATAGCCCGCGCGCTCGTCGAGTGGACCAACGACATGAACCTCAAGGAAAAGTTTATGAAGTACGACAGAACCATGCTCGTCGGGGACAGCAGGAGAACCGAGCCCCACAAGCCCAACCGCTCAACCAAGGGTCCACGTGCCAAGAGGCAGAAGTCCTACCGCTGACCGCTTTCCTTTAATATTCGGAGAAGGTGATACGGGTGATAGTTCCCGTCAGGTGCTTCACGTGTGGAAAGGTCATAGGGGACAAATACTACGAATTTAAGGCCCGGGTTGAAAAGGGCGAGGATCCCGAGAAGGTCCTCGACGACCTTGGGGTCGAAAGGTACTGCTGCAGGAGAACCCTGCTGAGCCACGTCGAGCTCATCGACCAGGTAATGGTATACAGGGTATACTGAAAAACCACATTTCTGGGGGGCCGTGGGGTAGCTTGGTCTATCCTCCCGGCTTGGGGTGCCGGAGACCCGGGTTCAAATCCCGGCGGCCCCACCAAAATTTGCACGGGTGGTTGGAATGTTCAGGTACACGAGATTTGAAAAGGCCCGTATAATTGGAGCAAGGGCCCTCCAGATAGCGATGGGTGCGCCCATACTCATCGACGTTCCGGAAGGAATCACGCCGCTCGAAGCCGCGCTGCTCGAGTTCGAGAAGGGCATAATACCGCTCACCGTAATCAGGCCGAGCTGATGAAAAATGACCGTGATAGAGAACGTAATCGGCAGAGTCGCGGTGCTCAGGGGCGGGAAGTACTCCGTCGAGGTAGACGTCATAACGAGTTCGGGCTTTGGAAGATTCGCCGCTCCCGTGGACGAGAATCCCAGCCTCTACATCGCCGAGGCCCACAGGGCGGTGAGTGAGGTCGACGAGATAATCGGGCCCGAGCTGATAGGCTTCGACGCCAGCGAGCAGGAGCTCATAGACAGCTACCTCTGGGAGATAGACGGCACCGAGGATTTCAGCCACATAGGGGCCAATACGGCACTCGCCGTTTCGATAGCGGTCGCCAAAGCTGCGGCGAGCGTCAAGAGGATGCCCCTGTACAGCTACATCGGGGGAACTTTCACCACCGAACTGCCAGTCCCAATCCTTGAGATAGCGACCGGTGAGGCTTTCGACTACTACGTGATGGTCAGGGATTTGATGGAGATAACCGACGTCGTTGATGCAGCTAGCAGGGTCCTTGAGAATGCAGAGGCCGGAACGGTGGAGGCCTTTTCGAAGGCCACGGAAAGGGCAGCCGATGAGCTCGGCCTTGAGGTTGCCATCGGGCTCGTACAGAAGACGCCTATGGAGACCGAGGAAGTGCTCTCCCTGGTTGAGGACAACAACGTCGCCTACATAAAGCCCCTCGGTGACGAGGAGCTGTTCCTTGAGCTGATAGCAGGCACCCACGGGGTGTTCGTTGACGGCGAGCACCTCTTCCGTGAGAAGGACATACTGGACAGGCGCTACTACAACGCCCTGTCAATAAAGCCGATAAACCTAGGCACGCTCACCGACTTATACAATCTCGTGAACGATGCGAAGTCGGAGAGGATAACTCCCATCCTCGCGGAGGCTCGCTATGAGTCCTCCGATGAGGCACTGGCCCACCTCGCGGTGGGTCTGCGCTGCCCGGCGATGGTGCTCCGGAAGGACTCCATCGCCAAGCTGAACGAGCTGATAAGAATAGCGGAAGATCTGGGTGAAAGGGGTAGGATAATAACCTTTGAAGGATGAGGAGGTGTGAAGAATGGAGGAATACCTTGTTCCACTCGACCAGTACCTTGCCGCGGGTGTCCACATTGGCACCCAGCAGAAGACCCAGGACATGAAGAAGTTCATATACCGCGTTAGACAGGACGGCCTCTACGTCCTCGACGTCAGGAAGACCGATGAGAGGCTTCGCGTTGCCGGCAAGTTCCTGGCCAAGTTTGACCCAGCGAACATCCTCGCCGTCAGCGTCAGGCTTTACGGCCAGAAGCCGGTCAAAAAGTTCGGCGACGTCACCGGTGCAAGGGCCATCCCGGGCCGTTTCCTGCCCGGAACCATGACCAACCCAAAGGTCAAGAACTTCATGGAGCCGGACGTTCTCATCGTTACTGACCCGAGGGCCGATCACCAGGCCATGAAGGAGGCCATCGAGATAGGAATCCCGATAGTGGCCCTCGTTGACACCGAGAACTTCCTGAGCTACGTTGACGTCGCTATCCCGACCAACAACAAGGGTAGGAAGGCCCTCGCGCTCATCTACTGGATTCTCGCGAGGGAGGTACTCTACAACAGGAAGGAGATCGAGAGCAGGGAGGACTTCAAGGTCCCGGTTGAGGACTTTGAGATGAGGATTGTCAGAACCTGAGGGGAAAGCTTTTAATTTCCCCCGCTTTACACTCCCTCGCGCGGGGGTGCCCGAGCCTGGCCAAAGGGGGCGGACTTAAGATCCGCTGCCGCAGGGCTGCGCGGGTTCGAATCCCGTCCCCCGCACCAAAGCTTTAAAAGTCCGTTGCGGTAGGTGTGTTGGATTAAGATCATGGGGTGATCACGATGGCGAGATTCCCAGAGGCTGAGGCCAGAATCTTTAGGAAGTATATCTGCATGCGCTGCGGCGCTACCAACCCGTGGAAGGCCAAGAAGTGCAGGAAGTGCGGCTACAAGGGTCTCCGTCCGAAGGCGAGAGAGCCGCGCGGTGGAATGGGACGCTGAGGGCCCTGGCCCTCAAAGGTTTCTCTTTTGCACTTTTCTACGCACTGTAAAACCAAAAACTTCTGGAATTCACTCCTTGAGTTTCGAGAGCATGTTCTCAAGAAAGGCTATGCCCTCTTTGAAGAGCTTCTCGCCTTCGGGGGTGAGTCTGTAGTACTTCCTCGACGGCTTTCCGGTTTCGCTTTCCTGCCACTCCGCGGTAACGTAGCCCTCCTTCTCCAGCTTGTAGAGAACGACGTAAGAGCTAACAGTTGCTGGCTCAAAGTTGAAGGCTTCCCTTATCCTCTCCTTGAGCTCGTACGCGTACATGGGCCTCTCCTTTAGGAGCCTAAGGATGTAGAGCCACAGAACCTCCTTCGTTATCTTGTTCTTGAGCCTCTCCATTGGGGTCGTCATGTTCTCACACCTACTTTTATGCTTTGCAAATATTTTGGAACCGTATAATTTAAACGTTTTGGCAAAAACGTTTTATCCTCGGGCAGGCTAGTATCCTACAGGTGAGCATGCATGGAGTTCGATGTAAGTGCCATGATGGGCGACATGGGCGTGGGTGCAGTGGTTGGCTTCGTAACGGGCTACGCTGTCAAGAAAGTGATGAAACTGGCGCTGGCACTGATAGGGGCATACGTGGTTAGCCTTCTGTGGCTTGAGCAGAAAGGGGTCCTTATAATCGACAAGGACAAGCTCTTTAACCTTGCCGGCGAGTGGACCCATGAAATCCTGACCCTGGGGGAGAAGGTAATGGCGCTCCTTCCCGGAACGGCCGCTTTCCTCGGCGGCTTTGCCCTCGGCTTCCACAAAGGTTAAATTTTCCCCTTTCCTTCTCCATCCATGGGCTATGAGCGCCGGATCATTCTGCGCCATTCACTTGCATCGGTGATTGCCCTTGGCCTCACTGGGTTAACCCGGTTTCTGTACAGCGCGATAATTGCGAGGCGCTTCGGTCTTGAGGAGCTGGGGATGGCCAACTCCCTGATTTCGAAGGCCTTCTTTGCGGCGATACCCCTGAGCTTTTTCGCCATTGCCCTGGGTAAATACGCTTCCGAGTTCCTTGGCAGCGGCAAAACGGACTCGATACGCTCCATGACCATTCCTGCGTTTCTTCTCCCTCTGGCGGGACTCCTTCTCCTCCCGCTGAACCTCTACCTCGGAATCCTCGCAATCCTCCGGGGAGTTCAGCTGACCCTCAGGAGCTTCCTCTACGGCATTCACAGGGGGGAACACTACGCGTACATAATAACATTGGCTTTCTTGGGTTTCCTTGTGGGTTTCATACTGCCCAACGTCTTTGCCCCGTACCTGCTCTTTCTGGGTCTGATAGCGGTTTTCTCTGCGGTTTATCTGGTGAGGTTTGGCCTGATCGGAAAGCCAAGGAAAAGCGAGATTCACCTGCTCCTTTCGTATTCGTCCTTTGCGTTTCTGGGCACTCTCTCGGGCGTCTTCCTGATACAGGGGCCGTACTTTATGAGTGAATACCTCGCGGGCCCAGAGGTTGCGGGGGTTGTTTCGGCCATCCTATCTGCCGCCTTCCTGCTGACGTACCTGCCCCAGGTTCTCCAGTCCGCCATAATGCCCCTGTTCTCGTACAAGTATGGCAGACGCGAGAACGAATACGTCAAGTTCCTTGCCGAGAGGACAACCGCCCTGCTGGTACTCGTGACGGGCTCTATCATCTTCGTCTTGATGCTCCTTGGCAGGGAGATTCTCTCGGCGGTGTTCGGCTTCGATGTGGGCCCGGCATTTTATCTCGCCCTCATTGCGATGGAAGTCTACATAGCCTACAACCCGAGCATAGTTGCCCTCAACTCGACAGCCTACGTTAAAAAAGGAACCATCGTGGCGCTTCTCGGAGCCTTTGCGGTTTTTCTCTCATGGCTGTACCTCATCCCGACTTCTGGTGCCGTGGGTGTAATGATTGGCCTTATCATCGGCTATGGCTCCATACTCCTCGGCGTTGCTTATTATGCCAGGGGCTACCTGAAGATATCCCCTCGCATATACGTTCCCCTGCTCGTGGCGCTCTTCCTTCAGTCTCTGATGTTTTTCTCAAAGTACGCCTTAATTCTCGGCTTCATCGGCTTCCTTGCCTACGAAAGGAAGGAAATAGCTGAGGGGATAAAACTTCTCAAATCCTTCCGTGGTAGAGAACCTTAACCAGCTCCTCTGGGAGACCCTCGCGGCGGATTCTCTCTTCAATCAGTCTTTTGTCGTACTCGACCTCTATGAACTTGGTGTGGAGTGTATCAACGTCCACGAGAGCGAACGTGGCCCTGTGCTCCCTTCCGGGTGGAAACCCTATGCTTCCAGGGCAGACGACCCTTCCGTAGCGGGTCATGGCATTGACTGGGTACCTTGGTGATGCCACGAAGAGTATCTCGTAGTCTTTCACGGGACGCATTATGGTCTCGTAGTAGCTGGTTGGTTGCTCTGGAAGGACTTTTCCTCCAAACGGGTCCAGCGGGCTTCCATAGACGCCGAAGATGTCGTTCTTTCCAATCCTGTCGACTAAGTATATCGGCAGGTCCCTTATGAACTCTCTGCCATCGTGACCCAGCGCCTCCCACGTGTACTTCAGTGCCCTCTTAACGTACTCTGGATAGTCCGTTTTCTCTATGTAGTCAGGTCCTTCGGCGTGGGGATCGCTTGCGGCTATGACCTGGTCGAACTCACCCCGGATGACGCTGACCCTGTTGTTCCTTATGAGGTCATCCAGGGTGTCCAGAACCTCTTGAGGATAGGGGAACAGGCCAACAACGTTTCCAAGGATGTAGTACTTTTCGATTTCGTAGCCCTCTTCTCTGAGAGTCTCTATCTTTTCAAGGGCCTTTGCGAGGGCTGGAAGGTTTCCGTTAACATTCGCCAGAACCGCGACGTACACCATCCTCCCACCTCCCAATTTTTCTTACCTAAATTAACTAAAAGTTCGGGATATTTAAACGTTTCGGAAAATCTCATGGAAGGGCACCAGCTTTGTGCGGGGCTTAACGCCATTGTGAGCCGTGTTCCCGGAGAACACAGAAACTGCCGGTTCCACGGAAAGGTGCTCGAAGGGTGAAGGGTGTGTTTAATCATCAGAAACAGCCTGCCAAGAACTTTATGTTGGATTACAATTTCACAATCGGAGTTTCGATGGCGGACCGGCGGGGATTTGAACCCCGGACCTGCGGCTTAGGAGGCCGCCGCCCTATCCTAGCTAGGCTACCGGTCCACTGCCCGCTATTCCCTCCAAGGGAAGGGTATTTAAAGTTTACGGTGTATTCTCCCCGGTGGTGAGAATGGTGGACGAGCTGGACCTTAGGATACTCTCTCTGCTTCAGGAGAACGCCAGGCTCTCCTATCGCGAGATAGCCCGTGAACTGAAGGTTGCCGTGGGAACCGTGTACAACCGCATTAAAAGGATGGAAGAGGAGGGAATAATCAAGGGCTTTGCGCCGATTCTTGATTATGAGAAGCTTGGTTTTGGGCTGACCACGGTTATCGGGGTAAAAGCACAGGGGAGGAAGATAGTTGAGATAGAGCGGGAAATAGCCCAGAGCGACCGGGTGATTATGGTTTACGACATAACCGGGGAGTTTGACATAGTAGTTGTTGCCAAGTTCAAGGACCGGGCCGACATGAACCGCTTCGTCAAGTGGCTCCTCTCGCTGGAGGGCGTGGAAAAAACGAACACCAGCGTGGCGATGCAGGTTGTGAAGGAGGATCTACGGCTTAAACTAACGGAGGACTAAAACCTCGTCCAAAAAACGCTTTGCGAAGTCGTCAAAGCTCTCAACCGGGAGCCTTACCTCCCTTCCGTTCACCTTTCCCTCAAAGATGAGCATCTTGGCGGTAATCTCTCGTATCTTTTTGAAGTCCGAGTTCTCGGCTATCGTGTCCTCGATGGTTCTGGTGAACTCCTCCTCGCTTGCCAGCCTGACGATTCCCTCTATCACTATCTCCCTGCCGCACTCCTCCTCGGTACAGCGGAATTTGAAGGGGAGGCCGAGTTCGACCTCCACGGGTATCGTGAGACCGTCGACGTTGTAGATGAACACCTTCATCCCTATCACTCCAGCCGGATAAGGCTCTCGACCGGGATGCTGTATTCCTTCTTCAGGTGGTCTATGACATCGCCGACGCTTATCAGGAAGAACATGCCGACGGGTTTTGCCCCTGCTTTTCTGCACATCTCAAGGAGGGCCCTTTGGGTTTCCCCGCTCCTGATAACGTCGTCAACGATAAGGACGTTTTCGCCCTTTTTGAGAGCCCACTGTGGCAGGTAGAGCGTTGTCACGCTTCCAGAGGCACTCGGAACGTAGCTGACCTCGTAGAACTTCTCGACCCCGACCTCCTTCTTCTTCTTGGCGTAGACAACGTCAACGTTGAGTTCCCTGGCCACGTGGACACCGAGCGCTATTCCGTCGGTGGCCGCTGTGAGGACCTTGTCCACGTTCTTGTCCATGTACCTGCTCGCAACGTCCTCCGCTATGAGGCTCATCAAAGCCGTGTCGCTGAGGACGGGCATGTTGTCGAAGAACCCGTACTCGTCGAATTTTATCCTCTTCCTAACCTCTTCCTCTATGTTGATGTAGGGGAGCAGCAGTTCGAGGAGTTCCTTGGTTCTCTCCGCACTCGGCAGGACCTTCCCCCTAACGTACCTGTTGAGCACCGTGATGGGAAGGCCGGTTATCTTGGAGAGCTCCTCGTAGGTGTACGTCTTCTTGAGCAGTCTGAGCACCCTGACCAGTCTGAGCTTTTCCTGAACGGACTTTAGCTGACTCATTCTCTCACCTCCGGTGGCCAGAAATTAACAAGAAAATGTATAAATATGTTTCGGTTACTCCCGGCTCTTCACAACTTTCCTGCGGTACTCTTCCAGGACGTCGCCATATTCCCGCAGGATGAAATCCTTCGTTATCGGCTCTCCCTCGGGATGGTCGAGACCCGGGCAGAAGGAGTCCATCTTGACGTAAATTTCCATGGTCTTTCCCTGCTTCACGAAGACGAAGGGGTACAGCCTGCATGCCAGGGGCCTCTTCTCGTATATCCTGCATCTTTTGGTCTCGGGGTCGAGAAAAACGCATCCCCCGTCGAAGGGACGCTTCTTAAGGGCGTAGCTCAGGAACTTATCCCCCCGATAGAACATCTTTTCATAATCAACGAATTCCCATGCGTTGTAGCCGAGTTCCTCTATCCTCGCTATATCCTCATCCCTGACGGGTATCTCCAGCTCATAGCAGCATTTTCCGCAGTTTTCGATGCATTTAAATTTAAAAGAGGGGTCGTGCTCAACTTCGAGGGTGTCGAGGTGAATCCTGGCGACCCACCTCTTCTCCAAACCTTCACCCCCTGTACGAGCTGGCTATGAGTGTCTCGGTCATCTCTATGTTGCTTATCTTCCTCAGAACCTCATCGTGGAACCTGTCGAGCTCGTGGATGTTCTCAACCTCCACCCGGATTATGATGTCGTACTCCCCGTAGACGCGGTATATCTCCTTTACCTTCTCTTCCTTGGCCAGAGCGTTGTACACCTTCTCCTCGTTTCCCGGCTTAACAACCACCAACACGAAGGCCTCTATCATAAGCCAAACCCCCCAAAGTTGAATTTCCTTGCCATCTTAGAAAGCTTTCTCTTGTCCATACTCTTGAACATCTTCTTCATCTGGTTGTACTGGTGGAGCAGTTCCCTGACCTCCTGGGTGCTCGTCCCAGAGCCCCTGGCTATGCGTTTTATCCTCGAGTAGTTGATTATCTCTGGGTGCTCCAGCTCCTCCTCAGTCATCGAGTCCATTATTATCCTGTACCTCTTCAGCTTCTCCTCTCCGACTTTAACTGCATCGTCCGGAAGGGAGTAGCCCATTCCGGGAATCATCTGGAGAACCTGCTTGAGCGGCCCCATCTTCTGCATCGCTTCGAGCTGGGCGTACATGTCCTTGAGGTTGAACTTGCCCTTGAGGAACTTTTCCAGGTCCTCCTCCTTGAACTCCTGTTCCTTCTGGAGCTCCTCAAGCTTCTGGAGGAGCCCCTCTATGTCGCCCATGCCGAGGAGCCGCGAAACAAAGCGCTTCGGGTCGAAGGGCTCCAGGTCGTCTATTCTCTCTCCGACGCCGATGAACTTTATCGGCGCGCCCGTGGCAGCGACGGCCGAGAGAGCGCCTCCACCCTTGGCGGAGCCATCGAGCTTGGTAACTATTATCGAGCCTATGGGTGTTGCCTCCTTGAACGCCAAGGCCTGATTGTGGGCCTGCTGGCCGATGGTTCCGTCTATAACGAGAATGACCTCGTGCGGCTTTATCGCCTCGCTTATCTGCTTCATCTCCTCGATGAGGCCCTTCTCCTCCTTGTGCCTTCCCGCGGAGTCGACGATGATGACATCAACACCCTTGGATTTGAAGTATTCAACGCCCTCACGGGCAAGCTTTACGGCGTCCTTTTCCTCCGGATCACCGAAAACCTCTATCCCAAAGGGCTCAACGAGCTGTTTTAGCTGGTAATACGCACCCGGACGCCACGTGTCCGAGCAGACGAGGCCGACCTTGTAGCCCCTCTTCTGAAGGTGCCTCGCCAGCTTCGCCACGCTCGTCGTCTTACCGGAGCCCTGAATACCAACGGTCAGCAGTATGGTTGGCTTCTCCTTTATTTCGAGGGGCTTTGCCTCGGTTCCGAGGAACTTGGTGAGCTCTTCATAAACTATCTGGATTATATGCTCCTTCTTTGAGGCCCCTGCAGGGGGTTCCTCCTCAAGTGCCCTCCTTTCTATGGTCTTGGTCAGCTGGAGAACCAGTCTGACGTTGACGTCCGCCTGGATGAGCGCCCTCTGGATGTCTCTCACGACCTCCTTGATGGTGGCCTCGTCAACGGTGCTCGAACGGGCGAGCTTTCTGAGGGCCGTGTTGAGTGCCTTCCCAAGCTTCTCTAGAGCCATTTTCTCCCACCGTAGTGATGGAGTCTCCAAAGTTTATAAACGGTTGGGTTTTAATCCCGTGTTCAAATGTATGCTTTTGAAATGAAAACTGTTATTGGAGCACTTTGAATTGTCGATTTGTGTGCATTTCATGACAAAAACCTTCATCGCTGTTTTTCCGGGAGAGTAAAGGCCTTCTGTAGGCATAGATGAGATTTTGCGGGCTGACAAAGCTTTTAAGCAGTGAAATCGGCTAAATTTCCCTGGAAAAATCAGAGGGGTGAGAAAATGGAGTGGATGACCGTTCTCTACGGGTACATGGTCGAGGTGGGAATGAAGAGGAGGAAGAAACCCATTCCCGAGGAGCTTGAGTACGTCGAGATGCTGAGGGCTTGATTTATAAGGCTCTTTTCTATTCCCTCTGGGTGGTCCCATGAAAATCCACTACGAGTGCATAGCATGTGCGGTCAATCAGGCTCAGAAGATAGTCGAGATGGGCACAGAGGATGTGGTTCAGAGAAAAAAGGCGATGCTCTTTATCGCTAAGAAACTGGGAGAATTTTTTAATGAGGACTCGGTCCCAGCGACGGACGGGGGAAGACTGTTCCTGGAGCTCTATGAGTTCCTCCGGAACGATGACCCGTTCGAGGAGTATAAGAGACTCTCCACCGAGCTCGCCAGGGACGTGGTGAGCGATATGGGCCGTGTCAATGACCTGAAAACGGCCCTCAAACTCGCGATAGCGGGAAACTTGATAGACTTCGCCGTTGGCTACGACCCGAGGAAGGCGGAGGAGGACATGCTCAGGCTCACCTCCGGAGAACTTTACATTGACCACAGCAGCGAGCTTTTCTCTGAACTTGAAAATGCCAGATCACTCCTCTATCTCGTTGACAACTGCGGCGAGATATACTTCGACAGGATGTTTATAGAACGCATCCGCGAGGAGTTCCCGGGCCTTAAGGTGTACGTCGCCGCCAAGGAAGGGCCGATAATCAACGATGCCACGGTGGAAGACCTCCGCGAGGCGGGGTTCGATGAAATCGCGGAGGTGGTTTCCACAGGTTCCAGGTTGCCCGGGACGCCCCTGGAGTATGCATCGCCCGGATTTTTGAGGCTCTTTGAAAGGGTGGACGTGGTAATAGCGAAGGGACAGGCCAATTTTGAGACTCTGAGCGACCTGAAAGACCCGAGAATCTTTTTCCTGCTCAAGGCGAAGTGCACTCCCATATCGAGGGAACTGGGGGTTCCAAAGGGTTCCTTGGTTTGCGTAAGGGGAAGGTATTAGACGATTGCCGATATTATCTTTGACGAATGTCTATAGGAAAGCTTTTTATATTTTGAAGTAGTAGATAGTAGTGGTGATACCGATGACAACCGTTATTAGACGTGATGCGGAAAGGTTTTTGAGGGAGCTTAGGGCCCATTACGGCGATGTCTGGAGGATGCCCACCAGTAAGTATCTGTCCAAGCCGGATTTCGTTGTTGTTGACCCCAAGAGCGGTAGAAAGACCAAGGTAAGCTTTGTCTCCCTTGACGACGGAGAGGTCGTCGGCGTGGTTTACGACGAGCTCGGCTGAACTTTCGTTTTTTGACTAACCTTTTGCGTTCTGTTTTAGGTGTTGGAAATAATTAAATACCCTCATATCGTAAATTTTCCCGGTGGAAATAATGCCTGTGGACGTTTATCGCGAGGCCCTTCGGCTGGCTTCTGATATACGGGACAAGTACCTCAGAGCGGTCACCTACGCTAAAATTGGCTATTATATGTACCGCGCCAAAAAGCCGGAGTATAAAACCGCCTTCAAATATGCGTTCAACGCGGCCGCCTCCATCGAAAACCCCGTTCTTCTTGTCAAGGCGCTTGTGGAGATAGGGACGTACCTCAGGCGTGCCGACTCAAAAACCGCCCAGAAGGTTTTCCATCAGGCTTACGAATCCATACTAACCTTTCCCGAGCCCCTGAAGGACGACCTCCTGGAGGAGCTGGTTATACGCCTCCTTGAACTGGACATGCCCGACGATGCGCTCTTCTACGCCACCGATGTTGAGGACTCCGTAAAGCGCAACGACCTGTTTCTGAAGATACTCAGGGTCTATCTCAAGAAGGGAAACATGCGCAGGGCGAGGCTCATTATAGAGCAGATAGACGACGAGCCCTGGCACTCCATAGCGGCGATAGAGGCGATAAAGGAGCATCTTAAGAGGGAGGAGTTCGGGAGCGCCATCCGGGTTCTCTCTGAGCTCAAGAGCGAGTACTGGCTTGGAGAGGCCATGAAGGAGGTTGCAGTCTACCTGAAGAACTCCGACGTTCCAACGGCGACCTACGAAAAGTTCGTGGACATCGCACTTGGAATGTCATCCGACACGGGATTCGACGTCCTTAGGTCTCTCCTCATAGGCCTTGGAAATCAGGGGGAGCTGGACTTCGTTATGGACATTCTGAGCAGGGTTTATCCCGACGAAAGGCTCTCGATAATTGAGGGCATCGTCAAGACATCGGTGGACAAGGAAGACGTTCTCTTCGACCTGATAAATCACCTCGAAGGAGAGGAGTTCGAGAGAATAGCGGGTTTCATAATGGACCAGCTGCTCTCAAAGCCCGCCCATGAGAAGTACCGTCGCCTCGTTAAAACCATCGGCGAGCATACGAAGGAGGACTCCGTGAGGGTAAAGGTGGCAACCTATCTGGCCAAGCTTGGTGATTTTGAGGATGCCCTCAAGTTTGCCCAGCTCGTCCGCGGCCACTACCTCCGCTCTCTGGCCTTCGGAAGCATAGCCGTCGCGAAGCTCAAAGCCGGGGACATTGACGGGGCCATAGACGCGGCTTTGGAGGTCAAAGACCCCAAGTGGGGCTCGTGGCTCCTCAGTGAGATTCTGACCAAAATACTGGAACTCCACGCCGAGGGTGAGGTTAGCGAGGACATAGAAGAGAAGGCCAAGCATCAGCGGATTCTCTGGGAGAAGGGCTAACGTTTTAAGCTTCCCTTCGTTTCTTCTCTTCAGGTGATACCATGCCAAGGATAGCGATTATTGGAGGTTCCGGAGTCTACGATCCAAAGCTCCTGGAGAACGTCAGGGAGGAGTTCGTAAGCACTCCCTACGGGAAGGTCAGGGTGAAGATAGGGGAGTACGGCGGGGAGGAGATAGCGTTCCTTCCGAGGCATGGGGAAGGCCACAGCGTCCCCCCGCACAGGATAAACTACCGCGCCAACATCTGGGCCCTTCACGAGCTTGGTGTTGAGAGGATTCTCTCAACGTCCGCCGTTGGTTCCCTCAACGAGGCAATGAAGCCCGGCGACTTCGTAATCCTCGACCAGCTCATGGACTTCACGAAAACCAGGCACTACACCTTCTACGACGGCGAGGAGAGCCCCCACGACAGAAAGTTCGTCGCCCACGTTGACTTCACCGACCCGTACTGTCCGGAGCTCAGAAAGGCTCTCATAACGGCGGCGAGGGAGCTGGGATTTGAATACCACCCAACCGGCACCTACGCCTGCATGGAAGGGCCGCGCTTTGAGACGAGGGCCGAAATCAGGGCGCTCAAGATACTTGGCGCCGACGTCGTTGGCATGACCCAGTGCCCCGAGGCGATTCTCGCGAGGGAGCTTGAGATGTGCTACGCCAGCGTTGCGATAGTCACGAACTTTGCGGCCGGAATAAGCAGGGAAAAGCTCACACACAAGGAGGTCGTTGAGCTGATGGCCCAGAAGAGCGAGGAGATAAAGTACCTCCTGATGAAGTCCATCCGGTACATTCCGAAGGAGAGGCGCTGTGGGTGTAAGGACGCCCTGAAGGGTGCGACCGGGGACTGAGATTTCCCGCTCTTCTCATTTTGACTGCTCAATAACTTTCGGGCGCAGAGACCTGATGATTTTCCGAACATGGCCCGGTTGAGCCAGAGGGCCTTCCAATGCACCCTGGAAAGGGACTCTCATCAACACTTTGAGAAACGAGTTGTGGTGCGGTGGCCGGGATTTGAACCCGGGCCAGCGGCGTGGCAGGCCGCTGTCCTAGACCAGGCTAGACTACCACCGCAGTTCAGGCCCGTAGAATACTCACCTGTGCCCGATTTATAAATCTTTCGGTGAGCTGAGACGGTTAAATTTATAAAGCGTTGCCGAGAAGGGTTAGCGGGCAGTGCCCCGGTGGCCTAGTCTGGATAGGGCGCGAGGCTGCGGACCTCGAGGTCCGGGGTTCGAATCCCCGCCGGGGCGCCATAGAAACTTTTGTTTGGCAAAAGTTTCATCAAAGCTGGTAGCTCCTTCTCAAAAGTTAAATTCTGCGTGATTTTCTCTTTGAATGGCCAATTGAACTTGAGAACATTTCAAATTGTCCTTTGAATACAGTTTAACTTTAAAATCGACGCCCTTCGGGCGTCAGGGGGAGAGTAAACCCTTTATCGGGGCTTACCTAACGTGTTCTCTTCTGGAAGATGGGCGTTTAATTGGTAAAATCATCCCCTGCTGGGCCTTTCGACGGAGAGCTACTAACTTTTGGTGAAGCCCTTTCCTAAGCGTCCTCCGCAATCGCTGGCGGAAGATTAGGTGTATTCTAATCGTTGCTCGTTTTTTGGGTGGGTTTATCGGGTGTGGCTTTCTCGTTCCACAGAGCGCCCAAGGGACGCCAATAAGAGAAAAGAAATCTTCGCAAGACATTTCGGGGATAAAAAAACCAGCTGTCAAACCCTTCTCAGCCCCGGGAACCAGACCTTCTTTCCGGCCTTTTCCTTCTCCTCGTCCCACTCCGCGAGTATCTTCACTGCCTCGCTCGCGACCATCGCTGCCTCCTTCTCCCCGGCCTTTCCGAACTCGTTGGTTATCCTGTTGGCGAAGACGGCGCAGACACAGCCGGCCCTCAATCCGTAGATGCTTGCAAGGGTATAGAGCGTCGCCGCCTCCATCTCGAAGTTGGTAACGTTGGCCTGCCGCAGGTCGTCCATTATGTGCTTTGCAAAGCTCGGGAAGTAGCCCTTCAAACCTGGCCTCCCCTGTCCGAGGTAGAAGCTGTCGGTTGAGGCCGTTATGCCGATGTGATAGCGAACGCCCAGCGTTTCAGCGGCCTCAATCAGCGCCAAAGTAACCTCCAGGTCTGCAACTGCCGGGTACTCGACGCGGACGTACTGCTTCGAAGTCCCCTCAAGCCTCACCGCTGCCCTGGCTATGATGAGGTCCCCTATCTCCATCCCGGGCTGGATTGCACCGGTTGAACCCACCCTTATGAAGGTGTCGGCCCCAATCGCCGCCAACTCTTCTATTGCTATCGCCGTCGAGGGGCCGCCTATGCCCGTTGATGTGACGCTTATTGGAACTCCCTTGTATTTTCCAGTGTGCGTCCTGTACTCGCGGTGGAAGGCTATTTCCCTGGCCTCGTCCCAGAGGGAGCTTATCTTTGGAACCCTCTCCGGGTCTCCGGGCAGGAGGACGTACCTCGAAACGTCACCTGGCTTGCAGGCTATGTGGTACTGATAACCCTCCTTTGTCTGGGGCCTGTCTGCCGAAACGAACTTCTCTCCCATGGCAACCACCTTTTTATTCACCTGTGCCATAGATATCAACGCACGTCCTAAAAACCCTTGGGTGGTTCCCGTGCTGGTGTGCTCCAAATGTGGAGGAGAGTATCCCGAAAGATTCAGACTGCGCTGCGACTGTGGAGGCACGTTGATGGTCATGCGTGAAACCCCTGGCAGTCTAAGCGATGCCCTCACCGAATACCTCGACATGAGGAGGTACCTGGGGCTTCTCCCGCTTTCCAGCGGGTATCCCGAGCCCGTCCCCTCGATAACGCCGGTCTCGGAGCTCGATGTTGAGGGAACCACCGCCATCTTCAAGCTCGAATACCTCCAGCCGAGTGGCTCATTTAAGGACAGGGGAACGTGGGTGACGGTGGCGAAGCTGGTTGAGGAAGGCATCACCGAGGTTGTCCTGGACAGCTCCGGCAACGCCGCTCTTAGCCTCGCCGTTTTTGCGAGAAGAGCGGGGATAACTGCCCATCTCTTTGTGCCGGCTCGTGCAAGTCCCGGGAAGCTTTCCCTCCTCGGGAGGCTCGGTGCGGTGCTCCACGTCATTGAGGGTGACAGGATGGCAGTGCACGAGAGGGCGGTGGAGTTCGCGGAGCGGAGCGGTCTGACCTACATCTCCCACTGGCTCAATCCGTACTTCATTGAGGGTACGAAGACGGTTGCCTTCGAGGCTTACGAGCAGTTAGGCGTCCCCGACTACGTTCTCGCGCCGACTGGAAGCGGCACTCTCTTCCTCGGCCTCTGGAAGGGGTTCAGCGAGCTAAGGAGTATGGGTGAGATCGATAGGCTCCCAAAGCTGATAGCCGTCCAGGCTTCGGGCTACGAGAGTCTCTGCGGCCGCTCCTTCCTCAGGAGTTGCCTGGCGGAGGGAATAGCGATATCCGAGCCCCCTCGGCTGGAGGAGATGCGAAGGGCTCTCGCCGAAACAGGGGGGAGTTGCGTAAGCGTTGGTGACCCCGAGATAGAAAGGGCTCTGAAATGGCTCTGGGAGAGGGGCTTCATGGTGGAGCCAACCTCCGCAACGGTTCTCGCGGCCCTGTGGAAGCTGATGGAGTCGGATGGGATTGAGAGGGGGTCAAAGCTGTTACTGCCGCTCACCGGCTCGGGACTGAAGACGGTTGAAGGTATTTAAGGTTTGAATCCAAAAATGGCTGGAGGTGAGAGGATGGACGGCGTAAGGTATCCAGCCGTTGCGGGGAGCTTCTATCCCTCCGGAAGGGCTCTCATCGAGATGCTGGAGGAGTTCTTCAGCGACCTCGGCGAGGAAGGGAACGAAAGGAGGATAACCGCCGGAGTTGCACCCCACGCGGGCTACGTGTTTTCGGGCTACACCGCATCGAGAACATACAAGGCCATCTTTGAGGACGGCCTTCCCGAGACCTTTGTTATTCTGGGACCCAACCACACCGGATTAGGCTCGCCGATAGCGGTCTATCCGGCCGGAAAATGGCGCACACCGCTCGGTGACGTCGAAGTTGATGCGGGGATGGCGAAGGCCATAGCGAAGCTCTCGGGGATAGCTGACTTGGACGAGCTTGCCCACAGGTACGAGCACTCGATAGAGGTTCAGCTCCCCTTTATACAGTACCTCGCGAAAAGGGCCGGCAGGGCGGTGAAGATAGTGCCGATAGCCCTCGGCATCCAGGACGAGGAAACCTCCGAAGACCTCGGAAAGGCAGTATTCGAGGCGAGCAGGGAGCTCGGCAGGGACGTGGTGGTGATAGCGAGCACGGACTTCATGCACTACGGCCCAATGTACGGCTACATGCCCTTCAGGGCGAGGGCCGACGAGCTTCCGCATAGAATAAAGGAGTGGGACTTCAGAGTGATCAGGAGGATACTCGACTTCGACGTCAGGGGTATGTTCAGAGAGCTAAGGGAGATGAACCACACCATGTGCGGGCCTGGAGGAGTCGGAACCGCCATCGTTTACTCCCGCCTTGCCGGAGCGCTTGAGGCCGAGCTCCTCCATTACACGACGAGCTACGAGGTCAGCAGGAGCACCGAGGCGGTCGTGGGCTACGCGAGCATCGTGATGAGGAGGTGAGACCAAAAGCCACATAAACTTTCACTCCTCTTACCTGGGGAGGGTGAAAAATGAGGGTTTTAGCTTCCGCTCCTGCCAAGATTATCCTCTTTGGAGAGCACAGCGTGGTCTACGGAAAGCCGGCGATAGCCGCTGCAATAGACCTCAGGACCTACGTCCGGGCTGAGTTCAACGATAGGGGCACGATAAAGATAGAAGCCAAGGACATACGCGTTCCTGGCCTGACGGTTTCATTCTCCGAGGACGAGATATATTTCGAGAGCGATTACGGCAGAGCCGCTGAGGTTCTCAGCTATGTCCGCCAGGCGATAGAACTGGTGAGGGAAGAGGCCGGTGCGAACGGAAAAGGAATTACGGTCTCGATAACCTCTCAGATTCCCGTCGGTGCGGGCCTCGGTTCATCGGCGGCGGTGGCAGTTGCAACTATCGGTGCCGTCTCAAGGCTCCTCGGCCTTGAACTGAGCAACGAGGAAATTGGAAGGCTCGGCCACAGGGTTGAGCTCCTCGTCCAGGGTGCCTCAAGCGGAATAGACCCGACGGTTTCTGCCATAGGCGGATTCATCCACTACGAGAGGGGGAAGTTCGAGCACCTGCCCTTCATGGAGCTGCCCATCGTTGTCGGCTACACTGGTTCGAGCGGCTCAACAAAGGAGCTCGTCGCGATGGTCAGGAGGAGCTACGAGGAGATGCCCGACGTTATCGAGCCGGTACTCGTTGCGATGGGCAAGATAGTCGAGAAAGCAAGGGATGTCATTCTCTCGGAACTGGACGACGATGTCCGCTTCTCCCAGCTCGGGCGGCTCATGAACATCAACCACGGCCTGCTCGATGCCCTGGGCGTTTCAACCAAGAAACTCAGCGAGCTTGTCTACGCCGCGAGGGTTGCCGGGGCGATAGGGGCGAAGATAACCGGCGCAGGCGGCGGTGGCTGTATGTATGCCCTGGCCCCGGAGAACCAGAGCGAAGTGGCAACGGCCATAACGATAGCCGGCGGAACACCTATGATAACGAGGATAAGCAGGGAAGGGCTTCGCATAGAGGAGGTTCTGCCATGATAATCGTCAAGGTTGGGGGAAGCGTCTTCAGCGACAAGAAGGGCAAACCTGAGAACTTTGACAGCGCGACCGTCAGGAGCATAGCGAGGGAGATATCCAAGTTTTACCCACGTGAAAGCTTCATCGTTGTGCACGGTGGAGGGAGCTTCGGGCATCCGGAGGCGAAGAAGTACGGCATAAGGGAGGGCCTTCCCGAGGACTGGAAGACCGCCAACTTCAGGAGGATAGGCTTCACCGAGACCCACCAGGCCATGCTCCGGGCGAACGCGAGGTTCATTGAGGAGTTCGTCAGGGAGAACCTGCCGGCCTTCTCAGTCTCGACCTCCTCGGTCTTCATCACCGAGAACGGCGAGGTTGCCTACGGAGACCTTGAGGTGGTGGAAAGGCTTCTGGAGCTTAGGTTCATCCCCGTTCTCTTCGGAGACGTCTCGGTAGACCTCGCGAAGGGCATCGACATACTCTCCGGCGATCAAATCATCACATACCTCGCCAAGATGCTCGAACCTGAAAAGGTTGTCTTCCTGATGGACGTGGACGGTGTCTACGACGGGAAACCCGGCGAGGGATCGCTGGTTCAGAGCCTCGCCAGGGATGAGATAGACTCCCTCCTCGAAAGGCTCCGCTGCACAGCCTCCGGGACCGACGTCACCGGCGGAATCTGCAACAAGCTGGAGGAAGCGAAGAAGATAGCCGAGCACTCGGAGGTCTGGTTCGTCAACGGCAAAGTTCCTGGAAGGCTGAGCGGGGCGATAAGGGGTGACGGCTTCGGGACGAGGATAGTCTGATAACGCTTCCCAGGCGTAAACTTTTTATTTTCAGAAGGTTATCCCATTCGGGGTCTCGGATGGGAAGGAAAACGCTGGCCATCGTTATAGTGCTCGTGGTTTTTGGATGGACTTTCCTGAGTGTTAAGAGTGCCGTCCAGCACGGTCTCCTGAGCGGCTGGACCTCTGGCCCCGAGCAACTGAAGGTTCGGCAGGCCGTTCTCGACACCTCCGACGGAACGGTGCTCGTGGTTGAGTGGAACCTGACCGAGAAGCCGCTGGAAAAGCTGGTGGACGGCCGGGATGCAGTTTTCCTGTTCTACCCCGTGATGGTTTACCTGCCCGACGAGGGTCACGCCCTCACCCAGGGGATTCCGAGGGTGAACCTCACCGTCTACCCATCGGAGAGGAGGGTGAACCAGAACGGGATTGACTACACCTACTGGTACTACGACACCCCTGGATTCGCCTTGCCTAAAGTTGGCATGGTGCGGGCGGTTTATCCGCTCCCCCAAAACGTTACGGGCGGCAGGATTGAGCTCCTCCTCGATGCCCTCAACGACTCCCGCTGCTCGGTCGTCCCGGTCGTCTTCGCCTACTTCCACGGGACCGGCGGCGATGAGATTGAGCCGGACCACCTCGACCTCCGGTTACCGCTCCGCCTCGGCCCCGATTTCCCGCTCTTTGGCAACAGCACGCTGGAGGTGCTCCTCGACTTCAACGCCTCCCACTGGGTCGAGATGCACCTCGGCGAGCGCGGCGGCTGGGTCAGGGTCGAGACCTTCAACGTCACGCTCCCCTGCCAAGGTGGCTGATTATCCCCAATCCTCCTTTATCCTGATGTAAGCCTCTGCAGAGCCTATCGAGTGGAAGTGACCAATCTGGACCCTCTGCCATCCGAGGATCCTGTCTTTTTCGTCCGTTAGGATCGCCTCCGTCCAGCCCTGCCCCTCTGAAATCTCTATATTTGAGCGGAAGCCGAAGCGCTCCGCTTCCCATGGAGTAAGCCCTATGGAATAGACCTCAGCTTTTCCAATCCTCTCGTAGACCGCGGGGATTATCCCGCTGTCCTGTGCAGTCCTTCCAGCGATGTCCGCTGCTATCAGCCTCGCGTAATGCCCGGCGACGAAGCCCAGGGGGCGGTAAACAGCCCTTCCGGTTATGAAGTCCCAGCTCATTGCGCAGTCCCCAAGGGCATACACGTCCGGAATCGCAGTCCTCCCTGCCCTGTCAATCCATATCGGCTTTCCATCGTCCCTCAAAAGCGAGGAATTGGGCCTCACCCCCGCGGCGAGGACGACCGCGTCTATTTCCAGCTCCCTACCGTCCGCCAGCTCAATCCCATTTACTTTCCCGTTTCCCAGGACTTCCTTCACGATGGAGCCAGTGAGAACATGGATTCCCTCCTTCTCCAGGTGTTCCTCAAGGAGTTCCGAGGGTCTTCTGGCCAGAATGTTGGGCAGAACTCTCTTCTTGGCTTCCACCACGGTGACAGTGTGTCCCCTCTCCACCAGTGCCATTGCTGCCGTCAGCCCAACGAGTCCCGCCCCTATGACCGCTATCTTCCTCTCAGGGGGAAGGGTGGCGAGAAATTCAACATCCCTGAGGCCGTGGAATCCAATGACGCCCTTTTTCTCGATTCCCCTTATCGGCGGCACGAAGGGCCTTCCTCCCGTTGCCATAACCAGCAGGCCGTACCCAATCCTGAGGTTCCCTTTTTCGGTCCGCACACCCACCAGCTTTTCTTCCGTCCGCAGTTCAACCGCCTCGCCCCTCACGACCTCTATGCCCGCTTCCTGAAGGGAGTTCACGGCCCCTGGCATGGCATCATCCTGGGAGAGACCTTGGGAGAGCATCTCCGCAAGGCGGTGTCTAGTGTAGGGGGGCCATTCTTTCGCCACGATTGTTATTCTGCTGACTTCAACTCCGTTTTCGACGAGGTTGAAGGCTGTGTAGAGCCCTCCAATCCCGCCGCCGATTATCGTGATTTTCTCCTCCATGCTCTCACCGCAGGCCCTTTAGTTCAAGAAGCTCGGCCACCGAAGGCTTTCCCTTCATCAGACTCTTTTTCTCCACCCTTTCGTAGATGAGGGCGCCCTCACGGCAGGCCTCGGCACACTTCGGGCTTCCGGAGCAGAGGTCGCATTTTGCCATCGTGCCGCTGGGCCTGAGGAAGACCGCGCCGAAGGGGCACACCGCGATGCAGGCCTTGCAGGACGTGCAGAGGGCCGGGTTTAGAACCACGGCACCATCTCCCGAAACACCGAGCGCCCCGAAGTCGCAGACTTCCACGCAGGGTGCCGGGTTGCAGTGCCTGCAGACTACTACGTTCCATTCTCCCGAGGGGAGGGGAATCACCCTTATCCCGTCCTCGATCGGGCACGCCTCGACGCAGTCCATGCAGCCGGTGCACCTCTCTGCCAGGACGTGGAGGAGGTATCCCATCAGACGTCCAGCTCCCCACTCTTCTCAACGAGCTCCATCAGGTATTCAACGGCCTCTTCAGCTTTCTTCCTTGGATGTTCTGACGTCTCCTTTCCCCCGTAGAGTCCGTAAGCCACCCCCGCCGCCTTGGCCTTCTTCAGCTCCCGCGAGGCTTTCTTTTCTTCCATGTAGATTATGGCATCGTGAGGACAAACCGCCACGCACTCGGGCTCTCCCTCACAGAGGTCGCACTTTATCGGCTTTGCCTCAATCTCAAAGCTTATCGCCCCGAATGGGCAGGCGTAGGCGCACTCCCTGCAGCCTATGCAGCGGTCGTAGTCTATAACGTAGGCCCCCCTCGTGTCCCGGCTTATCGCGTCCATGGGACAGACACGCTCGCAGGCGGCGTCGCGGCACTGGAGGCAGTAGACCTGAACGGAGGTCTGGATTTCTGGCTTGGTCAGAATCGTTATCCTCGACAGCGAGAGGTCGAAGACGCCGTGGTGCTTGAATGAGCAGGCGAGCTCGCATAGGTGGCAGCCGGTGCAGTTCTCGTAGATGACCGCCAGGACAAACATTCAGGCCACCTCCCTCACAGGCCCGTCCCACTCGGGGAATTCCTTCCCCTCTATCCGGTTGGCGATGTGGCCGATGCCCAGTCTCTCAAGGGTGTCTCTCTTTGGATAGGCCGTTTTCACGTCACAGCCGCGCCTTTCCAGGTACTCGTCAACCAGCTTCCAGTGTCGCTTTACCTGGGCCTTTGCCTTCTCTGTTACGGCGAACTCCGGCGGGAACTTCACGTCGTAGTGCTTCTTCTTGATTCCCTGCCTGACGTTGAACGCCATCTCCGTCAGGTATATCCTGTCGGCCGCGTCAATGACGTCCTTCTCCGTGAACTCCATTCCGGTGAAGGCGCTCAGCAGAATTGCCGTCCCCCTGAATACGGGATACTTCCAGACGAGCGGAACCGCCTGGAGCCAGGTGTTTATCGAGCCCTTGCACCTTCCGAGGGAGTCCGCCAGGGTGCAGGCCCTCTCACCGTAGATGAGCGCTCCAACCGGGTCCTTCCGGTAGTCGGGTAACCCTGCATCGAGCATTCTGCGGACTGCGTCGGGGTCCATCAGCTTGTCGTTCTCCCAGTAGGCCCACGAGCGGCCCCTCAGGTGATCGGCTCCCCTCGTCGAGGTCGCGTGGGAGAGTGTGAAGATTCCATTGATGAAATCAACCTCGTACCAGCCCCTGTTCACTCCCTTGACGTCGTAGCAATAGGCTAAAGCCTCCCCTCCGTAGAGCTTTGCGAAGTTGCGGTAACCTTCCGCCAGTTTGTCCCCGAAGCCCTCTCTGTACGCGGTCATCTCGATGAGTTCAATCTGTCCCTCCGCGTCGCCCCACTCCAGTGAAATCCCCTCCACTTCCTCCTCACTCAGGATTCCTTTCTCATGGAGGAGCCTCGCGAGGGCTATCGTGTCTCCGAGGGTCATCACGTCCATACCGTACTCGTCCGCCATGTGCTCCATCCTCAGAACTGCCTCGGTGTCGGTTATGCAGTTGTTGCTTCCGAGGGCGTATATGGACTCAAACTCGCTCGCAGTACCGTATTCACCCGTGCTCGGCAGGTAGTAAACGTCCTTACACGCGAGCGGACAGGAGAAGCATTGAGTCCTTCCCACCTCGTACTCCGCCAGATCCTGAGGTCTAAGCCCAACAGGCAGTTCCTCGGCACTGAGCGGAACTTGGAAGTACTTCCAGCTCGGGTACCACTGTATCAGCCCGTAATGAGTCCCGATGACGGAGTAGATTCTCTTTACGAACTCGTTCCGATTGAAGTAGTCTATGTCCTCCCGGGCCATCTCGTAGAACCTTTCAGGGTCGGCCGGCTCAACCTCCCCCGTTCCGATAACCGCTATTGCCTTGAGGTTCTTCGAGCCCCACACAGCGCCGCTTCCCCTGGCCCCTGAGTGGTACTTGTCCACCATCGTCGTGGCAAAGCGCACGAGGTTCTCCCCCGCCGGGCCGATCCCGGCAACGCTGACCTCATCACCGTGCTCGTCCCTCAGCCAGTCAACGGTCTCGCCTGTGGTCAGGCCCCAGAGTTCCCCCGCGTCCCTTATTTCGACGTTATCGTCTTCGATGAAGATGTACTTCGGTTTTTTGGCCCTTCCGGTTAGAACGATCTGCTCATAACCGGCAAATTTCAGCATCGCGGAGAACTCACCGCCGGCGTTACCGTCCCCAAGAATCCCGGAGAGCGGCGAAAGGGTGCTTATGTGAAGCCTGCTGGTCATCGGAAGTGCAGTTCCAGCGAAGGTTCCGTTGCCCAGTGCAAGGACGTTCTCAGGACTCAGTGGGTCTATTCTTCCTGGCACCATATCTAGGAGGGCCTTTGAGTTGAAGCCCCTACCCCCGAGGTAGGCCTTTACATCCTCCGGCGAAACTTCCCGTTTAACGACCTTCTCACGCGTCAGGTCGATGATTAGAACGTTCCCGGCATTCTGCCCAGGTGATGTTGACATTTTTTCATTCCTCCGTTGAATGGCTCGTAATATATCAAATCCTGTATTGATGTATATAAGCGTTATCTGGGCTGTGGAGAAAATCCACCCGTGTTCCAAAAACCTCTTAACCCCTCGCTCCCTTCTCTCTCAGGTGGTTGGAATGGAGGCTTTTGATAAGGAAGAGCTCACGATCATCAGGAAGTTTGAGCACATAGAGCACTGCCTCAGGAGGAACGTTCAGGCTCATGTAAGCAACGGCTTTGAGGATGTGCACTTCGTCCATATGAGCCTGCCCGAGATAGACAAGGACGAGGTGGATTTGAGCGTCGAGTTCCTTGGAAGGAAGTTCGACTACCCGATTTTTATAGCCGGAATGACCGGCGGAACGAGGGGCTCTCAGCTCGCGGGCAAGATAAACAAGACCCTCGCCCAGGCTGCACAGGAGCTCAACATACCGATGGGCGTCGGCAGTCAGAGGGCCATGATAAGGAAGCCTGAAACCTGGGAGAGCTACTACGTCCGCGATGTCGCTCCGGACGTCTTCCTCGTCGGCAACCTCGGGGCACCGCAGTTCGCCGAGACGATGCCGGGGCGCTACGGGGTTGAGGAGGCCCTTAAAGCAGTTGAGACCATCCAGGCCGATGCTCTTGCCATACACCTCAACCCGCTCCAGGAGAGCGTTCAGCCGGAGGGGGACACGCAGTACCGCGGAGTGCTGAAGGCACTAGCCGAGCTTAAAGCCGAGTTTCCCTACCCGATTATAGCTAAGGAAACCGGTGCCGGCGTCTCGATGGAGGTCGCGATAAGGCTCGAAAGCATTGGAATAGACGCGATTGACGTCGGTGGCCTCGGCGGAACCAGCTGGAGCGCCGTCGAGTACTACCGGGCGAAGGATGAGATGGGCAGGAACTTGGCGTTGAGGTTCTGGGACTGGGGGATAAAGACGGCCATAAGCGTTGCTGAGGTTCGCTACTCAACGGATCTGCCGATTATAGCCACCGGCGGAATGCGCGACGGAATAACGATGGCGAAGGCCCTCGCAATGGGTGCAACCTTTGCCGGCGTTGCACTGCCGCTCCTTAGGCCGGCTGTGAAAGGTGACGTCGATGGAGTAATCAAAGTCCTCCAGCGCTACATCGAGGAGATACGGAATGCCATGTTCCTCGTTGGGGCCAAAAACGTCGAGGAGCTCAGGAAGGTTCCGCTTGTCTTCACGGGCTTCACTAGGGAGTGGCTTGAGCAGAGGATTGACCTGAAGGACTATCTAACGAGAAGAAGACATTAAATGACTGTTTGATCTTTGTGTTTCTTTATTATCCCCTCTATCTCCTCTGCAATGTCATTATAACCATGTGCTCTTAAGACTCCTGGATAATAATGCAAAATGAGAGAGAAAAACTGGGGGAAAACTTTGTTTTTGATTTCATCTGGAGCTTCCTGTATCCTTTCTAGTACAATATCTAATTCCAAAAGAACTTGAGAAACACATCCTTTAGCGTTAGGGTACTTTGGTAGTACAATCAGTATTAAAGTGGGCAAAATTTCTTGGAAACCCTTTCTAATCCATTCAAGAATCCATATTGCTTCGTCTTTGCTTATTCTCTTGGCTTCAAACTGGTCTATCGTGTACCATGATAAACTTCTGAACTGATAACACAATCGCTCAATGAATTTTAATTTTTGCTCAAGGGGATCTTTTTTGCCAGAGTAGTCTTCACTCTCAATTTCATCTGTCATTTCTTTTGTCATGTCTTGGATCTCGTCATTAATATGTGTAAGGAGGTAGAGTGTTGCCTCAACATTTTGGGTTTGTATCGTTTTTTGGGCTACTCTAAAATATATTCTAAGAGCATCTTCTCCGTAACTGTAAGAGAAAGGGAATATCTTGAATAATCTTTCAAAAAGATTCCTGGGATAGAACAGTTTAAATAAATGTTTGAGGAGGATTATAAGTGCAATGACATTAAACGTTGCCCAGCCAGCAATTAAGCCGCTTATGGGTATCGAGAGATGTTGGGTGTTGAGCATCGTGGATGCAATCCACTCAGATTTTCCTATCGATACAATGGATACGGAGATTAGTAACAATGTTGAGGAAAGTATCAACCAGAGTTCACGACTTTTAAAATATACCTCATAGATCACCTCTGAGTAGTCCCTTGTTAGTTGAATCCCCACAACCACGATTGTGAGATATATCCCTATGAGAGCAGCTTCTACTTGAGCGAGTGCACTTAGAAAATATCTTACATTGTCGGTACTAGTGAACAAGCTCCATTTTGATATAATCGCAATTACAATAATCGAGAACAAAACTGGAATTAGATATGTATCCAGCACTACATTCTGTAGCTTATCTTTTATATCTTTTATCATAACGCTTAATTTCTGGATACACAAGATTAAAGGATTTCGGTTTGGAATGGTTCGAATCCAAGGTGATGCACACCTTTTTAAACCCCTGCCAACAACTAAGACCAACGCAGCCCCACGCCTCAGGAGAGGCCTGGGGGCGTAAGGAGGAATAGACATGATAAAAATCTACACAGTTAGCGGTTACGAGGAAGTAGGCAAGAACATGACCGCCGTCGAATACAACGGCGAAGTTGTTATAATCGACATGGGGATAAGGCTTGACCGCGTTCTCATTCATGAAGACGTCAATATCCAGCAGTTTCCCACGAAGGAACTTCAAAAATTGGGTGCAATTCCTGACGATTCATCAATACGGAACAGGAAGGTCGTCGCGATAACCTTCACCCACGGCCATCTCGACCACATCGGAGCCGTCGCGAAGCTGGCTCCCCATTACCCGGATGTCCCGATATACGGCACGCCCTACACGATAAAGCTCGCGAAGGGCGAGGTCAAGAGCGAGCAGTACTTCGAGGTCAAGAACCCCATGTACGAGACAGAGTACGGCGAGATAGTCCAGGTGAGCGAGAACCTGGCGATAGAGTTTGTGAGGATAACCCACTCCATCCCGCAGTCCTCTATGGTCGTCGTCCACACCCCGGAGGGTGCCGTGGTTCACACGGGCGACTTCAAGTTTGACAATAACAATCCCCTCGGCGAGAGGCCGGACTACAAGCGCCTGAGGGAGCTCGGCAAAGAGGGCGTTAAGGTTCTTATCCCTGAATCAACGCGCGTTTCCGAGCCCACCAAAACGCCGAGCGAGGCGGTCGCCCAGATGCTCCTCGAGGACTTCTTCCTCTACGAGGGAATGGAGGCTGACGGCCTTATAGCGACCACCTTCGCCAGTCACATCGCCCGCCTTCAGGAGCTCATATGGATAGCCAACAAGATGGGCAGGCAGGCCGTTCTTGTGGGCCGCTCGCTCGCCAAGTACACCGGCATAGCCAAGCAGCTCGGTCTCATCAAGATGAAGGGTGCCAAGGCGGTGAGGAGTCCCAACGCGGTAAGGAAGGTTCTCAAGGAGGTCTCCGGGGCGAGGGAGAACTACCTCCTCATAGTAACGGGCCACCAGGGTGAGCCGGGGGCCGTTCTTACCAGGATGGCCAATGGGGAGCTCTACGACATCGGCAAGCGCGACACCGTCGTCTTTTCAGCGGGGACGATACCCAATCCCTTAAACAGGGCCCAGCGCTACGTCCTTGAGACGAAGCTCAAGATGAAGGGCGTTAGGATGATAAAAGACCTTCACGTCTCCGGCCACGCCAGCAGGGAGGACCACCGCTACCTCCTTCGGTTGCTCAACCCGGAGAACATAGTGCCGGCACACGGCGACTTCAGGATGCTCACCCACTACGCCGAGCTGGCGGAAGAGGAGGGCTACCTCATAGGCAGGGACGTCTTTGTATCGAGGAACGGGTACATGGTCGAGATAAAGTAGGGTAAAACTGATAAAGAGTTGCCCTACTTTTCCTTTAGGTTGCTTTCATCGTTCACGGGGTGATATGATGGGGAAGTACGACGAGCTGTTTGCAAGGGTTAGGGAGCTTGTAAAGGACGTTGATAATGCTATATTCGAGCTTATCCCTGAGAAAGAACCAAGAGAACTGTACGAGGCCGCGAGGCACTATCCACTCGCCGGAGGAAAGCGCGTCAGGCCCTTCGTGGTTCTCCGCGCCGCCGAGGCCGTGGGGGGAGACAGGGAAAAAGCCCTCTATCCAGCGGCCGCAGTCGAGTTCATCCACAACTATTCCCTCGTCCACGATGACATCATGGACATGGACGAGCTGCGCAGGGGAAGACCGACCGTCCATAAGCTCTGGGGAGTGAACATGGCGATTCTGGCTGGAGACCTGCTCTTCACCAAGGCCTTCGAGGCGATAGCTAAAGCCGAGGTTAGCCCCGAGAAGAAGGAGAGAATCCTTAACGTTCTGGTCAGGACATCCAACCTTCTCTGCGAGGGCCAGGCCCTTGACATCGAGTTCGAGACCAGGGATGAGGTCACCGTTGACGAGTACCTCAGGATGATAAGCGGCAAGACCGGGGCGCTCTTTGAGGGCTCGGCCGAGATAGGCGCGATAGTCGGGACGGATAACGAGGATTACATAAAGGCCCTCGCCAGGTGGGGGATGAACGTCGGAATAGCGTTTCAGATATGGGACGACGTTCTCGACCTGATAGCGGACGAGGAGAAGCTTGGAAAACCCGTCGGAAGCGACATAAGGAAGGGCAAAAAGACGCTCATAGTCAGCCATTTCTTCAGCAAAGCCAGCGAAGAGGACAAGGCCGAGTTCCTCAAGGTCTTCGGCAAGTACGCCGGCGATGCCAAGGGAGACGCCTTGATACATGATGAGATGGTTAAGGAGGAAGTTGCCAAAGCCATTGAACTCCTCAGGAAATACGGGAGCATAGACTACGCGGCAGAATATGCCAAGAACCTCGTTAGGGAGGCCAACGAGGGCCTGAAGGTCCTTCCGGAGAGCGAGGCGAGGAAAGATTTGGAGCTGCTGGCCGAGTTCCTCGTCGAGAGGGAGTTCTGATTTCTGCCTCCTTTCTTTGATTCTCCCATCAACGGGTTCTCATACAAAATCTTATAACATCACTTCCCCTAATTATCCTCTGGTGAACAGCATGGGACAGTCCAAATGGGGAGTTCTTATGATCATGAGCGCGGCGCTCTTCATTATGTTCATCGACACCACGATGATGAACGTTTCTATCAGCGCCCTTGTAAGGGATCTTGACACAACCGTGGCCGGCGTCCAGGGTGCGATAACGCTCTACGCCCTGGTCATGGCAGCCTTCATGATAACCGGCGCAAAGCTGGCCGACATCTGGGGTACAAAGAAGGTCTTCTTCCGCGGACTGGTTATATACACAATAGGAACGCTTATGGCCGCCTTTGCCCCCAATCTCGCCGTTCTTCTCCTTGGGTGGTCAATCCTGGAGGGCATCGGCGCCTCGATGATGATGCCGGCGACGGTCACCTACATAACCAAGGCCTACACCGGCAAGGACAGGGCCTTCGCCTTTGGCGTCTGGGGTGGCGTCGGCGGTGCCGCCGCGGCATTCGGTCCGATTATTGGTGGTTTCTTCACGACATACATCACCTGGCGTCTCGGCTTCTTCATGGAGGCCTTCATAGCGGCGGGAATATTCGCCTACATGAAGATACTCTCCGACTACAGGCCGGAGAGGAAGGTGAAGCTCGACGTGGTCGGGGCGGCGCTCGTTGGCATTGGTCTGTTCCTGCTCACGCTTTCCGTCCTCATTATGGATCCCCTATCCAACCCGCCGGTTCTGCTCCTCATGGTCGCCGGCCTGGTGGTGCTGGCGGCATTCTGGAAGTACGAAGAACGGAGGAAAAGCAGGGGCGAGGACATTCTCATAGATGTAGACATCTTCAAGTCCAAAATCTTCACCGCGGCCAACCTGGTGAGCATCTTCTTCCAGATAACGCTCGCGGGCATAATGTTCACAATCCCGGTTTTCGTCCAGCAGTACCTCCACTACAACGCCATCCAGACCGGTTTTGTCATAGTCCCTCTCTCGATAATGATGTTCATATTCTCCATGAGCGGCCAGAGGTTTTTGAAGTACCTCACCCCGAAGCAGATAATCCAGCTCGGAATAGCCCTCACCTTCGTAGGCCTCTACCTCCTCCTCCGCGTCCTCAAGCCCGGGGTCGAGGGAAGCGACTTCGCCCTCGGCCTGGCCCTCTACGGAACGGGCTTTGGGCTTATATTTTCCCAGATAACCAACCTGGCAATGATGGGTGCAAAGCCGGAGCAGCAGGCGGACGCTTCGGGAATATTCAACGCTCAGAAGCAGTTCGGCCTGTCCCTCGGAACGGCCTTCATCGGTGCCGTCCTCGTCCTTGGAGTCATACACAGCATAACGAGGCAGATCTACGAGTCGGGCCTCTTTGAGGGGAACAAGGAGCAGATAAAGGAGGCCGTCATCCAGTGGATAATTAAGATGCAGCAGGGCGAGCTGAACATTCCACCGGAGTACCACGACATTGTTGTGAAGATGGTGAACGCGTCTTTCATTGACACGATGAAGGTGGCGGTAATCTTCATGATGGGCATCCTCGTCATCAGCGCCCTGCTTTCATTCCTCCTGCCGAAGGGGGAGAAGGCCGTCGAAGAAGCTGCCTGAGAGTGAGCAAAGAGGTGTTCAAAAGGGTAGGAAAAAGAAAGCAGAGGTCACTCAACAAACACCGCCGGCTTCAGCGGCATCGCGGCCTTCTTCTTTCCTCCTTTGTCCTCCTCCGGGTTGATGATTATCTCGATGCCGAGCTCCTTTTCCATGAACTCCTTCGCCTCTCTCAGGGCCTTCTCCTCGTCTATGCGCTTGACCTCAAAGGCCCTCTCCTTGATGAGCTTCTGGATGAGCCTGCTTACCTCCTTGCCGCGCTTCCTCATCTCCGGGTCTTTCATCAGCTCGGCCATAGCTGACTTGAAGTCCTTCTTTTCTGAGACCACTTCCACAACGCGCCACTTCCACTCCGGGGCGGTGTAGACGTAGGCCCTCTTTGGCTCCTCTATCCTCGCCACGCGGATTATCTCCTTGATGTCCTCGATGAGGGCCTTGACGAACTCCTCCTCCGCCTCGACCGTCTCGTTCCACCACTCTGGAACCGGCTCGGGCCAGGGAGCGAGACTCACGAACCCTTCCCCGCCGAGCTTCTCCCAGAGTTCCTCGCTGATGTGCGGGGTGAACGGCGCCATGAGCCTGACCCAGATTTCTGCGAGCTTTCTGAGCACGTAGCGCTTGGCGGTATCATCTCTTCCCTCCGTCCGCCTCATGTACCAGCGCAGGTCGTTGAGAACGCTGTAAAACGCCCACTGCACTGCCGTCCTTGTCCTGAACTCTTCGAGGGCTTTGGTGGCTTCCTCGATTGCCTTGTTCAGCCTGTGGAGCATCCAGCGGTCGATGTCCTTGAGTTCGACATCTTCCTTTGCTTCATAGCCCGCGAACTCGCTTACCAGTTCGTAGAACCTCTCGACCTGCCTGCGGAGCTTTCCGACCTCCTTCCTGCGCCAGTCAAAGTCGCTGTCGTGCTCAGCTAAGCCCATTATGTAGAGCCTCACCACATCGGCACCGTTCTCTTCAATGGCATCAATGAAGTTCAGAACGTTGCCCTTGCTCTTGCTCATCTTGGTGCCTTCCAGTGTTCCGAAGCCGTTGACGGCTATTCCCTTCGGCCAGTGCTCCTTCCTGAATATCGCCACGTGGTTGAATATGAAGAACGTCAGGTGGTTCGGTATCAGGTCCTTCGCCGAGCAGCGCCAGTCGAGCGGGTACCAGTACTCGAACTCCTCCTTCATTTCATGGATAATCTCCGCTGGAATCCCGGTCTTCTCGGCCAGCTCCTTCTCGCGCTTCTCGCTGAACTCCTCCAGGAACAGGTAGTCGAAGAACTCCCTGTCGAGCTTCTCCGGGTCGAGCCTACCCTCCTCGCGGAGCCTGTTGATGTGCCTGCTTATCGTGTAGTAGGCCATGTAGATGGTTGAGTCGCTCAGGCTCTCGATGACCCAGTCGGGATCCCACGGGAGCGGCGTTCCCAGGCCGACTTTTCTCGCGCAGGCCTTCTTATCGAGCCACTCTATCACCGCCTCGAACTGTGCGCGCCTGCTCTCTGGATAAATCGTCATCTCCGCCAGGGCTTCCCTCGCCTTCTCCTTCCACTCGGGGTTGCCGTAGTCGATGAACCACTGGTCGTGGATTATCTTGATGACGGCCTGGTTTCCGAAGCGGCTTATCACGGGCTTCTCGGCGAACTCGTACATTATCTCGGCCCTTCCGCTCTCTAGCAGCTCCTTAGCTATCAGGTCTTTGGCCTCCTGGACCGTCTTGCCGGCGTAGGGCTCTATCTTGAAGATGCCCTTGTGGTACTCGGCCTTGTAGATGTTCTTTGTCGCTTCCTCAAGCTTCTCAACGTCCTTCTGGCTCTTCACCCCGAGCCTCTCAGCCTCTTCCACGGCGGGGAAGTCGCCGTAGCCTTCGAGCCTTATCAGTGAGATGTAGCTTATCTCCTCGACCACGCGCGGGTCTATGTCGTACTTGAGCAGGAGCTCGGTCTCCTTCTTCAAATCCTCCAGGGCCACGTGGTCGAAGGGAGCGTGAGCCGGAACGCTCATGACAACCCCAGTCGCGTTGTCCGGGTCAACGAACTCGGCCGGCAGGATTATGACCTCGTCACCGGTGACGGGGTTCCTCACATACCTCCCGATAAGCTTCTCGCCCCTGAACTCCTCGATGACTTCAATCTCCCTGTCCTGGAAGGAGAGCTTGTAGGCTGCCTCCTTGCTGATTATCCAGGTCTCTTCCCTTCCGTTGCGCCTGACTTTCGCCTTGACGTAAATCGCCTCTGGGTTCAGCCACATGTTGGTTACTCCATAGACTGTCTCCGGCCTCAGCGTAGCGGCGGGCAGGTAGATTTCCTCGCCGTTCTCCTCCAGTATGAACTTGATGATGACGTAGTCCAGTATCTGGACGTCCTCGCCCTCCATTATGTCGTGGTCGCCGAGAGGAGTGCCGACAACCGGATCCCAGCGGACCCTGTGGGCGCCCTTGACGACCAGCCCCATGTCCCTGAGCGTCCAGAACTGCCACTCAATGAACTTGCTGAAGGGCGGGAAGAGGCTTGTGGTGTGGAACTCGCGCGTCCAGTCAACGGAGAAACCAGCCCTTATGAAGGTCTCCTTCGCGGCCTTCATGAAGTACTTGACTATCTCCCTCGGGTCCTCGAACTTCCAGAGGATTTCCTCGGGAACTTTGTATACGTCGCGGTAGATGTGTATCGTCTTGGGGTCGCGGTTCTTGATGCGCTCGGCGATTCCTACTATGGGTGCGCCGGTGATGTGCCAGGCCATGGGGAAGAGAACGTTGTATCCCTGCATTCTCTTGAACCTGGCGATAACGTCGGGAATCGTGTAGGTTCTCGCGTGGCCGACGTGAAGGTGCCCCGAGAGGTACGGGAAAGCGACCGTTATGTAGAACTTCTTCTCTTTCGGTTTCTCATTTGCCTTTGGTTCAAAGGCCTTCTCTTCCAGCCAGCGCTTCTGCCACTTCTTCTCAATGGCCTTAAAGTCGAGCTCAGCCATGGCTATACCTCCTCAGAATTTTTTCAAAAGAGCGTGAGCGATACTCCAGAATAGGGGGGTTATCGGGGAAATCAGTCACAGGTGAAATCCAAGCCCTGGAGAAGGCACTCCCCCCTCATTGGCATCGGAGCGAGTAGGATTCCTTATATTTAAATCTTTTGTCGGACTCGTCCGGTTCTCTTCGTTTACTTTTTGGCATCTTCCGAACCAAAGTTGTTATATATCTTGGGTTCGTCGGGTTAAATTGGTGGGGTGATGGCCGTGGGTAAACTCGGCGAGGTGTTTCAGTTCCTGGATTCCGTCGGATTTGGAGAAACCGTACTGATAGAGTACACCTCACCCAACTACACCCTCGACTTCATGGTGCTCCTTCTGAAACGATACGCCGATGACAGGGGTCATCCGTTCGTCGTCGATGATAACTTGGATACGCTCCATGTAATCAACGAGCATCTCAGGTTCTTTGGGGTGAGGGGTATTTTTGACGATGCCATCGTTCTGAAGACCGGAGGGGTCGTGAACGTAGGAAAGGTCATTGATAGGGTGAAGGTGGAGAGTGAAGCCTCTATTTATCTGCGTAGATACGAAGAAGCAAGTGCCAAGGCTTTTTCTAACCTGGAAGGGTCTATAAACGTTGTCATTGGACTGGAAAAACTCTTCGCTTTCGTTGACAACTACCGCAACTTCTATGAGATGATATCCAGCATAGACCGGTTCCTGGGAAACAGGAAAAGAAAAGCGTTCTACCTGCTTGACAGGAACATCTGCGAGATGATACCAATCAACCCGCTTCCAGAACTTGAGAAGATCGCGAGCACATTCCTGGATGTTCAGTTCGACGGCACCAGGCTGATAGGGAAAATACACAAATCCCCGGACATTAGGATGATAGGATGGGAGATAGAGGTCTCGGTTGAGGACATCCTCTGACGCTTCGAAACCCTTTTCTTCCGTTTTGCCATCTCTATTCGGTGGTGTGTTTGAAGCATGCCTTCATAAACGGAAATGTCTACGTTTCATTCCGTCCGGTCCGGCGCGTTGAAGCGTTTTTGGTCGTGGACGGGAAGGTGGCCATGCTCGGGAGCACTGAGGATATCCTCAGGACAGCCGGGGTTCTGGGGGCAGGGGTAACCGACCTCGGCGGAAGAACCGTTCTGCCGGCTTTCATAGACTCCCACATGCACCTCGATGAGCTCGGCGAGTACCTTAACATGCTCGACCTCAGGGGAGTGCGGAGCATCGGGGAGCTCAAGGAAAAGCTCAGGGAGTTTGCGGAGGGAAGGAGGGGCTGGCTTCGCGGTCACGGCTGGGACCAGGAGCTCTTTGAGGAAAAACGCTGGCCCACCCGATGGGACTTGGACGAGGTGGTCAGCGACAGGCCGGTCATGCTCTCCCGCGTCTGCCTCCATGCGGCGGTTCTGAACACGAGAGCCCTGGAGGAGACCGGTCTGATCGACTGGGACTCCGAGGACGTTATCAGGGACGAAAGCGGGGAGCCCACGGGCATAGTGAAGGAGGAGGCCTTCAGCGTTGCCGTGAGGAAGTTCGACGAGATGATAGGCGAGGAGGAATACGCTGAATACCTGCTTCAGGCTGCTGAGTATGCCCTCTCCAAGGGCGTAACGACTGTGGGCTTCGTCAGCGTTGGCGAGAGAGCCCTGAGGGCTCTGAGCAGGCTTGAGGCCGAGGGAAAGCTGAGGCTGAGGGTGAGGGCTTACCTGAACCCCGGGGAGGAGCTTGAGGTTCTGGAGTCCCTTGAGAGGCTGGGGATAAGGCGCGGCTTTGGTGGGGGAATGCTCAGGATAAACGGAGTCAAGGTGCTGGCGGATGGCTCCCTCGGGGCGAGGACGGCGTGGCTTTCGGGCCCTTACAGTGATGCGGATACGAACGGGCATCCCAACGTGGGTAAGGAGTGGCTCGAGGCTGTGGCGAAAAGGGTTCACAATGCCGGCCTTCAGATGGCGGTTCATGCGATAGGAGACGCCACGATGGACATGGTTCTCGACGTCTATGAGTCCCTGGGGGACGTTGAAAGGGCCGGCCACAGGATAGAGCACGCATCCATAATGCGGTCCGACCAGATCGAGAGGGCGAAACACCTCGGAGTTAGACTCTCCGTACAGCCCCACTTCGTGCTCACGGACTGGTGGGTCATTGAGCGGGTCGGAGAAGAGCGTGCAAAGTGGGTCTATCCGTTCAAGAGCATTGCTAAGGCCGGGATTCCCTTCGGACTCGGCACGGATTCGCCGGTGGAGCCCCTGGATCCATGGGAGACTGTCTACGCCGCGGTAACGCGCGGAAAGTACGAGAACCTTCCGCTGGCGGCACTAACCGGGGACGAGGCGCTTGGCCTTGAGGAGACCCTCCATGCTTACACGGCCGGCTCGGCGCAGGTTCTGATGGATGAGGAGCTTGGAACACTCGAGGAGGGAAAGCTGGCCGACTTCATAGTGGTTAGCACTGACCCGTTTGAAGTTGATGAGAAGGAGTTGAGAAGAATCCGGGTTCTTGAGACGTACGTTGGAGGGGAGAGGGTTTTCAAAGCCTGATGAGCTCCCTCTCCGCTCTGGTGAGTCTCTTTCCTTTTCCATCGAGCACCGCCACGTCGTCCTCTATGCGAACCCCTCCGAGGCCGGGGACGTAGATTCCAGGCTCTATCGTGAAGGTCATGCCGTTTTCGAGGATGGTTTCCCCATTGGGGCCGATGTATGGCTCCTCGTGCACATCCAAACCGAGTCCATGTCCGGTTCTGTGGGTGAAGTACTCACCGTAGCCGGCTCTGGCTATGGTCTCCCTGGCCGCCCTATCGACTTCCTTTGCCTTTGTTCTCTCCCTGACCGTCCGATAGGCGTTCTCCTGGGCCTCCCTGACGACCTCGTAGATCTCAACCAGCCTCTCGCTGGGCCTTCCAATGGCTATCGTCCTCGTTATGTCCGAGCAGTAGCCCTTCCACCTGGCCCCGTAGTCGAGTATCACCATGTCCCCCTTTCTCAGCCTTCTGTTCCCCGGCTCGTGGTGGGGGTTTGCCCCGTTCTCCCCGCTCGCCACTATCGGCTCGAAGGAAATCCCGTCGCTGAGCTCCCTTACCGCCAATTCTATCTTCAACGCCAGCTCACGTTCGCGCATGCCGAGGAGGTCCCAGCTCAGTATCTCGTCGAAGACTCTATCTGCTGCCTTGGCAGCGTGCCCCATCATCTCTATCTCGTGCCTGTCCTTCCTCATCCTCAGTTCTCTGATTACAGAGCTCAGGGGATGGAACTCGAAGGGGCCGAGCCGTATTACCCCTATCAGCCAGTCCGCCCTCATGGTGTCCTCGATGAGAAGTCTGCCCTTCGAGAGATGGAGCTCCGCTAAAATCCACGCGAGCTTGTCGTAGGGGTTCTCCCCGTCGCGCCAGAACGTAACCGGGAAGTTCCTGACGACGTTTTCGTAGAGACTCGGAGCCAGGAGACGGTAGTCGCCGTCGGCGCTCACGACGAGGACGGTCAATCTTTCCCCTGCCTCGTGTATCCTCAGCCCGGTGAGGTAGTAGAGGTTCGTCCCGGGGCTTATTAGAGCTCCATCGAAGCCCCTCTCCTTCATGAGTGAGATCAGTTTCTGAAGGCGCATCCGTTTCACCGTACTAACTACTCCGCAAGGCTTAAAAACTCAACCTCGAACCCCGACCGACTGGGCGGGCTTGGCCCGCGGGATGTTCCCGTAAGGGAGAACCACAAACTCGGAAGGAGGGAACAAGATGGGAATGTACAAGTACATTAGGGAAGCCTGGAAGAGCCCGAAGAAGAGCTACGTTGGGGACCTTCTCAAGGTCAGAATGATAAAGTGGCGCCGCGAGCCTGTCGTTGTCAGGATCGAGAGGCCGACCAGGCTCGACAGGGCTAGGAGCCTCGGCTACCAGGCCAAGCAGGGCTACGTCATGGTTCGCGTTCGCGTGAGGAAGGGCGGAAGGAAGAGGCCCAGGTGGAAGGGCGGAAGGAAGCCGAGCAAGATGGGTATGGTCAAGTACAGCCCGAAGAAGAGCCTCCAGTGGATAGCCGAGGAGAAGGCCGCCAGAAAGTTCCCGAACCTTGAGGTTCTCAACTCCTACTGGGTTGGCGAGGACGGAATGTACAAGTGGTTCGAGGTCATCATGGTGGACCCGCACCACCCGGTCATCAAGGCCGACCCCAAGATCAACTGGATAGCCGGCAAGGCCCACAAGGGAAGGGTCTTCAGAGGACTCACCAGCGCCGGCAGGAAGAGCCGCGGCCTGAGGAACAAGGGCAAGGGTGCCGAAAAGGTCAGGCCCAGCATAAGGGCCAACAAGGGCAAGGGCAAATGAGCCCTTGGTTCCTTTCTATTCTCTTCCAGGACGGGCGGTAGAGGGACAACGTAATGCCCATGGCAAAAGGCATACCCTTTAAGGTGTTCATTGGCTTTTTTGTCCTCACGCTTTTCCTGCCTATTCCCTCGGTTTCTGGGGCGTATTCGGGCGTGAAAATCACTACCAAAGTTGTTCCCGGAGACGATGATTTTTTCGTTGAGACCTCTGCATACGGTGTCTACCATCCGGGCGACACCCTAAGTGCTCCCAATCTCACCGAGGACGAATTTCCGTGGCAATCCTTCATGTTCTACGTCTCCAATGGGAGTTCGTACATTGTATGGCGGGGGGACTTTTCATCGAAGTTTCACGGGGCTTTCTACTCGAACGGCTCCTGGTATCTCCTTCTTCAGGGCGGCTATCCTCTCCTCAGGATAGATGGGAAGCCATTCTCACGGACTTATCCTTACAATTCAACATACACCTCGATAACGGTTTACAGAATTGAAAACGGATGTATAGAGCCAACATGGGTTATTCCCGCCTCGTCTCCTGGGGTTTTTGGCTCCGCAAGATTGGAGAACAGCACCATCATTATGTCATCATATTCCCAGGCTTCTGGGAGGGGATTTGTGGTAAGGGTGCCCTTAAAATCCTTTGAGAGATACATCTCAATAACCAACGCTTCTGCCTTTGCGGATTTGCTCTCGGCTGTAGGATTGCCCAACGGCAACGTTATTATCTTCTTTTCGGAGCTCTACTATTTCAGATCAAACGGGACAGTCTATGGAGGAATGTTTAGGAACGGCGGGTTCATCCCGATTTTTAGGGGAAACGAGACATACATTTTCCTCTATAACGGCTCCCTCAGTGCGGTTCCCATTGTGAGGGTGGATCTCAACCTCGGGAAAGTTTTTCCCGAGATCACAGCTCAGTACGAGCTCCGCACCTGCTACCAGAAGAACTCCACAGAGGTGCCGGTTTCCAGAACTCCCGCCGGGACGGCTTTATTGAGCCTTGGCATCGGCCTTGTAACTGGAACCATCATCGGATACCTGCTGAAAGGGTGGAGAAGGAAAAGTTAATGCGCAGGATGATGAGTTAGGCTCTTGAGGAGGATGCGTGGTTCCCTTATTCTTCCCGACTTTCGAGCTTTATCCTTTTGATTCCCAACTTGTCAAAGGCCTTGTCAAAGCTGATTATCGTCCCGCCGCACTTTGCCGCGTGGAGGGAATCGAAGGGATTGAGGCCGTGCTCCTTCATGTAGTAGGCCGCCCTGAGGTAGGCCTCATCTTCGATGTCCGTTATCGCCATGACTGCGGCCATGAGCTTTACCGGGTCGAGGCTGAACTTCTTCGAGAGTATCAGGAGTTCCATTAATGTCGCCTCGGAGGTCGTTATCTGACCCCGGTACCTCTCGTAGATTTTCCTGGCGTTTTCCTTGAGCCAGTCGCTGGGTTTCAGCAGGGCAAGGAAAAGATCTGTATCTGCGTAGACCATCTCACCCACCCGCGAGCCTCTCCGCTTCCTTCAGGATTTCCCTCCTCAGCTCTTCGATCGGAACGTCGGGGAGGCCCTTCCCGAGCTCTTCGAGTTCCTTTACCGGATCATCGGGCTTTGGGACTATGAGTATGCCATCATCGACCCTGACCAGGTAAACCTCCCTCGGTAGGTTTTCCCTGAGCTCCTTGGGGAGGTACAGCCTTCCCCTTGAATCCACCCTTGCCAGCATTTTCCCACCATTAGCTAATTAGTAGGATTCTATTTAAGTTTTTCCCACCAACGCGCGCGGCGGTTACCTTTTAAAGCGCGGCATCGAATCAACCCCGGTGAGGGCGATGGGAAAGATTAGAGCACACCACGTCAGGATAACCACCTTCATTCAGGCAACCGAAGACGAGGACAAGGTTCTGGAGGCGATAGCGACCTTCATCCCCGATGAAATAGACGACGATGACGTTCTCTTCGACGTGGACGATACCACAGGCTTCTTCGGGAACCCAATTAAAGTGGTGAACGTCGAGATAAAGCGGAGCAGGGCGGTGAGGGCCTTCCTCGACCACTTCAGGGAACTGTTGAGCGAGGACGACAGGCGCTACCTCCTGGAACACCTTGATGAGAAGGTCGACGAGGAGGGCACCCTCTACGTCCGCTTCAACAAGCAGAAAGCGTATCTCGGCGAGCCGGAGATAGACGAGGGCGGCGACACCATCCAGGTCAGGATAAAGGTCAAGGCCTTCCCGATGAGGAAGGAGGCCGTGATGAAAGCCGTAAGGGAGTGGCTGGAGGAATGAGCGGGGAAGTGGAAGAGATCTCCTTCTCGCGCGAGCACTTCATCGAGATGGATGTGAGGAGCGAGGAAGCCTATGAGCTGGCCAAGGAGTGGTTCGACGAAGTGGTTTTCACGAAAAAGCTGGTTCTCGAAAGCTCTCCGAACTGGAGTGAGCTCAAAGAGGAGCTCAGGCTTCTCCGCGAGAGGTATGGAAGGGTGGCCCTTCTCATAGTCACGAAAAAGCCCAGCCTAATCCGCGAGGTGAAGAACCGCAACTTAAAGGCCCTCATCTACGTCCAGGGCGGAGATATGAGGGTGAACCGCTTTGCGCTGGAGAGCGGCGTCGATGCCCTGATAAGCCCCTGGCTCGGGAGGAAGGATCCCGGCTTCGACCACGTCCTGGCGAGGATAGCGGAAAAGCGGGGGGTTGCAGTGGGCTTTTCGCTCTCCCCCCTTCTCCGCGCGAATCCCTACGAGAGGGTTCAGCTCCTCCGCTTCATGGCGAAGACCTGGGAGCTGGTCAGGAAGTATCGCGTTCCCCGCTTCCTCACGGGCTCGGCTGAGAGCAAATGGGAGGTTCGCTCGCCGAGGGACTTGATGAGCCTTGGGATAAACATCGGAATGGAAATGCCCGAGGCGAGGGCGAGCCTGAACTTTCACCCCTTAAAAATTCTGAAAAAGTTTGAAGATTAACCCCAGAGGGCCGGGAAGTGCTCGGGCTCGTAGTCCTCCAGCTTTCCGTCGAGGTAGTCCTCGTAGCCCTTGAGGTCGAGCAGTCCGTGCCCGCTGAGGTTGAAGAGGATGACCTCTTCCTCCCCTTTCTTCTTCGCCTCCAGCGCCCGGTCGATGACGCCTTTAATGGCGTGGGCGCTCTCCGGGGCGGGTATTATGCCCTCAGTTTTGGCAAACACCTCTGCAGCTCTGAAAACCTCGTTCTGATGATAAGCTACCGGTTCGACCAGCCCGTGGTTTATGAGCACGCTCAGCGTCGGGGCTAAACCGTGGTAGCGAAGTCCCCCGGCGTGGATCGGCGGGACGTAGTAGGTGTGGCCGAGGGTGTGCATCTTCATCTTTGGGGTGTAGCCGCCGGAATCGCCAAAGTCGTACTTGTAAACGCCGCGCGTCATCGATGGGGCAGCTTTGGGCTCGACCGCTATGAACTCGTAGTCGGCCTTTCCTGCCAGGACTTCCCTGGCAAAGGGGTAGGCAAGGCCTGCGAAGTTGCTTCCACCACCGACGCAGCCGACTATCACGTCCGGCCCCTCGAACTCCTCCATCTGCTCCATCGCCTCAAGGCCAATAACGGTCTGGTGCATGAGCACGTGGTTCAGAACGCTCCCGAGGGCGTAGCGGGCCTTTTCGTCCCTCAAGACGTCCTCAATGGCCTCGCTTATCGCTATCCCCAGCCCGCCTGGGTGGTTCGGATCCTCAGCGAGGAACTTCCTGCCTATCTCAGTCCTGTCGCTCGGGCTCGGATAGATCTCGGCACCGTAGAGGCGCATTATCGTCTTCCTGTAGGGCTTCTGCTGGTAGCTCGCCCTCGCCATGTAAACGCGAACCTTCAACCCGAGGAGCGCTCCGGCCAGACTCAAGGCGGTTCCCCACTGTCCTGCTCCTGTCTCGGTGACGAGCCTCTCTATCCCCTGTTCCCTAGCGTAGTACGCCTGGGCCAGGGCGGTGTTTATCTTATGGCTCCCCGTCACCGTTGCCCCCTCGTACTTGAAGTAAATCCTTGCCGGCGTTCCGAGGGCCTTCTCAAGGTTCGTGGCCCTGAAGAGCGGCGTTGGGCGACCGATTTTGGCGTAGAGCTCGCGAACCTCCTTCGGTATCTCGATGTACCTTTCCCTGCTCATCTCCTGCCTTACGAGCTCCTCCGCGAAAATCCTCAACAGCTTCTCGGGCTCCATCGGCTCCTCCGTCTCCGGGTCGAGGGGCGGTGCCAGCTCCTCAGGGAGGTCCGGCAGGATGTTGTACCACCTCTTGGGTATCCTTGAATCAGGCAGAACGGCTTTCATTCCAACACCTCCTTGGTTTTGAGAAGTCCCAAAAACGAGGGAATAACGAGCGTGAGGACTAAGCTAAGGGTTTTCCCGCTGGAGGGGCCAAAAGCAATCCCCCCTCATGCTAAGGTCTCCAAAAACGATCCCGCCTAACCGCTATCCCAGGTCTCAAGAAGTGCCCGCTAGAGCCAAAAACAATCACTCCTGACACCCATGGTGCATCACTAACCAGATGCACTCTTCCTTTAATAGGTTTTCGGCTGGTTTTCTGGCAGTTGGACGAAAAATTGATGGAAGGGAGGGCCTGGAGCGTCACCGTGACTGGGTCAGGGCCCCCACTGCCACCAGCCGTACCTGAGGACGAGGAACGCTATCCCGACTCCGAGAACCATCAGCACCAGCAGGATGGCGGCGAGTTTCTTCTTGTCCTGGGTTTCCATGGTATCACCTCTAACAACTCCCCCTGCCGATTATAAAAACCTTCCCGACCGTCGGGACTGAAAACCCGTTTCCACCAATCACAGAGACGTTAGGGCGACGGAAATTTGTTCCGGAAATGTTATTAGGCCGGAAGGCCCAGTAAACCTGATGTCTCATGCTGCGCCTTGAGGTCTACTGCAACGAGGGTGAGGGGGAGAGGGTGGCGGATGTTCTGGGCAAGTGGAACCTCCAGTTCTACACCGAGGAGGTGCAGGGCAATGGACGCCGTGCCCTCAGGTTCACGGCCCTGGTTCCCGATTTCGTGATCAACGACGTCGTTGACGAGCTGATGAAGTCCATAGACCTCCGAAGGGGGCACGCCTCGATAACGTGGACGCCGGTTAGCGGGAAGTCTGTGAAGTACGCAAACTCCGTGAAGTCCCTCAGGAAGTTTCGGCGCCGCTGGAGCCTGGCAGCGATAGAGGGGCTCATTGAGAACGCCAACACCCAGGCCCGGGTTGACCCAATCCAGCTCACCCTCGGCGCCGTTGCCTCGATCATAGCCCTCTTCGGCCTCATCAACGACAGCATAGTCATGATAATCTCGGCCATGTTGCTCTCGCCGATACTCGGCCCTCTCTACGGCTTCTCCATCAACATCGTTATGGGTAAGGGCCGGGATGCCCTTGACGCGGTTTCCTCAATCCTGAAGCTCCTCGGCGTCATCTTCACCTCTGCCCTTCTGGTGTCCATTGCTCTCAGGTTTGCCGGCATTATGCCAGCCGAGCCCACCCACGAGATACTCGTCCGCGGCGAATCCGGACTGGTTTACATACTCCTCGCGATAATCCTGGGTTATGCAGGAATAGTCGCCATAGTTAGCAGGATTCCCGAGATTCTCGCGGGGGTTTCGATAGCGGCCGCGCTCGTTCCTCCAACGACGGTGGTTGGGATATCCCTCGCCATGGGCTGGTGGGATGTTTTCGGGGGCTCGCTCGTTCTGACAGTGGAGAACGTTCTCGGCCTCCTCAGCGGCTCACTTCTTGGGCTCTATATCCTCAACGTCTCACCCAGGAGCTACTATGAGAAGAGGGCTGCAAAGTTGTATACGAAGAGGACGATGCTGGTGCTGGCAGTTATGATCGCCGCTCTCACCCTCGTGGAGCTCCTCAGTTAGGCAACTTCCGTCTGCTCGTATACCGTCTTTCCTTTTCTGTGTTTGACCAGGAGACCGTAGAAGAACTCCTTCATGTCAGGAGCCATCTCATCGTCGAGGAGAAGGTCCGCCCGGCCGGAGTATTCTCTCTCGGCCTTCGTTATGAGAAGCGCTATCTGGGGGGTAAGATGCTCCAAGAGAACCCTGACGAGTTCTGGGTAGACTTCCCCCTCCAGCTCCTCGTCCGATTCGATGCCGAGATACACGATGAAGCCTTTCATCTGGACCGCAAGGACGAACTCGTCCTCGCTCAGCTCGAAGAATGAGAAGTTATAGCCCCTTGACTCTGTCCTCGCCAGCAGAACGCCCCTTATTGAGAGGGTCACCGGCTCATCGTCTATCTCGAACACGAGGTCTTTGGCGAGTTCCCTGGTGGCTATGGCGTACAGCTCCTCGATCGGCATGGGGCTATCTCCATCCGCGGAAATAAAAGGCTTTCGCGTCACGTTTTTAACGATGATGTCCAAAGAAATTACGGTGGTGTCATGAAGATCACGCGGTTTGGGGTTTCGGTTCCCGATGAGCTGCTTGAGAGGTTCGATCGCATAATCAAGGAGAAGGGTTACGTTAACAGAAGCGAGGCAATAAGGGACATGATGAGGGACTTCATAGTCAGACACGAGTGGGAGGAAGGTGACAGGGAGGTGGCCGGTACAATCACAATAGTCTACAACCACGATGAGGCCGATGTTGTGAAGGAGCTGCTTGACCTTCAGCACGATTACGTTGACGAAATAATCTCAAGCCTCCACGTTCACATGGACGAGCACAACTGCCTTGAGGTCGTTGTGGTCAAGGGCAAGGCCACGAGGATAAAGGAGATCGCGGAGAGGCTGATAAGCCTGAAGGGGGTAAAGCACGGCAAGCTTGTGATGACGACCACGGGGAGGGAGCTGGTTTGATAAAATTTGAGGGGTGGCGAAGGTGAGGCTCTTTTCCTTCCTTTCATCCCTGCTGGTCGTGCTCTCCTTCGCCCTGCCCTGGTTCCGTTTTGACGATGGGGAGATAACCTTCATGGGAATTCTCCGTGAGGTTCTGACGATTCCCAGTGGATTCGAGGGAGCCTTTTGGTGGCTCAACCCCCACAGCACCGCTGGCATGTTCACCTTCATAGCGTTCTTTGCCGGGATATTCATGATACTCGTGGCGGTGCTCTTCGGCGTCCTCGGGGGCAGACTCGGACCCGGAATAGGCACCGTCGGGATGTTCGTCTTCACAGTGGTTTCATGGCACGTCTACGGCTCCGGCTACTTTGGAATCTTGGCGGAGGGCTACGTTATAGCCCTGCTCAGCTTTGTGATAGGCTTTGTGGTTGCGGGCGGCGAAAAGCTCTAACCAACGACCTCGGCTATTTCACCGTTCCCCGGTGGCAGGACGGTCATTACGTCCTCTTCCCTCACCCTGTAGCCCCACTTTTCGAGGATACGCTTTATCCTCTTCACCAGCTCGCTCTTTTTCAGTGAGCCGGGACGGATTACGATGTACCTGTCCGTGTGGGCCTTAATCGCTTCTACCGGAGCGCAGACGACAAAATCTTCCCCCTCGTAGTTTATCACACCCACCGCGAGCTTGAGCGGAAGTCCGTGGAGCCAGTTCCTCTTGCCGTAGACCATGAAGGCCCCCTTGCCGAGGTACTCGCCGCTCGGCGTCTGCTTGGTGACCTGATTAGGATAGGCCCAGTAGGCATCTTCGCTGTAAACCCCCCTGCTCCAGGCCTTGCTCATCGAAACCGCGAACTGGCAGGCCTCGAAGATGGTCCTTTCGCCAGCCTTCTGGCCGTCCTTGATGACGACGTGGGGAGCGCCGTAAACGTCGGCGTGGCAGTAGAGGTCGTTCTCCCCCATGTGCCTCTTTATGAGAATCTCGTTGGTGCTCGCGTCTTTGCCTGCTAACACCAGAAATCCCTCGCTCGAAATGAACCAGCGGAACTTCTCGAACCACTTCTTCTTTCTCCTCTCTATGCGCTTGACGTTGAGCTCCTTCTTCATCTCCTCCTCTATCAGCCTCTCCACCTCGTCGAGTTTCCTCTTCGTGTCCTCGTAGGCTTTCAAAGCTCCCTCGTGCTTGTGCCTGAACTTCTTGGCCTTCTCGTAGTAGAGCTCGGCGTTCTCGCCTATGCTCCTGTTGAGGTAGAGCTTTACCCTCTTCCCTTCCAGTTCTATCGTCACCGCTTTCTCCCTCGGGTCGGTTCCCTTCACCATGAGCGCCGCCCTGTTGCCGGCCTTCTTACCCTCCTCGATTCGCTTCTTGAACTCCTCCCAGCCGAGCCTCTCGGTGGCCTTCCTGAACTCGTCGAGGAGCCTTTCAATTAAAGCGTAGTTCGCGTAGATGAGGTCGCCTATCTCCTGGTTCTCCCGCATTGCCTGCTCAAAGCCCTTCAGCATCTCCTCCTGCTTCCTGAGCGTCATGAGGAGCTGCCTCTTCTTCGCCTCTAACCTCTTCGTCTGCTCAAGCCTTGCCTTCTCGATGGTTATCCTTCCGAAGTACTCGTCGAGGGCCTCGCTGAAGGTGCTGAAATAGCGCTTCTCAAGCCCCTCGTATATCCTCAGCTCTATCGGGACGACGTCGTGCATGTTTCCATCCTTGAAGACTATGTTGGGCCTCGGTTCATCGTTGAAGGTTTTCACCATAGCTTCGTAGACTCTCCTCAGGTCTTCGTCGCTGAGTTCCTTAACAGGCGTCGTCTTGTCGAAGCCGGCCCGTATAGAGATCTCCTCCGCGTACATGCCGCCCATGTTGAGCTTCCTAGCTAAGGCGCGCACGAGCTCAAGCTCCTCCTCGCGCATCAGCTCCAAAAACCGCTCAAAGCTCACCTCAAGCGGGTTCTCTCTCGCGGGGGGGTACTTGTATTCTGCCTTCGGCTTTATCGCCCTGTCCTTGTACTCCTCGTAGCGCAAAGCTGCAACGATTCTGTTCTCTGAATCCACGAGGATCACGTTCCCCCTCCGGAAGAGCTCGCCGATGAGGGTGTACTCCCCAACGCGGATCTTTACAATCCTGTCAAAGCCGTGCTGTTCTATGGTATCGATGAAGCCACCGCTGAGATGCTTCCTGAGGAGCATGGTGAAGCTCGACGGCTGCTTTGGAGCCTCCTTCACGTAGCTCGTGAGGTGGAACCTCTTGCCGGCCTGGAGGATTAAGTCAGCCCTCCCCTCCCTCGTTCGAAGTTTTATCCTGATCTCGTCCCCGTCGTGGTAGACCTTATCAACGCGAGAGCCGACCAGCCACTGGAGTTCTCTCACGACGTAGCGTATATCAACTGAACTCATTTCCTCCTTCATTTTCCCACCCCTTCCGGGTTGGCGCTCCACCCTTTAAACCTAACCGGTGTCCTCAAGTGTTCACGGGCTCAACCCTGTCCCGGATAAGGTTAAATACTCCAAGTGCGATAACACTCCCGGTGATACAGAATGAAAGGCCACTTCACTTTCGTCCTCCATACCCACCTCCCTTACGTTAGAAAGCACGGTAAATGGCCCTTTGGGGAGGAGTGGCTCTACGAGGCCATGAGCGAGACATACCTTCCCCTGCTCATGGAGTTCGAGCGCCTCCGCTCCTCGGGGGTCAGGTTCCAGCTCGTGATTAACGTGACGCCCGTCCTGGCCGAGCAGCTGGCCGATGAGTACATCAAGGCCGAGTTCGAGAGGTACCTCCTCAGGAAGATTGAAGCCACCGAGGAGGACCTGAAATCGGGCAGGTACAACGAGAGAGCTGTCAAGGCTTCCCTCGACCACTTCAGGAAGGTCTACGACTACTGGAAGGCCATCAACGGGGACATAGTGGGCAAGCTCCGCGAGTTTCAGGATGCGGGCTACATTGAGATAATAACCTCAGCCGCGACGCACGGCTACCTCCCGCTCCTCGGCAGGGACGAGGCGATAAGGGCCCAGCTGGCCAACGGCGTGGCAACCTACGAGAAGCACTTCGGCAGGAGGCCGAGGGGGATATGGTTGCCTGAGTGCGCCTACCGGCCGGCCGGAGAGTGGGAGCTGCCCGGTGGAAGGAGGGTTAAGAGGGCCGGCATAGAGAAGTTCTTGGAAGAGTTCGGCATCGAGTATTTCTTCGTGGAGAGCAACCTCATAGACGAGGGTCCCGTAACGAGGGGCTACGGTGAGATTCCCCTCTACGAGGGTGATAAGAGCACCCTCAGGCCCTACTGGATTAAAGGCTCCCGCGTGGCAGTCTTCGCCCGCAACAGGGAGACAGGCCACCAGGTCTGGAGCGCCCACTACGGTTACCCAGGCGACTTCTGGTACAGGGAGTTCCACAGGAAGGCACCAAAGAGCGGAGGCCAGTACTGGCGCGTGACGGGTAAGGACGTTGAACTCGGTGAAAAGGAATTCTACGACCCCGAGAGGGCGATGGAACGCGTAGAGGAGCACGCGAGGCACTTCGTGGGCCTGGTCGAGAGACTTCTGGCCGAGTTCGAGGAGGAGACGGGCGAAAAGGGCATAGTCGTCTCGCCCTACGATACCGAGCTCTTCGGCCACTGGTGGTTCGAGGGGGTCAAGTGGCTCGGCAGGGTTCTTGAGCTGATGGCGGAGAGGGGAATAGTCACCACGACGCTCTCCTCCTACCTCGACAACTACGGCGGCGAGAGGTACGAGATCGAGCTGCCCGAGGGCTCGTGGGGGGCCAACGCCGACCACTCCACCTGGTGGAACGCGGAGACGGAGTGGACGTGGGAGCACGTCTACCGCGCTGAAGATAGAATGGTAGCGCTGGCGAGCCGCTTCTACGGAAAAGACCGGCTTGGCGACAGGGTGATAGAACAGCTGGCAAGGGAGCTTCTGATCCTCGAAGCCAGCGACTGGGAGTTCCTCATAACCACCGGACAGGCGAGGGGGTACGCCGAGCGCAGAATACTGCTCCACACCAGGGACTTCCACAGACTGGCCAACGAGCTGGTGAGGTACGTGAAGACTGGGGAGATTGAAGTTAAGCTCCTTGAGGAGCTGGAGGAGAGGGACAACGCCTTCAGGCCGGTGGTAGTGGCTCACTACGTGAGCGGGAATCCTCCAGAGCTTGAGGAGTTCGTGGAGCCCCCTGAGGTTCCGCAGGAGAGAACTGAAAAGCCAGATGAAAGGCCAAGGGAAGTTGCGGAGAGAGCCTATGCCACCGAAGTAGTCAAGGAGATGGCAGTTAAGCCCTCAAGGAGGACTATAAAGCGGGTGAAATCCAGCGGGATTGAGAAGCGCAGGCTGGTGAGAAAGAAGGACTCCGGCGGGGCCGGGAGTGACCTTCTCAGGATAAAGGGCATCGGGCCGAAGACGCTGGCAAAGCTTCAGCGCGCGGGGGTGTACACCACCGAAGACCTCAGGATGGCAAACATTGAAGAACTGGCCAGAAAAACGCGCATTTCGCCAAAGAGGTTGCGGAAGTTCCTGGCCCAGATTTCCTGAATTTTACCCCTTTTATTCCGTTTCGAAAGTCTTTTCTGGAGTTTCGACAAACCATCTATGTGGTTGCCATGAAAAAGGTTGAGGCCATTATCCGGGGAAACGATTTCGAGCGCGTGAAGAACGCCCTCAAGCAGATCGGCATAGTGCCGTTAACCGCATATCCCGTGCAGGGAAGGGGAGTTCAGGGAGGCGTTCCACCCTACGACCTCCTGCCCAAGATGAAGATAGAGATCGTTGTGAAGGACAGAGACCTTGAAAAGGTAGTTGACGTCATCGTTAGAAACGCAAGGAGCGGAACACCAGGAGATGGGAAGATATTTGTAATCCCTGTGGAGGACGCGATCAGGATAAGGACAGGGGAGAAGGGCAACGAAGCCCTCTACTGAGGGCTTCTTTTTTTCACAGGAATGCGTGTCTGTGCTTGTAGAGCATGTAGCTCGCGTACCCGAGCAGTATCAGCGTGGCCGCTCCGAGAACGCCTATGAGAGTCACAATTCCCTGGGCGAACGATATGCTCCTTCCGAACGCTTCAGCTATCCTTGAGAGCTCCGCTGGATCGTTGAACGCGTAGATTGCATACCTTATCGAGAACGCACCCATCACCATCGGAATGGGCATCACTGCAAAAGAGAGCATCAGGCCAAGGTTACCCCTCTTTCTCAGGCTGAGCATCGCCAGGAGGGTGGGGATTATAAGTATCAGCGCGGTGAACGCATACATCGGTCCGAATATCCCGGAAACTATGTAGAACGGGATCATTCCAGCGAGGAAAGCAAAATACGCCCTGCGGAGAACCTTGACCTCACCCGCAAAGTCGTACGGTGCAACCTTGGAGTATTTGTTCATGGCTGCAACGTCCTTCATGTACTCCTTTTCTCCCATCTTTTCGATGTACTTGTCCGTTGTGTTGTTCTTCAGCCTGACGGCCCTCTTGAGGAAGAAGTTGGCCAGCTCCTCGTTATCCACAGCGAGTGTTTCGGACAGCTTGAGGAAGTTCTCCCTTGCCTCGTGGAGCAGCCTAAGGGCCTTCTGTTTGTTTTTATCTGAGAGATTTTTAAGTGAGTTTATCCTCTTTTCAACATCCTCTAACGTCTGCGCAACATCTCGCAGAATTTCTCGGCTCTTCATAAGGGCACCTCCAAAAGGTAAAAGAAAAGGTGGGCTTTAAGCCTTTCCTTCCTTCTCGTGGCGCAGGAGCTTGGTAATGCTCCAGTACATCATGATAAATATTGAACCCCATGCAAAGAGTAGGAAAGCGAGAGCTCCCGTGTCCATCCTCATCACCTCAGAGCTTTATTAGCACCTCGTTCTTTGCAAGCTCCTCGCCGTACTTCTTCTTTATTGCCATGTATGCCTCGATGGCACCGATGATGAGTATTATGAATATCACTATCCTGGCCCTGGTGACGAGGCTAACGACCTCTGGGGTGTAGTCATAGCCAAGAACGTTGGTTATGTACTGCTCCGATGCTGTGAATGCACCCATCTGCCAGTAGTCCCAGGTGTTGCCGCCGAGGAGTATTATCATGAAGAGCGGCGCTATGAAGACCATTATTGGCTTGAACCAGCTAGGAACGTTGATGTATGCGCCCTTGTGGAGCTCCTCCCAGAAGTTGTCCGGCTTGAAGAGCCATACTGCAACGATGACGTCGAAGAGACCGAGCAGGACGAGGAAGTAGCTGCCGACCCACATGTCGAGTTCACTGAGGTATGCCAGGCTGCTGTCAAGGGCAACCGGCAGTCCGAGCAGGAACAGGAATACCCAGACCACCCAGGTGCCTATCTTCCTCTCTAGGTGGATGTCCTCTTCAAGCATGGCAACGAGGTAGTTGTATGTTGCTATTGCCGAAGTGAAGCCCGCGAACCAGAGGAGCAGGAACCACATCGCACCGAATATCTGACCCGCTGGCATGTTGGCGAAAACGTTCGGCAGGGCCATGTAAGCCAAGCCCACGCCGCCCTTGACTGCCTGCTCGGGACCGAGGTATGCAAAGGCTATTGGGATGGCGAGCGAGCCGCCGAGTATGACCTCCGCAAACTCGTTGAGCGAGACCGTGGCGAGACCGCTGAGGGCAACGTCATCTTCTGGGCCGAGGTAGGATGCATAGTTGTGGATGATACCCATACCGAGCGATAGGGTGAAGAATATCTGTCCCGCTGCGGCCAAGCTAATCTTGAAGAAGTTCTTGCTCAAGGCCTCAAAGTTCGGCTTCCAGATGTACTCCAGACCCTTGATGGCGCTCCACTCGGGCTTGACCGGTGAACCGAGGGTCAGTGCCCTGATAACGAGGAGTATGGCAAACACGTAGAGGAGCGGCATCATGACCTTGACCCAGCGCTCGATACCTTTGCTGACTCCCTGTCCAACCGCTATTCCGAGCAGCACCATGGTGAGACCCCAGAAGAATATCACCGCCTTGGTGTTGGCTACATAGCTGAGGAAGAACTGGACTGTGTCCTTGCCGAAGTAGGCCCCCGTGAGGCTGTAGTAGGTGTAAGCCGCTGACCAGCCTATGACCTGGTAGTAGTACGAACTCAGCAGCGAAGCTACCGAAAAGGCCAGCATTCCACCGATGATACCAAAGATAAGGGCAGTCTTGGGCTTAACGCTTTCCCTTGCCATGAGGTAGAACATTGGGCCTATGGTGCCGTGGCCGTACTTACCGCCGTACCTTCCTGTGGTCCACTCGATCCACATCACTGGGATTCCCAGGAAGAACAGCGCTATGAAGTACGGTATCATGAAAGCTCCGCCACCGTTGCTGGCGAGCTGGTACGGGAACCTCCAGAAGTTACCAAGACCGATGGCGTTACCTGCCATCGCTAAAATCAAACCAAGCTTAGTTGCCCATTGATCCCTCTGTTCCACACGATTCACCCCCGTTCTTAAATGCATGGGCTTTAGTACCCCGAGTACCGCCGTGGGGCATTATGTATAAGGCAAGGCATTCTATAAAAAGCTTTCTAATAGCTTTTTTCGACAAAAGACGATTTACTTAAGCGTTAAACCAAGGCAGTCACTCTCTCGTCATTTTTTTAATACGTTAACTGAACGTAAACCCTATCTTGACGTTATGACAATCTAAAGGACAAAAATGATTCAAAATGACGAATCTCTCCCAGATACTCTTCATCAAACTATTTAACTGAAGGCGATTACAATTGTAACTGTGCCCGATGATTGGAACAAGAGTGAGCTGAAGGGATGATGACCGACTTCTCGCTGAGGGCTTCGTTTCAACATTCTTTCATACATCTTTATTCAATGGTGTCTCTTTATGTGCGTCAATGTATAAAAAATCTTGGATGTACAGCGCCGATTTTGTCCTGAAATTTCGGGAGGATTTTTCTTTTCGCCGAAAATTTGCGTACATAACTTTTTGTTTAAAATTAACCGTTCTCCTGCCTTCTTTATCGAAAGGTTTATATATGCAAATGCCTAAGAGCCTATCGCAAATTACCGAAACCCGAGGTGGTAAAGATGGTCGAGATTGACCCGTTTGAGATGGCCGTTCAGCAGCTCGAAAGGGCTGCCCAGTTCATGGACATAAGCGAAGAGGCCCTTGAGTGGCTCAAGAAGCCCATGAGGATTGTTGAGGTCAGCGTCCCGCTCGAGATGGACGACGGTTCTGTTAAGGTTTTCACCGGTTTCCGCGTTCAGCACAACTGGGCCCGCGGTCCGACCAAGGGTGGTATAAGGTGGCACCCGGCCGAGACCCTCAGTACCGTTAAGGCCCTCGCCACCTGGATGACCTGGAAGGTCGCCGTTGTTGACCTCCCCTACGGTGGAGGTAAGGGTGGCATCATCGTCAACCCGAAGGAGCTCTCCGAGAGGGAGAAGGAGAGGCTCGCCAGGAACTACATAAGGGCTATCTACGACATCATCAGCCCCTACACCGACATTCCGGCTCCTGACGTTTACACCAACCCGCAGATCATGGCCTGGATGATGGACGAGTACGAGGCCATCAGCAGGAGAAAGGTCCCGAGCTTCGGCATCATCACCGGCAAGCCGCCTGGAGTCGGCGGTATCGTCGCCAGGATGGATGCCACCGCAAGGGGTGCCAGCTACACCGTCCGTGAGGCTGCCAAGGCCCTTGGAATGGATCTCAAGGGTAAGACCATCGCCATCCAGGGTTACGGTAACGCCGGCTACTACATGGCCAAGATCATGAGCGAGGAGTACGGCATGAAGGTCGTCGCCGTCAGCGACAGCAAGGGCGGCATCTACAACCCCGATGGATTGAACGCCGACGAGGTTCTCAAGTGGAAGAGGGAGCACGGCTCAGTTAAGGACTTCCCGGGAGCGACCAACATCACCAACGAGGAGCTCCTCGAGCTTGAGGTCGACGTCCTCGCCCCGAGCGCCATTGAGGGTGTCATCACCAAGGACAACGCCGACAACATCAAGGCCAAGATCGTCGCAGAGCTCGCCAACGGTCCGACCACCCCGGAGGCCGATGAGATCCTCCACGAGAAGGGCATCCTCATCATACCGGACTTCCTCTGTAACGCCGGTGGTGTTACCGTCAGCTACTTCGAGTGGGTCCAGAACATAACCGGCGACTACTGGGACACCGAGACAACGAGGGCCAAGCTCGACAAGAAGATGACCAAGGCCTTCTGGGACGTCTACAACACCCACAAGGAGAAGGGAATACAGATGAGGGACGCTGCCTACGTCGTCGCCGTCCAGAGGGTCTACGACGCCATGAAGTGGCGCGGATGGGTGAAGAAGTGATTTCTTCTCCCTTTTCTCTCCATTAGAATTTTCTGAGCCTGTCCCTGTAGAGCCTTTCTATGGCCTTCATAGCCGCCGCGACCATTATGCCCGTCAGTATCATGCCGAGGATGGGGAGTATTATTACCGCGAGAAACTTGGAGGCGGGCGTTTTTGGCGTTATGTCGCCGTAGCCCACCGTGAAGGCTGAGACGAAGGCGAGGTAGACGCCCTGCCAGGGCGTCAGGCCGTCGAGGAGGGACATCACAACTCCGAGCAGGGTTATCAGGCCGAAGAGGCCCGCGAGTATGCTCCTGACGTAGTAGATCACCCTGAGAAACTCCGTGAAAAATGTTCGAAAGCCAACGAGCTCAAAGTCGTCCTCGACGCCCATCACTCACACCTTTGCCCAGTACTCCTTCTCCTCGATCATTGCCCTTATCATCTCGTCCTCGTCCTTGAACATAGTCCTCCGCGAGGGATTCTGCATCCCGTAGAACTCCATGAACGGGCTCGGTCTCCTCTTGAACGGGTAGTAGAGGTATATCGCCGCCAGCGTCCTGTAAGCCTCTGCCATCTCGCTGATAACTCCAGCCGAAACTCCCTCCGCGTAGTGATAGACTGCTATTGCCTTGCTGACGTCCACGAGATTGAAGTCTCTCTCGACGAGCTGGCGCCGCAGTATGTCGGTTGCCTGCTCTATGTCCTCCCTGTCAAGTTCCTCCACCTGCTCCCCGTCGAGAAGATGCTTTATCTTGATGCGCTTTATGGAGGGATTCTTGTTTACCTGGGCGTCGTACTCGGCAACGACCCACCAGTCGTCAAGTGCACCGGGATCGAGAACCGTGAAGTGCTCGCTCAACTTGTTGTAGAAGTCCCTGACGCGGTGATAGTACTCCTCCTCGTGGCCGGTCATCGGATAGCTGAGGTAGACGAGGGGTTTTTCGGCCTCGTGGAATACGAGGTCCAGGAAGACGCGGTACGGGTGCCTTATGCCGAACTGGAGGATGTAGCGAACCTCGGTGCCCTCCTTCTTCAGCTCGTGTATCAGGGTCTTGACGTGGTTTATGGCATCCTCGCGCCACATGACAAGGGTCGTCAGCTTTATGTTCTCAGGGTTCTCCCCGAAGCGCTCGAACCACTCGGGATCGTTGATGATCCTTCTCCTGACTGAGAGAACGTCATCGAGGACTATTATGACGCGATCGGGCCTCAGAAGCTTCAGGTTACTGGTCGTAAATCCGATAACGCTTCCGCTTCCCCACCGGAAGAGGCTCGGTGTTGAAACTAGGTGGAACCTCATCTCGCTTTCATCTATTTCCTTTCTTATTCTACTGAAAGCCTCGTCCCGTATCTCGTTCATCAGATCCTGGTGGCTTATGGCAAAGTCGAGGACGTTCTTCCTCGTTATCTTAACGCCCAGCTCCTTTCCGACTTCCCTGATGTAGTCAAAGACGTGGTAATAGGCGTAGCTTTTCTCATCGGCGAGTTTTAGAGCCTCCGTTATGTACTCGTCCCGTCCGTTGAGCGGCGGCCCTGTGAGCAGGATAACCTCTTTCATTCTACCACCCCACTGCGTCTAAACGTACACTTCGGACGAAACCTTTAAATACTATTCCCCTAAACTGGCGTTGTAGAGGTTCTTCTATTCTAAAAACATACCAGCAGGGGTGTTGTAATTGGCTGAAAAGCTAAAGGGAACGACTACGGTCGGCATTGTATGTAAGGACGGCGTCGTCCTAGCGGCGGACAGGAGAGCATCGCTCGGCAACATGGTGCTTTCGGAGAGCGTTACCAAGGTGTTCCGGATAGACGACCACCTGGCCTTGGCTGGCGCCGGGAGTGTGGGGGATATACTCTCGCTCGTCAGGCTTCTGAGGGCCGAGGCCAAGCTGTACAGGGCAAAGGTTGGGTATGAGATGAGCGTGAAAGCCCTTGCTACGCTGACTTCTAACATCCTTCACGGCAGCAGGTTCATGCCGTACTTCGGATGGTTTCTCGTGGCGGGATACGACGAGAAGCCTGGGCTGTACTCCATAGACATGGCCGGGGGCATTACGGAAGATAAGTTCACCGCCGCTGGTTCCGGAATGGAGTTCGCCTTCGCGGTTCTTGAGGATGGTTACACCGAGGATATTAAGCTGGAAGAGGGCATAAAACTGGCCCTTCGGGCCATAAAAGCCGCCACAAGGCGGGATGTTTTCACTGGGGATGGAATAACCCTCGTTACGGTGACCAAGGATGGCTACAGAGAGCTGAGCAAGGAGGAGATAGAGGCTCTTCTGAAGTGAGGTGGTGACTTTGATAAGGAGAGAAACTTTCGTTGATGACATACTACGGGACATAAAGGCCGTCATAAGCCAGATGGTTCCCAGGGAGGCCAGGATAACCGACGTCGAGTTCGAGGGGCCGGAGCTCGTCATATACGTCAAGAACCCCGAGGCCATAATGCAGGACGGGGAGCTGATCAAGAACCTCGCCAAGGTTCTCAAGAAGCGCATAAGCGTTCGGCCTGACCCTGAGGTTCTCCTTCCACCGGAGAAGGCCGAGGAAATGATAAAGCAGCTTGTTCCACCTGAGGCAGAGATAACCAACGTGAGCTTTGACCCATCAGTTGGAGAGGTTCTCATAGAGGCCAAGAAGCCCGGTCTCGTTATAGGGAAGAACGGCGAGACCCTGAGGCTCATAACCCAGAAGGTTCACTGGGCCCCCAGGGTCATAAGGACCCCTCCGCTCCAGAGCCAGACTATCTATTCCATAAGGCAGATACTCCAGGCGGAGGCAAAGGACAGGAGGAAGTTCCTCAGGCAGGTTGGCCGGAACATTTACCGCAAGCCCGAGCTGAAGAGCGAGTGGATTAGAATCACCGGGCTTGGCGGCTTTCGCGAGGTTGGCAGGAGTGCGCTCCTCGTTCAGACCAACGAAAGCTACGTTCTCGTTGATTTCGGTGTCAACATAGCCGCTCTGAGGGACCCCAAAAAGGCCTTCCCGCACTTCGAAGCGCCGGAGTTCAGGTACGTCCTCGATACGGGCCTGCTCGACGCCATAATCATAACCCACGCCCACCTTGACCACAGCGGAATGTTGCCGTACCTCTTCCGCTACAAGCTCTTCGACGGCCCGATATACGCGACTCCCCCGACGAGGGACCTGATGGTTCTCCTCCAGCAGGACTTCATTGAGATACAGCAGATGAACGGCGTCGAGCCTCTCTACCGGCCGAGGGACATTAAGGAGGTCATAAAGCACACCATAACCCTCGACTATGGCGAGGTCAGGGACATAGCCCCGGACATGAGGCTCACCCTCCACAACGCCGGTCACATACTCGGTTCCTCGATAGTTCACCTCCACATAGGAAACGGACTGCACAACATAGCCATAACCGGCGACTTCAAGTTCATCCCGACGAGGCTCTTCGAGCCGGCGGTGAGCAGGTTCCCGCGCCTTGAGACACTCGTCATGGAGTCAACATACGGCGGTAGCAACGACTACCAGATGCCGCGCGAAGAGGCTGAGAAGCGCCTGATAGAGGTAATCCACCAGACGATAAGGCGGAAGGGCAAGGTTCTGATTCCAGCTATGGCCGTCGGTAGGGCCCAGGAGATAATGATGGTCCTTGAGGAGTACGCCCGCGTCGGCGGCATAGAGGTGCCCATTTACCTCGACGGAATGATATGGGAGGCGACGGCGATTCACACTGCCTACCCAGAGTACCTCAGCAGGCACCTCCGCGAGCAGATATTCCACGAGGGCTACAACCCGTTCCTCAACCCGATATTCAAGCCCGTTGCCAACAGCAGGGAGAGGCAGGACATCATTGACAGCGGCGAGCCAGCGATAATCATAGCCACCTCGGGCATGCTTGTCGGTGGGCCGAGCGTGGAGTACTTCAAGCAACTTGCCCCGGACCCGAAGAACAGCATGATATTCGTCAGCTATCAGGCAGAGGGAACCCTTGGCAGACAGGTGCAGCGCGGCCTCCGCGAGATTCCACTCGTCGGTGAGGGCGGGAAGACGGAGGTTGTGAAGGTCAACATGGAGGTCCACACCATCGATGGATTCTCAGGTCATGCCGACAGGAGGGAGCTTATAAGCTACATAGCCCGCTTGAGGCCGAGGCCGGAGCGCGTCATAACCGTCCACGGAGAGCCCCACAAGTGCCTTGACCTGAGTACGAGCATCCACAAGAAGTTCGGCATCTCAACCCGCGCCCCCAACAACCTCGACGCCATAAGGCTGAAGTGATGCCCGATGCAGGTTCGGTGTCCGAGCTGTGGGAGGCTCTACTCCTCCCTTATTCCCCCTACATGCTCATGTGGGGAGCCCCTTAGGATAACCTACGACTACGATAGTGTGGACGTTTCTGCCTGGGGTAGGAGAAAATCCGGCGTCTGGAAGTACCGGGAGCTTCTGCCCGATGTGAAGAGAGTCATCAGCCTGAACGAGGGCGGAACGCCCCTGTTGAGGGCAAAGCTCGGTGAGGAACTCGGGCTGAGGGTATTCATCAAGGACGAGACCAGGAATCCCACAGGCTCCTTCCGTGACAGGCTCATCACTGTGGCAGTCTCCTACGGCCTTCCATATGCTCATAACGGCTTTGTTGTTGCCAGCAACGGGAATGCGGCGGCTTCCCTGGCTGCGTACTCCGCGAGGGCCGGGGTCGATGCCTACACCGTTGTGCCGAGGCTCATAGAATCCGGAAAGCTCAGCCAGATAGTTGCCTTCGGGGCCAAAGTTATACGCTACGGTGAAAGTGTTGACGAGGGCATAAGCTACGCCGAGGGCCTTGCGGAGGGAAAGGGACTCTACAACGTAACACCGGAGAGCAACCTTATCGGCCTTGAGGGCCAGAAAACCCTTGCCTTTGAGCTGTGGGAGGAGCTCAAGCCCACCCATGTCATAGTTCCCACGGGAAGCGGGAGCAACCTCTACAGCATCTACAAGGGCTTTGCTGAACTTATGGAAATCGGGGCCATTGAGGAGATGCCCAGACTTATAGCCGTCCAGACCGAGAAGTGCTCGCCCATAGCCAGCGAGGTTCTGGGCGTTGAGCCAAGGGCAGAGCCAACAAAGGCTCTGGCGCTATACGTAAAGAACCCGGTGATGAAGGAGCTCGCTCTCAGGGCCATCCACGAGACCGGCGGAACCGCCGTGATGGTGGGTGAAGATGAGCTCGACCTCGGCCAGAGACTCCTAGCGGGCGAGGGAATCTTTGCCGAGTACGCATCGGCGGTGATAGTTCCTGCCCTGCTCAGGCTGGCCGAGGAGGACTACTTCGAGAGGGACGACAGGATAGCGCTCATTGTCACCAGCTCCGGCCTGAAGGGGCACTACTCCGAAACCAGGGAGAAGTTCAGCATAGGTGGCACGAAGCTCGACATCCTGAGGCTCCTCAGCGACAGGGTTATGTATGGCTACGAGATATGGGAGGCCCTTGAGAAGCCCCTCAAGTACCAGGCGGTTTATCAGCACCTCCGCGAGCTTGAGAGCCTTGGTCTTATAGAGGAATCCCACAGGGAGGGAAGACGCCTCTACTACCGGCTGACGGACAAGGGCCGCAGGTTTCTGGAGACACTGTCGGAGTAACGGAAAGGTTTTAAAAGGTCTTTTTAAAGCTAAGCGTAGGTGAAGAACGTGGAGCTGGCAATTGAACATAAGTTTTCACTCTCAGTTTACCTCTGGGGACTCATCTGTGGCCTGGTCAGTGGCGTAGCCGCCGCGAAGTTCCAGTATGGCTGGGTGATTGGCATCGCCATGTTTCTGGTCATCGATAAGGTGGTCATGGCCATCATAAAGGAGCTCCCGCCGGATATCGAGGAGGAGCGCCTCATACTCAGGAAGGCTTTCTGGGGCTGGTTCCTGTTCTGGCTGTACTTCACGATGCTCAGCTACACCCTGATGGTCAACTTCCAGCCTCAGTTCTACTCAAACCAGAGCCTGCTTTACCAGCTTACTCAGAACGGAACGGTGACGGGGTGAGCCTATGGAGGAACTCAAAAGGGCCGTTGCCAGGGAGGCCTTGAAATTCATTGAGGACGATATGATAGTCGGCCTCGGCACAGGCTCCACCACCGCCTACTTCATAGAGTACCTGGGCAAGCTGATAATGGAGGGGGAGCTTGAGGACGTCTACGGTGTTCCCACCTCCTATCAGGCGAGGCTTCTTGCCCTTGAGAGCGGCGTGCCGGTCGTTGGGCTTGACGAAGTTGATGCGATTGATATAGCCGTCGACGGCGCCGACGAGGTGGATCCAAACCTCAACCTCATCAAAGGCCGCGGAGCTGCCCTCACAATGGAGAAGATCATCGAGTACCGCGCCGGAACCTTTCTGGTACTCGTTGACGAGAGCAAGCTCGTCGAGAGGCTCGGCCAGAGGATGCCGGTTCCGATAGAGGTTATCCCGGCTGCATGGCGTGCCATAGCGGAGGAGATAGAGGTCTTCAACGCCACCGCCGAGCTCAGAATGGCGAGCAGGAAGGACGGGCCCGTCGTTACCGACAACGGCAACTTCATCCTTGACGCAAGGTTCCACCGCATAGACGACCCGCTTGACCTGGAGATAGAGCTGAACAACATTCCGGGCGTTGTGGAGAACGGCATCTTCGCGGACATAGCCGACATAGTCCTCGTCGGTACGAAGGAAGGCGTCAAGAGGATGGAGCGGTGAGTTTTGGGCCCAACGAGCTCAATGTTTTCTCTCCCTGGATTTCTCTGAGTTAAATTTATAAGCCTCCTGAGGGTTAGTATTCTCGAACCTCCCGCGCGGGGGTTGCCGAGCCTGGTCAAAGGCGGTGGACTCAAGATCCACTCCCGCAGGGGTTCCGGGGTTCAAATCCCCGCCCCCGCACCACAGAAACTTTTTCTGGCGAAAAGTTTCATCGAAGTTCGTAGCTCCTAACCCCATAAACCCGAGAAGAAAAAACAAATTCCCGAATACGGCAACGCGAAGAGCTACAAACTTCTGGTCAAGCCTTGCGGGAGCGAAAGGTACTTGTCCGGAAATCCAATGAGAGAAAATACGGGAGAAGCGGAAAGGTCCTTCAGACCTTAATCGGCGCCCCAAAGGCCCTGTCGCCCGCATCGCCGAGGCCGGGCAGGATGTAACCGTGGTCGTTGAGCTCCCTGTCTATCGCTGCAACGAACATCTCAACGTCCGGGTGGGCTTCCTTTATCCGGCTTATCCCTTCAGGTGCAGCGAGAACTCCAACTATGACGTAGCGCTTGGCCTTCCCGTACTTCTTTACCTCGTCGAGAACCCTGATGAGCGTCGAGCCGGTCGCTATCATCGGGTCTGCTATGATGACCGTGTCCTCCGGCTTTACCTGCGGCACCTTGACGTACTTCATCTCTATCTCGAACTTCGGCGCCTTTCCGCGGGATGCGGAGACGATACCCACCCTTGCGTGGTCGAGAACCTTGATGAGGCCCTCCATGAGCGGTATCGCCGCGCGGAGGACGGTTATTATGACCACATTGCGCCTGTCTCTGACTATTACTCCAGTTGTCCCCTCAAGGGGCGTCTTGATGGGAACCTCTTCGACCTCCATGGTCTTGGTCAGCTCGTAGGCCATGTACCTGCCGAGCTTGACGAGTCCCTTTCTGAACGGTATCGGCCCCGTTCTCTCGTCGCGAAGCTCCGTCAGAATCTCCATAATGAACGGGGAGTCCTCAAAGGAGTAAACACCCTTCCAGCGCCTGTCCTCTATCATTGCTCTCACCGGTGGTGGGTCGGGGAAAGGGTTTATTAGCCTTCCGGCTGTTAAGCCGCAGCTTTTTCGGGGACAGTTTTTGATTTCTCCTCGATTATCCGTTTCATCCATGTGCCGCGCATGAACCAAGCGAGAGCGACCACAGCCGCTATGAAGTTGCTCATCCCCATTCCAAAGAACACTCCCCTGCTCGTGAAGTTGAATATTTCAGCGAGGGGTATCGTGATTCCAAGGACGCTTATCGCTCCCACGTAGCCAAAGGCATAGCTCAGCGGAATCCTCAGGCCCCAGAGGCGGAATATTCCGAGGGTCATGCTCTTCTTCGTATGGCCGGCGGAGCTGAAGGTTCTGTTGACGACTATGAAGATTCCATTGAAGAAGGGCACCGAGATGAGGAAGTACTTCAGCACAATCTCGCTCTCCTCGATGACGGCCGGGTCGTTGAGGAAGACGCGGAATATCTCGACGCGGAAAATTCCAATTATCAGTATCGCGAGGCTCGCTATGGCAAAGTTTATGACCATCGTCCTCTCGGCTATTTTCTTCGCCCTCTCGTAGTTCTCCGCCCCGACGTTCTGGGCTATCATGGTTCCCATCGCCATGCTTATGCCGCGCGAGATGCTCGTTAGGAAGTTCACCAGACGGGTCGTTATGACGTAGGCCGCGTAGGTCACATCACCAAAGCCGAATATTATCCTGGTGAGGATTACAAAGCCAAAGCTGTTGGCGGACTGCCCTATGCTCGACGGCAGGCCGACCTTGAATATCCTCTTGTAGAACTCGAAGTCCGGTTTGAGGCTCTCAAGGCTCAGGCTCAGTCCAACTCTGTCGGTGAAGAGGAGGTAGAGGCCGATGAAAGCCCCCACCGAGTTGGCGAAAACCGTCGCTATGGCAGCACCGGCAACTCCCAGCTCGGGGAATCCGAGCCAGCCGAAGATGAGTATCGGGTCAAGGATTATGTTTATCGCAACCGTGAGGAGGGTTATTTTTACCGGCGTCTTCGTGTCTCCCGTCGCCCTTACAAGGGCTCCAAAGGCCATGAAGGTGAAGGAGAACGGAATGCCGAGGAATATTATCGTCGCGTAGGTGAGCGAATAGGGATAGACGTTCTCGCTGACCTTCATGAAGTGCAGGGCGTACGGCAGGAGGAGCGTTCCGATTATGGCGGTGGCAGTTGCGAAGAACAGCATGAGTGAGTAAAGGGCTCCGGCTGAGCGATTCGCCTTCTTGTACTCACCAGCACCGATGTACTGGCCAACAAAGGCGAAACCGGCCGTTGTGAATCCCATGCCCAACGCCATGAGGGTGCCGATTATTGGCCAGGTAACGCCTGGAGCAGAGAGCGCTTCCCTTCCGAGTTTTCCCAGCCAGAAAGTGTCGGTTATGTTGTAGACAACCTGGACTAGGTTGTTGACTATGAGCGGGCCCGCCAGAACGAGGAGCGTTTTTTCTATGGGTCCGCTCAGTATCTCCCTGCGCATCTTCTGGATTTTCTCGCCATTCATATGCAATCAGACCGCAATCGAAACGGTGATATATAAAGCTACCCCTTCTCCTCTATGATGCGGCTCATCCAGCTCCCGGTCAGGAACCAGGCGAGGGCAACCACAGCTCCCAGAACGTTGCTCAGGCCCATCCCCAGCCACATTCCGGCGGTGTCCTTAACCAGAAGCCCGAGGCCGTAGCTGAGAGGTAGCCTTAACCCCCAGAGCCGGAGCATGCTGAGGAGCATGCTCTTCTTGGTGTGTCCTGAGCTCTGGAACACGTTGTTCACCGCAGAGAATATGCCGAAGAAGGGTAGCGAGGCCGAGAAATACTTGACGACCTTTGCGCTCTCCGCTATTATCGCCGGATCTTTGATGAAGAAGCTGAATATCTGGACCCTGAAGAGGACGAACAAGAGCGTCCCGATGCCAAGAATGGCAAAGTTTATCGCCATCGTTCTCTCCGCTATGGCCTTTGCCCTGTCATAGAGCTTCGCCCCAACGGTCTGGCCCACCATTGTTCCCATAGCCATGCTTATCCCATCTGAGAAGGCGAACATAAAGTTGGTAAGCCTGTTGGTTATGCTGTAGGTCGCGAAGGCAACATCGGCCTCGCCGAACTGGCCGCCGAGGGTGAAGATTATCCTCGTGAGTATGACAAAGCCAAGGGCCGTTGTGGATGAACCTATGCTTGAAGGTATTCCCACGCGGAAGATGCGCTTGTAGAACTCCCAGTCCGGCTTGAGGCCCTCGACCGTGAGGTGTATGCCCACCCTGCCCTTGAAGAGCAGGTAACCGCCAACGACCGAGCCGAGGCTGTTGGAGAGCATCGTGGCAACGGCCGCTCCAACGACTCCAAGTTCTGGAAACGGCCCCCAGCCGAAGATGAAGAAGGGGTCTAAGACGAGGTTGAGAAGCACGGTTGAGACGTTTATCTTGACGGGAGTTTTGGTGTCACCTATAGCCCTTAGGAGAAAGTTGAATGCGAAGAGAGTGAAGGCGAAGGGAATCCCGGCGAAGATGACCCTCGTATAGGCCAAGGCGTAGGGATAAACCGTCTCGCTCACGTTCATGAACTTAAGGAGATACGGGGCGGAGATCACGCCGAATATCCCAACTCCAATCGCGAAGAACATCATGAGGGAGTAGAGGGCTCCAGCGGCGCGGTTGGCCTTGTCGTACTCCTTCGCCCCAACGTACTGACTGACGAAGGCGAAACCCGCTGTGGCGAACCCCATGCCGATGGCCATGAAGAACCAGACGAGGGGCCACGCTGTTCCCGGGGCAGCTAACTCTTCCCTTCCGAGCTTTCCGAGCCAGTAGGTGTCGGTGAGGTTGTAGAGAACCTGAACGAGCTGGTTTATGATTAAGGGGTAGGCTAATACGATGAGCGTTTTAACTATCGGCCCGTTGACAATCTGGTCTCGCATAGCCTCTACTTCGCGTTTCATTGAGATAGCTATCGAAACGTTGGTATAAAAGCCTTATCGTGGATAAAGAATCCACTGGCTCGGAGCTGCAAAACGGGTAGAAACGAATAGAAAAGGGAAGCCGGAAGGCTTCACTCGAAGAGCTTCTTCCTCGCCGCCTCCAGGAGAATCTTCTGCTCCTCCTGGGCGACGGTCTTCCTGATGAGCTCGACGGCATCGGGGTTGGCTGAGATGCTGTCTATGCCGAGCCTGACGAGTATCTTGGCCATCTTCGGGTCACTGCCGGCCTGTCCGCAGATGCTGGTCTCGACGCCGTACTTCTTGGCGACCTTGATGACGTTCTCGATGAGCTTGAGCACCGCCGGGTGCTTCTCGTCGTAGAGGTAGGCTATCCTGTCGTTGTCTCTGTCGATGGCGAGGGTGTACTGGGTGAGGTCGTTGGTTCCGAAGCTGACGAAGTCAAGGCCCTCCTTGATAAGGTCCTCGATGATGAGGGCAGCGGCCGGAACCTCGATCATGATTCCCCACTCGACGTCCTTGTGCGGCTCAAGGCCAACTGAGCGGGCTATCTCCTTGGCCTTCCTTATCTGGTCAGGGTTGGCCACGAGCGGGAGCATGACGCCGATGTTGTCGTAGCCCTCTTCGACGACCTTCTTGATGGCCTTGAACTCGGCCTTGAGGAGCTCGGTCTGGTCAAGGCTCCTCCTGATGCCGCGCCAGCCGAGCATCGGGTTCCTCTCGTCCGGCTCGTCCTCTCCACCCGGCATCTCCTTGAACTCGTTGGTCGGAGCGTCGAGGGTCCTGTACCAGACCGGCCTCGGGTAGAAGGCAGCGGCGACGGTCCTGATGCCCTCGGCGAGCTTCTCGACGAGCTCCTCCTCCTTGCCCTCCTTGATGAACTTGACCGGGTGCTGGCCGATGCTGAGTATCATGTGCTCGGCCCTGAGGAGACCGACGCCGTCGGCACCGGTGGCGGCGGCCCTTTCGGCGACCTCGGGCATCGAGACGTTGACCTTGACCTTGGTGGCGGTGACGAGCGGAGCGCCGGCAACGACGACCTGTCCACCCTCGGCCTTCTCCTCCTTCTTCTCGACGAGGCTCTTGACTATGCCCTTGTAGACGACGCCCCTGGTTCCGTCAACGGTGACATAGTCGCCAGTCTTGAGCTTCTTGGTGGCCTCCTTGGTTCCGACAACGGCCGGAATACCGAGCTCCCTGCTAACGATGGCGGCGTGGCTGGTCCTTCCACCCTCGTCGGTGACTATCGCTGAGGCCCTCTTCATGGCCGGGACCATGTCCGGGTTGGTCATGGTGGTGACGAGAACGTCGCCCTCCTTGACCTTGTCGATCTCGCTGGCGTCGAAGATGACGACGACCCTGCCGGCACCTATTCCTGGGGAGGCACCGAGACCCTTGAGGATGACCTCCATCTCCTCGGTTCCCTCGACGGCCTCTCCCTCGGCGGGAGCCTCCTTGAGGGTGGTGATCGGCCTGGACTGGACGATGTAGAGCTTGCCGTCGTCCTTGTCGTAGGCCCACTCAATGTCCTGCGGCCAGCCGTAGTGCTCCTCGATCTTGGCGCCTATCTTGGCGACCTCAACGATCTGCTCGTCGGTGAGGACCTGCTTCTCGACCCACTCCGGCCCGAGGTAGTCGGCGACCTTGACGTAGACGGTGCCCTTGCCGGTCTCAGGGTTCCTGACGACCATGACTTCCTTCTTGGCAATGAACTTCTCCTTTATCTTCCAGGTGCCCTTCTCAACGATGTACTCGTCGGGGGTGACGCTTCCGCTGACGACGGCCTCACCAAGGCCCCAGCTGGCGTTTATCATGATCTCGTTCCTGTCGTTGGTGACCGGGTTGGCGGTGAACATGACACCGCTGGTCTCGCTGTTGACCATCTTCTGGACGACTGCTGAGAGGTAAACCTTGCTGTGGTCAAAGCCCTGCTTGGCCCTGTAGAAGGTAGCTCTGGCTGTCCAGAGTGAGGCCCAGCACTTCTTGACCTTGTCTATGACGTCGTCAACGCCGTAGACGTCGAGGTAGGTCTCCTGCTGGCCGGCGAAGCTGGCCTCGGGGAGGTCCTCGGCGGTAGCGGAGCTCCTAACGGCGACGTAAACCGCTTCCTTGTTGAACCTCTGGGAGAGCTCCTTGTAGGCCCTCTCTATCTCCTCGGCTATCTCAGGGAGCATCGGGAGCTCGATTATCTTCTGCCTGATCTTGGCGGTGTTCTCCTGGAGCTGCTTGGAGTCGTCAACATTGGTCTGGGCGATGACGTCCATAATCCACTCCTGGAGGGTCTTACCGTCCTCGAGCTTAACGTTCTCGACGAAGTACTTGTAGGCCTCAGCCGTGACGCAGAAGCCGGGCGGAACCGGAATTCCGGCGTTGGTCATTTCTCCCAGGTTGGCACCCTTCCCGCCAACAAGAGCGACGTCGCCCTTTCCGAGTTCCTCAAACCACTTTATAAATTTGTATTCGCTCATGCGAATCCCTCCACAATCGTTTACTGCGGGTGATATATCGAGGGTTCATATTTAAAATTAACTATCCAAGGCTGTTCTCTGGCGTACAGGAATGAAAAAGAAAGCGAATGTGTCCATTCAAAGAATAAGGCTACCCTAATACCCCATGAGGTAAACAACAAAGTCCCCTTTTGAAAAATTCTTCTGCAATTAGATATCCACAGCTCTCTGTGTTGAACCCTTCACTTTCGTGCTCTTCAGGACACGATAAGCCCAAGTCCCAAACAGGTGATGAGTTTGTCACACTTTCAACCACCGACCTGGAAGGACCGAAGTGTGCCCTATAGTATGGTGCTGTATGTATCTTTCGGTAATAAGGAATGGCTCAAGAATAAAAAATCAACTGAACTCAAGGAGGGGATGGAGGCGAAGCAGCTCGTTTAATATTTCTACCGCCCTGTCGCGGCCGTAAGCGTAACCGAAGTAGCGGTACATAGTGAGGACTGCATCGAGGGGGTGGACTTCCCTGTTGGGGTTGAACGTCTCCTCAATGAACCTGAGCGTCCTCTCCTCTGCATCCGAGAGCCCTGCAACGTGGTAGATGTAGACCATCTGGGCGTAGGTTGCCCTGGAATAGGCGTATTCGTACTTCTCGGCCTTGAGCTTTCCGCTATCCTCCTGTTCTCCCGTCATCCACTGGGCGGCCTTTTTAACTGAGTCAAGAGCGCTCTCGTTGCCCGTAAGCTGATAGTACCTCGCGAGGCTCGAAGCGACCGCTATGGTGGTGCCGAGATTGTCGTTCCAGCTTCCGTCTCCCTTCTGCTCTTTCAGCAGCTGGCCAACTATGTTCTTCTCAGTCGTGGAATTCAAAATGCCAAGCTCCTTGTAAATGGGCAGCATGAGGGCATTCGTCACCATTCCCCCGCGAGAATCCTTGGGGGTCGTCATGAAATAGTCCTCCCGTTCTCTGCTCTCCAGCAGACTGAGAGATTTCTCCTTTCCATCGAAGTTAATATCCTTCAGGGGTTCGAGTGTGTATGCGGTGTACAGGGTAAAGTCGTTGGGTGGAATGCCCCAGGGGAACGCTCCGTTTTTCATCTGCTTGTATGAGAGCCAGCGGAGGAGCCAGTCAACCCTTGACTTGAAGTCCTCATCCCCTGTTCTCTGGTAGAGGCGCGAGTACAGGTCGACCATCCACGCGTTGAGGTTGAAGTACGCCTTGTACCTGCTGTCGAAGTCGGCGTAGTTGTATCCGGTCCAGAACTTCTCCAGGAAGTTCACCAGCGGGGAGTAGTTGCCGGTGTAGTTCACGGGAAACGGCTGTTCCATCTTCAGCGTTGGCTCCGGAATGAAGCGGTATATCACCGATCCGCCGTTGCAGAACTCCAGCTTGAAGTGGGTGTCGTAGGGGGCGTACTCCATAAGCCCGTAACGGATGAAACCGTAGGAATAGCGCTTCCTATCGACGAAGATGTAGCTCACGTTGTATTTTTTCATGAGGTAGTACGCCCATTTCCTCTGGTTTGAGCTGAACATGACGACGTGGTCGAAATACGCCTGGGTGGCCTCCTGAACTGTTGGTGCCTCCCCGAAAAAGCCCTGATAGACCTTCTTCCATATGACGACGTCCTTTCTCTTCGTGTTGCCTATCAGCAGGTACCCCATGTCCCACCAGACGAGTATTGTAGCATTCTCCGGTGTGTTCTGGGCTATCCACTCGTAGGCTTCCTTGTCGCTCACAGTCGGCGCTTCGATGTACTTGTAAGCCCCGTAAACACCCTGGGCGAGGGGAGAGACAAGTATTAACAGAACCACTAAGGATGCGAGCCACTTCTTCCTTGATACACTCTGTATCCACTCCGCACCGAAGCCTCTGACACCATCGAATGCCTTCCTAAGTGCAGGACCTATCACTGGAAAAGCCACATCAATTAGGTATTCAGCTGCCATTGCGGAGAGCGGTATGGCCGCATAGGGGTCACGGAAGCGGAAAGAGACTCCCCCGGCGAATATGAAGGCCCAAGCCCACAGAACGAAGCCACGCCTTATGCTGTCCCGCCTGAAGTAGTATGGACTTGCTATCGCTCCGAAAACTAGTTGAACGACGCCTATCCACTTGAAGTATCCAAGGAAGCTAACCTCGCTCCGCTGGAGCCTGAGGGCAAGCTCACCCAGAGTGGAGTGGATAAACGAGACCTGAGTGTACGCAATGAGAGCAATCACTGCGAGAGCCACGAAGTAATGGAGGTGTCTCTTTATGAAACCCCACCAGTACGAAACGAGCACGATGAGTGAAGCAAGGGCAAAGAATATCCACCCCCTGTGGGTTACCATATACAGGGCGAAGACGAGTGCCAGCGGGATTAGGTCTTTAAGTCTCTTCGATTTGAGGAACCTTATTCCAAAGAGCATGCTGAGGGAAAAGAAGAACAGCCCGAGGTTTTCAGGTATGTACAGGCTCGTCCGGTAGATGAAGTTCGGGGCGAACGCCAGAAGGGTCGTAGCCAGGAGTGCGCGCTTTCTATCCCCCATGAGTTCCTTGAAGGCCAGATAGAAGCCAAAAACGGCCAGAGTGCCGTAGATTGCAGGAAGGATGAAGAAGAGATAATCGGAGGGAAAGATCCTGTAGAACGCGGCACCGATTATATGGAACAGAGGGGGATAGCTGTACGCCCGAAGGCCGAGCAGGGAAGGGATATCCTTGGATATGGAATCCAGACCGTAGTGGACGATCCTCAGGGTTATATCCTTGTGAAGGTATTCGTCGTAGGTGGCGAGCAGGAGCGTCCTGTGAGGTATTAGCCTGAGGATGAAGGAGGCGATGAGAAGCAGCGGGAGGTAGAGGCTCTCCTTTTTCATTCCGCGACACCCCTCAAGTTTTTAAGTCCTTTTCTTAACATTAATTGGTGGTAAAGTGAGGGGGTTAAAAATCTTTAGCCTTGCCTTCTTTTTGTACCTCGCCCTTTCACTGTACGCTAACTATTTTGACGGGGACTTGCGGGAGATAATATACTCGCGAGGCTTTGAGCCATCGATGCTCCTTCTGGGGACGGTTTATGCCCTCGCGTTCTTTTCTGTGTTTGCCCTGGGATACGCTTCCCGAATAAAACTCAGCCCTGCTTTCCTGGCGGCGCTTTTCCTGGTGCTCTCCTTTCACGACTCCCCCGTGATTCCAATTCTGGCTGTGCTGGTTGTGATAGCCTACAAGCTCCGGATAAATCTCTTTCGCCTGTTCCCCCATATATCCCTTCTCGTTGCCCTCCTGATTCCGCTCAGCCTCTACATTGTGATTGGGGTTCCGTTCTTTGAACGTTCCCTTAGGTACGAGCTCGTCGGCCCCTTGGTTCTGGCGGCAATCCTGGCCGTCATCGGGATGGCTTATTCAAAGGTTTCCCTTCAATGGAAAACCCTTCTGGTGGCGGTTTATTCCATCGTGTTCTTCTTTGGCACGTTTCGCTCCCTGGTTCTTCTGGTGTACCTCTCCTACTTCCTGATTGTCTACTTTGATTATCCTCACTTCAGGAGATGGCTGCTCGCACTCAGCGCGGTTCCCCTTCTCCTAGTACTCGGCATGAGTGGGGGCTTAAACGCCCTTCTCGTCAGGATAGGGTTCACTTTCCTGGTTTTCCATAACTTGGTTCGTCTTTCGCTACCCTGGGGCTTTTTTCACGGTGCATTGCTCTTCAGTGATAATCCCCGCCACTTGGTGGCTTCCATGTTCGGAGCATCTACAAACTACACTTACTTCTTTTTCGGTCAGCCCATAGCGGATTTTGGCATCCTTGGAGCCTTGGAGGCATTTCTGCTTGGAGTGCTCCTCTACAACAGTGAACGTAGCAGGGAAAGCTTTGTGGTTGTGCTATCTTTAATGCTGTACTCCCTTGATCCTGGGGTGGATGCGTTCGTGATGTTATTCATCGTGGGAACTTTGCTATTCTTTTCTTCCGAGTCGAATGCAACATAAAGAAAGGTCACTAATGTCATGAAATAACCATCCAAGTTGTAATGTGGCCGCTATAGTTGGTTATACATCTATGTGGTGCGAAACGTTTATATCGGTGCTCTATCCACAGTATAGGTGAACATTACAACCTGGAGGTGTCAGGATGAATAGGAAGGCTTTGAGTCTTTTGATTGTGGTGGTAATGCTGTTGGCAGTAGTTCCAGGGGCATATTCTGGAGTTGCAGCGACCAATAACTCCAATCAAGAGATAGTGGCAAGTCTCCAGAAGGTTCCAGTAAGTTCAGGAAAGAATTCTGAGCACCAGCTCTCTCCTCTGGAGAAGATTGAGCCTAAATTGCTCGACATCCTTAAGGGAGTTGATTCTCAAGGAGTTGTGGAGATTGATGGCAAGAGATGGGTCATGATTCATATCTCTTCTGCTAAGGACATATCGACATCTCTTAGAGGCATCAAGATTCTGGGCAAAACCAGGATAATGGGCGATACTATTTACCTGGCGTTGATACCAGCACAGAAGGATAGCATCAACACGCTCATAAAAATCGCCTCGATACCTGAGGTCAAAGACATAACCAGAAGCTCACCCTTTGAGCCCATTGAAGTCAAAAAAGACCCAGAAGAAAAGATTCAATCAATGCCACTTCCGCATTCAAAGTTTGCTGAGAGAGTGAAAAACTGGAAACCCAAAGTGGAATCCCTGGATGGGAAGAAAATCGTCTCTGTTCACGAGCTTGTTAGCGGTGAGCTGAAGGAACTCCAGAAAAACAGCCCAGCAGTCAACGGAATGGCCACTATCGCAACCCCCAGGAGGTCCTTGGCAGTTGAACCCGGTCCGGATGACATTTTTGCAGTCTACCACCATGGCTCTTACATGACTTGGCTCGATCTAAATGTTACAGGAGAGGGGGTCAATGTGGCTATAATCGACAGTGGTGTTGACTTTGGTAACCCTGACCTTCAGGATGCCTATGCGGTTGACAACAACCAGAATTCTCCGTACTACGGGTGGCCAATAGCCTTTGATGGAAATTCCATGATATACTATCTAGTGTTGGGAGCAACGTTTGCGGACGCTTATTCTTACAGGGGATATCTGTATTCCTGGTACACCCCAACCATCGTCAACGTCACACCCTACATTGTTCCGGGATACTTTAGCATCGGATACAAGGGTAATTTCACCACGGTATTCACCAGTATGAGCCTCGCTAACATACCCAGCGATAGTGAGAGGGCACAGCTAATATACAACACTCTCCAGTGGGTAGGGAACGTTAGCAATGTCCTTTTGGTAGATGACGATGGTGGTGACGTACTCGAGACGTTCTATGAGACCGCCTTAGACGCCCTTGGAGTTAACTACACGTACTATGAAGTTCCCAGTGAAACTGCAAACGGTCCCAACTCAACGGTTCTGAGTGCCTATGACATGGTTATCTGGTTCACGGGAGGTGCATGGGAATACGTTCTTACAGACTCAGATGTTGGCAACCTTACATCGTACCTCGATGCCGGAGGAAAGCTTTGGCTCATAAGCGATGACTACCTGTACGATGGAGGCCTTGACAACACCACCGTTCAGTATGAGTTTACCACCAACTACCTCCACGTTAACGTCAGTAGAGTCATGGAAGACTTCCCGGTTCCGACGGTACTATACGACTATGCCAACGGCGTGTACCATGGTGGAGAGGTCTACTGGGGATTGTATGAGAGCCCCACGGACATGTACGCTGACTACATATATCCCGATGCGGAGGCTGTTCCTCTGCTTGTTGGATACACTGCCTACGCGTATGATACATTCCTTGGAGGAATTTACATAGACATTAAACTGCCTCTAAACGATGACCTGAGCGTGCCCACCACCAGCGGGATCATGAAACTTGGTCTCCATCCAGATCTTGCCCTCTGGGGAGGCTGGTATGGCGGATTTGTACTGGTAACTGATCCCAACGACAATGCTAAATATGACACAGTGTACGCTGACATAGCCCCCGCTACGGTTGTTGACTTCAACAAGGATTCCGGACATACCAAAGACAACCCTGTGATACAGCTTGACTTCTGGAACACCTTCAACGGCTGGTTCGGACAGGATGGCTACGCCGATCTGTCGGGAGGTATGATTTATTACATCGCCGACGGAAAGACGCCCATACCGTACTCTGACAAAGTTGCCAAGAGATGGGGACTCCCCTTAAGGATACCTGCCAATGGTGAGCTCGTTGCCTTTATGATAGGCAACACCTACACTGCCGGTGGAGACCACGGAACCTTGTGTGCCGCTGCCGTTGGTGCGAGGGGCAGAACGTTCTTCGGCCTTACCTTCGGAAACGCCATCGATGCAAAGATAATTGCTGAGGGCTCAATGTATCAGGGAGGCAGTTGGATTGACTACGTATACTTTGCTGTGGAAGGCTACGATGGAAAACCAGGAACCGGGGACGAGGCCCAGATAGTCAGCAATAGCTATGGGGCGTCTTCTATAATAAACAAGGGTTACACTTGGGCCGACAGGTTCCTGTACTACATAACCAGCATCTACTCCCCAACAACAACGTTCTTCTTCGCGGCTGGGAATGGAGGTCCCGGCTATGGAACGGTTACTAGTGAAGGCTCCTCCCCATTCGTCGTTACGGTTGGTGCAGCTATTGAGTGGGGATACAGGGGACTCTTCGGATACGATGATGGGCCCTGGCAACAGTTCGATGCAAACTATGGCGATGCCGCTGACTTCTCCAACAAGGGTCCCAACGCCCTCGGACAGCCTGATCCCGACGTCCTTGCAGTGGGTGAGTTTGCCCTTGGAAGCGTGGCTTTGAACTCGGTGGGGGATGGGTTCTGGGCCAGTGACCTCTGGTCAGGAACAAGCCTGGCCACCCCAATGGCATCTGGAATTGCGGCTCTCGTTTACCAGGCTTATTATGAGAAGCACGGTAGATGGCCCACCTCCCAGGAGGTCAAGGAGATACTCATGAGCACAGCCAAGAACGTCAACCATGACGTCTTCACTCAGGGAGCTGGATTCCTTGACGCTTACAGCGCCGTTGAGGCTGCGAAGAACATAGACGGCATAGTGGTCTCGCCGAGCGAATGGGCTGCGGGCAAGACCGACTATAAGGGCTTTGCAAATGTGCTCTATCCCGGAGAGAGTGACTCTCAGACATTCATAGTTCGGAACATGAATCCGGAGAGTGCCAAGGAAGTCAACGTCTCCGCAGAGGTGTTCCAGAAGATTGACGAGGTTGAGCTCGATGTCGTGGGCAACTCATGGGCATACTACAGAATAGACCAGTTTATCCCAGAGGATGCCGACCTCATGAAGGTGACCCTGTACACCTCCTATGATAACTTCGACAACAACAGTGACTATTCCCCGGATGCCTATCCGTGGTTCAGGATCTGGGACGTTACCTTCGTTAATGGCAACGCCACCACTAACTTGCTCCAGCAGGCATCGAAGGAGGGTGACGTGGTTTCCGTCATGCTCGGCAATCCGAACGAGAAGTACCATGACATGATGCTCATCCAGATCAGAGACATCTGGAGGTTCTATGGAAAGACCAGCACATACCCTGCCAAGGTAAAACTTGAGTTCTACAAGAGGGTTCCGTGGGAATGGGTGACCCTTGACAAGGATACCCTTACAGTGGGGGCTAATGGAAAGGCCCAGTTTACCGCCAAGATCTCCGTTCCGAGCAACGCTACATACGGTGTTTATGAGGGCGCAATTTACCTCAAGTACGATGGTAAGGAGACCACCATCCCAGTCAGCGTTGTTGTTGCCTCTCCAACACCTGAATTCGAGTTTGGCGGTAATAACGTGTCCAGTGGTCTCTATGACAATGGCAATGTCTACGGTTACTTCGACTGGGGATGGAGGTACGAGAGCGGCGACTGGAGGTTGTTCTATTTCAACGTCCCGAAGGCAAAAGAGGGTAGTTATGTGCTCGCAGACGTTTCGTGGGACGGCACTATAACCGACATAAACCTGCATCTCCTTGGTCCAAGCGTTGACGAGTGGAGCATGAAGTACCCGGACGTGATGGGGCAGTACTCACTGAAGGAAATTGGTAGGAGTGACGATGGATATGTCGGTGGAGGACTGTTTGTTTACCAGACCTCCAGTGGTGCCAACGAGGAACTAATAGCTGGTAAAGCCTCCGCTGGAATGCACGCACTCTGGCTTCACAACGTCCTCTTTGATGGAAATGCCAGCTATAGGACGTTCTATGGCCATGTAGGGATGGCTAGGATCTACCCAGAGAAATGGCTGGAAGTCCTTGGTCCAAAGACCGGTGAGAAGACTTTCACAGTCGAATTGCCAGAATGGGCTGGCGACCTCTCGGTTATTGCTACAGGCTTCAGTACGCCGATTATGTATGAGGATGTCATAGCACCACCGACCGGTGACTCCGACTACTACACCGTCAATGTGACAACTTCTCCATTCCTCGATGTGCAGCTTACCAGCATTTGGGACGATCTCGCAGGAGTTGACCTCGATCTGTATGTATACTACAATGCAAGCGGTACTCTAGTTGAGGTAGGAAGCTCCCTTACCTCCAGCTCCGATGAACATGTCTCAATAAACTTCCCGTATCCTGGCCAGTACATTATAGAGGTCTACTCATACAACAACCCGGCACCTGGAGATGCTACCTACGACCTTACAATAACGACAGTCGAAGGAAATGAGCTCCAGGTTAGTGATATAAGGGAGACCTCCACAGGATACCTGATTGACATGGCATACAACTTGAGTGACGAGCACCTCAATGCCACGACTCCATTAAACGGATTGATCCTCATAGGCACTAACAAGAACCCGGTCCTCTTCCGTATACCTGTGACAATAACCCCTGCACCCTATGACGTCAAGATATCAAGTGTTACGACTACGGGAGTACCGGATAAGGGCGGCGAATACAACATAACTGCGTACATAACAAATATCGGAGAGTACAATGCCACAAATGTCCAGGTAAAGTTATTCAGGGATGGCCTTCCAACAGACGTTCAGCTTACCATCCCACTCCTTCAGCCCAACGAGGTCTACAAGGCTACCTTCAGCATTCCAGTGGGGGATGCGGTTGGCCACTCATACAAGGTAGTTGTATCAGCACCAAACGACCTTAACCCAGACAACAACGAGAAGATGGTCTATGCCATGGCCGTGGATGAGAACAACGTACCGTGGACGTATGCAATAGGGGAGAGCATTGGTAGAGCAAAGATAACCAAGGCCACTGCAGCCGGCAGAAGGATTTACTATCTGACCATTGATGGCGACCATGGCACCAAGACAACCGTGTTGCTTAAGCTTCCGCAGGATACAACTTATTATAACGTCAGAATACAGGGCGCCACGCTCCTCGACGTCACTTCAAGAAAGGTCGCCGATGGCATGTTACTCTACATAACGCTGAGGCTCAATTCACCTGGTACTGTAAGGGTTGAGTTCAGAACTCAGTCAGACTACACCAGAATCTCAACTATGAACTACGTCTGGTACATGCTCTACTGGAGGTACGACCAGAAGTTCGACCCGCTCTACCAGAAGGCAGTCGAGCTCGGCGTTGACAACGAGACCCTCAGCCTTGCCATGGAGCACAAGAAGCTGGCGGATCAGTATTATGAAGAGGCCGAGAAGTACCTCACCCCCGGCAGGGAGGTTCTTGCAATAGCAGGGCTGCCGTATATCCGCAAGGCCTACGTACACATTAGAGAGGCGTACAGCATCCTGGAGGAAGCCATTCGCGAGCTTGAGGGCACAGAGGGCTGATGCCCTCTCTTTTCTCTTGATTTTTCCCAACACTTTTAAACTGTCGGGCGTTTCTTCATTCGGTGTCGCTTCATGATATACGTCAAGGTTTACAGGGTTCAGGGAGAGGTACTCCTGGCGGCATGCGACGAGGAGCTACTCGGGAAGACCTTCAGAGAGGGCGAACTCAAACTGGAGGTGAAGGAGCGCTTCTACAAGGGAGAGCTTGTGGAAGAAGACGCTCTCGGCCCCTTGCTCGAAGAGGCAACGATAGCAAACCTGACCGGGGAACGGTGTGTGTCCAAGGCTGTTGAACTGGGCTACGTTGATGAGGAGCGCATCCTGAGGATTGAAGGTATTCCTCACGCCCAGATGGCAAAGCTCTTTCTGTGATTAGATTTTTAAACTCCCTTCCTCACCTCTCCCCGGTGGGAGAGATGAGTGAGAGGTTCTGTTACAGATGCGGGATAAGCGAGAGGGAGGGAGGACCGCTCATAGAGGGCCTTTGCCAGGTCTGCTACCGGAAGGAGAATCCCGTTCTGATAATTGAAGATGAGATAAACACCGAACTCTGTCAGAACTGCGGAAGTTACAAGCGCAGGGGGGTGTGGGTTGACCCGAGGAGCTATGACTTGGAGGAGCTGATATTTGAGGTCGCTGATAACGCCCTGCTTGAGACCATCGAAGACTCACTGGACGAGAGGGTGAGGGAGTTCGGGGTGGTCCCCATCGAGGAACTTGATGGGATTGCCGAGCTCCCGGTTGGAAAGGCCCTCGTTGCTTTCCGGCCCGTTGACTGGCACATAGAGTACTTCCCCGCGATAATCACGTACGAGGTGAGGGTTAAGGCCCGGATACACGAGCTCCAGAGGGAGCTCCACGACGAGATCAAGACCGTCACCGTCTACGTTCGCCAAACAGTCTGCCCGCGCTGTTCAAAGTTCCTGGGAGGCTACTTCGAGGCGATACTCCAGGTTCGCGCCGAGGGCAGGCCCCTGACGGAGGAGGAGAGGAAGGCCATTGGAAAGCTCGTTGAGGAGAAGGTGGACGAGATAATGCGCAGGGACAGGATGGGCTTCATCCAGGACACGATAGAGAAGGAGGAAGGGCTGGACTTCTACATGGGCTCGACGTCGAGTGCCAGGAAGCTCGCCCAGGCCATACGGGAGCGCTTCGGTGGGACGATAAGCGAGGCCTACGAGCTGGTGGGGGTGGACAGGCAGACGAGCAGGGAAGTTTACCGCACAAGCGTGAGCGTTAGAATCCCGAAGTTCCAGAGGGGTGACCTGGTAACGGACAGGCACGGAAACGTCTATGAGGTCGAGAGGGTCGACGGGAAAGGCATGAGCATGAGGAACCTTGAGAGCAGGGAGAGCGAGCACCTCGACTGGAAGACCGTTAGGCGGGAGGGAATAGAGGTTGTCGAGGGTGAGGAAAGCGAGGCGATGGTGACGAGCATAACTCCGAGTGAAGTCCAGCTCATGGATATGGAAACATACGAGACCTATGAACTTGAAAGGCCTTCCATGGAGCTCAAAGAGGGCGAGGTCTACCGCCTGGTGGAGGTCAAGGGCAGGAAGTACTTCCTTAACCGAAAGGGGTGACACGTTTCTGTCCCACCAATCTTTTTAACCTTAGGTTTTGAACCTTTCCTGGTGATGCTCATGAGGAAGACCGTGGTTGTTATCGGTGGTGGAGCGGCCGGAATGAGTGCTGCCTCTCGCGTTAAGAGGCTCAAACCTGAGTGGGACGTCAAGGTCTTCGAGGCAACGGAGTGGGTCAGCCACGCCCCGTGCGGGGTGCCTTACGTTGTTGAGGGCATCTCGCCGAAGGAGAAGCTCATGCACTACCCACCGGAGGTCTTCATCAAGAAGAGGGGCATAGACCTCCATATGAGGGCGGAGGTTGTTGAGGTTGCCCAGGGAGAGGTTCGGGTAAGGGAGCCCAACGGAGAGCACACCTACGGGTGGGACTACCTGGTCTTTGCCAACGGTGCATCCCCCAGGGTTCCGGCGGTTGATGGGATAGACCTCAAAGGAGTCTTTACAGCCGACCTTCCTCCCGATGCGGTCGCTATAAGGGAGTATATGGAGAAGAACAGGGTAGAGGACGTTGTTATAATCGGAGGCGGCTACATAGGCGTTGAGATGGCCGAGGCCTTCGCAGCTCAGGGAAAGAACGTCACCCTCATAGAGCGAAACGAGAGGGTCATGTCCAAGGCCTTTGACAGGGAGGTCACCGATGTTCTTGAGGAAGAGATGCGGAAGAGGATAAACCTGAGGACACAGGAGATAATCCTGCGCATCGAGGGGAAGGAGAGGGTCGAGGGAGTTATTACCGATGCCGGCGAGTACAGGGCCGACATCGTCATCCTGGCGACAGGGATTAGGCCCAACGTTGAGCTGGCCAGGGAGCTTGGCGTGAGGATGGGCGAAACTGGCGCCATATGGACGAACGAGAGGATGCAGACGAGCGTCGAGAACGTCTATGCCGCCGGCGATGTTGCCGAGACGAAGCACCTCATAACCGGAAGGCGCGTCTGGATTCCCCTTGCTCCAGCTGGAAACAAGATGGGTTACGTTGCAGGAAGCAACATAGCTGGAAAGGATATACACTTCCCCGGCGTTCTCGGAACAAGCGTGACCAAGTTCTTCGACGTTGAGATAGGCAAGACCGGTCTGACCGAGGCCGAGGCCATAAGGGAGGGTTACGACGTTAGAGCAGCCTTCATAAAAGCCGGCACGAGACCGCACTACTATCCTGGAGCAAGGCCGATATGGCTGAAGGGAGTGGTTGACAACGAGACCAACAGGCTCCTCGGCGTCCAGGCGGTCGGTGCAGAGATACTGCCGAGGATAGACACCGCCGCGGCGATGCTGACGGCAGGCTTCACGACCAGGGATGCATTCTTCACAGACCTGGCCTACGCACCGCCGTTCGCCCCCGTCTGGGACCCGCTCATAGTCCTTGCCAGGGTTCTCAAGTTCTGAGCCTTTACCTTTTTAGGAGGGCAAGGCTTCCCCCGATGAGGACCAGCCCGAGGCCAAACGTGGCGGTGAACCCCGCGGAGGATATGAGCGCCCCGCCGATGGCGCTGCCCGCGATGTATCCCGCCGAGCTGACGACGTTGTAGGTTCCCATTGCACTGCCCTTCTCCTTTTCTCCAGCCTTTTCGCCCACTATTGCGGTCGATGAAACGCCGATGAATGCCCACGAATAACCCGCCAAGATGTACGAGGCGAAAGCCAGGGGAATCAGCACCGGGGAGAGTACCATACCCAACACAATCGTAGCGAATGCCCCTGCGCGGAGGAGCAGTCCCCTTCTCAGAACCCTCTCCTTACCTCCACCCATCGCTGCCCCGACGCGGGTGTAGTTTATAGCCGAGACTGCCGAGTTGGCTATGAGCGCCAGGTAAACAACCTCCCTTGTGTAGCCCTCACTCGTGAGGAGCACGGGTATCTGGGGGAAGTAGAGGCCCGCCGCTATCCAGAAGAGCAGGAATGCCGCGTAGAACCTCTCAAGTCCCTCTGGAAGGCTGAAGCTGGTGTGCAGTATAAAGCTGGGGAAGTAGCGCGCCTTCTCGACGACGTAGTTGCCGAACGCTCTGATGGCCCGCCGGTTGATGTATATCGGGGCCTCCCGTATCATCCTCTCCCCCATAACGACCGATGGAATGCCAAGGATTGCAAATGCTATGAACAGCTGGGGTATGCTCAGAAATCTCGACAGGCCGAAGCCGAGAACCAGCCCAAGGACCCATCCCCAGCCGCTTATCTCGTTGAACTTGCCTATGGCATGGTCCCAGCTGTGCTTTCTAACGCTCCTAAGCACGAGGGCTATGGGGACAGATAGCGTTGATGCCAGGAAAAATGCGTACGCGGTGTTTACAGCAATCAGCTGAGCCGGGGTTTTCACGAAGGCCATCGCGGAGAGGAACACAGGAACGCTGGCGAAGCCGAGAAGGATGAAGGGCTTTCTCCTGAGCGTCCTGTCGCTGAGCCTGCCCCAGAACAGCGCGCCGAGCATCGAGGCCAAGCTTGCGAGGGCGAAGGTCAGTCCAACTGTTGAGGCGTTTCCTCCGAGCTCCAGGAGGTAGAGGCTCACCAGGGCGGAGCTACCCCCGGTGGCCACCTTGAACGGCACGAAGGAATAAAACCACCGGGGAATCTTGGGGATGTAGCGGTAGCGATTTGCGACCGATGCGTTCCTCACCGCGATGGCTACCCTCTGACTCATTTTTCTCACCTTGAGGCCTCCGGGAGGCGGGTTTGGTTTAAAAAGGTTCGTGACACTGGTGGTACTCCAATGCCCTGAAATGTTCATTTTCTGGCTCAGAAAAGGGAGAAAGGAGGCGCTATACCTCCAGGACGTATTTCAGGCTCTCATCGGAGAAGCCCCTGAAGCGGCCGAGCTTCAGATTGAATATCGCCCTTTCAATGTTCTTGACCTTCATCGAGGCCAGGTGGGTCACCCCGCTGCCCCTGAGGAACTCGGGGAGAACCTGTCCCGTAGGGCCGGTTAGGAGGAAAATCCTGGCGTTCTTCGCCCTGTCCAGGAGCATGTCAAGGGTTCCGTTTATCATGCACGATGCGCTCGCAAGCACCGCGTCCATCTCCGGCAGAAGCCAGTACTCCAGGGAGTCGCTCAGCGTCTCCCTGTCCCAGAGCTTCGGGTTTCTCTCGAAGACGTAGAGCTCCAGCCCCTTCTCCCGCAGGGCACTAACTATCGGTGGCATGTTACCTATCACGGCTACCTTTTCGACGTTATCATCGAGGAGCTCCACGGCGTCTATCCATTTCGCGCTGCTCAGGTCGATGTAGTACTGGGAAACCGCGTTTATCGCCGCCAGAGCGAGGGACCTCTCGATGATGTTGAGGCTATCGGCCTTTTTAATGAATGCTTCCACACTCGTCTCGTCGATGGAGTTGTCGTACCTCTGTATCTCCTCTGGCAGGGTCATGGCAACCCCCAGTGCTTTCCCCCTCTCCCCTTCAACCAGCACGTAGGTGTAGGGGAGGCCGAAGGAGAAGTCCAGAACCCTGAGGTCCTCATCGATGAGCCGTAGGGCCCTTTTCTTGAGCTCAGTTAGCAGCATACGAACACCCCACTTCAAACATTTAGCGCTCCCTGTTTTGACTTCATCTCTTCTGATTTTGAACCTTCCGTTCTTGTATCTCCAAATCCCAGGCGGGCAAAACCTTATACGCTTTTAGGTTAACCTAACTCCGGTGGTGACATGATAGCCTTCGGTCCGGTTCCATCGAGAAGGCTCGGCAAGAGCCTCGGCGTGAACAACATACCCGACAAGGTCTGCAGTTACGCCTGCGTCTACTGCCAGATAGGGAGAACCCTGAGGATGGAGGTGGAGAGAAGGCCCTTCTACGAGCCAGAGTTCATATTCGAGGAGGTCTCCAAGAAGGTTGAGGAAGCCAGGATGAAGGATGAGAGGATAGACTACATCACATTCGTCCCCGACGGCGAGCCGACACTCGACTTAAACCTGTCCAGAGAGGTGGAAATGCTGAAGAGCCTTGGAATACCGCTGGCGATACTCACAAACTCCTCCCTGATATGGCGCGAGGACGTGAAGGAGGAGCTTTTTGACTTCGACTTCGTCTCCCTTAAGCTCGACGCGGTGACCGAAAGCCTCTGGCGGAGAATAGACAGGCCCCACAAGAGCCTGAGCCTGGAGAGAATCCTCGATGGCATGCTGGAATTCAGGGACGACTTCGATGGAACCATCGTCACCGAGACGATGCTGATCAACGTCGACTACGGCGATGAGCTTGAAAGGATAGCGGACTTTCTCGCGGAGCTGAAACCTGATAAGGCCTACATAGCCGTCCCCACGAGACCTCCGGCCGAGAAGTGGGTGGAACCAGCGAAGGAAGACCTCATAAATCTCGCCTACCAGCTCTTCTCCGAAAGGCTCGGAGAGGACAGAGTTGAATACCTCATCGGCTACGAGGGCAACGCCTTCGCCTCTACCGGAAATGTCGAGGAAGACCTGCTGAGCATCACCGCCGTGCACCCGATGAGGGAGGAGGCTGTGAGGGAGCTTCTAAGGAAGGCAGGGGCCGACTGGGAGACCGTGGAGAGGCTCATCCGGGAGGGGAAGCTCATCGAACTGGAGTACGGCGGGAAGCGCTTCTACATGCGCGCCCTTCCGAGCAGGAGAAAACCTTAATTATCCGGGAAACTAGTTTACCGGGGAGGGCCATGTGCGAGTACACCTACGAGAACGGCAAGAAGTGTCGCCTGAAACCTATCGAGGGTTCCGCCTACTGTCCCCTCCACATCCCCTACGACGAGGGGGAGAAGCTTCTGGGGGATGAGATAAAGAGGCTGAAGGAGGAGGCCTTCCTCAAGAGACTCAGGGCGGGTCAGACCTATTTTGAGGGCGTTTACCTCTACGACGTCAAGGTGAGCGACTTCAAAGCGGAGAAGCCGATAGTGTTCAAAAACTCCCATATTAGGACTGTACTCTTCGACGGTGTTAGCGCGCCCGGCATAACATTTCACAACTCTACCGTGGGCAGGCTGGTTGTCTTTGAGAGCGAGCTGGGGGCGTTTGCGGTCCACGGCTCCCGCATCTTCGGCCTGAACCTGCTGCGGGTCAGGTTCTCTAACTCGGTTTACATTAGGAGTTCGAGCGTTCGCTACGTCATGATAAACTCGACCGAGTACACCGGCGGTGGGGAGGGGGATGAAAGGGAGTACGGGGAGCGCAGAACAGCCACCGGAAGGATAGAGCTGAGCGACCTGGACGAAGTCCGCAGGATTGGAATAAACGTCCGCTATCCCCTCCTGAGGAAAATCCTTGAGGAACACGGTATAAAGCCATCCGAATCACGAGAGAGAGCCGTTAAGGCTACCGCCCTGGCCATTCGGGATATCAGCTTCGATCAGTCGGCACGCTTCAAGAGGCAGGTCAGGCTGAGCATAAGGCGCTTCCATGGGGGTCTTGTCCTTGAGAACCTCAACATATTCGGGCACGCCGAGATCCTCGCCAGCTGGCTCAGGAATCCCGAGTTCGTTCACACCAGGGTCATGGGGAACATAATATTCAGAAAAACCTCCTTCCATGGTGACTTTGCCTGGAATTCCACTGTTCTGCCCAACATCCCCGTGGAACTCAATGTGGAGGGCTTCGTTGAGGTTGAAGACTGTAGGTTCAACAGCCATCGGGCGGCAGAGGTTCTTTACCGCCTCGCGAGGATAAGCTGGGAGCGAAACGGGGACTTCGAAAGGGCCGACCGCTACTACTACCTGGAGATGGTGGCCAAAAGAAAATCCCGGCTGGGCGGAAGGAGGAGGGGGATTAAAAGGCTCCTCATGAGGATGGAATCGGCCTTTGAGTGGCTCTTCGCGGATCTTACCTGCAAGTACGGCACCGACTGGAAGAGGCCGATACTCATATGGCTTGCCGCGGTGAACGTCTTCTTCCCCCTGCTGTTCTTCCTGACCCGGAGCGTCGAGGGCATCTCCGGAAGCATGGGCTTCTTGGACTATGAGTACTTCAGCGTGGTAACCGCGACAACCCTCGGCTACGGCGATTACCACCCGATAGGCGTTGGAAGGGTCATAGCTTCGCTGGAGGCGCTCTTTGGAATGTTCATGTGGGCAGTCTTCCTGACGGTCTTTGCGAGGAAGTACATGAGGTGAAACCATGCGCGTTGGGTTCATAGTCAATCCCATAGCGGGGATGGGAGGCAGGGTGGCGCTGAAGGGCACCGACGGCGTTGTCGAGGAGGCCATCAGGCGCGGGGCGCGGCCCATCGCGCCCGACGTTGCGAGGCTCTTTCTCCACGAGCTGAGCAACTACGCCGAGGCCAGGGACCTTGGGTTCCTGACAGGTCCCGGTCCCCTCGGGGAGGACCTTCTGGCGGAGTTCGATTTTCCCTACGAGGTGATAAGGCACAGGGAGGTAGGCTACCGCGAAGTTCTCGGCGTCAGGGTTCCAGATACGAATAGCGACGACACGAAGGAGCTCGTGAGGAGAATGCTCGGACGTGTCGGGCTGATAGTCTTCGCCGGCGGCGACGGGACTGCGAGGGACGTTTTCACCGTCGCGGGAAAGACCGTTCCGATACTCGGCGTCCCGACCGGGGTTAAGATGTTCTCCGGAGTTTTTGCGGCATCCCCCGAGGACGCTGCCAGGCTCGTTGCCGAGTTCGTCGGTGGAAACGCCGAGCTGGTTGAGCGGGACGTCATGGATCTGGACGAGAACGCCTTCAGGCACGACGAGGTGAGGCCAAAGCACTACGGAAGGGCCCTTACCCCCTACGCCGAGCTCCTGCTCCAGGGCGCCAAGGAGCCAACGAAGACGGACGAGGCCGAGGACGTGGATGCCATAGTGGAGGCACTGGCGGAGGAGCTTGAGGACGGGATATATTTCCTCGGTGCCGGCTCGACGGTAAAGAAGCTCAAGGACCTCCTCGGGATAAACGGAACCCTCCTGGGTGTTGACATCGTTGAAATCAAGAACGGCAGGGCTAGGCTCCTCGTTAAGGACGCCGCAGAGAAAGACCTGCTGAAGTTCGCGGGAGAAAAGACCAGAATCGTCGTGACCGTGATCGGGGGCCTGGGCTTCCTTTTCGGCAGGGGAAATCAGCAGTTCTCGGCCGAGGTTCTGCGGAGGATTCCCAAGGAGAACATCATCGTCGTTGCAACGCCTTCAAAGCTCAGGAACGGCTTCATACGGGTCTACACCGGTGACAGGGAAGTGGACGAGAGGCTTCGCGGATACATCCGCGTTCGCGTCAGTCCCTGGATGGAGAGGCTTGTGAAGGTCGTTTAGGCAGGCGAACCAGAAGCCGTTTATAGAACCTCTTCCTATTTTCCATCGGTGAATCCCATGAAGTACAGCCGTATAGCGGTCAGGCTCTTTGAGCGGGAAGGGGAGGACGTTTTCTACGACCCCGTTTACCACGGCAGGACGCTGAAGGTCTTTGGAATGGACGAGTGGCCGGGCAAGGCCCTGAAGTACTTCGCGGACAGGTACCGCGAGATAGACTACGGGGTCGTTATCTTCGACACCGAGGGCGACTTCCCGGAGGAGGGGTTTGACACGATCATCGGGGTGAAGGACGGCCAGGGAACGGGTCTCGACCCGCTCGCCCTGGCATCGAAAGGAGTGCTCGACGGATACACCGCGGCAACGATAGTCCAGACCGTTTACGGGCTCGACAGGAGCCTTACGGACAGGCTTTACGCGGATTTCCTTGCAGGGAAGGTGAAGAGCGTTCCCGATGCCCTGAAGTCCGGTGGAAAGTATGCCGAGGTTATAGGAGAGAGCTACACCGCCCTGGACGAGGCCTTCTACTCCGGAGAGCCACCGCGCTTCGGAAAGAACATTCTGGTTGACCTGGGAAAGACCTACAGCATAACCCTGGCGGGCATAGCCTTCCTTGTGGTGAGCGCGGTGGTCAGACACAGGAGGAACACGATGATAGGCGTCAACGACGCGGCGGTTCTGGCTTATACCACCGCGGGGAGCGCTGCGATACCGCTGATAACCCGCCCAATGAGGGCAAGGGTGACCGTTCTGGCAACTCAGTACGCGATAGACTCGATAATGAACCTTGCCGGCCCGAGCCTTGTTCTCTACCACGATCCGGACACACAGAGCGTTATCTACGAGACCAACGGCGTTCCCCCCGGCCCCATGAGGAAGCACGTCCACAAGGGGGAGGGGGCGTTTATCTACCGCACCCCGGAGACGATAAACGTTGAGTGGGGCGAGATGCCCCTTTAACTCCTTAAACTTTTTACCAGTCCTTCCATGACGCCGAGGAAGGTCTCGACCTCCTCAACGCTGTTGTAGACGTGGAACGAGGCCCTGACCGTGCCGTTTATCCCAAGCTTCTTCATGACTGGTAAGGCACAGTGGTGGCCGCTCCGTACCATGATGTTGTTCTCGTCCAGTATCGCCGCCACGTCGTGGGGATGAAGGCCTGGAACGTTGAAGCTCACAACCCCGGCGTGCTTCTTCAGGTTCTTCGGCCCGTACCAGGGAATTTCAAGTTCATCAAGCCCCTCGGTTATGCGCTTGACGAGCTTCCTCTCCTGTCTCTCGATTTTGTCGAGGCCTATCCTCTCGATGTACCTTATCCCAGCGGCGAGGCCTATCGCACCTCCTATGTTGGGCGTTCCGGCTTCAAAGCGCTCGGGCGGTTCGGTGAGCTTGTATCCCTCCAGTCCAACGTCCTCTATCGTTCCACCTCCGATGAGGGGCGGCTCGAACACCTCAAAGAACTCCTCGTTTATGTAGAGAACGCCTATCCCAGTCGGTCCCATCGGACCCTTGTGGCCGGAAAATCCAAGGAAGTCCGCGTGGAGCCTCTTCACGTCCACCCCCATGTGGCCGGCGCTCTGGGCCGCGTCGACAACAAATATCGCCCCTTCCTCCTTCGCCATCTTTCCGAGCTCCTCGACCTCGTGGATGACACCGAGGGCGTTGGAGACGTGTTGCACAGCTACCAGCTTAGCTCCCCTGATCTTCCTCTCCGCATCGCTCAAATCGAGGTTGCCCTCGTTATCTCCTTCAATGAACTCAAGCCTCAGACCGAGTTTTTTGGCCAGCCTCTGCCAGGGGAGCAGATCGGAGTGGTGCTCGTAGGGCGTCGTTACTATCTTATCACCCGGCCTGAATATGTGCTCCAGCCCGAGGGCGACGAGGTTAAGGCTCTCGCTCGTGTTCTTGGTGAAGACTACCTCCTCAAACCTGGCGTTGATGAAGTCCGCGACGACCCTCCTGCTCTCCTCGTACTTATGGGTCGCCATCTGCGAGAGCCTGTGGACGCCCCTATGGACGTTGGCGCGGTATCTGAGGTAGTACTCATCCATCGCCTCTATCACGGGCTTCGGCGTCAGAGAAGTGGCAGTGTTGTCGAAGTAGATAACTTCGCCCGTAAGGGGTATGTCATTTCTCACATCTTCCGGAATCCTCATGAAACCACCTCCAGAACTCCAGCGCAGTCGTATATGATTCGAGCGAGCTCCTCGCCCTTCTTTGCATCTTCCAGGAGCTTGATTATTATCTTGCCGCTCGGATAGACGCTCGTCTCGTAGCCCTCCATCTCGACGAGAAGCATCATCCCCGGCAGGAGCTTCTTCACCGTGTAGCCCCTCTCCCTCAGGCACTGGGCGGTTCTCGTGAGGTCGAGCTTCACCTTCCTGTCCCACGAGTAGCCGCTTATGACAACTCCCTTCATCGTTACGCAGGGCTTCGCTATTATCATTTCCCCCACCGGTCAAAATTGGAAAAGGGGCCTTATACGGCTTTCCCAAACCGAAGGTTAAGGACAAAAGTGGGAATCGTGGAAAGGGACTCAGCAGACCCTCGGAACGGGGTCTCCGGCAGATGGCTCAAGGAAGCGCTTTCCGCCTATGCCGGTCTCAACCAGAACCCTGCCCCTGTAGTCCCCTATGACTTCGCCGATTATCGCCGCGTTCCTTCCCCGCTTCGTGCTCCTCATCGCCTCCAGCGCCTCTTCCGCGTGTTCCCTTGGGACGATCATGACGACCTTGCCCTCGTTCGCCACGTCGAAGGGGTTTATGCCCAGCATATCGCTTGCCGCCCTGACCTCCGGCCTGACCGGTACGTCGGATTCCCTTATGAGGATTCCCACGTTGGCCTTCTTGGCCATCTCGTTGAGGGCGTTGCTCAAGCCGCCCCTGGTGGGGTCCTTCATCGCATGGATGTTCTCCCAGCCGATGGTCTCTGCAACCGCCTCGACGACCTCCCATATCGGCGCAACGTCGCTTTCAAGCTCGGTCTCGAAAGCTATGCCCTCCCTGTGGCTCATCAAAGCGATGCCGTGGTCTCCAACGGTCCCGCTGATAAGAACGGCATCGCCCACCTTCGCTCCGGCGTCGCTTATCGGCCTCTCTGCGATTCCTATCCCTGCTGTCACGACGAAGATGCCGATGTCCTCTTCGACGACCTTTGTGTCGCCGGTGACGATTGGAACCGGCACCTCTCTGGCCGTTTCGTCCATCGAGCGAAGGATTCTCCTCAGATCTTCGCCGTCGAAGCCCTCCCCGATTATCATGGAGTTGGCCAGGGCCAGTGGCCTCGCCCCCATCACCGCGAGATCGTTCACGGTTCCGCTGACAGCGAGCCTTCCGATGTCCCCGCCCGGGAAAAACAGCGGCTTGACCGTGTGGCCGTCTATTGTAAACACGAGGTGCTTATCGCCGAGGGGTATCGTTGCCCCGTCGTCGAGGGCATCCAAGCCTATTCCCCCGGCCGATTTCAGGCTCAGGCTCTTCAGTATGACCTCCCTGAGCAGTTCCTCCATTATTTCCCCGCCTGCCCCGTGTTCGAGCTTTATCCTCATACTTTCCCCCTCCGGATAACCGTCCAGCAAACCTGAATTTAACCTTTCCTTACAGCATCAGATCCTCCCTTGAGAGGTAGCCCTCCAGGTAAAGGCCGCCGAGGAAGGCCTGACCGACGTTTATTCCGTTGTCGCCGCGCGGAACCTCATGGGTTGTGTGGAAGTTCAGTCCTGTGGCCTCGACGATCTTTCTGGCGGTCTTGACTATAAGCTCGTTGAATGCGACGCCGCCGCTTATTCCAACGTTTTTAACTCCAAACTCCCTCGCCCTTTCTATGGCCGTTTCGGCGAAGGCCCTCCCGAGGGCAAGGTGGGCCGAGTAGGCTATGTCCGCCGGACTGGCGGTGTCCATGACGTCCAGTGCCTGGGCAAAGAGCTCCTCCACCCTTATCAGCTCGCCGTCAACCGGAACCTCGAACTTCAGGTCGTTCTTCCCGCGCATCGCGAAGCTCTCCAGCTTCATCGCAGGTTCGCCCTCGTAGTGCCTCCTGTATGCAACGTTGAGGAGAACCGAGAGGGCATCGAGAACCCTGCCTGTTGATGATGCGTAGCTCGTGTTGACATCCTTCGCCAGCTGGGTCAGGACCACGTTGAACTCCACCCTCCCGTAGCGGAGGCTCTCGATGGCCTTCGGACAGCATCTCTCGATTATCCCCTCAAGCTCTTCGACACCGTAGACTTTGCTCAGGATGCCCATCAATGCCCTCAGAGGGTAGTAGCTGGCCAGGTCGCCACCTGGGAGCGGGTAATAGTCTATATGGGCCAGCCTCTCCACGTCCTCGTAGCCAAGGTATATCACCTCGCCGCCCCAGGTGTGGCCGTCCGTACCGTAGCCGACCCCATCAACGGCTATGCCTATCATCTCGTCCAGCTTTCTCTCGGCCATAACGCTCGCCACATGGGCGTAGTGGTGCTGAACCTGGAGGAACTCAACGTTTAGCTCATTGGCCATCTCCATGGCAAGCTTTGTGGTGTTGTAGCCCGGATGCAGGTCTGCGACGATGAGGTCGAACTCATTGACGCGGAGAATCCTCTTGAAGTGCTCTATGGCTTCCTCCATGAACTCAAGAACCTCGACTTTGGAGGTGTTCCCGATGTACTGACTGGGATAAACCCTTCCGTTTTTGACGACGCCAAAGGCGTTGAGAAGCTCCGCCCCAACCGCTAAACCGCGGTAGCTGAAGGGTATCTCTATAGGCAACGGCACGAAGCCGCGGGAGCGCCTTATCACCGCCCTCCTTCCGTTGACGAACCTGATGACGCTGTCGTCGGCCCTGTTAAGTATCTTCCTGTTGTGGAGGAGGAAGTAGTCCGCAACATCCTTCAGCTCCTCAAAGGCCCCCTCATTGTCCTTGACCATCGGCATTCCCGGGTAGTTGGCAGAGGTCATAACGTAGACCTTTGCCCTGCTCCAGTGGAAGAGTATGTAATGCGTTCCCGCGTAGGGGAGCATTACTCCAATCGTGTGGAGTCCCGGTGCGAGGTTCTCCGGCAGGGGGAAGGGCTCCTTCTTGCGGAGGGTTATTATCGGCCTCCTGTAGGAGGTCAGCTCCTCCAGCTCCTCCGGTGAGAGGAAGGCGAACTCCTCGACGGTCTCGACGTCCTTCGCCATTATGGCGAAGGGCTTCTGCGGCCTGTGGGTTCTCCTCCTGAGCTCAGCCACGACCTCCTCGTTGCTCGCGTCGCAGGCGAGGTGTATTCCACCTATTCCCTTGATGGCGACGATGTAGCCCCTGTCTATCAGCTCGGCCGCCTTTTTCAGTGGATCGCCAATGATTTCCTTGCCCTCGTTCGTGTAGAGCCTGTAACTGGGCCCGCAGACAGGACAGCAGACGGGCTCCGCGTGGTAGCGTCTGTTGAGGGGATCCTTGTACTCGCTCTCGCAGAAGTCGCACATCGGAAACTCGCGCATCGTGGTGTTGATTCTATCGTAGGGCAGATCCTCGATTATAGTGAACCTGGGCCCGCAGTTGGTGCAGACGATGAATGGGTACATGTAGCGCTTGTCAGTCGGGTCGAATAGCTCCCGCAGGCAATCGTCACAGATTGCTATGTCCGGAGGGATTATCGAGTCCCCGCCTTCTCCTCCCTGGGAGCTCTTCTCGATGTAGAACCTGTCGAAGCCCTGGGGAGGGAGTTCCTTCTTCTTTATCCTGTCTATCCGTGCAAGTGGAGGAAGCTTCTCCCGGAGGTCTCGCAGAAAAGCAGCTATATCCTCCTCCCTGCCCTCGACGACTATCTCAACTCCAGCATCGCCGAGGTTTTTAACGTAACCGCGGAGGTTGTGCTCGTGGGCTATCCTGTAGACGAAGGGCCGGAATCCAACGGCCTGAACGATGCCCTGAACGTGAAGCCGGTAAGCTTTCATTCCTCTCACCGGTTTCTTCTTGGTAATCCGGGCCTTTATAGGTTTCTAAAACCAAAAGTTAAAAACCGGGGAGGAGTTTTCAACCTTTGGTGTCAGAACAAAGCTCCGTATTTGTAGAAGATGCTGCAGGTTCCTTCGTAAGAGACCATGCACGGCCCTATAGGACTCCTGGGCGTGCATGTTTTCCCGAAGTGTGGGCACTGCGGTGGTAGGGCAAGTCCGCGCAGTATTGCGCCGCAGATGCAGCCCTTCTCAAGGTCAGGAAGCTCCGGAACCTCCGGGTCGTAGTACGTCCTTATCTCCAGCTCCCTCCACTCCTTCCTGAGTTCGAGGCCGCTCTTTGGTATGGTTCCAAGAGCGCGCCACCTGGCGTCCCTGACCTCGAAGAACTTCTCTATGAGCTTCTGAGCAACAACGTTGCCTTCGTACTTTACGACCCTGGTGTACTCGTTGAGTATCTTGACCTCGCCATTCTTAACCATCCGTATGAGGAGCAGTATGCCCATCAGCATGTCCACGGGCTCGAAGCCGGCTATGACCTGCGGTATGCCGTAGTCCCTTGTTATGTACTCCCAGCCCCTTACTCCTATTATGGTCGAAACGTGGCCGGGATCGATAAGTCCGTGGAAGCGCGTTCCGGCCTTCACGAGGGCCTCAACGGCAGGGGGAGTCAAGCGGTGAACGGAGTAGATTTTGAAGTTTTCAAGTCCTTCCTCGACGACGGCGTTCAGCATTCCTGCCGCCGGGGCGGTTGTGGTTTCGAAGCCGGGGCTGAAGTGGACGACGGTTCTATCGGGGTTCTCTTTGGCTATCCTGTAGGTGTCGTAGATTGAGTAGACCACCCTCACGTCGTAGCCCTCGCTCCTCAAGTCTGCAAAGCTCCCGAGCGGGGTGGGTATCTTGTACATGTCCCCGAAGGTGGTCAGGATTATTTTGTCCCCCTCGGCGTAGGCCTCCTTCATAATCTCGCGCATCTTGACGATGTCCTCAACGGGGGTTATGCAGACGGGACAGCCCGGCCCGCTGACTATCTTAATGTTATCCGGTAAAAGTGAGCGTATCCCGGAGCGGGTTACCGTATCTTCGTGCGTCCCGCAAACGTGCATGAAGCGGAGCTCATCGAGGCCTTTGGATTCGTCGTGGATTTCCCGGACTATCTTCTGGGCGAGTTCCCTGTCCCTGAAGGCGTTCAGGACATCGGTCATTTTTACCCCTCCAGTGCCCGCTCGACCTCTGCCCACGCCTCGAGTATCTCCAGCGCTCTCTCCTCATCCAGCCTTTCTATTGCGAAGCCTGTGTGGACTATTACGTAATCCCCGATTCCGACCTCTGGGAGCAGATCGAGGCGTACTTCCCTTCTCACGCCTCCAAAGTCAACAACGGCGGTTTTCCCGTGAATTTCAATCACCCTTCCCGGAATTGCTAGGCACATTTTCTCTCACCCGTGATTAGTTCTCGCGGGCCTTTTTAGGGATTTTTTAAACCTCTGGTTTTCAACCGTCAACCCTAAAAGTCCGGAATCCAACGGATATCATGCTCGGTGCGGTTCTTGCCGGTGGCAGGAGCAGGCGCTTCGGGGACGATAAGCTCCTCTTCAGGATAGACGGGAGGCCGCTCATCCTGCACGCCATCGAGAGACTTGAGTCGGCATCGCTGATACGGGAGGTCGTTATAGTTGCATCTGCCGACAACGCGGGGAAGCTGGGGCACCTCGGCTATGGTGTTGTGGTCGATGAGCTCTCTGCCGGACCCATCGGGGGTGTCTATACGGCGTTGGGCCTCGGCGATGCCTTCGTCGTTGCTGGCGACATGCCGCTAATCGTCCCGGAGTTCGTTGATTACATAGTTCGTGAATTCGGGAAAAGTGGAAAAGCAGTCTGCGTCCCGCGCTGGGAGAACGGCTATCTGGAGCCGCTCCACGCGGCCTACTCGAAGGCGTTCCGCCGCGTTCTCGATGAGAAAATAAAAATCGGGAAGTACTCGCTGAACGATGCAATACGCTCCGCGGATGCGTGCTACCTGGACGTGGATGGACTGCCTCCCCACTGGAGGGAAAGCTTCTTCAACGTTAACCGCCGGAGCGACCTCACGAAACTTCTGAAAACCGGACTAAAGTGACTTTGCAAGAATGAGAACCTCGTCCAAGGGTGTTATGCTGAACTCCAGACTGCCGCTTATCAGCCCCCGGTCTAGACTCGTTCTGAGGGTTTTGAACCCCCGCCGCCTTGCGAGAGCCGTGAGCTGCCTCAGTCCCTCCAGACCGTTCTCGCCCCAGAAGTATGCAGTAGCGGTTTTTCTGTCGAAGAAACTCCCTTCAAGAACGTAAAACCCTCCCCCAATCCTTCCGCTCTCGAAGTGTACCCTTCCGTCCACATCGGCTACCCTGTCAACGAACTCCGAGAACCAGTGGTTGTAGGAGCTCTGAAACTGTCCCAGGCTGAGAGGCAGTCCCCTCAGGTCGCCCCAGCCGGGAGTGAGTTGGGTTGCTTCGGGGGATTCCTTGCCGGCATCGGTTGCGATGTCAGCGATAACCCCATGGTAAACCGTTCTGTCGAATCCAAGCTTCCTGTAGAATCCGAGGGCCCTCTTCTCTGGGGTCACCGTGAGGAGGTCGCAGTTCTCTTCCTCGGCCAGTTTCATCACGTGCTCCAGGAGGGCCCTTCCAATACCCTTTCCCTGGTACCACCGCGCCACCTCGATAACGCTGAGGTGTGCTGTTTTTGTCCTCTTGCCTCCCCAGACCTCATCGCTTATGAAAACCTCCGCCTCGCCTGCCACCTTTCCGTCCAGCTCGGCGATCAGTGCCTTTCCCCCCGCGAGCTTGAGGTTGTTGAGGTGGATTGCGCAGGTTTCCTCCAGTCCCCAGGGCCCAACCTGAAGGTAGGTCTCGTAGGGGGAGTCCCTCCAGGGCGAGTTGGAGAGGTATATTCCAACTATCCTCTGGCAGTCCCATATGGTGGCTTCCCTAATCCTCAGTTTCATTGAGAGCACCGGCCATGGATTCTGCAAGAGCATCGGCCCTTTCAACCACTATCTCGCTCGGTTCCTGAAAGAGGCCCAGAACGGCCGGCTGGCAGCCGATGAGAACGAACTCCGCGTTGAGGCGCGTTTTCAGGTAGCCCACAAGAACCCTGAGGGGTAGGCTGTGGGTCGAAACGGCATCGCCGATGGTCCCCTCGGGGTCTGCCACGATAAGCTCCCCGTGCTCCCCGCCGAAGTCAACGGCGTCAATGAATATAACCAAGTCGGGCTCGAAGTTCGTTATTTTCCTGGTGTAGCTCTCGGGGACTTCACCACAGTTGAGAACAAGGACGTTCGGGTTCTTCACCAGCTTTTTCAGTCTCTCCGCTACAAGAACGCCGAAGGCGTCATCTCCGCGAACCTCGTTGCCTATGCCACAGATGACAACGCGTCCGGCTTTCTTTAGGATATCGATGAGCTCCATGTTCGCACCACAGAAGATTGGATGAAGAGGAGAAAAACCCTTCGCTAAATTTCCCCAGCGACTTTCCTTATTCTCTCTGCAAACTCCGTCTTGAGGAGCTCGTCCGGCTTTCCAATCTTCTCCTCCAGGTCGCTGTAGAGGGGTATGCCTGTCAGGTAGGGTACGTCAAACCTCTTTGCCAGCTCCTCTATGTTCCTTTCCTCGTCCAGTTTGAGGTTCTCGACGATTCCAAGAACTCTGTGCTTTCTCTCCTTCAGCAGGGTCAGGAGCTTCCCGACGACGTTCATGGAGAGCTTTGAGGGCGTTGCAACGACCAGGAACTCCCCCCTTCTGAGGAATCTCAGGATATCGAGGAACTGGTCGCCGAGGCCCGGCGGCATGTCTATTATGAGGTAGTCCAGCTCGTCCCAGCGGGTTATGGCGAGAAGCTCTATGAGGGCGTCGCTTATCTCCATACCCCTCATGGGCGTCGGTTTGTCCTCGGAGTAGTAGACGATGCTCATGAACTTTATTCCGTGAACCGTCGGCGGAATTACTCCGTACTCCTCCTCCGGGAACTCCTCAGGCTGGAAGCCGAGGATTACGTGGTCGCTAGCACCGTGGAAGTCGAGGTCGAGCAGGCCGACCTTATAGCCCTTCTCGGCCAGGACGAGGGCCAGCGTAGTTGAAACCAGCGACTTTCCAACGCCGCCCTTTCCACTGACGACGGGAATGATGCGCTTCACCTTCTCAAGCCTGCCCTCTATGCCCTTGACGCGCGGGTCTATGCTTATCATGCCTCTCCCTCCTTTTCAATCTTTATGCCGCTTATGTAAACTCCCCTGCCCTGCACAACCTCGAAGTCCCTGCTGCCGCACTTCGGACAGGCGAGGAAGGCATGAACGACCTCCGGGATGAAGTGGATGTCCTCCTTTATGCGCTCGTCAAAGCTTCCCTTCACTTCCTTGAGCTTCCATTCGTGACCGCAGTCACGGCACTTGAAAACCGCCTCCTCCTCCACGAACTCTATCTCCGCCCCCTCTCCTATGGTACCCTTGAAGAGTTCCCTCATCGCAAACTCAACTATCTCTGCGTTAACATCCTGGAGTTCGCCAAGAACTACCTGAACGGCCAGGAGCTTAGACGCGCCTTCTTTTTGTGCGTAGTCGAGGGCGGTTCTAACTATTCCATCGGCGAGTGCCCACTCATGCATCTTGATCCCTCCGTTTAAATTTTGGCCCCAGACGCTTAAAAATGGGCGGGTTTCAAACCTTGGGTTCACTGGCATTCATTTTCCTCAGATTCCACGCCAGAAGGGCGAAGGTGGCCACGCCGAGGAACGCTTCACCCATCATACCGTTGAGCTCAAGGATTATGTCGTAGGGCACGAACCAGAAGGCCAGAAAGCCAAGGGCGAGGGCGTAGCGGCCCCTTTCGTCCAGATGGGCCGGTATGGAGTAGAAGTGAAGGGCCACCAGGAGTCCTAAGATGGCGGGTACAATCGGCGGCGCAGAGGAGTGGGGAAAGGCCGTGAAGGTGAAGAACAGCGTGAAGGACACTAGGAATCCGTAGACGAAGGGATGCCCCCTCGGAAGACCGCGCTTGAAGATGGCTTCCCTCCTCACCCTCCTCGCAAGGAACAGCAGAAGCGCCGTAAGGACGATGGTGAGGCAATACTGGACCCCGGGAGGGCGGTATGGAACGAGGAAGGTGAAGAAAACCGCCCCCGAGACCATAAACGAGGCGGATGCAATGATAAGCCCCCTCCGTCCAAGGAGTCTTTCCCCCGAGAACTCGGGGTAGAGGGCGTCAACAACCATTATCGGCATGGCTATGCTCATCAGGGAGTGGAATATTGTCAGCCACACCGCCCAGACGGTGTTGACTCCCCATACCCGCCCGTAAACACCGAGGATGTCCAAATCCGGCCAGTCGGGGTTGAACCACGACTTTATTACGAGACCCTCCTCTACGATGCCGTAGATAAATCCGAGGAGCATGAGCCTGATGTAGTTCCTTCCCCAGCGCACCCAGACCTCTCTGACGAGGAGAACCCCTGCACCGTAGTATGCCCACAGAAAAGGGAATGAGAGGGGCTCCGTGAGAACCTCGAGCGGTGGAGTCGAGCCGCTCAGCACCTCGGCGAAGAAAGGTGAGATGAGCGAGAGGATTAAAGCGACCTTGGTCTTCCGCTCCATGCTTCAACTTGGGGGGATAGGCATTTATACCTTGCCCCCCGATGCAGTACCGGGGTTGCGTATGAGAATCTTTTCAATCGTGCTCATCCTCATGCTTCTGGTGTCCATGTCGGGATGCATGGGCTCAAACCAATCGCAGACAACAACCACGACCATGGACAGGCTGGCCTCCATACCCAATGGGGCGGTTAAGATAACGCCCGAGACGGACGCTTTTCCACCGGTTCTCCATTCTAACGAGTGGGAGGCTCCGGTCCCGCTGGAAGGTCCCATAAACACTGCCGGCGCGGAGGATTCCCCTTTCGTGACCCCAGATGGAAAGAACCTCTACTTCTTCTTTACGCCCGATGTCAACGTGCCGCCCCAGAAGCAGCTCGTGGACGGAGTCACGGGGATATGGTGGTCGCGGAAGGTCAACGGAAAGTGGAACGAGCCGGTTAGGGTCGTGCTGGGAAGCACCGAATCTCTCGATGGGGCGGTCTTTATCCTCAACGATACCATGTGGTTTGCCTCGGTCAGAAAAGGGAACTACGGAGAGGTGGACATCTACATCGCAAAATTCAGGGACGGCAGATGGACGGACGTAAAAAACGCGGGAGAACTTTTAAACAGGGTTTACGATGTGGGGGAGCTCTGTATCAGCCCCGATGGCAGGACTATGTACTACGGCTGCGGTGGGGACATATGCATGATGGACTACGTTAACGGCTCGTGGGTGAACCCTAGGAAAGTGCCGAACATAAACAGTGAGCTGAACGAGGACCAGCCGTTCATAACGCCCGACGGGAGGGAGCTCTGGTTCACGGGGCAGAGCAGGCTCGGCTACCCCGGCCCGGCGGTATTTCGCTCGGTGTGGAATGGCAGCGGATGGAGCGAACCTGAGGAGATAATCTCGAACTTTGCAGGGGAGCCGGTACTGGACGCCGAGGGGAACATATACTTCGTGCACCACTTCTTCACAAAGGACATGAAAATGATAGAGGCGGACATCTACGTGGCCTACAAAAAGAAAAGCTGAAGGGGGTAAAGGAAAGATCAGCCAAGAAGGAAGTGCTTCACCGTTTTTATCCCCGTGACCAACCATATTGCCAGAAGGAGCCAGTAGAGGACAAAGCCGAAGTTGACGATAGCGTTTATCCCGAAGGTCGTCCCCACGTTGAAGGTGGCACTGACGTAGGCACCGAGGGGGAATATGAACGCCCACCAGGCGAGGCTGTAGGGGAGGTTGAGCCTTCTGATGTAGTGGAGCGTCATGAGGATCGCCATGACGAGCCACCAGACGCCGAAGCCCCAGAAGAGCAGGCCGAAGGCCAGTAAGGGCTCCTTGACGGATATGAAGTCACTCGCCTTAACCAGGGCATAGAGAGTGCTCGTTCCCGCGCCGATAGGACCCAGGTTTATCCATATTGACGGGGCTATCCCGCAGGGCATCGGTTCGTGGCGGATGAAGCGGAGCATCACCAGCGCGAACAGAGCGAGGTAGAGGAAGAAACCGGAACCCCACGCGAAGAAGTTGATGAAGGCCATGATTTCCCTCGCTGTTCCGCCCGTCAGCGTCATCAGCTTGGCACCGCTTATCGGAATGACTATCAGGCCTACGGGCGGAATGAACCACGCCGGTGTTATGGCCTTGGTGTCAATTCCTTCGCAGGTGAAGAAGAGGTAGGGGATGAGGAAGGCGAAGAAGACCGTAAGTGGAACGCCGGCCAGCCAGAATGCCCATGCGATGGTGGTGTTTTCGAATATCATTAGATAGTCCGCTGAAAGGATCAGCATGGCTATCGCGATGGTGCCGTAGAAGTTGCCGAGAACCGGGTGGTGAAGGTCCCTGAGGGCGTCTTCCCTGTATTTTAACCATCTCAGAATCCACGGGAGCAGGAGGACAAAAAACAGTGCGGTGTTGAGACAGACGAGGATTTCTGCAAAGACTTCCAGTGCTGGCAGTTTTGGGGAGTAAGCTTTGCTCACAATGGCTAGGGCGCCGGTTCCCATAACACTCGCGAACCAGCTCGGCGCGAAGTCCCTAACATTCATATGATCACCAATACAAATGAAAAAAATTTCATTTAAAAACCTTTTCACTGGTGCTTGGTCGCCTCTATCCGCTCCCTCCAGTGGGGGTCAACCTCAAGAACCTGGTGTGTGAAGGCCTCAACGACGTCTCTAACCCTTCCATGGGCGCCGGTGACGACGGCTATCCCGAGGCTCTCGAAGTAGGCTATTGCCTTTCTGCCCATGCCGTAGGCGAGAACCACGTCACCACCGTGCTCCTTTATGAAATTCGGAAGGTCGCCCGGCCCGTGCTCTTCGAATGGCATCTCAAAGACCTCGGCACCTTTGATGGTGTTTTCCTCAACATCGATGAAGGCGAAGTATCTTGCCCTACCAAAGTGCTCGCAGACCTCGCTTTCCAGGCCTCTACCGTCCTTCAGGGGGACCGCAATTCTCATGGAACCACCAGTATTATGAAAAAGCCTTCACATATAAAGTTTGTGCATATGCACACTTCATGGAACACCAAAGGTTAATAACACCTAGCTCAAAAAATCGTTAAAAATGTGTTACCCAATTCGCCTTTGGTGATACCATTGCTCGCTCTAAACAGGCTGGTGAGTGAGGGTGACGCTAAGGGAATCCTGGAGTACGCCAGGGAGTTCCACGGTCATGTCTGTCCCTACTTGGCCCTTGGAATTCGAGCGTCGCTGATAGCAATGGAGGAGCTTGGTGTGGGGCGGCTCGACTGTTCCGGGAGTGTTGATGAGTCCATCCTCGCCGTGGTCGAGGTCAACAGCTGCTTCACCGACGGCGTCCAGGTGGCGACGGGATGTACGCTGGGCAACAACTCCCTGATTTACCTTGACCTCGGAAAGACGGCACTCACCCTTGTCAAGCGCTCAAGCTGGGAGGGCGTTCGGGTCTATGCCGATGCCGAGAGGCTGAGGAAGTACTACCCTCCCGGGATTATGGAGCTGTTCAGCAGGGTTGTCAGGGAGAGGAAGGGAACCGAGGAAGAGAGAGAACACCTCTGGGAGCTCTGGGAAGAAATGGCCCACGTCATGCTCGACCTGCCGAGGAAAGAGTTTAAGATTGAACGCGTCAAAGTACCTCCAGTGGAGCAGGCGCCGATAGTGGAGAGCGTCCGCTGTTCGAAGTGCGGGGAGCTGGTCATGTCAACTCGGACCGTTTACATAAACGATGAACCCTTCTGCCTCCGCTGTGCCGGCGAGTCCTACCGTGCGGTCGTTGGAAGGGGGATAGTGAAAGTCCAGCCGAGGGGGTGCTGAGATGAGGAGGCTTCTTGCCCTGCTTCTAATCCTGCTGGTGGTTTCAATAAGCGGATGCATAGGAAGCAGCACCGGGACGACGGAGACGGGGAAGGCTACAATAACGGTCACTGACACCCTGGGAAGGAGCGTGGAGGTTCCGGCGAAGGTGAGCCGGATAGTTGCCGTTGGTCCGGGAGCGCTGAGGCTGGTGGTTTACCTGAACGCGAGCGATATGGTGGTCGGTGTTGAGGACTTCGAGAAGCGGTACAACTTCGGGAGGCCCTACATCATAGCCCATCCCGAACTCAGGGAGCTTCCAACCGTCGGACCTGGGGGGCCGGGCAAGCTGCCGGACTTCGAGGCGCTCATAGGGCTGAAACCCGACGTTATCTTCATAACCTACGTTGACGGGAAGACCGCCGATGATATACAGGCCAAAACTGGAATACCCGTCGTCGTCCTCAGCTACGGTCAGCTGGCGACCTTCGAGGATGAAGAGCTGTTCAAGTCCCTTGAGCTGGCGGGCAGGATACTCGGAAGGGAGGAGAGGGCGAGGGAAGTGGTGGACTTCATCAGGGCCATTCAGGATGACCTGATGAAACGCACGGCCGGCGTTGAACCGAAGACGGTCTTTGTTGGAGGAATCGGCTACAAGGGCGCGCACGGCATTGAGAGCACCGAGGCGGAGTACCCGCCGTTCATTGTTGTTCACGCCAGGAACGTTGCCGACGAACTCGGAAAGGGCCATCAGTTCATAGACAAGGAAAAGCTCCTCGAATGGCAGCCTGAGTACATCTTCATCGATGAGGGAGGCCTTAAGCTAATCCTCGACGATTACTCAAAGAATCCGGACTTCTACGCCTCGCTCAGGGCGGTTAAAAACGGCAACGTCTACGGCATACTCCCCTACAACTTCTACACCACAAACGTTGGGACGGCTTTGGCAGATGCCTATTTCATTGGGAAGGTGCTCTATCCAGAGCGCTTCAGCGACGTTGACCCCGCGAAGAAGGCCGACGAGATATACTCCTTCCTGGTCGGAAAGCCCGTCTACGACACGATGAGGGAGCAGTTCGGCGGCTTTGGGAAGATAGACCTATCCAACGGAACGATTAAATACTCACTGCCGACCTCACCGTGATGGGAATGGACTACGAGGGCTACGTGGCCAGAAAACTGTCCATCGGACTTTTCCTCCTTCTTTCCATTCTCGCGGTTAGCCTCTACTCCCTCTCCCACGGCGCTTATTCACTTTCCGTTGGTGAGGTCGTTGATGCACTTCTGGGCGGCGGAACCGAGGGTGCCAGGCTGGTGATCTGGAACATAAGGATGCCGAGGATAGTTGCAGGTCTCCTTGTTGGAGCCTCGCTGGCCATCGCTGGTGCGGTCATGCAGGGCTTTCTGAGGAACCCGCTGGCAACGCCCTTTACGATGGGAGTCTCCCACGGGGCGATGTTTGGGGCCTCCCTCGCTATTCTCCTGGGGGCGGGCTACGCCGAGAGTTCCGGCAGGATTTCACTTGACAATCCCTACGCCGTCGTGCTCTTTGCCTTCATCGGTGCCATAAGCGCCACGGCGGTAATCCTCGCACTGGCGAGGCTGAAGGGACTCAGCCCGGAGGCCATAATCCTGGCCGGAGTTGCCATGAGCTCCCTCTTCGTTGCGCTTACGACCCTCGTTCAGTACTTCGCCGATGAGCTTCAGCTTGCCGCGATGGTTTACTGGAGCTTTGGAGACCTTGGAAGGGCCACGTGGCGGGAGAATGGCATAATGCTCGCTGCGTTCCTTCCGATTTTTGTTTACTTCGTCGTTAAGCGCTGGGACCTGAACGCCTCCCTGATGGGGGACGACGTCGCCAAGAGCGTTGGGGTTGACGTTGAGAGGGTTCGCCTCATCTCGACGTTCCTGGCGGCGCTGATAACCGCCGTGAGCGTTGCTTTCGTCGGGGTTATCGGCTTTGTCGGCCTCATAGCGCCCCACGCCATCAGGCTGGTCGCCGGGGGTGACTACCGCTTCCTCGTACCCCTCTCGGCCCTCGCCGGTGCCCTTTTGCTGGTGGCCGCGGATACAATTGCCAGGCTGGTGCTTTCCCCCATGATACTCCCGGTCGGCATAGTAACCTCTTTCCTTGGTGCCCCCGCCTTCATATACCTCCTGGTGCGTATGGAGGGACGGAGATGAGGGCCGTACGGGTAAGGAACCTTCACTTCACATACAACGGGTCGGAGGTTCTCAGGGGCGTTGAGCTGGAGATTGAGGAGGGAGAGTTCGTGGTGATACTAGGCCCGAACGGTGCCGGTAAGTCCACCCTCCTCAAATGCGTGGGGGGCATTCTGAACTGCGGCGCCGTTGAAGTGTTTGGGCGCCCCGTGATGGACTACTCAAGGGACGAGCTGGCCAGGGTTATTGCCTACGTGCCCCAGAGGTGTGAGCCGGGCTTCATGACGGTCTTTGACACGGTTCTGCTCGGCAGGAGGCCGTACATGGGACTGAGGCCGTCGAGGCGGGACGTTGAGACCGTGAGAAGAGTCCTTAGGATGATGGGCATATCCCACCTTGCGCTTAAGCCCACCAACAAGCTGAGCGGGGGAGAGCTCCAGAAGGTGAGCATCGCGAGGGCTCTGGCTCAGGAGCCGAGGATACTCCTCATGGACGAGCCAACCAACAACCTCGATATCAAAAGTCAGCTGGAGGTCATGGAAACGGCGCGGAAGTTCGCGGAGGACGGGGGAACGTCCATCGTGGTCATGCACGACGTCAACCTGGCCCTCCGCTTTGCCCGGAGGTTCGTCTTTATGAAGGACGGGGTTGTCGTGGCCGACGGCGGGAGGGAGATACTGAAGCCGGGCCTCTTTGAGGACGTCTATGGCGTGAGGGTCAGGATAGAAGAGGTGGGGGGAATCCCCGTGGTGGTTCCCCTCTCACATCTCGGCCTCGCCGAGGAACTCAAGCAGGTCTAGCAGGCGCGGGTCTTTGACGCTTTCTATTGCCTTACCTGCCTCTTCCGCCTCAATTTTGCCGTCCTTGTAGAGGGCTATTGCTTTGATTGCCTCGAAGAAGTCCGCCAGTTCTGGCATCGCGTTGGCGAACATGTCCATGTGCAGGTAGACGGTCTCGAAGTCGTCCTCAAGGAACAGCTGCCAGAGAACGTCCATGAGCGAGCCGAAGGCTATGTCCTCGTAATCGCTTCCCCTCGCGTGAACGAGAGCGTAGAGACATTCCTGCAGGGCTGCGTCGTAGTTCTCGTCCTCCTCGAATATCTCCTCGAAGCTCAGGTGTATCTCGACGAGGAGGTCGTTCTTGTCCAGAACCTTCGGAAGAAGACCTGCCAACATTGCCTTTGCCTCGTATGTCTCCCCGGACTCGAAGAGCACGTAGGCCTTGTGGATGGCTATCCTCAAAACTTCCTCCTCGTTGCCGAGCTCCTCCTGTATCTCTTGAGCCTTCTCCATGAGTTCGATCGCTTTCTCATACTCCTGGAGTTCCTCGTGGATGAGTGCCATGGCGTAGTATATCTTTGCTATGTTCCCCTTGTTGCCTTTCTCGGTCTCTTCTTCCAGAAGAGCGCGGTACAGCTCAAGGCTCTTCTCCAGCTCTCCGATGAGGTAGTACAGGTCCGCCAGCTCGAACTTTACATCGAACGTGTCCTCCTCCTCGGCCATTCTCTCGAACTCGCTCAGCTTGTCTATACCGAGGAGCTCATGGAAGTAATAAACGGTGAGCTTGTAGAGTTCGAAATCCTTACATTCCAGGGCGAGCTTTTCGGCCTTTTCGAGGACTTCCTTAAGCTCCTCGTCGCCCAGCTCGTCAACCCTGTGGTACAGAAGGGTTGCAACCTTTTTGCAATCCTTTTCCTCGATTGCCTTCAGAATCTCCTCCATCTCAGAACACCTCAGAATAATTAGCCGTACGGGAGTATTTAACGCTTTGGTCAAAATTAAATGAAGGGACTAGTGCCTCCTCCACAGGGCAACGAGTGCCGCCAGGATGATGATCACTCCGGGCCCGCAGGTGCCCCCCGACCCGGTCGGGGATGGTTGGGCACTGGAGGTACTGGTCGTCCCGCTCGGTGTGCTTGACGTCGTTTCCGGCGGCGTGCTCGTAGTTGGTGCAGGGCTTGATGTCGTTTCTGTCTGAGGGTTCTCTGCGGCTCCAACGGCAACGGTAATCCTCCTGACGTCCTCTCCTCCCATGTCGTCCCTTACGGTGAGCGTCACCGTGTAGTTGCCGGCGCTTGAGTATGTGTGAACCGGCTCGGCCTCGCTCGATGTGCTCCCGTCTCCGAAATCCCAGCTCCAGCCAACTATGCTTCCGTCCCTGTCGTATGACTTGTCCGCGAAGCTTATCTCTTCCCCGGCCTTGGGCTCCTTTGGCAGGAACGTGAAGTCCGCCGTCGGCGGGTAGTTCTGCGGTTCGACGGTTATCTCCTTGTAGTATGAACCCTTCAGCCCGCTCTCGTCCTCACCGTCAGCATGACGGTGTAGGAGCCGGGGTTTGTATAGGTATGCCTCGGGTTTCTGTCGGTTGAGGTCGTTCCATCGCCGAAGTTCCAGCTCCACCCGACAACGCTTCCGTCCGGGTCTGCGGAGCTGTCAGTAAAGCTCACCTCCTCCCCCGCCCTGACCTTTGCTGGCGAGTAGCTGAAGAGCGCCGTTGGTTCTTCGTTCGGTCCGACGCTTATCCCTGCCGTACATGTTGAGTTGGCGTTCCAGGGGTCATAAACGGTGAGAATGGCCGTGTAACTCCCCTCTTCGTGGTAGACGTGCGTCGCCTCGGTGCCGTTTCCCTCCGCCCTGGAACCGTCCCCGAAGTCAATCTTCCACCTCATGGAACCGTTCTCCGGGTCGTTTAAGTCCAGAGCGAAGACAACTTCGAGCGGGAGCTTTCCTGAGCTTGGGGAGGCTGATATGGAACACTCCGGGGGCTTGTTCATGAGGCGGAAGACGTCGTAGTTTATCCTGAGGAGGCCGATGTTTATGAATATCGGGCTCTGGCTCCTCTCTTCGTAGTGGCTGCCCTTGCTCGGCACGAGGAAGTCGAGAACCAGATGCCCGTCCTCGCTGTCGAGGTAGATGACCCCGGTCGCGTTGTACCACAGGCTCCTGTCGCTTATTCCGCCCCCGTAGACGACCTTGACGCTGGTCTCGTTGGAGACGGTGACCTCGTGGGTGCTTACCCTCTCGTAACCGTAGCTACCCTCCACCTTCATGTCAAAGCTTGACGTTTGGGAGTTGTAGCCCCCTCCGAAACCGAGTGAGACCCCAACGTTGAAGGTGTTCTGCCTCTTACTCCAGCTCAGCTCCTTCACCGCCCTCTCGTAGGAACTTCCAACCTGGCCGATCTCCATGGTGAAGGTGTCGAGGAGGTTCCCCGGTTCGTAGTTCTTCAGCTCGTTCAGGTTCTCCGGGTAGGTGTTTATGTCCCCAATCTCGTGGAGCTCCGACCGGTAGTTCTGGAAGTGAACGTGGGGCGGTCCCTTGGGAACCGTCACGAGTATGTACTGCTGCTCGCCGTTCACCACCGCCAGCTCGGGCGGGCTTATTATCGGGAACTCGTAGACGTCGTAGTCCGTCGTGACGTAGAGCGCTCCGTCGCCCATGTCGGAGGTCATCTCGTAGGTTATGCTCTCCTCGTAGCTCTGCCCGCTTTCCCTCTGGAGCTTGATGCCCATACTCATCTTCAGGTTGATTTCGGTGTAGGCAACCTTCTTGTTGCCCAGTACGCCCTTCATTCCGAGGCTCATTTTGATGTCGTGGGTCGCCTTCACCGAGAACTTGGTAGCCTTGGTGTGTTCAGTGGCGAACTGGGAGTAGAAAACGCCCGTCTCGTTTATGGCGTCGTAGTCAACGGGCGGGCCGTTTATCACGGCTATCACGAGGTTCTCAACGTGCATCCTTCCCTTCCTAGGGGGTCCGACGACTATTGAGTCGCCCTCCACGTCGCCAACCGCAAGGCCCGCCCCGTAGGAGAATTCAGCCTCCATGCCCTTGGGCCCGTTCAGCAGCTCCCCGCCGATGTTGTAGACCTTTACGTGGCCGTCCTGCGAGGCCCAGACTATCTCCTCCAGACCGTCGGCGTTGACGTCTCCAACCGCCATCCTGTCCCCCTTCTGGAAGGGGATTACGAACGTCGCCAGCTCTCTGCCCCCAAGCTGGGCCCCATTTTTAGAGAACCCAAAGATATGGACGCCCCTTTCCTGGTAGTCGCCTGAATCCTGAGTAGCCACGATCAGTTCGTTAAGGCCGTCGAGGTTCACGTCTCCAATGGCCATCTCGTCCCTCGACGTCAGTTCGAAGTAGTCGTTCGTCGCGAGGCTGCCGATAACGTTGCCGTTCATGTCGTAGATCGTTATCGTGTTGGCGGTGACGTCGGCGTGGACTATCTCCGCTTTACCGTCCCCATCGAGGTCTCCGACGGCTATCGAATCGCCATCGGCGAAGTCATCCACCTTGAACTGGTTCAGCATCCCGAGGTTCTCGTCGAAGATGTGTATCCAGTTGTTCCTGTCCGCGTGGACTATCTCGGCCTTTCCGTCGCCTGTGAGGTCTCCACAGGCTATATCGTCGCCGGCCTCGAAGTTAACGTCCCGTTTCCCCAGCTCGGCTCCGGCTATCGTGTAGATGTATATCTTGTCCGTGCTCCTGTCGCCCTGGATTATCTCGGCTTTTCCATCACCGTTCACGTCGCAGGCGGCCATTTCGTCCCACTTTTCATAACCCGTGTGGAACTTCCCCACGAGTCCCCCACTCTCATTTTCGTAGGCCCAGAAGTAGTCCGCACGGTCTCCAATGATGATCTCATCGTCCTCTATAACCATACCACCCGAGCCGTTCAGAAGGTCGGACTCCTCGGCGATGACCCGATGACCCGGCAGGGTGAATACCGAAAAGGCCAGAAGTAGAATAATAAACAGAGCGGTTTTCCTGTTCATGTGAACGTCCCTCCTTGGAGTGAGCCACGAAGGTTTCCAGAATGGCAACCTACGTAAACTCAATACTTGTTACACTTCAAAATATAAAACGGTTTTCATGAATATATCTTACATTCACAGGGGATAACTAGAAAAATTTTCAGAAATCCTCCTGCGGTAAAGGCTCCGGGAGCTTTTTAAACTTCTCTCCTGAGGTGATAACATGCTTGAAGTGATTTTCCTCGGCACCGGCGGCATAATGCCAACGCGTGAAAGGAACGTCCCGGCCATAGCGCTCCGCTACAAGGGCGAGCTCATACTCTTCGACGTTGGCGAGGGAACGATGAGGCAGATGAACACGGCGAAGCTTAGTCCCATGAGGGTGGAGAAGATTTTCATCACCCACTTCCACGGCGACCACTACCTCGGGTTAGCTGCGCTGATTCAGACCATGAACCTCTGGGACAGGGAGAAGCCCCTCCACATTTACGGCCCCAAGTACACCTTTGAGTTCGTCCAGAACCTCCTACAGAGCGGTTTCTTCAGGCCGGGCTTCGATATACACGTCCACGAGCTCGGGGAGACGAGGCTTAGGTTCGGGGACTACGAAATCTGGAGCTTCAAGGTCGAGCACGGGATTCCGGCTCTTGGCTACGTCTTTAAGGAGAAGGACAGGCGGGGGAGGTTCCTGCCGGAGAAGCTTGCCGAATACGGCCTGAGTGAGGGGCCGATACTCGGGAAGCTTGAGAGAGAGGGAAAAATTGAGTGGAACGGCAGGATAATCCGTCTTGAGGATGTAACCGGGCCGAGGAGGAAGGGTGTTAAGGTAGCCTACACCGGCGACACCGAGCCGACCGAGCGCGTTAAACTCTTCGCGGAAAGGGCTGATCTGCTGATACACGAGGCCACGTACCTCTCCCCGGAACACAGGGGCGAGAGTTATCACTCCACCGTCGGAGAGGCCTGTGAAATCGCCAGAAAGGCCCGGGTGAAGCTGCTCGCCCTCTTCCACAGGGCCTTCCGCTACACCTATGAGGAGTACCTGAGTGAAGCCTCGCGACTCTGCCGGGAGTTCGGGGTCAGGTACATAGTCCCGCGGGACTTCGACATTTTGGAGTTTAAATCGGGCGAATTCAGCGTGAGAAACCTTCTGGAGGAGAGAGGATGAGCTATCTTCGCTACGTCAAGCTCATAGGCACGATGCATGTCTCGCCGAAGAGCAGGGAGGAGGTCGTCAGGACGATTCTCAACGAGCGGCCCGATGCGGTTGCGATAGAGCTTGACAGGGCACGCTTCCTGGCCATGAACGAGAACAGACGCATGACCCTCGAAGAAGCCCTCCGCTTCGGTAGGAGAGGGCTGATAAACTACGTTCTGGCCAAGGTCGAGGAGAGACTCGGGGAGGAATTTGGAATGGCCCCGGGTGAGGAGATGAAGGCGGCCATAAGCGCCGCCCAGAGGTTGGGTGTTCCGCTCTATCTCATAGACGAGGACATAAACGTCATACTCTCCAGGATAGCCGCCGCACCCGGTCGGGAGAAGCTCCTCATGGCACTGGAGGCGCTGGGTGTATTCCTTCCCATTAAAGCGGGTGAGGTCGGCGACCCCATGGAGGAGTACCGGCTTATGATGGTGCAGTTCAAGCGCCGCTATCCGTACCTCTACCGCGTTCTGGTCGAGGAGAGGAACGAGGTTATGGCGAGGAACCTGATCTCGATAGTGGAGAACCTAAAGCTACGGGGGATCAAGAGGCCGAGAGTCATAGCGATTGTTGGCCTCGGCCACAAGCCGGGGATAGAGCACCTCCTCGACAGGGCCAGGGAGCAAAGGTTTCTCTCGCCATACTGGACCGCAGGGGCGATGTGATAACCCTCAGAGGAGAGTCCCCCGGGGACTTCGATTGGTTCGTTGCTTTCGTTACTTTTATATTTAGAACCGCCCCAGCATTCTTGGGGATTCGCCATGAAGGACAGACTCGAAAAGATGCTCAACGTCAAGATCCTTGAAATCGAGGAGCTTGAGGACAGGATAGTCGTTTACGTTCCGGAGGATCAGGTGAGGATAGCTGTGGGAAGCGGCGGCGCGGCCGTTAAAGCCGCCGAGCTTGTAATCGGCAAGAAGATTGAAGTAAAGGGCAGGTAAACCTCCCCATGGGGAGTTCCAATGGCCTACGAACCGTGGAAAGGGGCCCACAGGGGTAGCACTGGGAGAAGGGAGCTTGAAGATCTGCTGGTTTCTTTTCTGGTCCTCGTTCTGCTGTTTTCCAACTTTGACCCCTACGCGGTTCCGTACTCCGTAGTGGCAGTTCTAACGGCCTTCGTCTTCCACGAGCTTGCCCACAGGTGGGTGGCGCGGCGCTACGGGTACAGGGCGTACTACAAACGCTGGGACACGGGCATACTCCTGGCTCTCCTCGTGGGTATAACGACCCGCCTTCTCACTGGCACCGTGTGGATATTCGCCGCCCTCGGTGCCGTTCAGGTCTACGCTCCTTATGCCTACGATGAGAGGGAAACCTTCGGAAAGATAGCCCTCGCGGGACCGCTCGTCAACATAGCCGTCGGCGCCGCCGCCCTGGTGACCCTGAGGGCGGTGATTCCGTTCACTCCCCTCTGGTGGGTCGTAGAGACCACGGCAACCGTCAACCTGTGGCTGGCCTTCTTTAACCTCCTGCCCTTCCCGCCGCTGGACGGCTCCAAGGTCGTCCGCTGGAACGCTGGAGTTTGGGCCGTCTCCATCGGTGTCTCCTACCTTCTCTTCAGGCTTCTGTAACACTCCCGGTGATATAGAAGGGAAAGGTTAAATAGGCCCGCCCTCACTTCTATAACGGTGATCCCAATGGAGTACAAGAATCCGCTTGGTGTTGATATTGACCTCGAAACCGGCGTCATTCCCGGGGCCAAAAAGCTCGTCAGAAGGCTCAGCGACCTGAAGGGATACTTCGTCGATGAAAAAGCTTACGAAGAGCTTCTCAAGGAGAACCCGGTTGTCTACGAGGTTTACGCGATTGAGCAGGAGGAGAAGGACGGCGACCTCAACTTCGCAACCACAGTGCTCTACCCCGGCAAGGTCGGAAGGGAGTTCTTCTTCACCAAGGGGCACTATCACTCCAAGGCTGACAGGGCCGAGATATACTACGGCATCAAGGGAAAGGGCGGGATGCTCCTCCAGACACCTGAGGGAAGGGCCGAGTGGATTGAGATGGGACCTGGAACGGTTGTTTACGTCCCGCCATACTGGGCGCACAGGACCGTCAACACGGGGGACGAGCCCTTCATCTTCCTGGCGGTCTATCCTGCGGATGCAGGCCACGACTACGGCAGCATAGCGGAGAAGGGCTTCTCCAAGCTGGTCGTTGAGGAGGGCGGTGAGGTAAAGCTGGTGGACAACCCCAGGTGGAAGGAATGAGTCCCTGATTTTTCTTCTTCTCACCGCAACCCTTATTAGCTTTCGGTAGTTACATCACTCCCGGTGATACAATGGACTGGGACGCTCTCTACTCATCTGCCTTCGAGAGGGTTCGCGGAAACATCGGGAAAATCGGGGGAGTTCTCCTCGCGTATAACACCAACATTGATGCCATAAAGTACCTTGACCCCGCCGACCTGGAGGGACGAATAGAGCGGGCCGGAAAGGATGCAGTCCTGAGGTACTCCGAGGAACTCCCGGAGAGGATAACTTCGGTCGAGCATCTCCTCGGCGGGATTCTCTGGAGCATCAGACGCGGAAAGGCGGCGGAGCTCTTCGTCGAGAGCTGCACAGTCAGGTTCTACATGAGGCGGTGGGGCTGGGACGAGCTTAGGATGGGTGGACAGGTTGGGATAATGGCCAACCTCCTCGGCGGCGTTTACAACGTTCCAGTGATAGCCCACGTCCCCCAGCTTTCAAGTCTTCAGGCGGAGCTCTTCAAGGAGGGGCCGATATACGTTCCCAAGGTTGAGGGAGGGGACCTTAAGCTCGTCCATCCAAAGGAGTTCCTGGCCGACGAGGAGAACTGCATCCACTACATCTACGAGTTCCCCAGGGGATTCAGGATTCTCGGCTTTGAGGCTCCAAGGGAGAACCGCTTCATCGGTGCCGCCGATGACTACAACCCGAACCTCTACATAAGGCCCGAGTTCACCGAACACTTTGGGGAAATAGCGAAAAAAGCCGAACTGGGAATCATCAGCGGCCTTCAGACCCTGACTAAGGAGAACTACCGCGAGCCTTTTGAGGAGATGGTGCGCCACCTCGATGTACTGAACGCGAGGAACGTTCCAGTTCACCTTGAGTTTGCCTTCACCGCAGATGAAACCGTCAGAATGGCCCTTATTGACGTTCTGGGCCGTTTCCACAGCGTAGGCCTCAACGAGGTCGAACTGGCTTCAATAATGGAGGTCATGGGTGAGAAGGGTCTCGCCGGGAGGCTCCTCGCCAGCGATCCGGTCGATCCGGTGGCGGTCACCGAGGCCATGCTAAGGCTCGCCGAGAGAACCGGCGTCAGGAGGATACACTTCCACACCTATGGCTACTATCTGGCTCTCACCGATTATCACGGAGAGTTCGTCCGGGATGCGCTTCTCTTCGCGGCCCTGGCAGCCGCTGCAAAGGCGAAGCTCGGCGACGTCCGCTCCGTAGACGATGTTGTTGAGGCCATGGACGTCCCGGTGAACGAGAAGGCTGGAGCGGTGGAGGAGAGGCTTAAAGCTGAATACGGCATGAAGGACGGCATTGCCGAGGTGGATAACTATCAGCTCTCCTTCGTTCCAACGAAGATAGTGGCGAGGCCAAAGAGCACCGTCGGAATAGGGGACACCATATCCAGCTCGGCCTTCGTGGGGGAATTTGCATTGCGCCCGTAAAACAAACCTTTTTATTTTCGTGTTCCCAAATTTTTTACGGGGTTTCCTTTTCATCTTCGAAAATTATCAAGGGGTGGTTGAATTGCTTTTGGAGGCTCCGGTTTACAAGGAGCTGTTTGGAGCGGTTGAGATCTACGAGGTTCAGAAGGTTATCAAGCTGGACACTCAGACGCGAGACGTGGGGAGCTTTACAGTCACGAACGTGCCCCGTGAGGACATCTACAGAACCCTTGAAGACATTGCGATAGTCGTTCCGATGAGGAACGAGAAGCTCCAGCTGGTAGATGGCGTCCTGAAGGCCATACCCCACCAGTGCCCGATAATAATCGTCTCAAACAGCAAGAGGAAGGGACCAAACCTCTTCAAGCAGGAGGTTGACCTCGTCAAGCACTTCTACAACCTCACCCGCTCGCGCATAATAATGGTTCATCAGAAGGACATTGGGGTCGCTGAGGCCTTCCGTGAGGTGGGATACACCGACATCCTCGACGAGAACGGTAGCGTAAGGAGCGGAAAGGGTGAAGGGATGCTGATAGGAATCCTCCTGGCAAAGGCCATAGGAGCCAAGTACGTGGGTTTCGTTGATGCGGACAACTACATCCCCGGCTCCGTCAACGAGTACGTGAAGGACTACGCGGCGGGGTTTCTCATGAGTGAGAGCGAATACGCGATGGTTCGCCTGAGCTGGCGCCACAAGCCCAAGGTCAGTACGAAGGGACTATACTTCAGAAAGTGGGGCCGTGTAAGCGAGATAACGAACCGCTACATGAACGCCCTTTTCGGCGTGGCCACTAACTTTGAGACCAGCATTATAGTGACCGGGAACGCGGGCGAGCACGCGATGAGCATAAAGCTGGCCGAAATAATGCCGTTTTCAACGGGCTACTCGATAGAGCCCTTTGAGCTTGTGTACCTCTTCGAGACCTTTGGAAGGTGGGGAGAGGATCCCCACACGGACGTTTACGACCAGGGGGTGGAGGTGTTCCAGATAGAAACGCTTAACCCACATCTACACGAGGACAAGGGGCAGGAGCACGTCGTTAACATGATTCTCAGCTCCCTGGGAACGATATACCACTCCCGGCTGGCGACGGACTCTCTGAAGAGCCAGATACTGAAGGAGCTTCGCCTTCACGGTCTCCTGGGTGAAAACGAAGAACCTCCGAGTCCCAGGGTCATGGCCCCCATAGAGAACATAGACGTGAATAGGTGGATGGAAACCCTGGAAGACAACGCTGAGACACTTCTGCGCTTCGAGGTGTAACGATGAGGGTGCTCTTCCTCGACCTCGACAGGACACTGCTCGGCGACGACTACTCCCCCGAACCCGCCAGACCGCTCCTTAAAGCACTCCTCGGGGCTGGTTTTGAGGTCGTGCTCAACTCCTCAAAAACCCTGGCTGAGCAGGAGTACTACAGGAGCGCATGGGGTCTGAGGGGTCCTTTCATAGTCGAGAACGGGAGTGCCCTCGTTATTCCCGAGGGTTATTTCCCCTTTAAGGTTAACGGAAGGAGGCGCGGGGAATACGTTGTCGTTGAGCTGGGGGAGAGATACAACCGGATAAAAGCTGCTCTCGACGGGCTTGCAGAAGAATACGGTCTCAGGTACTACGGTAACTGCACGCTTGAAGAGGTCATGGATTTTACAGGACTCCCCGAGGGTCTGGCAAGGCTTGCCATGAAACGGGACTACAGCGAAACGATATTCACGTGGAAAAGAGCCGGCTTCGAGGGAGTCCTTGAAGGCATGGGGCTGAGGGTGTCGAGGGGCAGCAGGTTTCTGGGCGTTACCGGAAACACCGACAAGGGGCGGGCCGCCAAGGAATTGCTGGGCCTCTACTCCCGCCTGGGGGAGGTTGAGAGCTACGCTTTGGGGGATGGGGAGAACGACCTGCCCCTCCTGGATGTCGTTGATCATCCCTTCATCGTTGGAGACCTCAGACACCGAAGGGCTAAAAATATAAGCTCCGCTGACGAACTACTGGAGGTGGTGTTATGAAAACCCTGATTCTCGCCGGCGGGAAGGGAACGAGGCTGTGGCCCCTTAGCAGGGAGCTGATGCCCAAGCAGTTCATCAGGATGTTCGATGAGTACTCGCTCTTCCAGAAGACCGTTCAGAGGGCACTTATCTTTTCGAAGTCCGATGAAATCTTCGTGGTTACCAACGATATGTACCGTTTCAGGGTTCTCGACGACCTTAGGGAGCTCGGCTTGGAGCTTCCCGAGAACAACATACTCCTCGAGCCACTGGGGAAGAACACCCTGCCGGCCATATTCTGGGGAATAAGGAGAATCGAAGAGACCTTCGGGGACTCCATAGTCGCGGTGCTCCCCTCCGACCATCTGATAGAGGCCAATGAGAACTACATAGAGGCGTTCAGAAATGCCGAGAGACTTGCGAAAAGGTACCTTGTGACCTTCGGCATAAAGCCGACAAAACCACACACCGGCTACGGCTACATAAAGCCCGGTGAGAGACTTGATGGAGGCTATACCGTGGCTGAGTTCAAGGAGAAGCCGGACCTTGAGACCGCAAAGCGCTACGTCGAGAACAACTACCTCTGGAACAGCGGAATGTTCATGTTCGACACGGGGGTCTTTACAGAGGAGGTGAAGAAGCACGCCCCCAATGTCTACGAGGCCTTTAAAGAGGCGAGGGATATCAGGAAGGCCTATGAGCTTGTTCCGGAAGTTTCCGTTGACTACGGCGTCATGGAGAAAACGGACAGGGCGGCGGTGGTTCCCCTCAATGCCTACTGGAACGACCTGGGCAGCTTTGATGCCATCTACGAGGTGATGGAGAAGGACGAGAGCGGAAACGCCGTTAAGGTCGGAGGCAGGAAGGGCTACCACATCGGCGTTAACTCAAGAAACAACCTCGTGATGACGAATCGCCTAACGGCCACGGTTGGTGTTGAGGATCTCATAATAATCGACACCGACGACGCCCTGCTCGTCGCGCACCGGGGCGAGGGTCAGCGGGTAAAGGAGGTCTACAGGCGCCTCAAGGAGATGAAGGATGAGCGTGTCATGGTTCACAGGACTGCGTACAGACCCTGGGGTAGCTACACTGTCCTGGAGGAGGGGGACAGGTACAAGATAAAGCGCCTCACCGTTCTGCCCGGCAAGAAGCTCTCCCTCCAGATGCACTACCACCGCTCGGAGCACTGGGTGGTGGTTCGGGGCACCGCAAAGGTTCGCATCGGGGAGAAGGAAATCCTCCTCCGGCCCGGTGAGAGCACCTTTATTCCGGCAGGTGTCGTACACAGGCTTGAGAACCCCGGAAAAGTTGTTCTTGAGGTCATCGAGACCCAGATAGGTGAATACCTGGGTGAGGATGATATAGTTCGCTTTGCGGACGATTTCGGGAGGGATTGACGATGGCTGAAGAATCCGAAAAGACGGAAAAGAAGGAGAAGGTCAGGAACTGCGGGGACGAGTGGGAGCGGTTCAGCAGCTCGATATCCTCCCTTTCGCTCAGTCTCCTGCCTACGCTGCTCTTCGTTCTCATAATGTCCTACATAATCGTCGTTGGACTTCAGAACGCGGATATAACCTTTACCGTTCAGGGGCAGGAGGTCACCATAACCTATCCGCAGATAAACATACCCGTCGACTACTCCGCCATAAAGAACGCTGTTATATACCTCTTCGCCGCGATACTGATAGGCATCCCCGTACCCCTGCTCTCGGGCAAATGGAAGCCGCTGAAGATACTCGTCTCGCTGATTCAGGCTGGGGCGTTCGTTTACGGACTCTACATATTCGTGATGATGATAATCAACTTCGCCAGCGCTCTGATGTGAGGTGATAGCATGGGAAGGCTCTTTGGTACCTTCGGCGTCAGGGGGATAGCCAACGAGATGATAACGCCAGAGTTCGCCCTGAAGATGGGAATGGCCTTCGGGACGATGCTCAGGAGGGAGGGAAGGAAAAAGCCGCTCGTCATAGTCGGCAGGGACACGAGGGTAAGCGGGGAGATGCTGAAGAGTGCATTGATAAGCGGCCTCCTCAGCGTCGGCTGCGACGTCATAGACGTTGGAATAGCTCCAACGCCTGCAATCCAGTGGGCCACAGCTCACTTCAACGCCGACGGTGGGGCCGTTATAACCGCTTCCCACAATCCACCTGAATACAACGGCATAAAGCTCCTCGAGCCGAACGGCATGGGGCTGAAGAAGGAGCGCGAAGCGGTCGTTGAGGATGTTTTCTTTAAAGAAGACTTCGACAGGGCCAGCTGGGACGAGATAGGTGAGGTCAGGGAGGAGGACATCATCAAGCCCTACATCGAGGCGATAAAGGCTCGCGTTGACGTCGAGGCGATAAGGAAGAGGAGGCCCTTCGTGGTCGTGGACACATCCAACGGCGCCGGCTCTCTAACGCTTCCCTACCTCCTCAGGGAGCTCGGGTGTAAGGTGGTGAGCGTGAACGCCCATCCCGACGGCCACTTCCCTGCCAGAAACCCCGAGCCCAACGAGGAGAACCTGAGGGGGTTCATGGAGATCGTCAAGGCCCTTGGCGCGGACTTCGGAGTCGCCCAGGACGGCGATGCCGACAGGGCGGTGTTCATAGACGAGAATGGCAGGTTCATACAGGGTGACAAGACCTTCGCGCTCGTTGCCGATGCCGTTCTGAGAGAGAACGGCGGTGGGCTTCTCGTTACCACGATAGCGACCTCGAACCTGCTCGATGATGTAGCGAGTAAGAACAACGCGGAAGTGCTGAGGACGAAGGTCGGTGACTTAATCGTCGCAAGGGCCTTGCTTGAGCACGGCGGAACCATCGGCGGCGAGGAGAACGGAGGAGTAATCTTCCCGGACTTCGTCCTCGGCAGGGACGGGGCGATGACAACGGCAAAGATAGTCGAGATTTTTGCAAAGTCGGGCAAGAAGTTCAGCGAGCTGATTGATGAGCTTCCGAAATACTACCAGTTCAAAACGAAGAAGCACGTTGAGGGCGACAGGAAGGCGATAGTGGCCAGGGTGGCGGAACTCGCTGAAAAGAAGGGTTACAGGGTGGACACCACCGACGGAACCAAAATTCTCTTCGAGGACGGCTGGGTGCTTGTGAGGGCAAGCGGGACCGAGCCGATAATCAGGGTCTTCAGCGAGGCGAAGCGCGAGGAGAAAGCCAAAGAGTACCTTGGGCTCGGGCTGGAGCTTCTGGAGAGTGTGCTGAAGGAGTAGTCTTCTTCCACTCTTTTAGTATTTTCATCGCTTCCTCTGTGCTTCTTGGAAGTGGCAGGCCAAGGCTCAGGAACAGTTCTACCAGTGGTGGGACATCCAGATTGTGCTCTCTAAGGAGCTCTGGATTTCCAAGTATCTCTTCAGGAGTTCCGACTGTGATAATCCTTCCGCGGTCCATAAGGGCTATCCTGTCGCAGAGCGAGAGGTAATCGGCCTCGTGGGAAGCAAGGATGACGGTTTTCCCCTCGCCCTTCAGTTCGAATATGAGCTCCCGCATCAGTCTCCTGCCCCTGAAGTCGAGGTTGGCGAAGGGTTCGTCAAATACTATTATCTGTGGCTTCATGGCAAGGACTGTGGCTATCGCTATCCTCTTCTTTTCCCCGAAGCTGAGCTCCTTCGTTTCCCGGTTCGCATATTCTGCCATGCCCACTTTGTCAAGCGCCCACATAACGCGTTCTTCGAGCTCCTTTCCCCTGAGGCCGAGGTTGTAAGGGCCGAATGCAACGTCCTCAAAGACGGTCGGCGAGAACAGCTGGTCGTTGGGGTCCTGAAAGACTATGCCAACTTTTCTCCTGACATCTTTTGGCCTTTTTACAGGATCGAGGCCGTCCACAAGGATTCTGCCTTTTTTGGGAGTGAGAATTCCGTTGAAGTGGAGGAGCAGAGTGCTCTTTCCGGCTCCGTTGGGGCCAAGGAATCCGAAGAGTTCTCCCTTCTCAATCGCGAGGTTTATTCCCCTCAGCACTTCACTGCCGGAGTAGGAGAAGTAAAGGTCTCTCAGCTCTATCATAGCAGCAGTCCCCCCAGAGCGAGTACCGCCAGCAGTACTGTGTGGAGACTTGTCCCGGGCTCCTCCAGGCTCGGAAACTCCCCGAAGCCCCTCGCCAGCATAGCCCGGTATATCCTCCCGTTCCTGAGGTAAGCCCTGACGAATATCTCGCCGATGAGGGAGCCGAGCTTTTTGTAGTATTCCTTCTTCCCGATCCCAAAGGCCCTTGAGTCGAGGGCACGCTTCATTTTCATCGCTTCATCGAGGAAGAGGTCGAGGTAGCGGTATGTGAAGGCCAGGGTCAGGGTTAGTATCCTTGGAAACCTCAGTGCCTCCATCTCGGCGAGTATCCTGGAGAAGCCCACCGAGCTGGTCACGACCACGGCCGTTCCGGCGGAGAGGAATGCCTTTCCAAGGAGCATGAAAAACGAGTGGATTCCCTCATGGGTTATTGGACCAAGAGGGGTCTCTAAGATTGCTTGTCCCGGATTGAAGAGCGCCATGATAAACAGAAGCCCTTCGAAGCCGAGGAGGAAGCCGAGCTTTTTGAAAACACCCCTCTTTGGCCTCATTGTGAGCACAACGACAAGGAAAAGGAGCCCAAAATAGGCTAACTCTGTGAGGCTCTTTCTCGTTACGACCCCAATCGCGTAAAGGAAAATGAAAGGCAGGTACACCTCAGGCACCCTTTGCAAGCTTTGCCAAACCGTAGCCGACTCCAAACGCCAGTGCTATGCCAAGCAGACCCATCACAACGCTCTGGCACCAGGTTTCCCCGTAATCAAGGGGAGCGTGGTAAACCGGGTTCTCCTCAAGGCCGACTTTCTCCATAGTGGCTTCGAGTCCATCCGGATTGCTTGAAGCCAGCGGCAGCACAAGCGCCAGTACGACGGCTATAACTACCAGCCCTTTGAAAACCGTTCTCATGCAGGCACCCCCTCCACCAATGGAAGCTTTGCCCTCACGGCGTAGACTATCAGGACGGTGAGTACGGCCTCGCCGATTCCAATTATCGAGTGGTAGCCAACCATCAGGGTGAGGACCTTGAGGAACGGAAGGCTGTGGCTGAGGCCTATCTCGACCGATGCGAGGGCAGCTCCAAGAACGACGGAGAGCCAGGCAGCAAAGCCCATGGCAAAGGTTTCGTTGAGGGACTTGAGCCTAGTGTAGAGGCCGTAGCCTATGAAAGCCCCAATCAGCCCCATGTTGAGGATGTTTGCACCTATTGCAGTTATCCCGCCGTCTCCAAAGAGGAGCGTCTGTATGAGAAGAACCGCGGTCATGACTATTACCGCCGCGTAGGGTCCAAGCATTATTGCAACTAGAGTTGCCCCCAGCAGGTGTCCGCTGACGCCTCCTATTATCGGGAAGTTTACCATCTGGGCAGCAAAGATTCCGGCAGCGAAGAGGCCCAAGAGGGGGATCTTCTCCTCCGGGAAATCCTTCAGTTTCCGTATCGCGTAGGCTATTCCGGCTATCGTTATTGCGTAGGTTATTGCTATCACGGGAGTGCTCAACAGTCCGTCCGGAATATGCAACTTAAACACCTCCTCGGTTTTTGTGTTATCAACTGAATAAAGAGTAACACGAAATAAAAGTGTTTTTAAAACCGCGTATTACCAACCAAAGGTTGAGAACAGTGGTTGTGATATCCAGTCATGGAAAAAATAGAACGGGCTCAGAGGTAGCCCCTGTCTTCCTCCTCCGGGGCCGGTGGCATCTGCTGCTCCAGCATCGCCCTCTGCATCTCTTGGACCTTCCGGAGTATCTCCTCCGTCTCCTTGGCACGCTCCTCAAGTGCTGTCATGTCGAGCTCAAGGCCGAGTATCTTGGTAACGGCCAGGAGGACGGATTTTGCCGCCTTGGCGTCGACGATGTAGCCAAGGCTCTCGCCGAGCAGGCTTACCCCGAACATCGAGCGGAGCTTGCCCATACCGAGGAGCAGTCCGGCGGCGCCTACTATGGCCCCTCCCTCGTCCTCGCGCCAGATAACCTCGACCTGACAGCCCTCAAGCTTTTTCTGGTAGTACTCCACCAGCTCCTCGTGGGTCACCGCAGCGAGAACCTTTGGCTCCCCCTGGAGCTCGGGCACCTGGTAGCCACCCATAGTGATTATTTCTCTGACCCCGAACTCGCTCACGAAGTCCAGCATCTTTCCAACGACCTCAAAGTGACCGGGGCTGTCCGTTGGCGGAACCTGCTGGTCGCCGGTGATGATTATGATGTCCCTGCCGTTTTCGTTCGGGTTCTTCCAGTAGTAGAACTCGTTCTTCATCAGCTCAACGACGGAGTTCTTCTTTATGAGAACCTGGTGCATGAAGTGCGGCGAGTAGAGCTCGGCGAACTTGACCGCGTTGAGTTCCTGAATGAGGTGCTCAGCGGCGAGCTTTCCGACCAGCCCTATACCGGGCAGGCCCTCTATGAAAACGGGGTCTCTGAGCTGGGGCCTCTCATAGACGTGAATGACTGACTCCTTCATATCACTCCCTCCCGACAATGCCCAGCTGCTCGCGCTTCAGCCTCCTTCTGTACTCCCCGTAGGGATCCTCCGGCGAGAAGCGCGGCGGATGGGCTACCTTTGTTTTAGCCCCGCAGACCGGACAGATTTCCTTGAGGGTGTAGCGCCCGCATTCGGGGCACTTTCTTATCCGGAACCTCATGCCCCTCTCCTCTTTATCTTCTTGATTCTCTTCTCCTTTCTGATGAGTGTCGCTTCACCACCCGCCTCCTTTATGACTCGCAGTATCTCTTCGGCTATGTCCTCAAGAACCTCCTCGGCCTTGTAGTAGTCCGGGGCTGTTATGTCTATTCTGTACCTCGGAGCGCCCTGATAGGAGAACTTGACCTCTATATCCTTCTCCTCGTTGGCCCGATCTCTCGCCCTTATAAGGGCCTCCTTGATAATCTCGACTCCGTTTGGACTCGGGACGGTTATCTCGAACTCCGCATCTATGGTAACGGTCGGAATCTCAACGTAGGCCTCGATAATGGGCTTGAGCGCCTCAATCCACTCGTCGCTGATGAGTCCCTTGAGAACCTCCATCCCGTTCTGGGCCGCGTCTTCGAAGGCGGCATAGACTTCTCCGTACTCCTCCTCGAGGGGAACCCAGACCTCGCGCCAGGCCGTCTCGAAGTCCTTACCAATCTTCTCAGCCGCCATCTTGAGCAGGTTCTCGGCCTTCTGGGCGCGCTTGTACTCCTGGAGCTTGGCCTTCCTCTGCTGCTGGTTGACGCGCTTGAGGCTCAGGTCGATGTGCCCCTTGCTGGGGTCAACTCGGATGACTTTGGCGACTATCTTCTGGCCCTCCTTCACGTAGTCCCTGATGTTCTTGACCCATGTGGAGGCAACCTCACTTATGTGCATGAACCCCTCCTTGCCCGGATACTCGTCAAGCTTGAGGAACGCACCGTAAGGGTGAATGCTCTTCACGGTGGCAACCACAAACTCTCCCTCTTCAGGGTACTCTTTGGCTTTCCTCGGCATTTTAACCACCTCAAAATTTTCTCTGCCGGGGTAAGTTACGAAAAGAGGTATTTAAAGTTTAGCAGAAGCCTCCGGACACGGAGGCAAAGGAAAGAAAAGGTTCACTCAAGAACCTCGAGTATCTTGGCCTTGATGACGCCCTTTCCGCCGGTCGGCTCGACGAGGGTAGCACCGCAGACGAGGCAGCGGACGGTCGTTGCAGGGTTGCTGAAGACTATCTGCTCGTTGCCGCAGTCTATGCACTTGACGCGGAGGAACCTGCTCCTCGGCATCGGAATGAGGTTCTTCGGGAGCGCCATGCTTCACACCTCCACCAGCTCGAACTTCTTAACGCGGAAGCCCTGTCCCCTGGTGTGGGCCTTGCCGCACACGGTGCACCTAAACCTGAGGTCGAGCTTCTTGACCGGCTTCTCCCTTCCGGCCGGGTTCGGCCTCGGGAAACCGCGGTAACCCTTCATGATTCTCCTAAAGCGTCTCTGACCCTGGCTGAGCTCGCTCCTCGGCCTCTTCTTGACCTTCTCGACCTTGTGGATGGTGTGCTTCTTACAGTAGGGGCAGTAAGTTCTTATCTGCTTCGGATACTTCATTCTCTCACCTCCACGCAGAGGCCCGGTGGGTTCCTACTCGCCCCAGCCTCGGACACCCCCGAGCCGTGAGGCATGATAGTGCCTGCAGGCATCGGTAAGCGTGAGGCTTTAAAAAAGTTTTGCGGACTGAACCAAAACATTTAAATAACAAAAAGTTATTAAACGTTCCGGGAGGTGAGGGCCATGGAACGTATGATAACCACCGTGGAGGAACTGAAGAGGCTGGAGGCGAAGGCAGAAAAGGAGTACAGGAGGCTTCTCAAGAAGCTCAAGGACCCGGAGTACGCTGATCTGAGGGCCCTGATCCTCAGGATGGCTATAGACACCGCCTTTCACAAGCACCTGATGGAGGCCCTTGAGAGAGCGTACCATGAGTCCCTGAAGCTCGTGGATGAATACGGAACCAGGGAGGATGTGGGTGAGATTGCACTCATCCCCGGTCTGCCGACGATGGTAATGCCCTTGGGCTTCGGTGCAATTGGCGCCAGGGTCCCCCCGGAAGAGATAATCGAGGAGTACCTAAAGGACTTCCCGACGGAAGTTGTACTGCCTGAGAACGGAGACGGAAAGCTTGGTGAGTTGCTTGGGGAGTATATCAAGCTCCAAGAGAGGATGCTGGAGCTCTACGACAGGCTCTCAAGGAGGGCATTCCACCCGGTAGTTAGGGGTCTTGCCACGGAGATAAAGAGAAACGAGGAACAGCACGGGGCAATCCTCAAAAAGCTCGATGAGAGGTACGGGACTCACTCGGCAGGTGCGTAGTAGCAGCGCTTCGGTGAGATTATTTTGCCCTCCTTTTTGAGGACTTTTATTGCCTTGTCCACTTCCTTCTTGTCGATACCGGCTATCTCTGCTATCTCCTTGCTCTTGAGGGGCCTCCCTGCTTCCTTCAAAACCTTGAAAACGAGTTCAACCTCGGCCATTTTCATCACCGGTTAAGTTTATACATAAAACCTAAATCGTTTGAACTTAAAAGATTATTGGTTAGAACTGAAGGATAAACGGAACAACGAAGGGCACCAGAGCGGTGAGCACAAAGCCATGAACGAAGGCTATGAGCGCAACGTCACTTCCCCCAAACTTCGTCATTATCGGCAGCGTGGTATCCATCGTGGTCGCGCCGCCCATGGAAACGGCCAGCTCCTTTGGAATTCTCCTTATTGCCAGCGGGTACAGCAAAACGGTGAATATCTCCCTGGTAAGGTTGGCCAAGAAACCGAGCGTTCCATAGACTGCCGAATACTGTGCGATGAGTGGCCCTGTGAGGCTGTACCATCCACAGCCGGCCGCAACGGCCAGTCCCCACCTGAGTTCTATGCCCAAAAGCAGGGAGGCGACAAGGCCTCCGAGGAGCGAACCCAGAAGAGTCCCGAGGGGCAGTTTTATGGCCAGCCTTCCAAGCCTTTTAATCTTCCCAAGTCGGAAGGTCTGGCCGAGGTCTATCCCGATTATCAGTATCAGAAGGTAGAGCATGGCCTCATAGAGATTGCCAAATTCAGGGGCGTAGAAGTGCCCAAAGGCTATGCCGGCTATGAGGGAAACCAGAACGTAGACCAGAAACCTCATCCCTTCTCCCCCGCTAAAAAGGCGACTCCAACGCTGCCAACTATGGTGAGGGCTGCGAATACGATTGATGAAACTAGGAGCCAAAGGGCGTCTATCTCGACCTTGCCTGCCTCAACCCCCATGAAGAATATGAGGAGAATCAGCGAGGCGCTCATGGGCAGGTTAACGTTAACTCTGCGCCCCTTTCTCCGAATTATGTAGCCAATAAGAATCCCCGCGATTAGTGGGATGAAGATGTTCATGTAAACCCCTCCTCTGAAGGTTAGTGAACTACCCCACCCTTACGGACGGGGCTTCGTGAGGAGTGAGACCACCCCAAGGTAGCCTCACCCTCACAGGCCGGTTCACACGGCCACTACCGGCTATCCCCCTGACGGGAGAATCGCCGGCTACCTTCCTCAAAATGTTCAACGCACCGTTCACGTCGGCATTAACCAGCGTTCCAGTTGAGGACTGGAAGAGACCCCTCTTCACCCGCCTCCCGAGGTATTCCTTCTTTTTCCCAATAGGCTCCAGAGTGAGGGCATCAACCCTGCTCGTGTAGGACTCATCAACCTCGATGTAGTTAATCCCGTAACGTTCGCACTTGGCTTTCAGCTTCCGCTTGAAAAGGCCGAACGGAACATACTGGAAATTCTGGTTGTTCCTCTTGCCAAGGTTGGCGTTCTGCTTTATCCCTTTCAGCTCACCAATTACAATATTCCCAACCCCGTTCTCAAGGCAGTAGTTCACGATGTAGCTCACCGCCTTGTTCATGAAGTCGTTAATCACGTTCTTTCTTTTCCTCAAAAGCCAAGCCATCTTTTTGCCGAACTTTACACCCTGCTTGTCGTATCGACTTTGGAGGCGGGCCTTCTCCATGTTCCACCACCGGTTGAAGCTCTTCAACCCCCGGCCTTCGATGATGAAGGCCGTCCCGGTGGTGGAAACACCGGTGGCGAAGTTGTTAAGGCCCAAATCAATGGCGAGGTATTTTGAGTGGTCTAAATCCCTCCTCTCGGGCTCAACCTCATAAACGTACTCGATTTCGAACCAGAGGGCATTGTATCTTGGCACGATGCGGACTTCCTTTATCCTGTGGCCCTTAACGTTCTTCGGGAGGGTGAATTCGAGGTGTTTAACCCCGTATTTTTCTGCGAAGTTCCTGCCGAGGGAGAGGATTATTTTATCTCCTTTAACCCTGAAGGACTGGTATGGGAAGATGAGGAGGAAGTGGCCGTTCTTAGGGAGGTATCTCGGCGGCCTGACAGGACGGTTGTAGTTACCCTTCCTCCTCTCGTTGATGACGTGGAAGAAGGAGCGGAAGTTTCTCTCCACGATTTTCATCGTTTGCTGTGCGGCTTGGCTCGGAAGGAGTTTGTAAGGCTCGCTGTCCTTCACGAGGTGGTAGGCTTTGGCGTATGGCAGGAAAGTGCCGTTCAGCTCGTAGTGTTGTTTAACCGTGTAGAGTGTGAGGTTGTAGAGGCTCTTGGATAGATGGGTCAGGGTTCGGAGAATTTTGTAGGTCTTCTTGTCCACCCGGAGGTGGTTCTTTTGGGTGAGATACGTGGGAAACCACCTATTATTTTTTATTAAAGCTGTATTTAATGATTTCGGGGCTTTCGTCTCCCTTTCGGAAGGAGTCTTCCCGCCCGAAGGGATAAACGTATCGAGGGGCTCGGTGGGTGTTCACGTCATCATGGTGCATCTCTTCAGCATGCTTGCTAGTCGTCATCGCCCGTAATCCTTTATCTCCGCCTCTTTTTAAACCTATGTGGGCAAAGCTTTTTACTACAAACCTCTCATCCTTCAAATGGTGATCCATATGATTCGCGCATCTGAAAGGGCCATGGGAATTGAGTACGCCATCAGGGACGTTGTTCTCCCCGCAAGGGAGCTTGAGAAGAAGGGAATAAAGGTCATCCGGCTCAATATAGGCGATCCGGGCAAATACGACTTTCAGCCCCCGAAGCATATGAGGGATGCATACTGTAAGGCCATCCAGGAAGGTCACAACTACTACGGGCCAAGCGAGGGCCTTCCGGAGCTCAGGGAGGCCATAGTCACAAGGGAAAAGAGGAAGAACGGCGTTGATATAACCCCCGAGGACGTTCGCGTCACCGCTGCCGTTACCGAGGCCCTCCAGTTCATATTCGGGGCCCTCCTCAACCCCGGCGACAACATCCTCGTTCCGAGTCCCAGCTATCCACCCTACGTCGGCCTGGTCAAGTTCTACGGAGGAATCGCCAACGAGTACCTGACGGTCGAGGAGAACGGGTGGCAGCCCGACATAGACGACATGAGGAAGAAGATCAGCGAGAGGACGAAGGCCATAGCGGTGATAAACCCCAACAACCCAACAGGCGCTCTCTACGAGAAGAAAACGATAAAGGAGATACTCGACCTCGCCGGCGAGTACGACCTGCCCGTCATCAGCGACGAGATATACGACCTCATGACCTACGAGGGGAAGCACGTTTCCCCGGGTTCTCTCACCAAAGACGTCCCGGTCATAGTGATGAACGGCATGTCAAAGGTCTATTTCGCCACCGGCTGGCGCCTCGGCTACTTCTACTACGTTGACCCCGAGGGCAAGCTTGAGGAGGTCAGAGAAGCGATAGACAAGATGGCAAGGATAAGGATATGCCCCAGCACCCCTGCACAATTTGCCGCGATAGCCGGCCTGACCGGTCCGATGGACTACCTCGACGAGTACATGGGCAAGCTCAAAGAAAGGAGAGACTACATCTACAGGCGCCTCACCGAGATTCCGGGAATAAGCACGACGAAGCCCCAGGGAGCGTTCTACATCTTCCCGCGCATAGAGGAGCGCTCGAAGTGGAAGAGCGACAAGGAGTTCGTGCTCGACGCCCTCAACGAGGCCCACGTGCTCTTCGTTCACGGCTCAGGCTTTGGCTACGCTGGAGACTGGCACTTCAGGATAGTCTTCCTGCCGCCGGTGGAGATACTGGAGGAGGCCATGGACAACTTCGAGGCCTTCATGAGGAAGAGACTCGGGGCTTGAAGCCCCCTTTTCTCATCATCCTCCAGAAACGACGGGTATTACCTCCACGTAGTCGCCATCCCTCACGTTTTCATCTTCGAGGGCGACGCGGCCGTTCACCTTTGCTATGGCGCTCTCCGTGTTGAAGCCTATCTCATGGAGCAGATCTGAGACCTTCATGCCCTTTCTCCATTCAACTTCCCTCTCGATGCCCCTACCAAGAACCTTTACCCTTATCATTGCTCACCACCGGCTCGATGTTTTTTGCCCACCTTTATAAACCGAGCGGCCTCAGAAGTGGTGGCCCTCCGCACCCCTCGGTGCCGGGCCAGCCTCTCATCATCGGCCGCGGTAGAAAGTGGGTTTCTGGGATGGGATGCGTCCAAAAAACTTAAAAACCCTCTCCGGCTCATATAACCTGGGCATTGGAGTGCCGCGGTAGCCTAGCCTGGTAGGGCGCCGGCCTGCTAAGCCGGTGGGCGCTGCCCACAGGGGTTCAAATCCCCTCCGCGGCGCCAAAATCTTTCTGGGGTTCAAATGCCGGGATAGCCTAGAGGTGAGGCGGTGGACTGCAGATCCGCTTTACGGGGGTTCGAATCCCCCTCCCGGCTCCACAACAAACTTTTGCGGGGCAAAAGTTTGATCAAAAGTTGGTGATTCCTTTTTTTGAGGTGCTCCTTTGAGAAGGTTTGCCTTTTTGAGTGTAGTTTTTGGGTTTGGAATTCATAATTGGAGTGCTCTAATTTAAGGGGTTTGTTCATTTTCGCGCTCCAAAGGAGCGCTTTAAGCGTTTAAACCCGCGTTTTTGAGGGGCTTTGAATCGTGAATTCCTGCTTGAAAATGCCTGTTGAGATTGCAAACCTTTTCTCAGTTGGCTTTTTGTGAGGAATCACGAACTTTGATGAAACTTTGCCCAGCAAAGTCTGGCCCGCAACAAACCATAAATACCTCCCCGCTTACCTACATCCGATGAGCGCCCCTGTCTTCAACTCAAAACTCTGCGCAGTCTGCAAGGGCAGAAAGCTCCTCTGCGGCAGGCCAACCTGTCCAATCCTCGAAAGGTTTAGGGTAGCCCGGACGGTTGAACGGAGGCTCAACAAGCGTCACCTCTTCGGCTCTTCTCCCCCGAGCATCTTCGTCGGCGAGTACGGCTACCCCAAGGTGAGAATAGGTCCCCTCGTGCCGCCGATTGAGGGCGACACCAGTCACCTCGATAGTCCCCTCCGGTGGGAGGACAAGACCATACGCGACATCCTCTACTACCGCTCTCTCCTTGTCATGGGGGAGACAAGGGCAGACGTCCACGTGAGGAGGAGCGGTAGAATACTGGGCGAGGTTCAGGAGCTGGCAATGTCGATAAAGCCCGTTGACAGCGAGATTCTCCTCAAAAGAAAGCCCGTCCTCAAAGTCCTCCCGAGCGAGTTTGCACCGCCCATAGGGCCGAAGGCTGAGCTACTCGACTTTGAACTCACGGAGAACCCGAGGATTCCAAGGAGAACTGACTACGTTGTGAGCGACGAGCTGAAGGCCGAGCAGGCGATAATGAGGCTCTACAACTGGGGCTTTGACGAGTACTACATCATAAGGCTCCTCTCGGCCGGACTCCTCGGGGTGAACAAAAAGCTCGTTCCAACGCGGTGGAGCATCACGGCAGTTCAGGACACGATAGGGAAGAACCTGCGGCGCGAGATACTCCACTATCCCGAAATAAACGACTACGAGGTGTACTTCTACAGATTCCTCGGCAACCGCTACGCCGTTCTGCTCATGCCCGAGGGCTACGCCTTTGAACTGCTTGAGGTCTGGCTCAAGGGGTCGCTTTTCGGTGCCTCTGAACCCAGCGTCATCCACGACTACGAGGACTTCCGCGGGAGGAGAGAATACGTCAAGGAAACGGCAGGGGCATACCACGCCGCCCGGCTGAGCGTTCTGGAGGCGCTGAGGGAAAGGAGGAGGCAGGCGAGGGTGGTGGTCTTCCGCGAAGTTACTCCCGAGTACTACGCCCCCGTCGGAGTCTGGCAGATACGCCTCGGCGTGAAGAAGGCGATGGGTAACTTGATCGGTCGATTCGAGACGCTCAACGAGGCGCTCGATGCCATAAAACGGCGCCTTGAACATCCCTTTGAGAGGTATCTTGCAAGGAGCTACGTCCTTGGGAGCCTCGCGAGGCAGAAAACCCTAGATGAGTGGCTCGGAAGGAATTTATACCGCCTCGACCAAGGAAATCAAGGTGGATGATGACCACTCCATCCCACTGAGGCGTGATGAGTGCACGTCAGGCTGACACCGGTGATGAAGATGTGGAAGAAGCTGGCTCTCATAAGCCTCGATGGCAACGGGGTTTACAACCTGAAGCACATGCCCTTCCTGAGCGAACTCGCTGAAAGCGGCGAGTTCGCGGTGGTTGATTCCATCTTTCCAACGCTCACGGACTTAGTTCACACCAGCGTGATGACGGGGGTGTGGCCGAAAGACCACGGCGTCGTTGAGAACGGCTACTACGATAGGCTCGCCGACAGGAAGGTCAACTTCTACGACTACGAGGTTGCCTTCAACCCCCACAGGGTCATAAAGGCCCCGACGGTGGTGGATATACTCCGCCCCAGGGGCGTTAGAACAGCCAGCGTCTCGGGCTACACCATGCCCCCCTTCAGCGGGACGGACGTCAGAATCTTCCCGCCCTTCTTCGCGAGCGACAGGATGTACCGTCAACATGGCCGGGACTGGAGGAAGGACCTGTGGGTTCTAAGTTCAGCCCTCTACCTCTACGAGGAGTGCAGGCCTGACCTACTCCTCGTCCACTTCGCCTCGATAGACGGCATGAGCCATGACCACGGCCCGCTGAGCGAGGGGGCTCTGAAGGCCGTCGAGACCGTTGACACTGCAGTGAGAACACTGTGGGAAAGGTTGAAGGACGAGTACGCCTTCATAATCTTCGCCGATCACGGGCAGGAGGAAGTTCACACCTGGGTGAATCTAAAAACTTACCTGAGGAAGCATGGCATCGAGACGCTCCGCGTTTCCTCGGGAGGCGGAGCACACGTCTACCTCAGGAACCCAAACGAGGCGGAGGAGGCCTTTGAAATCCTCAGGAGAGCTCCAGGAGTTGGGGCGGTCTTCTTCCGCGAGGATTTGGAGCACCTAAACAGTCCGAACAGCGGCGAACTGATAGTCTCCGCCAGGCCCGGTTACTGGTTCTGCTCTCACAGGATGTGCAAAGGGGTAAAGGGAGTGAGCCACTGGGTCAGGGGGATGCACGGGTCGATGAACGAGCCCGTCGTTAAGGTCCCCCTCATCCTCTGGGGCTTTGAGGGGGCTGAGCTTGAGAACGCCTCGCTGATGGACATAGCGCCAACGGTTTTGAAGTTCTTCGGGATAGAAAAGCCAGGGAGCATGGTAGGGAAGAATTTAATAGAATGAAAATTGTGTTGCTCCCGCTTTTTCCAAACGATGGCAAGTGGGGAAGAGCGGATAACGCCCCAATACTATATACCGGGACCGTTATTCTCATTCCATATTGGATGAATGCTGTACGTATCTGATTGTCTGCTGGAACCAAGTCAATTTCAACATGAATCCAAACCCATATATACTTTGAGGGTGTAAAACGGAGTGAGAATAACTTTTCTTCAATCAATTGCAGCTGGGAGCTGGTTTTATGAAAAAGCACGCTGAGTATCTAGTTGTTGGTTCTGGGGCCGGTGGAGCCACTATAGCGAGAGAACTGAGTATGGCAGGTAAGGACGTTCTAATCGTGGAAGCTGGGAAGTACGAAGAGCACGTTGGGACTTTTAGGGACTCCCTCAGATACTTTGAAACGACCGGGTACAAAACCCCGAGGACTTCCAGGGAGGGGGTGATCCTGTGGAGGGCTATAATGGCCGGTGGTTCGACTGTCGTTTCATGTGCAAATGGAACCCGATGCCTCCAGGAAGAGTTCAAAGACCTCGGGATAAACTTGGAGAGCGAATTTAGGGAAGCTGAAGGGGAGATGAAAATAGCCCCAACTCCGAAGAGCCTCCTATCCGAGGCGTCACTGAGCATGTTAGAAGTTTCTGCCGACTTAGGCTACAAGATGGAACCAATGCCGAAGTTCCTAGACTTCTCCAAGTGCGTTCGCTGCGGGTGCTGCACCTTTGGGTGCCTTCAGGAGGCAAAGTGGACGGCCCTGGATTACCTGAACGATGCCCTTGCCCGTGGGGCTGATGTGCTCTACGAAACCAGAGCCCACGAGGTGGTCGTGGAGGATGGCAGGGCTATAGGCATTCGGGGAAGCGGGAAGGGAGGCTACACCGAGATAACGGCAGATAACGTCATACTGGCTGCCGGTGCACTGAGTACCCCCGTGACTCTTCAGAATTCTGGGGTGAAGAATGCCGGAGGAAACCTTTTCATTGACATCCTTGTGAACGTCTACGGCAGGGCGGAGGGCCTTCATCAGGCCAGGGAGCCAAGTATGGCCCTTGTTGACCACGAGTTCCATGATGAGAGGGGCTTTATTCTGTCCCCCTACATAAACATCAACCGTACCGTCCGGTTCATGGAGGCGGGTAGAAAGGGATTCATGATGCCCACGGACAAGCTTTTGGGAATCATGGTAAAGACTGCGGACGATCCCACGGGCAGGGTCTATCCCGGCGGGAGCGTTTCAAAGGGTGTGACCAGGGACGATCAGAAGAGACTGGATGAAGGCGCCGCAATAGCCAAAGAAATATTGGACGGCATTGGGGCTGATCCAGGTTCATTCGTTGTCTCAAAGCCTGAAGGGGCCCACTTTGGTGGTACCGCTGCCATAGGGGCGGTTGTTGACGAGCACCTTGAAACGGAGATAAGGAACCTCTACGTCTGCGATGCCAGCGTCCTCCCAAAAGCTCCAGGAATGCCTCCAATACTGACGATAGTGGCTCTGGCCAAGTGGCTCGGAAAAGCGCTGGCCCACTGACCTTTTAATTTTTGAACAAAATCCAGGAGAATAGGAAGGGAGAAACCGGCCAGCCCTCAGCGTGAGGACTGGGCGATCCTTTCGATCTCTTCCTTCTTGCTGTAGGCGAAGCTCTTCGGGTCCCTGTTGGCTGCAGCTATGATTTCCTCCGCCAAAGCCTGAGCGTAGCTGGTCTTGTTCCTGTAGCACTTGGCGGAAGCACCGAGGGCGATGTTCTTGAGGGCTATGTCGAGCCTCCTGAGCGGTGAAACGTCAACGGCCATGTGATAGCGGATTCCACCGAAGGCTATGGTGGTCGTATCTTCCCTCGGGGCGGAGTTCTCAATGGCTCTGACGAGGACCTGAATCGGGTTCTGCTTGGTTCTCCTCTCGATGATCATGAAGGCCTCCTTGACGACCTCGTAGGCCTTCATTTTCTTACTCATGAGGGAGCGGTGCTCTCTCCTCATGAAGTGACCGCCGACCTTGTGACCGCTGGCACCGCTGCGCATGACCTTGTTGATGAGCCTCTCGACGATGTGAACGTTGGCCTTGCCGAAGGCCTTCTTGGCATGCCTTCCGTGGCTGTGGGGAAGTATGCGGGCGTCGAGGTTGATGTAGGGCCTGAGCGAGGGGTCGTTCACGACGACGTCCTCAACGCTCCACCTGCCCATGACCTTGAGCTCCTTAGGCTGATAGAACCTCTCGGTAAGCGGCTTGGCCATTCACGTCACCTCCTCGGCTTCTCCTTCCTTCCCTTGACGAGTTCCTTGAGGGAAACCCTGTTGACCTTGACGACCTTGTACCTGATTCCTGGGATATCACCCATAGAACCGCCCTTTGGACCGCCGATTCCTTCAATGATGACCTCGTCGTGCTCGTCGATGTGGTTTATAGCTCCGTCACCAGGGGTGAAGGCGGTGACGACCTTACCGTTCTTGATGAGCTGAACCCTAACTGCCTTACGCATAGCCGAGTTCGGCTGCTTGGCCTCGACGGCTATCTTCTCAAGGACTATTCCCTTGGCCTGAGGAGCACCTTCGAGCGGGTCGCTCTTCTCCTTGAGCCTGAGAACTCTCCTCTTGTAGCGAATGTCACTCCAGCGGAACTTCTTCCTTTTGAGCTTGAGCTTTCTACCGGCAAACTCTCCATACGGGGCCTTCTTTCCAGGCATGAGCATCACCTCAAATTATGATCACATCTTGAATGCCGTGGTGTCTCTCCATCAACTCTTTCACGAGGTTGATGTTCTGGCCGCCCCTTCCGATGGCGCGAGGCTTCTCGCGCGGTCCTATGTCGAGGAGGGCGACCTTCTTACCATCACGCTTCTCAGTGATGTGAACCTTTTTAACCTTAACCCCGAGGCTCTTATAAATGTTCCTCAGGAACTCTTCGGGGTTCTCCGAGTGCTCTATGAGCTCTATGTCCTTTCCGAGCATGTTCTGGACGCGCTTGACGTTGGCTCCCTTCTTTCCGAGGGCCAGTCCCATCTCACCCTTCTTGATGACGTAGATGAGCCTGTTTCTGTTCGTGTCTATGAGGCAGTCGAGCACTGTAGCTCCCGTCATGCTCTCGAAGAGCGCTATGAACTTGATCTGGTCTGTGTTGAGCTTGAGCGGCATTACTCCTTACCCCCAGCCAAGGCCAGTATCTTGCTCTCACCGGGGTCTATCACGGCGAGGGCCGAAACGGTGTGCGGCCTTCCGAGAAGGGTTCCGAGCTCGACGCTGGTTCCCTCGAACTCGTAAACCGGTATGCCGCTGAGCTTGGCGTAGTACTCGATGTCCTCCTTGATGTCCGGCCTGGCGTTCTTGGCCACTATGAGCATCCTGGCCCCGCCCATCTTGGCGTACTGGATGGCCTTCTTGGCTCCCATGATTATCTTTCCGGTCTCCTCAGCCTTCCTAAGCTCGAACGCAAAGTCAACCATTAACTACACCTCCCTACTCCCTTTTCGGTCTCAGGGGGAGATTCATTGCCAGTTTAACGATTCCCGTACCGACGGGAACGGGTTGTCCGATGAGGACGTTCTCGACGACACCGTTGAGCGGGTCGGTTTCACCCCTCTCAGCCGCCTCAAAGAGGTGCTGGGTGGTGATCTCGAAAGCGGCCCTGGCAAGCACGCTGGCCTTCTCCCCAACTATACCGTGCCTGCCAATGGGCAGTATGACTCCATCGAGCGTCATCATATCGGCGACGAGCATTATGTGCCTGACGTCGACCTCAAGACCCTGCTCGCGCATCGTGTTGACTATCTCCTCTATGATGGCGTTTCTCGCGGCTTCGATGCCGAGCACCTCGGCGATTTCGTGGATGTTGTTGGTCCTGGTTCTCGTCGGGTCAACGCCCGGAACCTTGATGACCTGCTTGAAGTTGGAGCCCTCGGTGTAGATAACGTACTCGTCGCCTTCCTTCCTTATGATGGTCTTCCCGACGCCCGAGAGACCCTTAAGGCGGTGCTTTTTAACCTTTTCGGCAAGCCTCCTCAGGTCGGAGAGCTTACCGACCTTCTTGGGGCGCATTATGACTGTGTAGCCGTCGACTTCAAATTCAGCACTCTTAAAGGAGCTCTCAAGCTTCCTCTGGATCCTTTCCATGTCGAGACCGGCTTTCTCAAGTCTCTCTGGGTCTATCTCGACGATAAACTCGAAGTTGAGGATGTCTATGCTCATCTCCCTGGCGAGGTTCTCAAGGCTCGTTCCCTCAATGCGTCTGGCGACCTCCAGGGCCTTCTCTCTATCATACCTGTGCTTCTCATCGAGGTAGACGGTCATGATGGGTGTTGACGGGTTCTTTCTGGCATCAACGATCTCAATGATCCTCGGCAGACCGAGGGTGACGTTGATTTCGGCGACACCCGCGTAGTGGAACGTGTTCAGGGTCATCTGAGTTGAGGGCTCGCCGATGGACTGGGCCGCAACTGTTCCTATGGCTTCTCCAGGCTCGATGAGGGCCCTCTGGTACTCGTTAACGGCCTCGTCTATGATGGCCTGGACCTCGGCCTTCTTGAGCTTGTACTTTTTGTTGTACTCGACGAGCTTGGTGTAGAGCTCTTCCTTGATGTTGTCCGGGAGCTCTGCCTTGTCGACCATGCTCTTGATGGTTTTTGCGGCGACCATTTATATCACCCCTTCCCCCTCACCTTGAGCAGGGTTTTTACAATCACTCTACCAACGTCCAGCGTCTTGCCTCCCCAGCTCTTCATCGGGTCTATTCCGTCCTCGCCGTACTTGAACTGAACGATGATTCCAGTTGGGTCTCTGACGGTTCCGTCGTAGTCCACCTTGAGGTCCTGGAGCGCGTTTATCAGACGGCGTTGCATGTAACCGCTCTGGGCCGTCCTGACGGCCGTGTCAACCAGTCCTTCCCTACCACCCATGGCGTGGAAGAAGTACTCCTGCGGTGTTAGGCCGCTCTTGTAGGAGTTGGTGACGAATCCCCTGGCCCTGGCTCCGAGGTCCCCGGGCTTGAAGTGGGTCAGAACCCTTCCGCGGTAGCCGCGGTAGAGACGCTTTCCACGGATGGACTGCTGGCCAAGCATTGCCGCCATCTGGGTGATGTTGAGCATCTTACCCCTCGCTCCGGTCTTGGCCATTATGACGGCGTGGTTTGTCATACCGAGGTAGCGCTCGGCAACCTTACCCGCGTTGTCACGCGCCTCGGCCAGGACGGCCATTATGTTGCTCTCAAGGGTCTCCTCAAGTGTCTTACCCGGCAGGGGCTCAAGCTCGCCGTTCTTGTAGGCCTCTATGAGCCTGTTTACCCTCTCTTCCGCCTCGCGGATTATCTCGTGGATCCTGTCGAGGGCCTCGCTCGGGAGGTCTTCGTCGTCTATCGCAGTCGTGAAGCCCTTGTGGGTGATGACCCATATTGCCAGCTTGGTGACCTGGTCAAGGAACTGCCTCGCCCTCTCAACGCCGTACTCCCTCACGATGATGTCGAGAAGCTTTCCATCCTCCCTGCCGTAGGCCTTCTTGTCTATTGCACCGCTGAGGAGCTTGCCGTTGAGTATGTATGTGAAGCCATCGTAGGCGAGCTTTCTAACTTCCTCCTCGTCGGGGATGAGCTTTTCCTCTATGAGCTTCTCCAAAGCCTCACAGCGCTCCGGCTCATCGCAGAGCTTGTTGCGGTACCAGATTGTAAGGTCTTCCGGAAGCAGGAGCGAGAATATGGTCTTTCCGCTCCAGAGCTCGACGCCGTTCTCGACCTTATCCGGCTTGGGGAGCTTGTCCACGTCAACGCCGGCGAACATGAGCATCTGCTCGACCTCTGCGCGGGTGAAGTATGCTCCCTCGCGGGTGAGCAGGTAGCCACCGGAGATATGGTCCTGTATTCCAGCGATGAGCGGGCCACCGTAGCGCGGCGAGATGATGTGGTTCTGGACCTCCATGAGTATCTTCGCCTCTGCCTGAGCCTCCTCCGTCTGCGGCACGTGGAGGTTCATTTCGTCACCGTCGAAGTCGGCGTTGTAGGGCGGGCAGACGGCGAGGTTGAGCCTGAAGGTCTTGTAGGGCATGACCCTGACGCGGTGGGCCATGATGGACATCCTGTGAAGCGAAGGCTGCCTGTTGAATAGAACTATGTCGCCGTCGAGGAGGTGCCTCTCAACTGTCCAGCCTATGTCGAGCTTCTCGGCGATGAGCTCAAGGTTGTTTTCCATGAGGCGGATTCTCCTTCCTTCGGGGTCGATAACGTAGTTGGCGCCCGGATACTTCTCGGGCCCGTTGAGAACCATCTTCTTGAGCTTCTCGAAGTTGAACTCGGTGACCTTCTCAGGAACGGTGAGCTCCATGGCGACCGCTATGGGAACGCCGACCTCGTTGATGCTTATCATCGGGTCGGGGCTTATGACTGTACGGGCAGAGAAGTTGACACGCTTACCGCTGAGGTTTCCACGGAAGCGACCTTCTTTACCCTTCAAACGCTGGGCGAGGGTCTTGAGGGGCCTTCCGCTCTTGTGCTTGGCCGGCGGAATACCGGAGGTCTCGTTGTTGATGTATGTGGTAACGTGGTACTGTAGGAGGTCCCAGAGGTCCTCGATGATGAGCTGCGGCGCACCGGCCTCGATGTTGGACTTGAGGCGGTTGTTGATACGGATAATATCGACCAGCTTATGGGTGAGGTCGTCCTCAGCCCTTATACCGCTCTCAAGGGTGATTGATGGCCTCATGGTAACGGGCGGAACCGGCAGGACGGTTAGAACCATCCACTCCGGCCTGGCCTTCTCCGGGTGGAGTCCGAGGAGTGGCAAATCCTTGTCGGGTATCTTCTCAAGCCTGTCCCTGACCTCGCTCGGCATCATCCTGTGCTTGTACTCGTTGCCCTCCTCATCCTTCCTGAGCTCCCAGTATATCGTCGGTCTCTCGAACTTGATCGGGAACTGCGGGGCACCGCAGTGCGGGCAGACCATCCTCTCCTTGGCCTTCTTGTGTATCTCCTTGATGAGCCTGTCCTTGGCCTTCTTCCTGTCGCCCATGACCTCGAACTTGTGGGTGTACTCCTCTATCTCTTCCTCGGTGAGCTTTATCCTTCCACATTCTCTACATGTGCTCTCCAGAACCCTGTGAATGGTCTTGGCGAATCCGACGTGGATTATCGGCCTTGCCAGCTCAACGTGCCCGAAGTGGCCGGGACACTCTCCTGCTCTCGCTCCGCAGGTCTCACAGCGAAGTCCCGGGTCGATCACACCGAGCCTTTTGTCCATGAGGCCGCCCTCTATCGGGTAACCGTCATCGTCGTAGGTGTCCGGGACGGTTATCTCGGCCGCGCTCATCTTTCTGATTTCCTGGGGTGAGAGGATTCCGAACTCAATACTCCCGATGACCTTCTTCATCGACTGCATGGCAATCACACCCTATCAACTATGTTGAGAGACGGCCTTATTCCCATTGCCTTCAGCTCGTCCAGCAGCAGCTTGAAGGCGTAGCTCATCTCAACCTTGCTTATCTTCTCTTCCTCTCCACAGACCGGGCAGTAGACCTTGCCACGACGCTTGTCTTCGAGCGCCAAGTGGCCACAGCTCTCGCAGACCCATACCTCGGTCTTATCGCTCTCTTCGAGGAGACGCTCTATGAGCAGCATTGCAGCACCATGGCCGATGAGAACGTCACGCTCCATCTCACCGAACCTGAGACCACCTTCCCTGGCCCTTCCCTCGGTTGGCTGCTTGGTGAGAACCTGCACCGGACCCCTGCTCCTCGCGTGCATCTTGTCGGCGACCATGTGGTGGAGCCTCTGGTAGTAGATGACGCCAACGAATATGTCCGCCTCAAGACGCCTTCCGGTTATGCCGTCGTACATGACCTCCCTTCCGCTGTGCTTGAAGCCGAGCTCCTCAAGCTCCTTCCTGAGCTTCTCCTCCGGCTCTCCGATGAAGGCTGTACCATCAACCCTCCTTCCCTTCAGCGCCGCGACCTTCCCGCCTATTGCCTCTATGAGCTGTCCGACGGTCATACGGCTTGGGATACCGTGCGGGTTGACTATGAGGTCCGGAACGATTCCGCTCTCGGTCCAGGGCATGTCCTCCTGCGGGACGATGAGACCTATGACACCCTTCTGACCGTGCCTCGATGCGAACTTGTCTCCGAACTCCGGAATACGGAGGTCCCTGACGGTAACTTTGACGAGCTTGGTTCCGTCGCCGGTCTCGGTTAGAATAACCTTGTCGACGATGCCCCTCTCGCTTGGCCTCACCGCGACGCTCGTTTCGCGCCTCTCCTGGAGGATTATGCCTCCGAGGCCGCTCTGCTCCTCAAGGAACCTTGGCGGTGAGGTTCTTCCAACGAGGACGTCCTTACCCTCGACCTTTGACTCCGGGAAGATTATGCCGTCCTCGTCGAGGTGCCTGTAGTACTTCTCGCCCAGATAGCCCTGTATTGTCGGGTCGGGAACCTCAAAGCGGTCGGTCTGGCCACCGAGGTAGCGCTTCTCCTCAGCTTCATAGGTTCTGAAGAACGTTGAGCGGGCCAGGCCGCGCTCTATCGAGGCCTTGTTCATTATAACCGCGTCTTCCATGTTGTAGCCGCCGTAGCTGAGGACGGCAACGACAAAGTTCTGACCTGCCGGCCTCTCCTCGAAACCGACCGCCTTCATTATGCGTGAGTTGACGAGCGGAACCTGCGGGTAGTGCATGAGGTGCCCGCGGGTGTCAACCCTTATCCTGAAGTTGGCCCAGCCGAGACCGAGGCTCTGCTTGGCCATACCCGCTCCATATGTGTTACGCGGGGCCGCGTTGTGCTCCGGATACGGGACGAGTGAGGCCGGAATGCCGAGTATGGCAGCCGGCATCAGCTCAAGGTGGGTGTGCTCCTCCGTAACTTCCCAGGGCCACGTTGCCACGTAGGCGTTCTCCTCCTCTTCGGCATCGAGGTATTCGATGACCCCCATCTTAACGAGATCGCTCCAGGTGAGGGTACCGTTCTTTATTCCCTCGACGTGTTCCTTGGTGAGCCTTGGCTGGCCATTCTCAACTATTATGAGAGGCCTCCTAACGCGGCCATCATCGCTGTTAACGTATATCTCTCTGACCTCCTCGTCCTGGTAGAGTGCGACGTTGATGACATCGCTTATCCTTCCGCTTCTCCTGTCCGTCCTTATCCTGTTCACGAGTCCTTCTCCATCTTCGACGGTTCCGATGAGGACTCCGTTGAGATAGACGCGCCAGAGCTCGGGGTTTGGCCTCTGCTCCTCTATCGGGATAACTCCGAGTCTGCTCAGGTAGTCCCTTACCTCCTCCTCAGGGATTCCGGTGGTTATCTGGGCCATCAGGGAGAGGTTCTTGACGAGACCACAGTTCGGACCTTCCGGCGTTTCCGTCGGGCATATTCTTCCCCAGTGGGTTCCGTGGAGGTCACGGGCCTCGAAGTGGGGCTGGTCCCTGCTGAGTGGAGAAGTGACGCGCCTGAGGTGAGAAAGGGTTGACATGTAGTTGGTTCTGTCGAGGAGCTGGCTCACACCGGTTCTTCCACCAGGCCATGCGCCGGTGGCGAGGGCGTGCTCGATCCTCTCGCTCAGCACGTCCGGTCTTATCGAGTTCCTCACGAAGCGCTGTATGTTCTCGAAGGTGTAGCGCTCGCCCTTCCTCTGGTATGTCTTGGTCATCTGATACTGCATGTCCTTGACGAGCTGGCCGAAGGCAACGCGGAAGAGGTCCCTCAGAAGGTCTCCAGCCAGCTTGAGCCTCTTGTTAGCGTAGTGGTCCTTATCGTCCTCGCCACGCAGTCCAAGGGAAAGCTCAAGAACCTTGAGGGCCATCATGCCGAGGTAGTAGGCCTTGGCGCGCCTGTCCTTCTCCTCGACACCCATATGAGGCAGGAGGTTGTTGTCTATGATGTGCTGGGCCCTTCTGAGCCTGTACTCCTTAGGCTGGCCGGGGAGGGCAAGCTTGCCTATGTAGTCAAGGGCCTCTTCCTGGGTGGTTATGTCGCTCGCGTCCTCAAGGTTGTCGAAGAGAACCTGCTGTATCCTCGGGTCGTCGCTTACAGCCTCAACTATCTCCTTATCGCTGAGAACGCCCAGCGCGCGCATGACGTAGACGAACTTGACCGGCCTCGGAACGTTCGGTATGTTGACGTAGAGAATTCCATCCTTTCTCCTCTCAACAGTGATTAGAGCCCTGTAGCCGTGCCTGTATGAGAAGCACTTGGCTATAACCCTGTTCTGTCTCTCATCTCTCTCAACGAGGGTCTTGTTGGGGGCGAGGTCTTCGATAGAGACGATAACCCTCTCAGAGCCGTTGATGATGAAGTATCCTCCGGGATCCTTCGGGTCTTCGCCGAGCTTTATCAGCTCCTCATCGCTGAGGCCGTAAAGCCTGCACGCCTTCGATTTTAGCATTATCGGAAGTTCTCCAATGCGAACCTCCACGGCCTCCTGGGCTATGCCGTTAACGACGGGAATGAGTTCGAGGTACAGCGGGGCCGAGTAGGTGAGGTTCCTTATGCGGGCATCCATCGGGTAGAGAGGCTTCCTCTGGCCCTGGGCCTCCTGGAATTCCGGCTCGCCGAGGCGAACCTTTCCAAACTTGACCTCGAAGTCCGGGATGTCCGGCTTGATGCCGCCGAACTCGTCTATGACCTTCTGCATGCCGTAATCAATGAAGGCGTTGTAAGAGTCAAGATGCTGCCTCACCAGTCCCTTCTCCTTCCAGTATGCCTCCATAACGAGCCAGAGGTCGTCGGGAGTAACATCAACAACGGTCGGTCCTCTCGATGCCATAATCTCACCTCACAGAATCAGTCCTCAACCACCAGGCGGTAGTAGTAATAGTAACCAGCCGTCGGGCTCTTCCTTTTGATCTCAAGAACGTCGCCGGGCTTTGCGCCAAGCGCGACAACAGCAGGATCTGAAGCCTTGATCTGTGGAAGCTGGGAAATCCTGATTCTGTACTTTCTGAGGAGCTCTTCCTTCTCCTCTTCGCTGAGTATTCTGTGCTCAGGAACCAGCTCGTGAGTGAATATATCAAATTCTTTTTTCGCCGCCACCGAGAATTGCCCCCTTAACATTTTTTAAGAACGATTATCACTACCTCCCACCTGCGGGTTTCGGTATATAAGCTTTTCGAGTGATAAATCGCCCGCAGGGGTTTATATCGGTTACGAAAAGTTTAAGAACCTTTTTCCATGCCGAAAAGCTACGTTGATGCACTTCTCTGTTCACCTTTACTGGGAAAGGCTTATAAGGGCTCAACACGGGTTCGATGTTCAAACTTTCTGAAAAACGGCCAAACTCTCAAAGCTGGTTGGAGTATTGATATTATAACTGGTAAAAGACTGTCACAATGCCACTATCTTAGAAAGTTCTCTGCATATTCGACCTAAATAGGGTACAAAATTTGGTCAGTTTTTTGTATGAAACGAAGGAAGATGAGAGCTTTAAATCCTGGATGTGCCGCCATAAGAGTGTATCTATGTGAATGGCCGGGTTTCACTCCCAAATTGTGGAAAATCTCAGCATTCCGGAGGTTCGCTCTGGATTGAGCATCAAGAAGGGTCAGGACTTTGATCGAACTTTCGTTCATCCAAAGTTTGTCGTGGTGGAGCCCCGGGCGGGATTTGAACCCGCGACCGGCGGATTACAAGTCCGCCGCCCCGCCAGGCTAGGCTACCGGGGCACGGTTTTAAGAGTAACCGGGCTAAATATAAAGTTTTCTCTCCAGTCCAGCCATCACCGTAAGTTTTATAAATCCCCCCTGTATTCCCTACATTGGGTCGTGCCGCCGTAGCTTAGTCGGTAGAGCGCCGGACTGTTAATCCGGCGGTCCCCGGTTCGAGTCCGGGCGGCGGCGCCATTCGTGGGCCCGTAGCTCAGCCTGGTCAGAGCGCGCGGCTCATAACCGCGTGGTCGGGGGTTCAAAGCCCCCCGGGCCCACCATGAAAAACTCTTCTGAATTCTGTTTGATAAGGGTTTTTGTGAAACACCGTCCCCAGAAGTGCCGTTTTCAGGTAAGGCGCATCTTTGCTCCATTGACAAGGGGATTTAACTCTCCTCTGGAAGCTGGGTTACATGAACCGGCCACGTTCTATAGCCGTCCTGGATGTAGACCTCAAGGGCCTCCGCCCCAGCGTACCTAACTTCCCTTACGATTAACCTCTTTCCACTCCTCCCCCTGAGGATGTCCTCATGAACGTCCCTCGGAAGCTCCTCTGTGACCGGAAGGATGCCGCCCTTTACGTACACTCCCTCAAGCCTGCCGTCCTTGAAGAGAAACCCCCTCACGGGCACCTCGTACTCCTCAACGACGTCCCCATAATGAACAGTTTTGTACTTCTCAATGGCTTCGTCCATTATCATCACCCATATGCAATTTTTCTGTTACATATTGATTCGGGTGAGCCTTTATTAATCTTTTGGTGCATATATGGGCAACTGCAGTCAGAAATGGTAGAAAAGGATAGCCAAAAAGGAGAGATAATGGCGGCTGGTTCAGATGTCGACCTCTCCCTTCTCCTTCAGCTCCCTGTACATGCGCCAGGTGATTATTGGCCTCTTGGCGGCGAGAACGTCGTCCACCCTTCTCACCGCTGTGTTGTGAGGTGCGCTCTTAACGATTTCCGGATCGCTGTAGGCCTCTTCGCTTATCCTCTTGAGGGCCTCCACGTAGGCGTCCAGCTCTTCCCTGCTCACCGTCTCGGTCGGCTCTATCATCAGGGCCTCGTGGACTATCAGCGGGAAGTAGATAGTTGGCGCGTGAAGGCCGAAGTCGAGGAGCCTCTTGGCCACGTCGAGGGCCTTAACGCCGGTCTCCTTCTTCATCGGCTCGGCACTGAAGACGACTTCGTGCTTCCTCAGCTCTTTGTGGGGCAGCTCGTAGCCCCTCGTCCCTTTCAGCTTCTGGGTGATGTAGTTGGCGTTGAGAACAGCTATTTCGCTGGCCTCCTTGAGACCTTCGCGCCCCATGACCTTGAGGTAGGTGAGCGCGCGCACCATTACCGCGAAGTTGCCGTACAGTTCCTTGACCTTTCCTATGCTCTTGGGCACGTTGTAGTCGAGGTAGTAACCGCGCTCCTCGTCATAGCCGACCAGCGGGGCCGGCAGGTAATCTTTGAGGAAGTCCTTGACGCCGACGGGGCCGCTTCCCGGACCGCCACCGCCGTGCGGGGTTGAGAAGGTCTTGTGGAGGTTGAGGTGGACGACATCGAAGCCCATATCGCCGGGCCTCACCTTTCCAAGAACGGCGTTGAGGTTTGCACCGTCGTAGTAGAGCAGCCCGCCGGCCTTGTGGACTATCCTCGCAATCTCCAGTATCTCGTCCTCGAAGATGCCGAGGGTGTTTGGGTTCGTGAGCATTAATCCAGCGGTTCTCTCGCTCACGGCGTTCTCCAGCGCTTCGAGGTCAACGGTTCCGTTCTCGTTGGAGGGAATCTCAATGACCTTAAACCCTGCCATGGCGGCACTTGCCGGGTTGGTTCCGTGGGCTGAGTCCGGCACGAGCATCTCGGTTCTCTGCGTCTCGCCGCGGTCGAGGTGGTAGGCACGGATCACCATGACTCCCGTGAACTCGCCGTTGGCCCCCGCAGCCGGCTGAAGGGTGAAGCGGTCCATTCCGGTTATCTCCTTCAGCCACTGCTCCAGCTCCCACATTATCTTTAGCGCTCCTTGGACAGTCCTCTCGTCCTGATAGGGGTGAATGTAGGCAACTCCCGGGTGGCCGGCTATCTCTTCGTTGATTTTTGGATTGTACTTCATGGTGCACGAGCCGAGCGGGTAGATTCCGGAGTCAACGCCGTAGTTCATCTCGCTTAGTCTCGTGTAGTGCTTGACCACCTCAGGCTCGCTCAGCTCGGGAAGGTTCAGCGGGCTCTTCCTCCTGAGCTTCTCCGGAATCTCAACGCTTACATCTTCAATCGGCTTTGGCAGAGTGTACCCAATCCTTCCCTCGTGGGAGAGTTCAAAGATGAGCGGTTCGTCCCATTTAGCCTGGCGGAACATTCAGGCCACCTCCCTGAGGGCCTCGATGAGTGAATCGACCCATTCTTTTCTCGTCGTTTCGGTTGCGGCAAAGAGAGCACTCTCTCCCAGCTCCGGGAAGTGCTCCCCCACGTAGTAGCCACCGTGAATGTTTCTCTCAAGCAGCTTATCGTGTATCTCGTCGTAGGGCTTCTCGAACCTGACCAGGATATCTTTGAAGTTGATTCCCTCGAACGGAACCTCAGCGACCTCTGAAAGCCTCTTCTTGAGGTAGGCGGTGTTCTTGAGTATGACCTCTCCGAGCTCGGTCAGGCCCCTCGGGCCGAGGGTCGCGAGGTGTATCGCGGCCGCGACGGCAACCAGGGCCTCGTTCGAGCAGATGTTTGAAGTCGCTTTTGCGCGCCTTATGTGCTGCTCCCTGGTCTGGAGCGTCATGACGAAGGCCCTCTTCCCGTCTGCATCTTTCGTCATTCCGATTATCCTTCCGGGCATCTGGCGTATGAGCTTTTTGTCGTTCCTGACTGCAAATATCCCTGCCCTCGGGCCGCCGAAGTTCATGGGGTTGCCGAAGTAGGCGGCCTCGCCTACGACGATGTCGGCTCCAAGTTCTCCGGGCGCCTCCACCAGACCCAGAACAGTTGGGTCAACGCCTACCACGAAGAGAGCCCCAGCGTCGTGGGCTATTTCGCCGATGGCTGCGATTTCCTCCTCAAGCAAACCGAAGAAGTTTGGAACCTCCACGTACACCCCGGCGGCGCCGTCAACGGCTTCCTTAAGTTTCTCGATGTCCACCTGCCCCCTTTCGTTCCAGTCCACGTAGTCTATCTCAACTCCCGGGCCCGCGGTGTAGGTGTGCAGGACCCTCTTCTTTTCAGGACTGAGGGCCTTTGGCACAACGAACTTGCTCTTCTTCTTGACCCTGGCGCTCATCAGGGCCGCCTCCGCCATGGCCGTTCCCCAGTCGTACATTGAGGCGTTAACTATCGGAAGGCCGACGAGCTCAGCTATGAGGCTCTGGTATTCAAAGAGGGCCTGGAGCATCCCCTGGCTTATCTCCGGCTGGTAGGGGGTGTAAGCGGTCAGGAACTCGCTCCTCTCGATGAGGTACTTCACGTGGGCTGGAACGTAGTGGAAGTACGTCCCGGCTCCGAGGAAGCTGGGCATCTCAAGGACGGTTCTGTTCATAGAGAGAACCGAGTTGAGTTCGAGAAAAACCTCGTATTCGCTCTTGCCCTCCGGAAGGTTGAACTCCTTGACCATGCCCTTGGGAACGTCGGAGAAGAGGTCTTCAACGGAGGTGAAACCAATTTCCTTGGCAAGTTCTTCCTTATGCGCAGCGTTGGGGAGGTAATGCCTTCCCATACCTATCACCCTCTGAGCTTTAAGACAGTCGTGGAAAATAAGGTTGGGATTGTTATATGCTTTGTGTTCATGCACAAAAAAGAAAAACCCTTAAAGGCCCGATCGGAGAGCTTTGGGAGGGGTCATCATGATAATAGCCTTCGACTTCGACGGCACACTGGCGGACACGTACTCCTGCATCGAGGAAGCCTTCAAACAGGCCCTTGAGAAGCGCTACCGCTGGCTGCCGTTCAAGGGCTTCTGGGCCAAGGCCCTCACAAAGCTGGAGAACTACTTCGAGAGACCTACGTTCGGGAAGCACAAGAAGACGTCAAAGCCCCCGTTCTTCCTGCGCACAAAGTTCTTCGAGACGTGGTTCGAGGAGAGGGCAAAGCTCAGCAGGCCCCTCGACGATGCTCCGGAACTCCTCAAAAGGCTCAAGGAGGAAGGTCACACGGTCATTTCCTTCTCGGCAGAGGACTTCATCGACGGTATGAAGGTAAGACGGCTGAAGCAGATGGGCATCTATGACCTCTTTGACGACGTCATAGTCTTCGGCCGCGAGATGACCATAGATGAGGCCTTCAGGTTCGTTCGCCAGAAGTACGGTGACGAGATATTCGTCTGGGTGGATGACAAACCCTGGCGATTCATAGGGCATGGCGATGAGAACACGGAGTACGTCTGGTACTACTTCCCCTTCAGTGCGAGGTTCGTTGAGAAGAACCGTGAAAGGCTCGCCCTGATTCCACACCTCCACGTGATAAGGGATCTGTGGAGCATATTCGACGTTATAGAAAGAATAAAGCAGGAGCGCTCAGCCTGAGTCCGCGTTGGTGTACTCAATGGTGTCCTCGACGAACTCGTCGTATGTTTCCTTGTCAACCTCTTCCAACTCCATCTTGAACTCTCTTCCCAGGGCCCACCTCACGGCAACCTCTCCCCTGTCCGTTTCCGCCATCACCAGACCAAAGGGCAGGTCTCCCGCCCAGTGGTGCTTTGAGAACTCAATGGTAAATCCCCTTCTTTTCAGCTCGCTAAGTATGAGTTCGTAAGTTTTAACCGGTCCGTGGGGGCTTCTCACTAATCCAACATAGGGCATTTTTACTCACCATTGTTCCCTTTGTGGACAGATTTAAAACCTTTTCGGTTGGCCTAACAAAGTTTAAAAGTTGAGGGGCAAACTCCAACACATGAAACCCACACCGCTGCCGGAAAAGGCCCTGAAACTGGGAAAGGCGGTCATCATAGCGGACCTCCATTTAGGTTACGAAGTCAGCATGGCGAGGGAGGGCTTTTACCTGCCCAGAGTGTTCGGCGAGGTAGTCAGAAGGCTGAAACTTCTCCTTAAGAGGGAGAGGCCAAAGACCCTTGTGATTGATGGTGACCTGAAGCACTCCTTCGTGCCTGAATGGCGCGAAAAAAGAGAGTTGAGGGCCTTCGTTGAAGAGGTGGCACCCCTGGTTGACGAGCTGATTCTCGTGAGGGGAAATCACGATGTGGGAACCCTCTGGCTCAGAGAGCTGGGCGTTGAGGTTGTTGATGAGCTTGAACTTGCTGGATGGAAGCTGGTTCACGGCCACAAACTCGTCGAGGGGGAGCGCTTCATCATAGGACACGAGCATCCCTCGATACGGCTTCGGGATGAGGTGGGGGCGCTCCTAAAGGTGCCAGTCTTCTTGATGGGCGAAGAGCTCATAGTCCTGCCCGCGTTCAGCCCGTGGGCGTACGGGAACGACGTGCTCAGGGAGTTAGTCTCCCCCTTCCTCAGGGTTCATGAAATCTCAGATGCAAGGGTCCTAGTGCCTTTGGAGGATGAGCTCCTGGACTTCGGAAAACTCGCCGACCTGAACCGGGCACTGGCCTCGCTCTAATGCCAACCTTTTAATACCGGGAGCTGAACTATTCTCCGGGTGATAGAATGGGAAAGGGCTACATCGGAATCATCGGCGCAGTGCTCGTTCTCATGGTTTTCGCTTCGGGATGCATCTCATCCGGAGGGAACAATCCTGGCCATACAACAACTACCACTTCAAGCCTGCCTTTCACAAAGGAGCAGCTTGAGGGTGCCGTTGCAGGGATAAAAAGCTACGAGTACGTTATGGACGTTAAAACGTACAATGGAACGAAGCTGGTTGCAACGCTCCACTCGTCGGTTGCCATAGACAAGGAAAACAAGATGAAGTCATCGAGCACAGTAGCCAGCAGGACTGATGGGCAGGTCTATGCCGTCTACTACTACACCACCAAAACAGGTTTTGTGACGCTGACCAACAAGAGCGGCCTCGTGAACTGGCAGTTTTCGTGTTATGAGGCAGGTAAGGGGCCCGAGGTAAACTCGACGCTTCTTGACAGCCTGTGGAAGGATTTCCCACTCGAAAACGCGACCGTGGCCACTGAGGGAGACTACTACATCATCACGGTAAACCACACGATCTGGAGCGAGGGCGGGAATGAGAAGGACTACAGCGGCACCGTAACTGTGAAGCTGACCAGGGATCTCATTCCGGTGGAGATAATTCAGAAGGCGTACTACAAAAAGGATGACCAGAGGTGGGTGGACGAGATAACGATAGACATAAGGAACGTCAACGCTGTTTCAGTGAAACCCCCGGAGACCCTCGTGAACTACTTGGAGAGTCAGGGCTTGGACCTGGAGGAACTCCTTGGAAAATGCTAAACCTTTAAATTTTCAGCCTCCCAATTTCTTTTGGTGAAGTGAGGCATGGATTTCCTTAGTGCCATAGTGTTCTTCGCATACGCTCCGGCCCTGGTGATACTCTGGTACTTCTACCACGCAGACAGGTACGAGCCCGAGCCGAGGAGATACGTTTTAGGGACTTTCCTGCTGGGGGCAACCCTCTCAGTGGGCATAGCGTACATGATAGAGGGCGTCCTGACCCTGGGGGGAGCCGTCACCCCGGTTCTACCGACGACGGCATTCTACGTGGCAATGGTTGCGGGGATTGTGGAGGAGCCTGCTAAGGCTCTGGCCATCAGGTGGCCCTTTAAAGCAGGCCAGATGGACGGCATAATGGACGGTCTCGTCTACGGTGTTGCCGCAGGACTTGGCTTCGCCGCAACGGAGAACTTCCTCTACGGGCTGGGATACGGGGTCTCGGTGACGGTCATGAGGGCCTTCCTGACGCCCTTTGCCCACGGTGCCTGGAGCGCTGTGATAGGTGTCGGCTACGGGATGAAGGCGGAAGGGAAGATAGACTCGGTCGCTCCTTACTTCCTCCTCGCGATGCTCCTGCACTTCATCTGGGACTACTACGCCTTCCTGAGCAGGGATGTGCCGGCTTACAATATCATTCTCATACTGCTGATACTCGTGAACCTCGCGATACTCCGCTACTTCCTGATAATGGGCCAGGCTGAGGACGTTGGCCGGCTCTGGTACTACTGGTTCAAACGGAGGGATGAGATGTGAAGCTGGAAGAGGCCCTGTTTGAAGCGAGGCCGTACGTGGAGTACTATGAGAGGCTGGAGAGTCTCGTAAGGCAGTTGTGGAAAGAGGCAACCGACGAGAAAAACTTCCTTCAGCTCCTCAAAGAGGAGATAGAGCGCGCTGAAGAACCATTCAAGACGGACCTCAGGATATTTCTCCAGAAGTTCGAGGGTTTAGAACGTTAAAGGGACGAACCAAAGATATTTTAGAGCACCGCGGTGTGGTAATAAGGGGGGAAGTGAATAGGAGGATACTAGCCATTGGGATCGCTGTGCTGGCTTTAATTGCCGTTGGGGTGTTCTACTACCTTGGGAGTAGCTCAAGTGAGGTTCCCATGAACTACCGGGCAAAGATTCTGTCGAGCCTTGGGGGGATGAACTGCTACACCTATGAAGAAAAGGTCACGGTGAGTAGGGGCAACTCTTCGGTTACATCAACGATCAACGGGGGTCACTTCAACGACACTTACTTCTTCCACGGTAAAAGGGAGGGCATTGAGTGGTGGACGGTGGTCACAAAAAGGGCCATGGTTCAGAAGGTCATAGTCAACGGGACGGAGAGAACAGTAAAAATGAACCTCTCAGAAGACGAGTACTCAATGCTAATTTCCTATGACCCCGTTAAGTTCTCTCAGGGCAGTGGGGTCTGGGATGGAAGTCGGGGGTGGAAAATACGACAGAACCTACAGATACACAATAAGGCTAACATCCCACAACACTGAGACCCTGATGAGCGGGAACGTGACAGTGTACCTAAACCGAGACTTCGAACCCGTTGGGATGCCCATAGTCGGAAACATAACCACCTCCACGGAGAAACTTGGGGTCAGAGAAATCGAAGCAAACGTATCCGAGGAGTGTGATGTTCCAGACTGGGTGCTCGAACTAAAGGAGCAGCTGGGCGGTTGACTTTTCTCTCTTCTCAAACCTAGCCCTTCAGGGCGGGGAGGAGGTCAGTTCCCGCTCCGAGACTTTTTATTTCTTTCAACGATATTGGTAGGACCTTGGGAAATACTCTGTCCGCAGCACATGGTAAAAAGGAGAACTGGGGGCTTTATCTGAGCCCAAGTGTTTTAAGATACTCCAACATCTTTTCCACATCGTTTGCTATGACAACATCGAACAGTCCCTTGAGCCTGGCCAGGTTGTCGTCCCGGTAAAACAGAACATCGTTTTCGGTCCAGAGAACTACCTTGAGGCCAAGGGAACGCGTCCAGTGAAGGGCTTGGACCGTTTTTTCAAACCCGATGAGGGGTATCGCCTCCATGGGCACGTTTACCGACCACAGGTCGAGTTCCCTTTTCAGCTCTGGAATAAGGGGTACAACCTCCTCGCGGTCTATGAGGAGACCCATCACGGTCTCTCTGTCGTGTTTCCTGTACTCCCTGAGCGCATCTATGATGAAGGAGGACACCATGACCCTGTCAGGGTTGTTCCCGGCCACGATTTTGGCCACACCCTCCACCGCGTCGATGTCCTTAATCTCGATGTTGACGAGGGCATCCTCCGGAATGACATCAAAAACCTCCTCAAGCGTTGGGATTCTTTCTCCCATGCCTATGTCGGCCTTTTTCAGCTCCTCCAGTGTCATGTTCTTCTGGCTCCCGCTCATGTTGCTTGTCCTGTCTATGCTCTCATCGTGCATGACGATTATTTCTCCATCTCCTGTCATCCACACGTCCAGTTCGATTCCATCCGCCCCCGCTTCTATGGCCTTTCTGAAGGCCAGGAGGCTGTTCTCGGGGTAGGCACTCATGTACCCCCTGTGTCCAAGGACGATAACCCTATCGCGCTCCCACACTTCCATCGCCCCCTTTCGATACTCCCCTGCCATAAAAACATTTTCTCAGCCACGCGGGATTATCGGAGACAACCGCATCGGCCAGCGGCAGGAGCCTGGGAATCCAGGCCAGCTCGTTCATTCTGTAGTTCCAGAGGTAAACCTCTAACCCTCGCCTCCGGAGGGTTCGCAGGAGGACCACCAGCGGCCGATAGCCGATGTATGAGACGGCATCTATCGGAACGTGGATTGAACCCATGCCCTTGAGGCGGGGTATCCAGGGGACCGAGGAGTACCCAACTATCGAGAGGCCCGCCCTGCACTCCGGACACTCCCCGATGATGGCCTTTACCACCTCCGGGTTCTCGGAGGAGAACACCGAGTTTTCAAGGGACCCATGCCTTTCCACGAGTTTTAAAACCCCCTCAACTGCCTCCATCTCTTTGACGTCAATGTTGAGGAGGACGCCCGGAAAGGCGCGGAGAACCTCACTGACCGTTGGAACCAGCCTTCCGAGGGGATGCAGCTTCCACAGCTCCCGCAGGCTCAGCGTCCGTAGCCTGTACACCGAGCCGTCCGCGTAGAATGAATCGTCGTGGTGTACCACAGGCTTTCCGTCACCGGTTAGTCTAACGTCAAACTCTATCCCATCGGCGTATTTGAGCGCCCTCCTGAAGGCAGGGAGTGTGTTTTCAAGCCTTCCCCTGATTCCCCTGTGCCCCAAGATGTTCGGTCGTCCCATTCCCGGTCCCTACTCACCTGGAGACCGAAAATCCTTATAAACTCAGCGGTTTAGTTCATTGAGGACTAAAATAGTAGGGTGATGAACATGGTGGAGTTCAAGTACAGCAGGATATTCCTCCTCGGTTTTGGCTTCTTTGGAATAAGCATAATATGGGCGCTGTACAACGCTTACGTGCCGATATTCCTTCAGGACACGTTCCATCTCAGCAAGACCGTGACGGGCTTCATCATGACCATCGACAACCTGTTCGCGGTTCTCCTGCTCCCGTTCTTGGGCGCGCTGAGCGACATGACACGGACGAGACTGGGAAGGAGGAAGCCCTACATCCTCCTTGGTGCCCCATCGGCCGCGATAATGTTTGCTCTCATACCGATTTCAAGGATGTATGAGAACCTCGCCCTATTTATGGGGACGATAGTGTTTATGAACTTCTTTATGGCTCTGTTCCGCTCTCCGGTTGTTGCCTTCATGCCCGACATAACCCCCAGCGAGAAGCGCTCCCAGGCCAACGGAATAATCAACTTCATGGGTGGCCTCGGTGCCCTGCTGGCCTACTTCGGAGGCAAGGTTCTCTACGACATGAACTATGCCTATCCGTTCTATATGGGTGCCGCCATAATGCTCCTGGCCAACCTTCTCGTCGTCCTATTCGTTCCCGAACCTGAGGAATACCGCGTTCCTGGGAAAAAGCTCAACATAAGGAAGCTCCTTGCCGAGACCTCCCACAAGAGCTTCGGCGAGCTAAAAGAGAACCTCAAGGACGTCTTTGCCAGCCACGAGAAAAGCTTACTCGCGATTCTCCTTGCCATCTTCCTCTGGTTCATCGCCTTCAACTCTCTGGAAACGTTCTTCACCAGCTATGCTAAATACTACCTAGGCATCGAGGAGAGCACCGGGGCCTTCATGCTTGGCCTGTTCTCCCTGAGCTTTATGATATTCGCGATTCCCGCGGGCTTCATAGGTGCAAGGGTGGGCAGGAGGAGAACCATAACCCTTGGTCTTATAATAATTATAGGAATACTCTTGGGAGCGTACCTCGTCGGCGAGGGCCAGAAACCGGAATCCAGTTCCCTCTCGGATCCGGTGGTCATGACATTCATGGGGCTGTTCTTCGTGGGTGGACTGGGCTGGGCAATGGTCAACGTGAACTCCCTGCCGATGGTGGTTGACATGACCACTGAGGAGAAGCTTGGAGGCTACACCGGACTCTACTACTTCTTCAGCCAGGCGGCCAACCTCGTTGCGCCACCGCTGGCCGGGGCCTTCCTAGACGTCATCGGCTACAGAACGCTGATACCGTTCTCAATAGCCTTCTTCATCCTGGCCGCCATAGCGATGCAGTTCGTCAGGCGCGGAGACATCGTCAGACGTAGGGGAGAAGTGCTGGACTACGTTCCGGATATGGATTGAGCCCTCTTTTTAATCTTTTAGCCCGTTGAACCGAAAACATGAAAACTTCCTTTAACATAACGGTGTCAAAACAAGGGGGTGAAACCGTGAAGGGGAAGGGATTCAGCTGGGGCGTTGTTCTGGGCCTTGCTCTGCTTGGATTCAGCAGAAGTACTGGCTGGGCTCTCAACAAAGGCCTGTCTTTTCCTCTGCTATCCAGTTACACCGGTTCGGCTTTCGTTAAGGGGACGATTCTGGCCGTTGAGGGTTTCATTGGTCTTTTCATCCCTGTTCTCCTGGGATATTACAGCGATACGCTTAAATCGAGGCATGGACGGAGAAGGCCCTTCATAATGGCGGGCGGTGTTCTCGCCGGCATCGCGGCATTAATGATATACGGCTCCTACGTCATGGAAGCTCCCCTCTGGGGCTTCGCGCTTGTTCTGGGCTTTTTCTATCTCTCGATGCATCTCTACACCGCCCAGTACCGTGCCCTGATGCCAGACACCGTTGAGAGTGGCAGCCGCGGGAAGGCCAGCGGCGTTATAACGCTCCTCGAATGGGCGGGCAACCTCTTCCTTTTCGGTCTGGCAGGTTTTCTGATGGCGAAAGCAGTGGCCGAGACCGGGGAGAGTGAGGGGATAAAGGCCCTGGCCCAGACGCCATACCTTAAGATACCCTTCCTTGTAACGGCGGCGTTCCTGATAGGTGCGGCCCTCTTCGTGTACTTCATCGTCCGGGAGCCTAAGGCTCCGGAAATAGAGGAGAACGAAAGCCTCTGGGACTACCTCAGGAGCATCGTCGAGAACCGCGACTTCCTCAAGTTCTACGCCGCCCAAACCCTCTGGTGGATGAGCTTCGAGTTCATAGCCATCTTCCTCTACGGCATACTGGCCTACATCCTTCACGGCTCTGCAAGCGAGGAGAACATAAAGGCCGTAACATCGCTCGGTCTTTATCTGATGGCGCTCTTCAACGTTACTGTCCTCCTCGGCGCACTGCCCGGGGGAATAATCTACGACAGACTCGGCAGACGCCTCAGTATAGTCCTCGGAGGTGTTATCTTCGCCCTGCCTCAGCTCTGGGGGTGGTTCATAACCAGCCGGGCGGAGATAGTGATAGCCCTTGGGGTTGCTGGCGTTGGGTGGGGGATTCTGATGGCCGCCTCTTACCCTGTAATCGGCGACCTGCTCACTCGTTTTGAGAGGGAGGCCTTCACCGGCCGCTACTACGGCTTCTTCGAGGCCACCCGTGCCCTTCCGCTCCTCCTCGCGGGAGTCCTTGGTGGGGCCATAGTTGACCTGACTGGGGAGAACTACAGAGTCCTCTTCCCCATCGGGGCCTTCATGGTTCTTCTCGCGATGCCTATGATATGGCACATGAGGAACCTGGATTCAACCGCGGAGGGTTGAGGCATGATGTGGGTTGGTGTTTTGATACTTGTCCTCCTCGCTTTTCTTGCCTTTTCGGCTTTCGTGGCTTACAAGATGATAACGCCGCCCCGTCTCGTCGGGGATTGGACACCAAAGGACATTGGCTTTGACTACGAGGAGGTTACCTTTGAAACGAAGGACGGTTTGAGGTTGAGCGGCTGGTGGGTGGACAACGGAAGCGATAAGACTGTTCTCCCGCTGCACGGCTACACCGCGAGCAGGTGGGAAAGGCTGTACATGAGGCCGACGATAGAGTTTCTCCTGAGGGAGGGCTATAACGTTCTTGCCTTTGACTTCAGGGCGCACGGGAAGAGCGGGGGGAGGTACACGACTGTCGGCGACAGGGAACTGCTCGACCTCCGGGCCGCCGTGAACTGGCTGAGGAAAAATCATCCTCAGAGTGCCGAAAAAATTGGGTTGGTTGGGTTCTCGATGGGGGGCATAGTCACCATACGCGCACTTGCCGAGGTCGGGGAAATCTGCTGCGGTGTCGCTGACAGTCCGCCGATGTACATTGACAGAACCGGTGCGAGGGGGTTGAGATATTTTGCAAAGCTCCCCGAGTGGCTCTACCACTTCGTCAAGCCCTTCATAAAGCTCTTCAGTGGCGGGAAAGAGGTCCACCCCATAGAGTACTCCGACAGGGTCAGAAAACCCCTCCTCCTGATAGCCGGTGAAAACGATCCCCTCGTGAAGGTTGAAGAAGTTAAGAAGTTCTACGAGCGGAACAAGCGAATAAACCCCTCCGTCGAGCTCTGGGTCACCGACGTCCCCCACGTGAGGACGCTCAAGTTCCATCCCGAGGAATGGAAAGGAAAAGTTAGAGAATTCCTTGGGAAGTGGATGGGTTAGCGTTTCTTTATTCCTCACTCAAGCCTCCTGACCGCCCAGTTGTAGAGGAGTATCGCCACCAGCAGCATGCCAAAGCTGCTCACGGCCACCCACGCAACGTCCGGAAGGATCTCACTCGTCGGCCTGTGGTAGAGCTCCAGGAGGCGGAGGCTTTTGAGGGCCGTTCCGAGGGGGAAGTAGTCCGCTATGGGCCTCGCCCACTCCGGGAGTACGCTCGCCGGGATGACGATGCCCGCCAGGAAAAGAAGGGGCATCGAGATGAGGTTGACTATCGCGTTTGTTGCCCTCATGCTCCTCGTGCCCATGGCTATGGCCAGCCCCAGGCTCATCGAGAAGACTGCGGCGAAGAATATTATCGCCCATCCCAGGGAACTCGGAAAGACCGTTTCCCCAAAGACCAGCCTCGCGTAGGCTATGCCTATCAGTATGCTCACCGTTATGATGATGAACGTGGAGAGCATCTTTCCGACCAGGAAGTCCCAGGCCGTTGCCGGCGAGGCCGCTATGCGCCTCAGCGTGCCCTTCTCTATCTCCACAAAAACGAGCGAGGAAATGGTGAGCATTGTTGCGAAGAGGAACTGTATCCCTATGAAGCTCGTGACGTAGAATTGAATGGCTGAGGGAGCTTCTCCCTTAACCTCCCTCTCCTCCAGTTCGAGGGGATTCGTAAGCCCGAGCATGTATCCCCTGACATCGTCCATCGTGAGGTTTCCCGTCCCTTCATCTGGGATGTACCCCTCCATGTAGCTCAGGGTGATGTTCAGCCTTCTCTCAACCATCCTCTTCTCGAACTCCGAGAAGAAGCCCTTTATAACCCCGCTGACTATCTGGTAGTTCTGTGGGTCGCTCCTGTCGAAGTAGGCGTAAATCCTGCCCTGAAGACCACTCGAAACGTTCTTTCCAAAACCATCCGGAAAGACCAGGAGAACGTCGACCCTTCCTGCCTTAACGGCGTCTATCCCTGCGCTCTCGTTGGGGTAGGTTTTGACTCTGAAGACGTGAACCCCCTCCATCGTCACGTTCTCCATTACGTTCACGACGTCGGTCGCGCTGAACTGGGCGCTCTCGTTGGAGTAGACGACGCCGACGTCTATGCTTATCGGCGGGTTGTGGCCACCCCATATCCCTCCGAGCAGGGTGATCCACATCAGCGGAAAGACGAATATCCAGAAGAGCGCCATCTTTTCCCGCCCTGTCTCCCTCAGGTCCTTCTCCACTATGGCCCTGATGATTCTCCCCCTCATTCCAGCCCCCTCCCGGTGAGCTTCAGGAAAACGTCCTCAAGCGTCGGCTCCTCAACCCTTATCGTCCGTATCTTGCTCCCCGCCTCCACGAGGAGCTCCACAATCCTCGGCAGGGCGGTTTTTGAATCTTCTACGGCAATTCTAAGTTCATCTTCACGCTCTATCGTCCTTGGGAACTCTTCTTTCACGCGCTCCGTGCCCCTCAGGATGCCCTCGACGTGTATCACACTCCCTTCCCCAGCTAAGGACTTCAGTTCCTCCGGGGTTCCGACGGCTATCACAGTCCCCTCGTTCATTATCGCCACCCTGTCGGCGAGGGCTTCAGCCTCCTCCATGTAGTGGGTCGCGAGGAGTATAGTTTTTCCCCCTTCGCGGAGCCTTCCTATGGCCTCCCAGAGTTCCCTCCGCGAGGGCACGTCCAGTCCCGCCGACGGCTCATCGAGGATTAGAAGTTCCGGCTCGTAGAGTAGTGCTATCGCCAGATTGAGGCGCCTCTTGAAGCCGTCGCTCAGCTCCTTGACCTTTTTCTTTGCCGGGAGGGAGAACTCCAAGATGAGCTCCCTCACGCGCTCCCTGGGCGCATCGTAGAGGTCGGCGTAGAAGCGCAGGTTCTCCTCCACAGTCAGGAGGTCGTAGGCTATGCTCTCCTGGGGAGCGTAGCCTATCAGCCTGGCGGTCTTCTTTGAGAGGGGCTCACCGAAAACCCTTATCTCCCCGGAATCGTAGCCTAGCCCTTCCGCGAGAATCCTTATCAGTGTGGTTTTTCCGGCACCGTTGGGCCCGAGGAGTGCGAAAACCTCCCCTTCGTTCACCTCTAGGTCGATGCCCTTCAGCGCCAGAAAATCACCATAGCTTTTTCTCAGTCTCTTGATGTCAAGGGCTTTCATGCACTCACCCGATAATGAAAATGCACTCAAGTGATATAAAACTACAAGGAATTCTGAAACTCAGAGTAAATCTCACGGGGCAATTTTCTCCTTGATCGCTTGAGACGGGGACTTCCGAGACACGGAAACTCCTTGAGGAACATGCGACCGCGGGTAAAATACATGAAACAGACGTGAAACGTTTAAGGCCTCGGCTAACCCTCTTCTCCTCACCTTTCAGCGTGGCTAACGCTCGTCATCGGCCGAAAAAGGGTTCGCCTCAACCTTTAAAAAGAATCCGTCGAGGAAAGAAGGGGGATGAAGAGCGTTTACCGGTCTGATCGCTACCGGATGAAGAGACTGGCACTGGCCGACCCCATCACTTCTTGAAGAGTTCGTGCTCAACCAGCGCCACTATGTCGTTGTGGATATCCTCCACGCTCGCGAGGGCATTGACTATCCTCATCTCCGGGAAGCGCTCCGCGAGCTTGAGGTAGTTCTCGCGCACCTTCTTCTGGAGTTCCGCTATCTTGTCGAACTCGGTCTTTATGCTCCGCCCGTTTATGCGCTTCATGCTCTCCTTCACCGGCAGATCGAGGAGAATCACGAGGTCCGGCCTTACGGCGAATCTGTTGAGGTCAATGAGCCACTCAAGGTCGAGCCCCCTCGCCCACTGATAGGCGAGTGAGGAGTAGAAGTAGCGGTCCGAAATTACAACCTTTCCTGCCTCAATTGAAGGCTTTATCAGCTTGGCAACGTGCTCCGCCCTGTCGGCGGCAAAGAGAAGTGCCTCCGCTTCGTGGCTTATTCTAGCTCCATCTATTATGCCTTCTCGCCCACCGGTGAGAACCAGCTTCCTTATCAGCTTCCCGAAGGCGGTATCCGTTGGCTCCTTGGTTAGAACCACGTCGTAGCCTCTTTCCTCGAACCACTTCGCCAGAAGCCTAGCCTGAGTTGACTTGCCTGCACCATCGATGCCCTCAATGACTATGAATGTTCCCACAGACGTCACCCCCAAAATGAACGGAGAATTATAACTGGTCCCACCCTTTTAACGCTTTTCTCTTAAAGATTTTTTGAAGGTTTAAAAGGGAGGGCAAAAATTCAAAGGTTCTTCTTCATATGGTCCAGGAGCTTCCACATGCTTCCGAACTCGAACTCCTCCCCGTCCCTGTAGAACTCAACGATACCCTCCGGTCTGAAGCGCAGCCCAAAGTCATAGTCCCCCTTCTGGAGTTTGTGCATGAAGACCTCCTTGGGCTTCGGCGGCAGGTAGCTCGTCATCATGTCGTTCATCAGCTCGGCCTCGAAGCCGAAGTGGTCACTCATCCTCGGGAAGAAGAGCACAGCCGGTGTATTCATGGCATCAACGAGGGCCTTGCCATCGATGCGGAAGTTGTAGTGTTTGAAGACCTCGTGAAGGAAGTCGTCGAGGGCGTTTGGGTAGTACACCGTTGCACCGATGTCGTTTGGCTGGGCCTCTATGAAGCTCTTACTCTCCATTATTGCCCCTATCTCGTCGCTGTCTATGCCGCTGACATAAACCCTGACGCCACCGTAGTAGTAGACGTAAGCCAGCGGAAGTCCCTTTCTGTGGGCAAAGTCCTTTAATGCTATCAGCGGAATCAGACGGACGTCCATTATGGTGGAACCTGTGCTGACGATTCCGACCACCATCGCTCGTTTCCCGTATCTGGATATCGCCCTGCCGTCTCTTCCGACTATTATCGTCCCGTGGGATATCGTTCCTATGGCCCTTCCGAGAAGGGCGAGCTCCTCGGGGTTGAACCTCTGGGAGTAGTACACTTCCACTTCCACCACCTCAATCCGGGAGTATTATACTCTCCTTACCAATCCTCGACTCCACCCAAATCTTGACGTTGGAGCCGATCTTGCTGAAGTCCTCAATGAGCGTGTTGTCCCCTATAACACTACCGGGCTGTATAACAACACCCTTGCCTATGTGAACGTTCTCTCCTATTATGGCCTCCTTAATCTCTGCACCCTCCTCTATGGTGGCCCCTGAAAATATCACCGAACGCTCTATTTTAACGTTTCTGCCTATCTCCACGTCGTCTCCGAGCACCGCGAAGCCCCTTACCTCGGGCCGCCTCAGAACACAGCGTCTGCCGGTTATGAGGGCCCCACCGTACTCCAGATTGCCCTTGAGGCTCTCGGTTTTCAGGCCCGGCAGAACCAGCCTGCCCAGAAAAACGTCCTCAGTGGCCTGGAGGTAGCTCGACGGCCTTCCAACGTCGTTCCAGTACTCGCTGAACGGAAACCCGTAGAGTGGCAGGTCGTTCTCAAGCATCCTGGGGAACAGGTCTTTGGAGAAATCGAAGTTCTTGCCCTTTGGGACGAGGTCAAAGGCCTCGGGCTCGAAGACGTAAATGCCGGCATTGACGAGGTTGCTGAAGGCCTCCTCCGGCTTTGGCTTCTCCTTAAAGCGGAGTATCCTGCCTTCCTCGTTTATTATTGCTATGCCGTACTGGGTAGGATCTTCAACCCGTGAGAGGGCTATCGTCGCGAGGGCCTTTTTTTGAAGGTGATAATCGTACAGTGCCCTCAGGTCCAGGTTCGTGAGCACATCGCTCGAAACGACGAAGAACGCCTCGTCCATCTTCTTGACCACCTTTTTGGTGGCCCCGGCCGTCCCGAGCTTCACGTTGTCCTTGTTGGAATAGTGTATCCGGATTCCCCAATCACTGCCGTCGCCGAAGTAGTCCATTATGCGCTCCTTGAGGTACCCAACCAGGACGTAGACCTCATCGACACCCGCTTTCACGAGGCTCTGGACGGTGTACTCCATCAGAGGCCTGTTGAAGAACGGTATCATGGGCTTTGGCCTGTAAACCGTCAGCGGTAGCAGCCGTGTTCCCCTGCCCCCGGCCAAAATCACTGCCTTCATTACGCGCACCATTGGAGTATATCACCGCTAGTTAATATACTTTGCGCCTGAGGTAGGCATATGGACATCGGTCACTAAATTTGTGCATTCAACACCTGTCGTTGTGACGACCGGTTCACTTTTTCTGAAGGATTGAGTCAATGGAAGGTCGGAATTGGACTTTTCTCTGGTCACAACGACGAAGAATTTTTAAGTTTAAATCCAACTCTCCTCGGAGGCGATATTATGAACGCCTTGGAGAGACTCGAAAGGCTCCTCGACAGAGAACAGTTTGAGAAAATCAGGGCGATAAACAATCCCGAACTCCACGAGTTTCTGGCGGAATGGATCGAATGGCTTGAGCCGGATAAGGTTTTCGTCTGCACCGATAGCGAGGAGGACGAACACTACGTCCGCTGGAAGGCCCTCTACTATGGGGAGGAAAGGCTCCTCGAAACTCCGAACCACACGGTTCACTACGACAACTACTACGACCAGGCCAGGGACAAGGCCAACACCAAGCTTCTCGTTCTAGGTGGAAAGGAGATTCCCTTCCTCAACACCAAGGACAGGGACGAGGGTCTCAGAGAGATACGGGAGCTAATGAAGGGTGTTATGCGCGGCAAGGAGCTCTTCGTGTGCTTCTTCGTCCTCGGACCGAGGAACTCGGTCTTCACGATTCCGGCCGTTCAGCTCACAGATTCGGCCTATGTGGCCCACTCCGAGTTCATCCTTTACCGGAAGGGCTACGAGGAGTTTAAGAGACTCGGCAGCCAGGCCAGGTTCTTCCGCTTCGTCCACTCCGCCGGGGAGCTGGACGAGAGGAAAACGAGCAAGAACCTTGATAAGAGGCGCATTTACATAGACCTCGCCGGAGAAACCGTCTACTCCGTCAACACCCAGTACGGCGGCAATACCATCGGCCTCAAGAAGCTCGCGTTCAGGCTCACCATACAGCGCGCCGTCAGGGAAGGCTGGCTCAGCGAGCACATGTTCCTCATGCGTGTGAATGGGCCCAACGGCAGGAAGACCTACTTCACCGGCGCCTACCCGAGCATGTGCGGAAAGACATCCACGGCCATGATCAGCTGGGAGAACATCGTCGGCGATGACCTGACATTTATAATGCCCTTCAACGGCGTTGCGAGGGGAGCGAACGTTGAGAAGGGTGTCTTTGGAATAATACAGGGCGTGAACCCGGAGGACGACCCGATAATATGGCAGGTTCTCCATTCGCCGGTCGAGATTATCTTCTCCAATGTGCTCATCAACGACGGAAAGCCCTACTGGAACGAGATGGGAATTGAGATTCCGGACGAGGGTGAAAACCACAGCGGAAAATGGTGGCGTGGAAAGAGGGACGCTGAAGGAAACGAGATACCTCCCAGCCACAAGAACGCGCGCTTCACCGTTTCGCTGGAGCACTTCCCGAACGTTGACATGGAGGCCCTTGAGGCCCCGTGTGGCGTTGAGGTCGGTGGCATGATATTCGGGGGCCGCGACAAGGACACCTGGCCGCCGGTGAGGGAGGCCTTCGACTGGAAGCACGGCGTCATAACGATGGGTGCCGCCCTTGAGAGCGAGACCACAGCGGCAACGCTCGGGAAGGAAGGAATAAGGGCCTTCAACCCCATGGCCATACTCGACTTCATAAGCGTCCCGCTCGGGGAGTACATCGAGAACTACCTTGAGTTCGAGAAGAAACTCAGAAAGGCGCCGAAGATATTCGCCGTCAACTACTTCCTGCGTGATGAGAACGGCAACTGGCTCAACCACAAGCTCGACAAGGCTGTCTGGCTCAAATGGATGGAGCTTAGGGTTCACGGCGACGTCGATGCCATAGAGACGCCGATAGGCTACATTCCAAGGTACGAGGACCTTGCGAGACTCTTCAGAGAGGTTCTCAACAAGGAGTACAGTCGGGAGGCCTACGAGAAGCAGTTCACCATCAGGGTTCCGGAGCTTCTCGCCAAGATTGACAGGATAGAGAAGATCTACCGCGAGCAGGTCAAAGAGGTTCCGGAGGAGCTCTTCCGGGTTCTTGAGGAGGAGCGGGAGAGGCTCCTTGAGGCCCGGGAAAAGTACGGGGACTACATCAGCCCCTTCGTCCTCGAAGGGGAGTGAGCTTTTCTTCTCCTCTTTTCGTCGAACGCCGAGCGGCAAGGCTTTTTAAGGTTAGTGCCGATTACGTATCACCCAAGATGATACACGGGTGGTTGCCATGGTTGAACTTGACACCTGTACCCAGGATGTAATCAGGGAGAAGCTTCCGCATCCCCTGAAGGATCTTGCGGAGCTGGCCTACAACTACTGGTGGAGCTGGAACCGGCGCGCAACAAAGCTGTGGGAGTACATAGACCCGGAGCTCTGGACGGAGCACAAGAACCCGGTTAAGCTTCTCCTCGACGTCCCCCAGAGCCGCCTTCGCGAGCTTCTCAAAGATGACGATTTTATGAACCTCTATGAACTCGTCATGGACCAGTTTGAGAGCTACATGAATCCACAGTCCACGTGGTTCTCCACGAATTACCCAAAGTGGGACCGTCCGATAGTGTACCTGTGCATGGAGTACGGCATAAGCAGGAGTCTGCCGATATACTCCGGCGGGCTGGGCATACTGGCCGGGGACCACGTCAAGACCGCCAGCGACCTTGGCTTGCCCTTCATCGCGATTGGCCTTCTCTACAAGCACGGCTACTTCCGGCAGGAGATAGAGAAGGACGGCAGGCAGAGGGAAGTCTTCCCGGAGTATAAACCCGGAGAGATGCCGATTAAACCCGTTCTCGGCAAGGACGGAAGACCTCTGCTGGTGGAGGTTCCCATAGAGGACAGGATAGTTTACGCTCGGGCCTTCGAGGTGACCGTGGGGAGGGTGAAGATATACCTCCTCGATACTGACGTGCCTGAAAACGGTGCCGACGACAGGACGATATGCGACTACCTCTACAACGCGGAGATAGACAAGAGGATAAAGCAGGAGATCCTCCTTGGAATCGGTGGTATGAGGCTCCTGAAAGCCCTCGGCATAGAACCAGGCGTGGTTCACCTTAACGAAGGCCATCCAGCCTTTGCAAACCTCCAGAGGATCGCCTGGTACATGGAGGATGGCCCCACGTTCACAGAGGCTCTCAGCATAGTCAGGGGAACAACCATCTTCACTACCCACACGCCCGTGCCAGCGGGCCACGACAGGTTCCCGATTGAGGAAGTTCGGAAGCGCCTTGCCAAGTTCCTTGAGGGGAGGGAGGAGCTCCTTGAGCTCGGCAGGGAAGGTGACCAGGTCAACATGACCCTCCTGGCAATAAGGACATCGAGCTACGTCAACGGCGTGAGCCAGCTCCACGCCGAGGTCAGCAAGAGAATGTGGAAGGACCTCTGGCCCGACGTCCCGATAGACGAGATACCCATCGAGGGCATCACCAACGGAATCCATACCATGACCTGGGTTCACAACGAAATGAGGAAGCTCTTCGACCGTTATCTCGGCAAGATCTGGCGCGAGCATACGAACCTTGAGGGTCTATGGTACGCCGTTGAGATGATACCCGATGAGGAACTCTGGGAGGCCCACCTTGAGGCCAAGAGACAGTTCATAGAGTTCCTCAGGAGAAAGGTCATGAGGCGGAACGAGCGCCTTGGCACAGACGACCCGTTACCCGATATGGACGAGAACGCACTCATAATAGGCTTTGCCAGGCGCTTCGCGACCTACAAACGTGCGACCCTTCTGTTCACCGACCTTGAGCGGCTGAAGAGAATTCTCAACGACCCCGAAAGGCCGGTTTATCTGGTCTTCGGCGGAAAGGCCCATCCAATGGACGAGGCCGGAAAGGAGTTCCTCAAGCGTGTCTACGAGGTCAGCCAGATGCCCGAGTTCCGGGGCAAGATATTCGTGATGGAGAACTACGACATGGGAAGCGCCAGGCTGATGGTTGCCGGAGTTGATGTCTGGCTCAACACGCCTCGCAGGCCGATGGAAGCCAGCGGGACCAGCGGCATGAAGGCCGGTCTGAACGGCGTCCTCAACGCGAGCATCTACGATGGCTGGTGGGTTGAGGGCTACAACGGCAAGAACGGCTGGGTCATTGGAGAGGAGAGCACGGAACCGGAGACTGAGGTTGATGATGTCAAGGATGCCCATGCCCTCTACGATCTCCTTGAGAGGGAGATAATCCCGACCTACTACGGCAACAGGGAGAGATGGATATACATGATGAAGGAGAGCATCAAGAGCATCGCACCTCGCTTCAGCACCCACCGGATGGTCAAGGAGTACGTCGGCAGGTTCTACGCCAAGGCCATGAGCAACCACATATGGCTTACCCGCGAGAACTACCGTGGAACCAGGGAAATAGCCGCATGGAAGGACCGTGTTACCGCATCGTGGAACAACGTCGTGATAGAGGCAGTTAAGGTCAGAGATGACCGGGGGGGCCTTGAGGTTACCGTTTACCTTGACGGCCTTAATCCGGAAGACGTAAGGGTCGAGCTCTACTACGGCGTCAAGGCTGAGGGCTACCATGTTGAGAAGCCCTACATCATAGAGCTCAGACACCCTAAGGACCTCGGCGGCAACCGGTGGCTATACGCCTACGAGGGAACTGCCCTGAGGCACTTTGGCGACCCCTGCTGGCACTACGCGCTCCGCGTTTATCCGCACCACGAGAAGCTGCCCCACAGGTTCCTGCTGGGTCTTGTAAAGTGGAGGGGCCTGGAGTAGCCCCGTCCCTTTTGAAATTTTAAAAGGTCACTTGTGGGCAAATATCGCCACGACCTTTTCCCCGACCTCGTCTATTCTGACGAAGCCAAAGCGCTCGAACTGGACTACCTCATCGACCTTGAGCTCAGCGCCGCTCTCCAAGAGACCCTTTCTGACAATCAGCTCGTCTCCCTCCGGGACGAGAACCTCGCAGGGCTTCCCCTCGGTGACCCAGTGGACCATTCTCCAGCGGTGTTCTCTAGCTATTTCGTACTCGACGCTGTGGAACTTTGCCCTAATCCCTTCTTCGCTCACCTCGATTATCTCGACGTTGAAGAGGTCCTTGAGCCTTACGAAGTTGCCGGGCTTGAAGAGCTCCATGTCGTCCTTTGAGACGTAGACCGGTTTCCCAGGTGTGAATTTAAGCCTTCTAACGCCCCTCTCCGGATAATCGGGGTGGAGCGGTATCTCGGCCGTGAATTCCTCCTCATAACCTTCAACCCACATCGGAATCGGGTCGGCGACGAAGAAGTAGCGGTTGGCTATTGGTTCGATAATCCTCCTGTTTATAGCCGCGAGGTTGTCCCAGCTTATTGTCGTGTCGCTCCTCTTCAGCCCGACCTCGATGATGAGTTCCCTTATTGCCTCTGGCCTTATACCGCGCCTTCTCAGGGCACGAATGGTTCCAAGCCTCGGATCGTCCCAGCCGAGGTACTTGCCCTCCTGGATTCCCTTTCTCGTCTTCGACTTGCTGAGGATTACCCCCTCTATACTCAGCCTTCCGTGGTGAACCGTGACCGGGTACTCCCAGCCGAAATAGTCGTAGATATAGCGCTGCCTTGTCTCGTTCTCCGCGTGCTCCTGTCCGCGGAAGATGTGGGTAACGCCAAGCTCATAGTCGTCTATGGCCGAGGCAAAGTTGTAGAGCGGCCAGACGCGGTACTTGTCACCCACGCGCGGGTGGTTGGCGTTGTCAATTATCCTGAGCGCCGGCCAGTCCCTTACTGCAGGGTTGGGGTGATTGAGGTCGGTCTTTATCCTCACCACTGCTTCGCCCTCTTTGTACTCTCCGTTCAGCATCTTCCTCCAGCGCTCCAGCTGGACCTCAACGGGCTCGTCCCTGTGGGGACAGGCGATGCCCTTGTCCCTTAGCTCACGGAACTTCTCCGGCTCACAGGTGCAGACGTATGCTTTTCCCATCCTGATGAGCTTCTCAGCGTAGTCGTAGTAGATTTCGAGCCTGTCGCTGGCGATGTGTATCTCGTCTATCTTGAAGCCAAGCCATTCCAGGTCCTCCTTGATCCACTCGTAAAAGATTGGCTCCGGCCTTTTGACCTTCGGGTCGGTGTCGTCGAAGCGGAGTATGAACTTGCCGCCGTAGAGCCTCGCGTACTCGTGGCTGAGAATGGCCGCCCTCGCGTTCCCGAGGTGGAAGGCTCCATCGGGGTTGGGGGCGAAGCGTGTAACGACCTTTCCTTTCTCGGCCTTCGGGAGGGGTGGAAGGCCCCTCTTCTCTTCCCTCTTCTCCTTCTTGGCCTCGAAAAACTCCGGGTAAATCTCCTTTAGCTTTGACTCCTGCTCCTCGATGCTCATGCCGTTAACTCTCTCAACAATTTCGTTCACGAGGGGGATTATCTCTTTCGCCTTAGGCCTCAGCTCCGGATTCTCGCCGAGAACCTTTCCTATAACAGCCTTTGGGTTTGCCTTCCCTTTGTGGGTGTAAGCGTTTATGAGCGCGTACTTCAGTATGAGCTCCTCCACGTTCATTCTCCTCACCGGGGGGAGAAAGGTGGGAGTGGTTATAAAGTTAGTCCTCAAGAATGGGGGGAAAAGGAGGGCGGAGCTCACTCCGCGAAGGTAACTATCTTGAGGTTTATCGGCCTTCTGACGACGTTGTACTTCCTTGCGCCCACTAGGTATTTGACACCGCTCTCGCTCACCGTGTCTATAAGCCTCTGGGTTATAACGCCGTTGAAAACCACCGCGTAGATGTCCTTGCGCTCCTTGAGCTGGTTAGTTAGCTCCCTGACAGGTATCTCGGCGACGATGTTCTTGTCCTTGTCGAGGAGAAGTGCCATGGACTCCTTGGAGGCTTTGACCTTCTCTATGAACTCGCCGAACTCGTCGAGCTCGCTCGGCTTTGGCTGCTGAATGGGCTTTATTATGCGCTCCTCCTTCTTGGGCTCGGGCTGGTGCTTCCTCTCCTCGACCTTCTGTGGCTGTGCCGGTGCCACTACCTGTGCGGGCGGTTTGGATTCCCTCTTTTCCTCCCTGCCCTTTGCCTTCTCCTTTTCCTTGATAACGTCGTAGAAGTTCCTGCCCTTGTAGAATATCTCCGTTATGACCTGCTCGGCCGGAACCTTGCTCCTGAGGGACTTGACTATCTCCTTCTTGGTCAGTTCCTCAACCTCTTTGCCCTCAGGGGCGCGGGCCACGTAGTCTACATCTGCAACCTGCAGGAGCTCCTTGAGTATGAGCTCGCCGCCGCGGTCGCCGTCTGTGAAGGCCGTAACGATGCGCTCCTTGCTGAGCTTGATTATCGTCTCCGGAACGGAGGTTCCTTCAACGGCTATGGCGTTCTTTATGCCGTGTTTGAGGAGGTTGAGCACGTCGGCCCTTCCTTCAACGACTATGATTGAGTCAGAGAACGGCACGTGCGGACCGGCTGGAAGCTTCTCCGGACCGTACTCTATGAGCTCCTTCGCCCTTACCGCCTTCTTGACCTCTTCCGTGAGCTCCTGCGTTTCCGGAATCTCCTGCTCCATAAGGCTTTCGAGTATCTCCTTGGCCCTCTCTATTATGTACTTCCTTTTGGTTGCACGAACGTCCTCAATGCGGAGGACCTTTATCTTGGCCTCGGCCGGACCGACGCGGTCTATGGTCTCCAAAGCGGCCGCGAGGATGGCCGTCTCGACCCTGTCGAGGCTCGACGGGACGGTTATAGTTCCGTAGGTCTTTCCGGCCTTCGTGTGAACCTCAACCCTTATCCTTCCAATCCTACCGGTCTTCTGGAGTTCCCTTAAATCGAGATCGTCACCCAGAAGGCCCTCAGTTTGACCAAAAATAGCACCAACGACGTCGGGCCTTTCAACAATTCCGTTCGCTTCAAACTCCGCATATATCACGTATTTCGTGGTTCCAAACTCGTCCTTGGCTGACATACCACCACCTTCTTTCCGTTTTTCAAACTTTTGCTTTTCAGCCAAAATGTGGTGAAGCACTGTCTTCTTCCTCTTCATCGAATCCCCTCCAAGTGGGGGTCAGAAACGGAGACGACCTTAAGGTAGAGACCGTAGAGGTCCTCAATCCCTTTGATGTCCTTCTTTGCTATTCTCCTGAGCTCTCTGCGCGTCTCTGCATCAACCCTGCAGGGATAGCCCTCCATATATCGGAGGAGCTTCCTTGCGAGTTCTTCCCCCTTTCTGTCGAAGTCTGTAAGTATCATGACCTCTTTATGTGATGACGCGATGAGCGCAACTTCCGTTAAAGGCAGGCGGGAGAGCCTTATTATCTCCGCCCTGACCCCCAGATTCCTCAGAGCCACCTCGTCTCGCGGGCCCTCCACGATGAGGGCTCCCTCAAACTCTCGCAGTTTATCTATAAGCTCCAGGAATCTTTTATAGTTTTCGGCGTACATATTGCCGTCGGTTAGGTAACGAAGGAATGGGGTTATAAGCTTATTGGATAATTTTTGACCCCTTCCTGTCTACCTCAGCAGACGTTGTGCACGGGCACTGTATGGCTCATTGGCTCCTCGTAGAACTCGTCCATGAGCTTCTGGAGCCGTTTTGAGAGTTCAATTTGCTTGCCCCACGAGCCCTCTATCTTCCCCTTAGCCGCCATCCTGCCCAGGAAGCGCTTCATCTCCTCGCTCAGAGGTGAAGGCTTACAGCGCGCCCAGGGGGTTCCTGGGAGGGGCATGAAGTAGTGGGCGCGAACCTTTCCACCCTTTCTCATTATCCACCTCATAAGCTCGATGCTCTTTTTCTGGCTCTCCTCGCTCTCGTTCGGCAGGCCCACGATGAAGTCAACCACCGGTTCGAAGCCGTACTCGAGCATGTAGTCAACTGCCCGCTGGACGTGTTCCACCCGGTGAATCCGGTGCATGGCTTTGAGCATCGCATCGTCACCGCTTTGAGCACCTATGGCCAACCTCTTGTTGTCTGCATAGTCGATGAGGAGCTCCAGCGTCTCCGGGATGACGAACTCAGGCCGGACCTCGCTCGGAAAGGTCCCGTAGAAGAGCCTCCTGCCCTCTTTCCTTAGGGGCTGGAGAGCCTTTAGAAGGGCCTCAAGCTTGTTGAGTTTCAGTATCGCACCCGGTGAGCCGTAAGCAAAGGCGTTGGGGGTTATATAGCGCATGTCCTTCATCCTGCGGGAGTATTTTACAATCTGGTCTATGGGCCTGTGCCTCATCCGGAGCCCCTTGATGTAGGGCGTCTGGCAGTAGTAGCAGCCGAAGGGGCAACCGCGCGTTATCTCTATCGGAGAGATAAGTCGAACGCTTTCTGGGTACGGTGGAAAGCGCCAGAAGTCCTCCACCTTTGCGAAGCCTGTGAAGACGAACTCGCCGTTGAGGTGGAAGGCGAGGCCTTTGATGTCAAGGAACTCCCTTGTAACACGGTATTCTGTCTTTTTCAGCAATGCGAGTAGCCTGTAAAGGACCTCCTCCCCTTCCCCGATAACCGCTACGTCAAACCCGAGCTGATTGAGCGTATGTTTGGGCATCGCTATCGCGTGGTAGCCACCGGCAACGAGAAGGGCGCCCTTTTCCTTCAGCAGCCTGACCTCCTCGGGCAATGGGCCCCAAATCTCCTCTGTGAAGAATGAATAAAGAACCACCTTCGGCCGGGCTTTCAGTATTTCCCTGAAGTCCTTGGATATCAGAAGCTCGCTCAAGTCGAAGCCCTGACTTTCCAAGGCACCGAGAAGATGTACGAAGGCGTTGTGGTTGCGCTTGGTCATTCGGACGGCTATCTCCGGCATGGTTGAAGCCTGGAGAAGGGACTTAAAACGCTAACGGTTGAGAAATGGGAAGTAAAAGAAGCCAAAGGCCTTCAAGCCTTGATGGCGAGCTTGATGTCCTCGGCCTTGACGGTCTTTCTGCCGGCGTGCCTGGCGAACTGGACGGACTTCCTAGCAAGCTCAACAGCGTACTCCTCGAGGTACTCGGCGAGGACCTTGGCGGCCTCCTCGCTGACCCTCTCAGCGCCGGCCTTCCTTATAAGCCTGTCAATCGGGGCAATCGGCAACTCAGCCATTCACAACACCTCCGGGAAGAGTTTTTCGGTATTCTTTAAGGAAATGGAGATATATAAACCTTTCGGTAAATAGAGCCGTCTACGTCGGCCAGATAGCCAATGCGCCTTTGCATACAATCGGCTTGACCAGTGGAATATTTTTATTAGCATTCCCGGCGATAGGTAACCCGATAAAAGCAGAACATTCTATAGAGGGCCTCACCTGGATGGTGCCTTCTCGCGCCCATAATCCGATTATGGCTGGAAATATCGATTATTGGAAACCAGAAAAATCCGGGTTGATTTCTATCTGCCAGAGGATGTTCCAAGAAATGGAACGAGGGTCAATGGGCAGATTTGGTTATTTTACCTTCCGCTTCGAAAGCGCGAGATGCTGGCTCCCCTGGTAGTTCCCCCTGTAGGGATTTTTCGCAGGTCCCTCCAGCCTGATGAAGGCTATCTGAACAAATCGCTCTCCGTAGGCGAGTTCAACCGGTTCAGAGGAGGCATTGTATATTCCAAGGGTGAGGTTGCCGTCCCAGCCGGGATCGACCCATGCGAATGAGCCAAGGAGACCTTCCCTGGCGAGGCTGCTCCTGAGCTTCATGTCGCCCATCACATCATCCGGGAGCCTGACACGCTCAAGGGTCAGGATGAGGGAGTACGTCTTGGGGGGAATCACGACTTTTCCGGTCCCTTCCACGTCGATGAGTTCCCCGTTTATGTATGCCTCCCGGCCAACCCGCAGGTCGTAGCCCGCCGGCTGGAGGGACTTCTCGTTGAACGGCTCGATGAGAATTTCCTTCCTGATTTTCCAGTCCGGGAGCATCATTGCCAACCACCGCAAGCTTTATTTTGCCGCCCCTTAAAACACTTCCGAGGGCCCGTGGCCTAGGGGACATGGCGCCGGCCTTCGGAGCCGGTAGTCGCGGGTTCGAATCCCGCCGGGCCCGCCAGAAATACAAACTTTCGCTTGGCGAAATTTTGAGCAAAGTCTGCGACTCACGGGTTTCACAGTGTTCCCCACAAGGTGTCCTTCGGACGCGAGAAGCATATGGCTGTGGATTTGAAGTTGAAGCCAGTAATAGAATTGCAAAGCCGGAGTGGCTATAAAACCTAATACCAAAAAAATGAAAGGGTCTCATTCCTGAGTTAGGCTTCTTATGAGGTCGTCAAGCGCTTTGTAGGCCTCGCTGGTTGCGTAAACCTTCCCCATCGTGTTCATAATCTTGTAATGGGCATCGACGCGGTAGGCCCCGATGTTCTTCCTCAGCCCGTACGGACCGACGAGAACTTCACTAACCATGCTGACCCATTCGATATAGACTGTCATAAGCTCCTCAAGAATCATCACCTTGGAGGCCATCCCCATCTCCTGGAGGGCCTCGTTGAGGGGTTTGCCACCCGTTTTTTCAAGGGTTATGGGCATGGAAACCACCGGAGAATTATGGAATTCATGTTATTTAACGGTGGCGAATTACTGCAAAGAAAAGTGGTTAAACGTCCGCCGGAGGGCGGACAAAAAGGGAAGGGATTTCAGCCGAAGAGGGCTCCGAGACCGGCGAGGGCCTCCTCCTCGCTGGCCTCCTCTTCCTCTTCCTCCTCTTCCTCCTCCTGGGCCTCAGCCGGAGCCTCAGCGGCCGGGGCAGCGGCAACTGCCACCGGAGCGGCAACCGGCATGGCGGCCTTCTCGATGACCTCGTCGATGTTGACGCCCTCAAGGGCGGCAACGAGAGCCTTTATCCTGGCCTCGTCCGGGCTAACTCCAGCAGCCTCAAGGATTGCCTTAAGGTTCTCCTCGGTTATCTCCTTACCAGCGGCGTGGAGCAGCAGAGCGGCATACACGTACTCCATTTTTCGCACCTCCAATCATCTTCATTTTCATTCATTTCACACGGATTTGTTCAGGGATACGAGGGAAATGGAAAGTTCAGCCGAAGAGCGCGCCCAGTCCCGCGAGCGCGTCCTCCTCGGAGGCTTCCTCTTCTTCCTCCTCTTCTTCCTCAGCCTCCTCAACCTTCTCCTCCTGAGGCTGAGCGGCAACGGCTATTTGTGCCTGTTGGTTTAAAAGCTCTTTGGTCTTTTCGTCGAGCAGGTCCTCAGGCAGCTCCTGCGCTATGAGCAGTACTGCACGCAGGGCCCTGCCAAAGATGTCCTCGACTGTCTCTGGGGTAATGTATCCAGCCTCCACAGCGACGTTCTTCGCGCCGAGGAAGGCCTTTTGGATGATAGCCTCGATGGTCTGGCTGGTCGGATAGGCGGTGTTGACGGAGAGGTTGAAGGCGTGCATGTAAGCCTGCTGGAGCAGGTTGATGTACTCGCTCTCGTCTATCGCAAGAACCTCTGGGGTGTAGACTATGCCGTCCTCGTAGGCCGCGAGCAGGTTGAGACCGACCTCCAGCGGCTCGATGCCGAGCGCGTTGAGGATCCTCGCGAGCTGGTCGGTTATGACCTCACCCGCCTTGAGGACGGTGTAGTCCTTCTGGATGCTGACCTTACCCTTCTCGATTCTCGCGGGTATGCCAAGAGCCTGCATCTCACCGACAAGGGGACCCGGTGAGATTGAGGTTGGACCCGCTGGAATCACGACGTCCTTGGGAACCGGCACGCCGGGCTTTGCTGGGGCAGGGGTCTTGCTCTCCTCAAGGAGCTTGTAGAGCTTGAAGGGGTTCATCTCGGTGGCGAGGATTCCGGCTCCGCCCTGAATGTAGTCAATGAGCTTCTCAAGGTCTGGGTTGTTGAGCTCCTGGGCGGCCCTCTTTATGGCGAGCTCTATGAGGGTGTTCCTGCTGACCCTGAGGAGTGCCTTTCCGCGGAGCTTCTCACGCATCTTGCTGAGCGGGTAGGCAGGGACGTTGGCAACGTCAACTAGAGCTATCACTGGGTGGCTCTTGATGATGTTGGCGAGTTCTTCAACTTCCTTCTTCTTCCACTCGGCTACGTGGGCCATCTCCCTCACCTCTCCACCTTAACTGCCGGTCCCATGGTGGTCTTGACGTACACTGACTTCACTTGGTTCTCGCCGCGCTCCAGCTTGTTGATGATGGCGTTAAGAACGGCCTCGGCATTCTCTGCCAGCTTCTCGTCATCCATGTCCTCGGTTCCTATCCTGGCGTGCACAACGGGGTTGTTCTTGAGCTGTATCCTGACGGTCTTTTTGAGCCTGGCAACTATCGGTTCAAGGTTGGTCATGGTCGGCGGAACTACCTGCGGCATCTTGTTCCTTGGACCGAGGTACCTACCGAGGTACCTACCGATCTTTGGCATCAGCGGTGCGGCCGCTATGAAGAAGTCGTAGTTCTTCGCCAGCTTCCTTGCCTCCCTTGGGCTCTTGGCAAGTTCCTCAAGCTGCTCTCCACTAATCACATCAAGCCCGAGCTTTTTAGCCGCCTCGGCAACGGCACCATCAGCGATGACCGCGATTTTGGGCTCCTTCCCACGACCGTGGGGCAGCACAACCTCAAGCTTAAACCTGTTCTCCGGCTTGCGGAGGTCTATATCCTTGAGGTTGACTGCCATTTCGACGGTCTGTGTGAAGTTGCGCGGCTTAGCCCGGGCCTTCGCCTCCTTCACCGCTTCCACGAGTTTCTGCCTGTCAAAGGCCATTTACAGCCCTCCTTTCGTTTTTGATTTAAGCAACGAAAAGTCAAAAATGCGTAAAAAGAGGGATTTTTAAACTTTTCCCTCACTCCTCGGCGTTGGCGAAAATCTCGTCGTAAACGCCTTCGTCAATCTCCTTCTGGACTTCCCTCGGGTCCTTGCCCTCAACGGTAACGCCCATGCTGAGCGCCGTACCGATGACCTCCTTGGCGGCAGCCTTAAGGTCGGCCGCGAGCATCTGCTCCTGCTTGGCTTTGGCTATCCTGATGACCTGCTCCATCGTTAGGTTCCCGACCGGGCTGTGGCCGGGCTCACTGGAGCCCTTCGGGGCGCCGATCTCCTTCTTGATAAGCTGGCTGACCGGCGGGACACCGACCTCTATCTCGAAGGTCTTCTTCTTCGGGTCGGTGACGATGATCTTGACGGGAACCTGCATTCCCTCAAAGTCTTTGGTGGCCTTGTTTATCTCATCAACGACCTGCTTGACGTTGAGTCCGAGCGGACCGATGGCGGGACCGAGCGGGGGTCCGGGTGAAGCCTTTCCTCCCTCAACGAGCACCTCAACAACCTGTGCCATTTTTCTCACCTCTGTCTGTTGACCGTTCACTCCTTCTGGCGTTTGCTTATAAGTCTAACGTATTCGCCCCTCACCGTGACCGGAATTGGGACGATTGAGCCTATGAGCTCGACTACTATCTCATCCTTGGCTTCGTCGACCCTTACGACTTTTGCCTTCTCACCCTTGAACGGTCCGGCAATGAGCTCGACTATGTCGCCGGGTTCGAAGCCGCTGACTGCCGGTTTCTCCTCAAGGAAGTGCTCTATCTCCTCAAACTTAACCTCGCCCGGAAGGGTACCTTTTGCGTGCCGTATGCCCTTTATGGCCTCGTCAACGGCACTCTTGCTGGGCGCCTCGACGAATATGTAACCCTTCACCTTGGACGGGGCGAGTATGGCGTAGACCGGCAGATTATACGTTTTAATCTTGCTGTATATCAGCTTGGCCGTGGTCTCTTCCTGGCCTACGGTGACGCGTACTGTGAAGATTCTGCCTTCGCTCATTTCTATCACCTGCTGCCGGCTCAGGAGCCAGTAATGAGGTAGCCGAACAGACGGATAACAAGGCCAATGAGGCCGATTAGTATCATTCCAATGCCGGTAATCTTGGCTGCCATCTTGAATTCTTTCATTCCCGGCTTTTTTGTAACCATCAAAACCCTCCGCGACTCCGCGAAGAAGTTTTTAAGCTTTTCCGTGCTTGTTGCCACCCTCGTCACCTCGCTGAATTTTGAAAATGAAAGGGGTCGTCAAAGCTCCTCAAGGTCGAGCTTAATAACTTTTCTCTCTGACTCCTCGGGGTAGTAGAGGGTCTCCTCTTCGGCGACGGCGTAGGGTGAGCTGACGCCAGTGACGACGATGAGGATTCTGATCATCTTGCCGAGCTCCTCGTCGAGCTGGATGCCCCAGATGACTTGGGCCTCTGGGTCGAGCTTGCTGGTCACGAGCTCGATTATCTGCTGGGCCTCTTCGAGCTTGACGTCGCTTCCGCTGATGCTTATGAGCGCTCCCTTGGCACCGCTTATATCTACGTCGAGGAGCGGGCTGTTGAGTGCCTGCTGGGCGGCTTCGAGGGCCCTCTTCTCGCTGTCGCTCTCGCCGATACCTATCATCGCAACGCCGCCGTCCTTCATGACGGCGCGAACGTCGTTGAAGTCTAGGTTAACCAGACCCGGCTTGGTGATGAGCTCGGTGATTCCTTTAACGGCCTGGACGAGTATCTCGTCGGCCACCTTGAAGGCCATGTGTATCGGAAGGTTCGGGGCAACCTCCATAAGCTTGTCGTTCGGGATAACTATTACCGTGTCGCTGTTCTTCCTTAGCTTTTCAAGGCCGTATTCTGCGTTCTTTATGCGCCTTATGCCCTCGACGGTGAACGGAAGGGTGACCACCGAGACCGTTAGGGCGCCCATCTTCTTGGCTATCTCGGCAACGACAGGGGCGGCACCGGTGCCGGTACCACCGCCGAGACCGCAGGTGATGAAGACCATGTCGGCGCCCTCAAGGGCATCGCGTATGTCCCTCTCGTTTTCCTTGGCGGCCTCTTCACCCATCTTCGGGTTGTTTCCGGCTCCGAGGCCTCTGGTTAGTTCCTTACCGATGAGTATCTTTTTGTGAGCGCGAACCTTGAGGAGGTCCTGGGCGTCGGTGTTAACCGCGATGACCTTCGCACCCTGGATACCAACCTGCATCATCCTGTTAATGGTGTTACAGCCGGCACCGCCGACACCAACGACATAAATCTTGGCCTGTATCTGCTCAAGAATCCTCTTAAGCTCCTCATCAATGTCCGTCTGAGGAACTTGGGCCTCCGGGGCCTTGTTAAGGTCGGCAGAGGTTCTTTCGATAGCGTCTTCAATCAGCTTCAGCATCTTTTCACCCTCCGGGCAATTTAACATCTGTTTCACTTTGTAGGCAGGTAGTATATAAATTTAGCTAAGGGCGAGTGCTGATTTTAAAATCCCGCTTAACATCTTTAAAGATTTCGATTGTTTAGTCACGTATGAACTCCAAGCCCAGTTCCTCGGCCAGCGCCCTAGCCATCTGCCTTGTTTCGCCCTTGCTGCCCTTCCAATCAACGTATATAGCGTCCACGTTCCCCGAGGTTCTCTCTATCGCCTTCAGCAGGAGTTCCCTCTTTAGGGGATGTGTGTACTTCGCCGCTATGTGGCTGAACGCCAGGTCAGTCTCGAGTGCCCTCTTTGTCTGCTTAGGTGCATAGTGACCTCCCCCTATCCCGATGGCAACCGGAAACTTGGCCTTCTCGTAGTTCTCGAGCACATAGATTATCGTCTCGGCTATTATTTCACCCGCCCTGTCAACGACCCATTCCTCCTCGCTGGAACCTATCTCTATGAAGAAGCTCGGCACATCAATCTCACTCGGACCGTGATGCGTTGCTTCGTAGCAGACGGTCCAGCCGAGGTCGTTGAGTTCGTTCATCTTCAGAAGGGCGAGTTTCATTGCAACAGGCTGTGAAACCGCGAGGCTCTCGTCTCTCCCACCATATATGCCCTCTCCCCAGTTCCCGGTTACGTGGACCGTGAGGGCGGGCAGTTTTTGCTTGCTTGAGTGCCTGGAGGCAAAGGCTATTATCTCTGGTTTAATTCCCAGCTGTTCTTCAATGGCCCTGTCAAGTTCATCGTAGTATATCATTTCCTCGTTCGTCGTCAGTATCAGCGTTTCTCCTTTCTTGTACACGGGATTTCCATCGAAGGTCTCCTCGCTTTCATTGAATCCAAAGTTTTCAATAAGCTTGTTCATGATGTTCATTGAGGCCAGGTCAACCTTTGTCGTCATTATAACCTTCATCTATATCCCCCGCTGAACTTAAGATTGGTCGTTATAACCCTTTTGTTCCGAATGCCCGATGTCTGAAAGGGCAGGACAAAATGTGTTGGTTCATGTAAACCTGAACCCCTATGTTTGTAAACTAATGCTTCTTGTTTTGATGTATGTTAAGTTAAACTTTAGCAATTTTTCAGATTTAAGGCTGGAAAATGTGCAAAATTTTCATAATTTCGGGTTCAAAACTTTAATTTTGTCATGTTTTACTCTCTGGTAAAAGTAAAGTATATATATCCTTTCGAGCCCACTAAAAGCGGAAACATGGCCTCCAATGATGGTAAATATGCATTGATGTCCCTGAGGGGGCTTCATGTTCGTGTTTAGACATTGGGGGTGTGGATATGGAAAAGCAAATGGAAAGTGCCATTTCGACCTTCAACGTTGAGGAGTCCCCCTGGGGCCTCAAGCAAGGTATAGCTCATGAAAAGTTTTTGGAGGTCTTTGAACCCCTTCCCGAAATCAAGGAAATCCTGCTCACCAGTGAAAGCCTGGACGAGGCCAGAGAAAGGCTTTCGAAATTTGCCGAGGAACTTCTATGGAAGTATAAAAACGGCGAGATTAGCGTTGATTCCATAGACAGATGGCTTGCGATAGAGTCAATAAATGTATTCCTTAACATAATCTCCGAGTATGGTGAGAAAGCGGCCGGCTTCAGCACTCTAGAGTATCTATGGAAAGCCGCCAAGGGGGATAAGCACGTACTCAGCATTATAACTGAGGGCTTCGTGGAGGAGTTCAGGCATCTTTTCAGGGCGATGGCGGCCGTCAGTGGTTACTCCAAGGGATGGCTTGGACCGAAGCTTGAGGCGGCTGGAATAAAGTTCGTGGACTTCAGCAAGATCAAGGGAAGAAAAGCTGCCCTTGCCCGCTCTGAATACCTCGACAAGGAGTGGAACTACATCCGGGGATACCTTCAGAGGTATCCAAGTGGCCTTGACAAGGAGATAATAGAGAAAAGGAAGAAGCAGAGAGAACAGCTCATGGAATACTTCGGAATAACCGAGGATGAGTGGTTCGATTACAAGTGGCAGTTTTCCCACGTTCTTAAGAGGGAGAAGGGCCTTGAGACCCTGAGGGAGCTTAACGAACTGGGCATCGTGAAGGTTCCCGAGGATGACCTGAAACAGGTCGAACTCGCTGTGAAGTACCACATTCCCTGGGGAATAACTCCCTACTACCTGCACCTCTGGGACTTCCAGGAGCCGTATCTACATGACAGGCAGGTGAGGAGGCAGGTGATGCCCCCCGACTGGTACATGAAGAACATGATAATCCACCGTGAGGACAGGGAGTACTACTTTGACTTCATGGGTGAGCACGACACGTCTCCGATAGACCTCGTTACAAGGAGATACGTCACCATTGCCATCCTCAAGGCCTACGATACCTGTCCGCAGATATGTGTCTACTGCCAGAGGAACTGGGAAGTCCTTGAGCCCTTCATGGCGGGTTCTTTCCCAGGATGGGACAAGATAGAGGAGGCCCTTAACTGGTTCGCCGAGCACGACTCCATGATGGACGTCCTGATAACCGGTGGCGATCCGCTGGCCCTGAGCGACAAGATCATCGACAAAATAATGGCCCGCTTCGCCGAAATGGACCATGTCGTCAACATAAGATGGGGCAGCAGGATTTTCGTGACCGTCCCAATGAGGATAACCGACAGCCTTGCCGAGATACTTGGCTCGTACATAGAACCGGGCAAGAGAAACGTTTCCATCTCAACTCACGTTGAGAGCGCCTACGAAGTTACACCCGAGATGGGTGAAGCGGCCTATAAGGTGAGGAGACAGGGAATCTACATCTACAACCAGCTGGTCTATCAGAGAAACGTCAGCAGACGCTTTGAGAACGTTGCACTTAGAATAGCCCTCAAGAAGGTGGGTATAGACCCGTACTACACCTTCTATCCAAAGGGCAAGATAGAGCAGAAGGATTACCTGGTTCCAATAGCAAGGGTTGTTCAGGAGAGAAAGGAGGAGGCCAGGCTTCTTCCTGGACAGTTCAGGCCGGATGAGCCGGTCTTCAACGTGCCCAGGATGGGTAAGAACCACCTCCGCGCCTGGCAGGACAGGGAGCTCGTCGGGATAAGGCCCGATGGAAGCAGGATATATCTGATGCATCCCTGGGAGAAGGGCATCAGCGAGACCAAACTATACACCTACCCGGACGTTCCCATAAAAGAGTACCTGGAGTACCTGGAGAGCATAGGTGAGGACCCGAACGACTACTGGACTATCTGGTACTACTACTGAAGGATTTTCAATCTCCGAACTTTTATTTTTGTTTAATACCCTGTAAAACTTCCAATCAGCCAAAAAATATATAATAGTGTGGTGCTCATATACTCTAATACTTGTACTTACTTGGACGCCTGCACACATGCGGGCGTCAAATTTGAAGGGGTGAAGAAAAAATGAAGAAATGGAGTGCCCTTGGTTTGGTGTTTGTTTTGGTCTTGGCAGTAGTGGCCGCCGGTTGTACCGGTGGAGGCGGTGGAACCCAGACAGGAACCGAGAGCAAGCCAATTGTGCAGAAGAACGACGAAGGAAAATACGAGATTACCATCTATACCGGTTCAGGCCCAGGTAGCGTCTATTTTGCCATAGGCTCAATGCTTGCCAAAATTACAAACAAGAAGAGCGATTTGATAGCCGCCAAGGCCGTTACCAGCGGAGCCAGTGTCGCCAACTGTAAGGCCATCGACAAGGGGGAGGCCCAGGTTGCAATAGCCCAGAACGACGTCACCTGGTACGCCTGGGAAGGCAAATTCCAGTTTGAGGGTCACCCGGTAAAGGTTCTCAGGGCCATCGGAACTCTCTACCCAGAGCCCGTTCAGATCGTCGTCAGGGCCGACAGCGACATAAAGACCATCTACGACCTCAAGGGTAAGAAGGTTGTCGTCGGTGCCGCGGGAAGCGGTGTCGCCGCCACCGCCGAGAGGGTTCTCAAGGCCGCTGGAATATGGGATGAGATCGAGCCCGTTTACCAGACCTTTGAAGAAGCCGCCCAGAGCCTTGTTCTCGGCCAGGTTGATGCAGAGTTCACCGTCATAGCTTACCCGGCACCTGCGATCAACCAGATAGCGGTCAAGGTTCCGGTTAGGATCCTTAACGTTCCCGACGAGGTTGTTCAGAAGCTCCACGACCAGGGATACCCGTTCTACGTCAAGGTAGTCATCCCCAAGGGCACATACAACGGAATGGACGAGGACGCCCAGACGATAGCCGTTAAGGCTACCCTCGTTGTCCACAAGGATCTCCCGGACGAGGTGGTCTATGAGCTCACCAAGATTCTCTACGAGAACATTGATGACCTTGCCAAGGCTCACCAGGTGGCCAAGCAGATTAAAATGGACGAAGCCTTCGAGGGACTCATGGTTCCGCTCCACCCCGGGGCAATCAAGTACTACGAGGAGCACGGAATAACTGTCCCCGACAAGTACAAGGGATGAAGGGGGGGAGTCCTTGAAAAAACTTTTTCTTTTTTTGTTGTTGCCTTTAATTGCTCTCCTTCTCCCTGTCTCTGTGATCGGGGTAGAATTTGATGGGGCTGAGTGTTACTATCATGTGGAATCCAACTCAAGTCTTGAAATCCACTACACCCACAGCGTCTCTTTGACCAAGGTCGTGGACGTGTACCGTGTATCCCCGAACGGAATTTACTTCGTCCAGGAAAGGTGGCAGGAGTTCCTCGCGGGACAACCCATAGAGTTTAACTACAGGTCTGGGACATTCTACGTGAAAAACGCCAATGAATTTCTGGGAACATCCTGGCGCTACTGGTTTATTCCGGTCAACAACGCAACGATAATCATTGACGGCAAAACGGCATTTGTCCAGCCCCCCGAGGAGGGTATACTCGAAATCAGAACCCAAAAGATCCCTCTCGTTCTCTTAATACTCAGGAGGTGTTGATGGTGGGGGAGAATTTGGAAGCCATCGAGAAAAAGATAAAGCTTGAAACAGTCCGAACCCTGTCACCGAGGCTCGATAGGGTAGTTAGTATTGCAGCGATACTCATAGGTATATTCGAGATATTGTTCATCTTTAACTTTACTTTCCTGCTGTACTCTATCTTCGACAAGCTCGGAATAACCATCGAGTTCCTCAAGCTGGACTTCCAGGATCAGCAGATAATGGCGTTTGTCCTTGGCATGATATTCATAATAACGTTCCTTCGATATCCTGTGATGAAAAAGCAGAAGTACCTCGACAAGGTCATGATACTCGACTATGTGCTGATAATCCTTGGTCTGGCGGCTGCATTCTACAAATTCTGGCGCTGGCCCACCTACATGGTCTACTACGACGTCAATCAGACGGACGTTATCTTCGGATTCCTTGCCATAATCCTCGTCCTCGAAGCGACAAGGCGTGCCATAGGTTGGATACTGCCCACGATAGTCACTGTTTTTCTGCTCTATGGAATCCGTGACGCCGGCTACAACTGGACGAGAATAGCCCAGTACCTTTACCTCGACCAGGGTATCTTTGGGATACCGTTCTATGTCATGACGATATACGTCTTCGCCTTCGTGTTCTTTGGAGCGTTCCTGCTCAAGATTGGTGTCAGCGATTACATAACGGAGTTCATGATAAGCCTCTTTGGAACGAGACCGGGCGGTCCGGCCAAATCCGCCGTTATCTCAAGCGGCCTCATGGGAACCGTCAGCGGTTCGAGTGTTGCGAACGTTCTCACCACGGGAACCTTCACAATACCCCTGATGAAAAAAGCCGGATACCCGCCGGAGATAGCTGGAGCCGTGGAGCCGGTTGCCTCAACGGGCGGACAGTTGATGCCCCCTGTTATGGGAGCGGCGGCTTTCATCATGGCCCAGTTTCTCGGGGTTCCCTACAACAAGCTGATCATCGCGGCCGTCCTTCCGGCTCTCATCTACTATGCAGGTGTCTACCTCTTCATAGACCTGGAAACGAAGAGGCTTGGCCTCAAGGGAATGCCACGTGAGCACTTCCAGCCCATAAGCTACTTCCTGCGGAAGATATACATCCTCCTGCCCATCATCGTCATAACGGTGGCCCTCGTATGGGGTATAGCCCCCCACATAGCGGCGGTGTCTTCCCTTGGAATAGCCATCTGGGTGGCGTGGATTTCAAAGGACAACATCCCCGGACACGAGCATTTCTACGTGGCCCTGGCGCTCGTTACGACCCTCCTCATGTTCACGAGCAGAGAGTATGCAAAGCCAGTGGGGATTGTACTCCTCCTGCTTGCCGCAGTCCTGATTGCCGCAGCCTTCTTCACCGACAAAGTTGAGTTCAACGAAAAGTTCTACATAAGTCTGCTCTTCATCCTGATGGTGGTTCTCGGGAAGTTCCTCTACATGAGGAAGGAGGAAATCCTCCTGATGAGCGGTACCTTCGGGATAATATTCTCCCTGATAGTCGGCTACAAGTCGAGGACAGAGGACGGAAAGAAGATGTACAGCGCCACGTACGAATCCATGATAGACGCGGGCAAAACAAGCACCACAGTCATGCTCGCAGCCGCGAGTGCCGGTCTCATCCAGGGCGTCCTGACGATGACAGGTCTCGTTACATCCCTCGGCTACAAGCTCGTTGACCTCGCCGGAGGAAACCTGTTGTTGCTCCTGATAATGGCCATGGTCTTCAGCCTGATACTGGGAATGGGAGTGCCAACAACGGCCAACTACGTCATCACCTCCTTGGTAGCGGCCCCTGCGGTGTACACGGCCGTGGCGGGCAATCCAATCTACGATGCACCCGTTCCTGGGTACAGCACAGCGATAGCCCTCCTGGCGGCTCACTTCTTCGTGTTCTACTTCGGTATACTGGCCGATCTAACGCCACCGGTGGCACTGGCAGCGTACGCGGGTTCGGCCCTGGCGGGAGGAGACTTCTGGAAGACGGCAATAAACTCGGTTAAGTACGCCCTGGCAGGTTACATCGGCCCCTACATATACTTCACCCATCCGGAGATGTTCCTGATAACGGTTCAGGAATGGACACCGGAAGTCGCACTGAGGGTGCTCTACTACTTCATTGCAACGATACTGATAATGTACATGATGGCCATAGCGATAACGGGACACTTCAAGGCAATCTCGGTTCCCAAAGTGCTGAGGGTGGTTATAATAGCCCTCAGTCTGGTTTCAGCGACGCTCCATATAATACCAGTTGGCCTGGAGGTTGCCCTCCTTGCTGGCCTTGTACTCTATGGGAAGAAAGCGGAAAAGACCTGAACTTTTCCTTTATCCCTCTTTTGGGCTTTTGAGCTTTTATACATGACATGAATATTAAAACGAAAGCTCAGTAGAGCATTACCTCAAAGCCGAGCTCGCTCAGCAGGTCCGCCAGCTCCTCGCTGTCGACGTAGACGAGAAGATGGTGGTTGCCCAGAGTGCCGTCCAGAAAGTCCTCGGCGTCCTCAACGCGGAGCTTCACCTGGGTTCTGCACCGAAAGTCGCTGTGCTCCTGGCCAATAACCTCGACGCCGGCAACAACGGCCTTTCTGCCGCGTATCTTCACGAGGCTGGCCCTTCCCTTCGGCAGCTGGACATCGACACCGACGCCCATGCCGCTCTCGAAGTGGGACCTGACGATGTACTTTCCAATGAGGGGGGCGGTGCAGTGGGCGAGGATTATGTAGCTCTCCCCGTAGTCGGCTATGTTGCCCATGAACGCGGGCTTGTCAAAGAAGCGCCTCGCTATCATCATGCCCAGAAGGGCGTTCAGCTCGCCCTCACATGCAGCGGGGATTCCCTCAGCGTTGAACATGGCCAGCGCCAGACAGGGTGTCGCTTTGAGCTTGCCAATTAAGTCAAAGCAGCCGATGGTGAATCCGTCCAGCCGGTAGTCTTCCAGTATCCTCTTTATGGCCAGGTATATCCTCCCCGCCTTCACGAGGTCTTCTCTGCCCGGCTCCTTTATCTCGATGGCCTTCCCAACGATTTCTTCCACCGCTTTCCATCCTTCCGCGTCGGTGGTCGCCTCGTAGTACTCGTAGAACTTCTTGAGGCTGATGCTGGTGTAGGGGAGCTCGAACTTCTCGTTGATGAGCCAGGGTGAGACTCTGCCGATTATGCCGATGCGCATGCGGAGGAACCTATCCAGAACCTCTCTCATGTCGTCGTAGCCAAGAAGTGCCGCTTTAAGCTCGTTAAAGTCCTTTACAAGCGTTGAAGGGACCAGCCTGTCCCTGAAGTATTCCCTGAGTTCGATTCCAGCGGCGAGGGAGTTGTTGAAGGGGTCACCGTAGATGACTATCGGCCGCCTGTAAACGAAGAACTCCTTGAGCGGGCCCTCTGTTCCGCCGGTCAGGGGGTAGAGGACTATAGCGTCAACGTCGTTGAAGTTGACCTCCTCCCTTGCCTCCCTGAAATCCCTCTTCGTCGAGATGAAGAAGCCCCCCACAACATCGAACTCCTGAGCGAGGTTCGTTATGAACTCCGAGGCCTTTTTCTCGAATGCCTTCGGGTTCGCAAGCTCGCTAACTCCAAAAACAACTCCGACCTTCATGCTTTCACCTAACCGTTTTAAACTCCCGCACTTAAATAAGCTTGTGGTGGTACCGTGTCAATGCGGTTCGTCCTCGACACGAGCATCTTCGTCAACCCCGAGATACGGGACAGGTTCGGCGACTCCCCAACCGAGGCCATGAGGACTTTTCTGAGCTACGCTGAGAGGCTCTTTGGAAAGGTGGAGTTCTACATGCCGCCCGGCATATACCGTGAGGTCATGCACTTCGTTGACGAGGAGGAGCTTCTCCCCGAGATAGAGCTCTACGTGATCAAGAAACCCCCCAACGTCCACGACATCAAGATTCCAGCCTTCGTCGTGTACGAGCTGATAGACGACATCAGAAGGAGGATAGACAAGGGACTCCGTGTGGCGGAGAAAGCCGTCCGAGAGAGCGTCATCGAGACGGACAACGTGGACAAAATAATCCAGAAGCTCAGGAGGAACTACCGGAAGGCCCTCCGGGAGGGCATCGTGGACAGCAAGGAGGACTTTGAGCTTATCCTACTTGCAAAGGAGCTGGACGCTACGATAGTCTCTGCCGACGTGGGGATACTGACCTGGGCGCAGAAGATGGGCATCAAGTGGATAGACGCGGCCAAATTCAGGGACGTTCTGGAGGGCCTCGTTGAGAAAATGGGCTGAGGGAAAAATTTATAAACGCTGGTCTGCATGGTATCATCGACGCCCCGGTGGCTCAGCCTGGTGGAGCGGCCGCTTGGTAAGCGGCAGGTCGCGGGTTCAAACCCCGCCCGGGGCTCCATTCTAACAAACTTTTGCAGAGCAAAAGTTTGATCAAAAGTTTGTGACTCCTATTGATTGGCCAAAATTATTATGTGGATTTTCTGTTTTACTGGGTTGGTTTGTACGTCGGATTCAATAGTCAAGAAGGCGCTTTTAATGGGTTCACTTTGACTCACACTCCTATGGAGCACTAAAAATTTGAACCTCATCAAAGACTCCTTTGAATAAAGAATCCTCTCACTCACAAGCAAACCTCTGAAGAGATTACTTCCAATAAAGCATTCTTGAGAAGGAATCACGAACTTTGATCAAACTTTTCGTTAGAAAAGTTTGTTATGGTGGGGCCGCCGGGATTCGAACCCGGGTCACGGGCTCCCAAAGCCCGCAGGATGGACCAGGCTACCCTACGGCCCCGCCCGCGGTAGTGCATTGAGAGGTTCCTTATTAAGCTTTTCGCTGAAGCTTCACCAAAAGTTAACAGTCTCTCAAAGGCGGGCGTTCGGTGGAATCCTGGACATCTTTGCTAAAAGCCTGCTCCGCAGGATTTTTATACGGCCGCCCCGTAGGGAGTAGAGGTGTCACCATGGTCACGCTCATTATAGCGGAAAAGCCCAACGTCGCCCGTAAAATCGCGTATGCCCTGGCTGAGGGCAAGCCCGTTAGAAAGACAATTGGAAAGGTTCCCTATTACGAGTTCACCCGCGACGGGAAGAGAATAATCGTAGCTCCAGCAGTTGGCCACCTCTTCTCGCTCGCCCCAAAGACGAAGACCTACGGTTATCCGGTCTTTGACATAGAATGGGTTCCGGTCTATGTCGCCGAGAAAGGCAAGAGCTACGCGAAGGACTACATCAAGGCCCTGGCCACCCTCGCCAAGAGGGCCGATGAGTTCGTGGTTGCCTGCGACTACGATACCGAGGGCGAGGTTATCGGTTATACTGCCCTCAAGTACGCCTGCGGCGTTGATCCGTCCAAGGCCAAGCGCATGAAGTTCTCAGCCCTGACGAAGAAAGACCTTCTGAGGGCATGGTACAACCTCGAACCGACGATAAACTTCGGGATGGCCGATGCTGGAATAGCGCGCCACGTCCTCGACTGGTACTGGGGTGTGAACCTCTCCAGAGCCCTCACCTCCGCCATAAAACGCGCCAGCGGCAAGTGGCAGGTTCTCTCCACCGGCCGTGTTCAGGGGCCGACCCTCAAGTTTCTCGTTGAGCGTGAGAAGGAAATCCAGAACTTTAAGCCAACTCCTTACTGGGTCATCAAGATGCTTCTGGAGAAGAACGGGGAGCAGTACACGGCCGTTTACGAGAAGGAGCGCATCCTTGATGAAAACGAGGCCAGGCGCATCGTTGAGGAGGCCAAGAAGGGGCCGGCCTTCGTTGAAAAGGTTGAGGTAAAGCAGCAGAACAGGCATCCCCCAGTCCCCTTCGATCTTGGAACGCTCCAGCGGGAAGCGTATTCAGCGTTTGGCTACTCCCCGAAGAAGACGTTGGAGATTGCGCAGAAGCTCTATGAGAAGGGTTACACGAGCTATCCGAGGACAAGCTCGCAGAAGCTCCCCAAGAACCTCAACTTCCGCTCCATCCTCCAGAACCTTGCAAAGCTTCCGGAGTATAAGCCCTTCGCCCACGAGCTTCTGGGTAAGGAGAGGCTCAAGCCCGTCGAGGGCAAGAAGGACGACCCGGCCCACCCGGCGATTTATCCCACCGGCGAGCTTCCAAAAGCTGGAGAGCTGACCAAAGACGAGGCCAACCTCTACGACCTGATCGTCAGGCGTTTCCTGGCCCTCTTCATGGAGCCAGCTGTCAGAGAGATAATGAAGGTCATCATAAACTCCAACTCCCACCGCTTCATCCTGAGTGGCGCAAGGACTGTGAAGGAGGGCTGGCTGAAGGTCTACGGCAAGTACGTCAAGTTCGACGAGGTTATTCTGCCGGCCTTTAGGGAGGGCGAACCGGTGAATGTTCTTCAAATAAAGCGCGAGAAGAAGAAGACGAAGCCCCCAGCGAGATACTCTCCAGCCGCTGTAATCAAAAAGATGGAAGACCTTGGAATCGGCACCAAAGCCACGCGCGCCCAAATCCTTGAGACGCTTTACAGCCGCGGCTACATCGAGGGCAAGAGGAAGATAAAGGTCACCCCGCTCGGCATGCGCGTCGTCGAAGCCCTGGAGAAGAATGTTCCTGACATAGTGAGTGTCGAGCTGACGAGGGCCTTCGAGGAGAAGATGGAGGAGATAATGGCCGGAAAGGCCGATAAAGAGAGCGTCATCGAGGAGAGCAAGAACCAGCTCATCAAGATCCTCGGGGTCTTCAAGGAGAGGGAGCTCGACATAGGGAAGATGCTAGTGGAAACGACGGGGACCGGGACAACCACCTCTAAATCCGCCGCCAAAAAGGCCGGCGTGGTGAAGGAGCTCAGCGAGAAAGAGGAGATGGCCGTTAAAAGGGCATCTGAGGAGAAGAAAGGCCCGCTCGTCATAGGCAAGTGCCCCAAGTGCGGCGGTGATTTGGTCGTCAGGTACAACAGAAAGACGGGCAAGCGCTTCGTCGGCTGCTCCAACTGGCCCAAGTGCAACGTCACATACCCGCTCCTTCAGAGGGGAGAGATAATTCCAACGAACAAGACCTGCTGCAACGGCGCCCCTGTTGTCAAGATACGCGAGAAGGGAAGGGAGTACGAGATATGCGTTGACATGAACTGCAGGGACTGGAAGAAAAAAGGGTAATCAGAGAAGCTCCTTGAGGAGTTTTATCCTCCTCGGGCTGAGGATGACCTTCGGGTGCTTCAGGAGCGCTCTTATGACTTCCCCGTAATCTCCACCTGCTATCTTCTCCGCGTCGGTCCCGCTAAGTATCTGGATGAAGAGGTCGAGGTCCTCATCGGTCAGCTTCTCGGTAACGCGCCTCACTTTGAGAACCTTCTGGAGCCTCTCCCCGTCGGTCTCCCACCACTCGGTCGTGTAGTTCTTCAGGAGTTCGGAGTTCTCCTCCTCAAGTGCCTTGACGATCCACTTGCTCGCTATCGTCCCCGCCTCCATCGCCTCGGCCATCCCACCGCCGTGCATCGGGTTGACCTGCCTGGCAGCGTCGCCGACTACGAGGACGTTGTCCTTCACCAACTCCTTGACGAAGCCGCCAACCGGCACCACTCCCACGTTTATCTCAAGGAGCTTCTTGGCGGGGATGTTGTTTTCCCTCAGCCACTTGTCAAGGTAGTACTTGGCCGTCTTTGGATTGTCCGAGGCTATTCCTATACCCACGTTGGCCCTGTCCTCGTCCTTGGGGAAGACCCAGACGTAGCCCCTCGGCGCTATCTCGTTTCCGAACCAGAGGTGTATCAGGTCGGGGTCGTAACCCTCTATGAGCATCTCGTACTCGTAGCTTGAATCGAATTCATGCGGCGGAGCGTAGGTGTTTATCCCGGCTTTCCGTGCTATGGTGCTCTCCACGCCGTCGGCGGCGACTATAACATCGGCATAAATTTCAACAGGCTCGTCCTCATGCTTGGCTTTTATTCCAGCTATTTTTCCATCTTTCCTGATAACATCGAGGGCCTCCGTCCTTGCGAGAACGTCCGCGCCAGCCTTGGCAGCGTAGTAGGCAAGCATCTTGTCGAAGACCTTCCTCTCAAGGATAACGCCGCTGGCTTCCTTGTAACGGAGCTCAAGCTCGTATCCGCTGGGTGAGTAGAGCTTTGCTCCATAAATCTCGCGGTTGATGAAGCGCCTGTCGTAGGGTATGTCGTACTTCTCGAAGACCTTTATGCTTATTCCCTCAGCGCACTGCTTGGGCGTTCCTATGGCTGGCTTCTTATCGATGAGCAGGACAGAAAATCCGGCTTTAGCAACGTTTCTCGCGACTATGGGGCCGGCTATTCCGGCGCCCACCACGACGACGTCGTATTTCATCTCCTTCACTCTCCCACCTCCAGGGGTTCGGCGCTGAGCGCTCCGACGGGGCAGGCGGTTATGCATATCCTGCAGTAGATGCACTTGTCCTGGAAGAACTCCCAGCCGCTTGAGTGAACCTCTATCGCTAAAGTCGGGCAGACACCAGCGCAGCCACCGCAGAGATAGCACCTGTCCTCGTTAACCACGACCCTTATTTTCTCCGGCATATTCGACACCGCCAAGCTTTTGTTTTAGCTTGTCCTCGTCGATTTTGATGATTCCGTCTTTTATTGTTAACGGTACGAACCTGTCCAGCTCCTGGGCCTTGACCAGAACTTCCCTCTCCTTGAGGTTGAGCCTGTCGCTCAGCTCTTCAACGGTCGCCTCGCCCGTGAGGAGGAGGTAGTGCAGTATAGCGAGCTGGGTCATGTCCCCTATCTCATTGAGGTAGCGCTCCTTAATCTCTTTCATAAGCCTGTCACGCCTGCTCTCTATGCTCTGAAGTGCGCGGAGTACCTTCTCAAGCTCCGAGCTCAGCTCCAAGAAAGAGCTGACCATCTCCAGAAGACTGTCGTGCTCCGGAGGTATGCGGCTCAGATCAATTCTGACCTTTTCGAGGGGCACCCCTTCGAGGTCCAGACCGCGGTACCAGAAGAGGTTGGGAGTTACCGTGGTAACGTAGGTCTTCGAGATGGCGATGTCGTAGTACTTCCTGGCCGGTCCTATGAACGGTCCTTCCCGCTCGTAGGACTTCAAAATGCCTTCGCGTTCCATGATTTTAAGGTGCTTGGCTACCGCCGTCGAGGAAACGCTAACCTTGCTGCTGAGGAAGCTGAAGTAGCACTCGGTACAGGTGAGGTGGCTGAGCAGATCGCGCCTCACCTTGTTCCCCAGTATGTAAAAGATATCGGGTTCAGTCATGACCTACACCACCCAAATCTGTGACGTAAAGCTTATATAGTGAACATTTAACCTTAGGTTGCAAACCGGAGTTGAATTCCACGGAGAGATTGTAATCCAATCGTTATAAACCTTATGTGGAGGTGTTTGGAATGGGACTGATTAGTGATGCGGACAAAAAGGTCATCAGGGAGGAGTTTTTCTCCAAGATGACGAACCCCGTCAAGATCATCGGGTTTATTGGAAAGGAGCACTGCCAGTACTGCGATCAGCTGAAACAGCTCGTTCAAGAGCTTGCAGAGCTGACCGACAAGCTCACCTATGAGTTCCACGACTTCGACACGGAGGAGGGCAGGAGGATAGCCGAGCAGTACAGGATCGACCGCGCCCCGGCCGTGACCATAACCCAGGACGGAAAGGACATGGGCGTCAGATTCTTCGGCCTTCCTGCCGGCCACGAGTTCGGGGCCTTCCTTGAGGATATAGTTGACGTCAGCAACGCGAGCACTGACCTCATGCCCGAGAGCAAGGAGGAGCTGGCGAAGATCGACAGGGACGTCAGGATACTCGTCTTCGTCACCCCCACCTGCCCCTACTGCCCGCTCGCGGTCAGGATGGCCCACAAGTTCGCCATCGAGAACACCAACGCCGGCAAGGGCAAGATACTCGGCGACATGGTCGAGGCGATCGAATATCCGGAGTGGGCCGACCAGTACAGCGTCATGGCAGTTCCGAAGATAGTCATCCAGGTGGACGGCGAGGACAAGGTCCAGTTCGAGGGGGCCTATCCGGAGAAGATGTTCATGGAGAAGCTCCTCGCTGCAATCGAGTGAGGTTCTCCGTTTTCCACTCTCTTTTGTGGTTTTCTTGTCAATGTGCACCAGATTCCTAGTCGGACTTTTCACGGAAAAGTTATAAATCCAGCCGCCCAGCCCATACCGGGTGGGCAGATGGGAACGAGAATCGGCGGTGTGGACGTTAAATTCACGGGAGAACTTGACGACGGTTTTGAGGCCGCTTTCACGGGACTCTTCGCGAGACGCTATCTTCCGGACGTGGGGGAAGGCTCCGGGGACGCGCAGGTCATCGTGGAACGCTTCAAGGGGGAGAAGTTCAGGGTCTTCAGTGCGGCCTACGATTACATGGGTCGGGACGAATACAAAATCGAGTCCGGCGTCCCCTCAGCTTATGGAAACGAGGCTCCTGTATTCTTCATCCTTCAGGCCGCGGCCAGGGCGGGTGCAAAGCTCGGGAGGGTCTTCATAACGGACTCCGTTGGGGTGGTGGCGCCCAACGGGAAGGCGATACTCTTCGTCGGCTATCCTCACACCGGGAAGAGCACCATGTCGGTTCTTGCTATGGCGGCAGGAATGCCGGTTCTGAGCACGGAGAACACCGTTGTGGAGGTCAGGGACGGGGGACTCACCATAGTCGGCGGCACCGACGTCCTCGTCTATGACCCCAGGGTGGAGGGAATTTACGACATCGATGTCCCCTACGACGAACAGACGAGAAGCGGCTACAGGATAAAGGACCTCCGGTGGGACTCCGAGCGGGAGAGGCTTCTTAGAAAGGGCGTCGAGATAGACATGATAGTACTCCTTCACGCGGCCTTCAACTGCATGGAGGCGAGCTTTTCGAGGATAAAGGGCAGGAAGGTCAGGAAGACACTCTGGTACTTCTCGACGGCTCTCATGAAGGGGCTCGATTACTACGACCCGATGCCGCTCCACGTTCCAATGAACGACGAGATAAGCAGGAACCTCAGACTGTTCCTTGAGACGGCGTCCAGGAACTATTCTGACAGAATGTTTGAGGCCTTTGGGAACCACAAGACCGTCTTTGAGCGGGTTACCGAGATGGAGCTGGCGAGAGAGGAGTGATTCCCGCTTTCGATTTTCATGGGGCCTTATTGCAACAGAGTGAACGGTGAGGATAACCTTATCCTTCAAGATGACCTTTCAATTCTCCTAGAGTCTTATTGCAACGACGGCCTCGTTATCCTATCCTCTAAAATTTTCAACAGTTTCAATTCTCCTAGAGTCTTATTGCAACAGCTGTGCACGGTGTAGACCACCAGGGCGATGAAAAGTTTCAATTCTCCTAGAGTCTTATTGCAACGTCAAGGAGCTGCTCATTTGCAGGGAGCTGAAGCAGGCGTTTCAATTCTCCTAGAGTCTTATTGCAACTAAAAAATCAGAGAAGAATCCTCCAATAACCCGAATCGTTTCAATTCTCCTAGAGTCTTATTGCAACACGCCAGAAGGGCGCGAGGTTATTCTCAAGCGCCTTGAGGTTTCAATTCTCCTAGAGTCTTATTGCAACAGCTTCCTTACTGCCGTACTTCTTTGCCACCGAGAAGTTTCAATTCTCCTAGAGTCTTATTGCAACGAGTTAATACAACTGATGAAGTATCACAGGGAGTTAGTGTTTCAATTCTCCTAGAGTCTTATTGCAACTTAGCGGCAGAGCTCGGATACTCAGAGCGCCACATCGTTTCAATTCTCCTAGAGTCTTATTGCAACACCCTAACTTAGCCAAAACCTCTTTTGCCCTGTCTGAGTTTCAATTCTCCTAGAGTCTTATTGCAACGGGAAACGTGGGTACACTACAGGAACGAGCTACTCAGTTTCAATTCTCCTAGAGTCTTATTGCAACAACCGACACAGTAACCGTAAAATTCGATTTTACTCCGGTTTCAATTCTCCTAGAGTCTTATTGCAACACGACGAGACTGCGAGGCGCGCGATTGAGACCCTCCGCAGTTTCAATTCTCCTAGAGTCTTATTGCAACTTGGCTAACGTTAAGGATACGGTGACCGGGAAGCTAGTTTCAATTCTCCTAGAGTCTTATTGCAACATAGACTTAAACCAAACCGCGAACATGACAGTAACAGGTTTCAATTCTCCTAGAGTCTTATTGCAACAAATGTCCAAGATGTTGAAGACGTGCCAAACTTGCGCCGTTTCAATTCTCCTAGAGTCTTATTGCAACGGGAAGATGGGCTGGAGGCGATACGCAAAGCCCAGGTAGTTTCAATTCTCCTAGAGTCTTATTGCAACCAAGTAGTAAACCAACCACTACACCGAGCCCCACCCCGTGTTTCAATTCTCCTAGAGTCTTATTGCAACAAAATTTTCGATTGATTTTGTGAGATCAGGGTCAGGGGTTTCAATTCTCCTAGAGTCTTATTGCAACCTTATGTTCGCCTTGGTGGTCCTACTCCCAAGAACTGGGTTTCAATTCTCCTAGAGTCTTATTGCAACCCACAAAGCCCGTAACCTTATCGCCAGCCGAACCTGTTTCAATTCTCCTAGAGTCTTATTGCAACCCGCTTAGGGTTATGTTGTAGTAAACCACCTGGTCGCCGTTTCAATTCTCCTAGAGTCTTATTGCAACCGACGGGGAGCTTTTCGTTAGGGCTGATTTTGAGCCGGGTTTCAATTCTCCTAGAGTCTTATTGCAACCGCCGTAAACGATGTAATAGTAGTTCTTCGCGAGAAGTTTCAATTCTCCTAGAGTCTTATTGCAACGGAGGCCTACAGGCGGACTTACCGCAGGGACATCATGGTTTCAATTCTCCTAGAGTCTTATTGCAACGCCCTGGCTGCGACCATCACTCCCCACCTCCGAGGAGGTTTCAATTCTCCTAGAGTCTTATTGCAACCTCCGGTAGGCGTCAGCGAGGGGCATTATCTCGAAAGTTTCAATTCTCCTAGAGTCTTATTGCAACAGTTCAAGATACTCCTGATACTTCTTCTTAAGCTTGTCGTTTCAATTCTCCTAGAGTCTTATTGCAACCGTTGAGGTCCTTCTCCTTGTTCATCTTGTACGCCTTGGTTTCAATTCTCCTAGAGTCTTATTGCAACTTGCAGAACTCAGTCAGCTCGTTAATTTGAGAAAGAGTTTCAATTCTCCTAGAGTCTTATTGCAACCGGTAAATGAGCTCCTTCATTATCTCCATGTCGCTCTGTTTCAATTCTCCTAGAGTCTTATTGCAACCCAGGACTGATGAGAATGGCCAGACTTCTATGTTCTGTTTCAATTCTCCTAGAGTCTTATTGCAACTGGGTAGCGGTGTTTGGAGTTTACAACGCTTCTGGAGAAGGTTTCAATTCTCCTAGAGTCTTATTGCAACATGTCATGCTGTTCAAAGGACACCCACCTGACACAGAGTTTCAATTCTCCTAGAGTCTTATTGCAACTCCCCAGGCTATTGGCTACATGATTGAGGCACTCTCTGTTTCAATTCTCCTAGAGTCTTATTGCAACTTCGGGGACAGGGAAATGGTCGAGAAATCTATCATGGTTTCAATTCTCCTAGAGTCTTATTGCAACATTCGATTAATTTTAGAATACGTTCGTAAAGTTTTACGTTTCAATTCTCCTAGAGTCTTATTGCAACGCTAGATGATGCGATAAAAGTCGAGTGGGAGAGCGGTTTCAATTCTCCTAGAGTCTTATTGCAACCCCCTATCGCCGAAGATAAGCATTATGTCGCTAGCGTGTTTCAATTCTCCTAGAGTCTTATTGCAACCCTTAAACCGCCTGCCCTTAATCTCCACTTCTCTAATGTTTCAATTCTCCTAGAGTCTTATTGCAACAACGTTCAGCAGGTTTATTATTATCAGTGAGGTGGGGTTTCAATTCTCCTAGAGTCTTATTGCAACTAGGGACCTTGGCGGGGCTGGGGTTCTGGAGGCCGTCGGTTTCAATTCTCCTAGAGTCTTATTGCAACAGGGCGGAAAATTTGCCCGTTTGCCCATTGGAGTATTGAGAGGCTTCGAATATTTAAGTCTTTCTGAAAACCGATGGAAAAAGGGTCCCATCAGGCTTCGAATCCGAGCCTTTTCAGCGCTTTAACCCACATAAAGAATGCTCCTGAAAGGAGCTTCCCACGGGGCCGATGGACACTGCAGGGTAATGCAAAGGGTTAAACGGGCTGTAAATTCGCGAATAGACAGCATCTAATGCCAGAATGGGAAAGGGACGTATCTCCTCAAGGAAGTGGTATGCCCAGGCCCAATCATGGCTCGGTTTTACTTTTCGAAAATATTTCGTTACGCGATCGTGAAATATATGAAACAAAAAGTTACAAATTAAAAGGCCTAAAAATCGATTTCCAGAGCATGGGGGAGGGCTTATTCGAGGTTCTAGTCCCTTCAACGACCCGTTTCAAAGAATAAAGCGTTCCAGGCGTGATACGCCACAAAAGTTAAATTCAGAGACCTCAAATTCAAAAAGGTGGTGCCATGTACATCATCGTGGTCTACGACGTGAACGTGAGGCGCGTCAATGGCGTGAAGAAGTTCCTCCGCCAGCACCTTCACTGGGTTCAGAACAGCGTCTTCGAGGGCGAGGTTACGAAGGCGGAGTACGAGAGGATTAAGGCCGGGCTGAAGGGGATAATAGACGAGGGTGAGGACTCAGTTGTAATCTACCGCCTCCGCTCCCAGCCCCTCCGCGATGTCCTCGGCACGGAGAAGAACCCGATGGAGGACATCATCTAACTCCTTGGACATATCGGTCGGTAGATGCAGTTCCTGCACTCCCAGCCGAACCTTGGTTCAAAACTATCTGGCACGTTTCCGTTCTCAAGATCCTCAACGAGCTTTACAACCCTTCTTGCGCGCTTTAGTAGTTCATCAAACATCTCACCATTTTTCTCCACGAGTATCTTTTTCCAAGGCACGAGACTATTCCTGTTGAATATCCAGAGGTGCCCAACTTCAACGTCGGGAAGCATGTGGAGGTACGCATTCAGCTGTTCAACGTATGCCTTCACCACGCTGTCGTCTGGTATTTCGTCTATCTCCTCAATGCTCTCCGGTATCGCTTCATATGGGTACTCGTGCAGGAACTTGAACTCGAAGACATGCTTTCCGACGACCAGATCGGCCCGTCCACTCAGAACCCACCCGTTCTCAAGTTCGTATTGGAGAGGGACTTCAACGAGCGGTTTCTCCGTTAGATTGCCCCTCAGGTAGTCCCAAGAATCAACTATCGTGTTCAATAGACCAGCGTGTAACACCGTTCCCAGAATCTGGCCGTCGTTCTTGGTTCCAAAATAACGAACGTCAAAGCGCAGGCTCAACGCAAGCTTAAGAGGGCAAAAGGATAGCTGTGTTATGGGTATGCTTTTCTTTGGTCCCCGAGGATTCCCGTGCCTCAAATAGTTCTCGAGTCTCCTGGCAAACTCCTCCACTTCACCCATGGGCATCACCTCAGAACCACGCTACCAACGGTTCGTATTCATTCACCCCAACGAGGTGCTTGATGAGCTTGTATGCCTCGAGGCGAATAAGCCTCTTCTTCGTCACGTTCTTCTTGAGCTCCGGGTGCTTCACGCTCTTGGAAAGCTCGTTCTCGTACTCGCTCAGAACCTTTCTCATGCCCTCCTCCGTGAGCAGGACGCCGTTGAGCTCTCCCCTGAAGTCGTCCTTTGAGAGCATTCTCTTCATCACGAGCCTCGTCGCGAGCCTGTCCGCTATGACTGGCTTGAAAATCTCGCTCAGGTCGAGCGCCAGAGAAAAGCGCCTCTCTCCCGGCTCGTGGAGGTAGCTGACGGTTGGGACCAGCTGGGTGTTGTATAGCTCGCTCACGATAGTCGCGTAGAGCCTTGAGTTGAGGAAGCTTATAAGCGCGTTCATCTCGTTCTCCGGCGGCCTGCGCCTTCTCTTCACTATCTTGAATCCATCTGGCAGGTGCCCGTCCCAGCGGGCGTAGTACTCTCCCCGTATCCGCGCCTCGACGTTCATAACTTCGGTGATTTTGCGGGTCTCTTCAAGCTCTTCGAAGAGTTCCTCCAAGGGTTCCGAGAATCCATCGGCGACCTTCCAGCGCCTCAGGTTCCGCTCCATGTTGAGCGCGCTCCCCCTGACGAAGAGCTTCGCCAGCTCCAGTCTTCTCTCCCGGTCGAGGTAGTGCTCGGCCTGCCTAATGACCAAATCGCCGGAGTTCAGGCTCTCCCTCGGATAAAAGCTTCCGTCATAGTAGCCGTAGTGGTTGAAGAAGTGTACGGCTATGCCTTTCTGAGCCAGAAAGTGGAGCGCCTGCGAGGTTATGTTCACGTGGCCGTAGATGTAGATGTCGTAGATTCCCTCGACCGCGAGCGGCTTCCTACCGCGCTCGTTTTCAAAATAGAGCGTGTTCTCCCGCCTGAAGAGCGTCCCGTCCGAGAGCAGGGTTATGGAGCGCTTCCTCATGCGACCACCTCAAATCCAGCAGAGTTCGTAGTAGGCACATTTGAGGCACTTCTTTGATTTAACGGGCTTCGGCGGGACTGGGAGGGATTTAATCCTCTCGACGTCTTCTATCGCCGCTTTGATTTCATTCTCTCTGCCATCGAGAGTTACTTCCTTCGTCTCGTTGAGCTTTGGGTAGTGGAGAACCGCCCTCGCCTCGATGCCGAGCCTCTTGAGGTAATAGAGGTAGTAGAGCGCCTGCATCTCGTGGGCCTTCTCCATGCCTTTGCCCAGCTTGACCTCGTGGACCTCTATGACGTCGCCCCTGCGAATGAAGTCAATCTTTATGCTCCCGATCTGAACTTCCTTCTCCTCGTTAGCGTAGCGCCGCTCGTGGAGGAATCTTCCCAAATCGACCCACTCGCTTTCCTGCTCCATTGTGATGCCCTTAGCGAAGTACCAGAGCTTGGTGGGGCAGATGAAGAGGTAGTTTATCTCGGTGCCGCGGATGAGGAGTTCGTCGAGAGGATAGGTGGCTGGGTTATACTCATTGGTATAACGAATTTTATGGTCTGAACTGTTATAGTCCGAGGTGTAATTCACAGCACCTCACCGCCCGAAGACTCCTTCAGAAGGCCGAGGTCTTGGCTGTAGTCCAGCTCCGCGACGATGATGTGTTTTCCGGGCCCCGTTGAGCTGAGCCTGTGGAAGGCGTCGCTTTCACTCATGAAGAGCCACAGGGGAACCGGGACGAGGTAGCGGTGAACTTCCATGTAACGTTTCTTGGTGAGCAGCCCCAGAACAGCGTCCTGGTAAGCGCCGGGTATCGCCTCCAGCCCCCTGAACATCTCGTAGAACCTGCGCTCGTTTTCGCCACTCTTGAGAGGCCTCAGGGCCTCAAAGAGTTCGAGCGCCTGGGCCTTATACTCCAGAACCTCCCTCCTGAGCCTGTCCGCGAGCGGTTCGTAGGCCAGCGTCACAAGCTCCGAGACCTTTGACTCGAGCAGGGGCTTCCCGTCAAGCTCCTTCAGCAGTCCCAGGCTCCTCCTGACGACTTCGGGTGGGTAGATGCGTTTATCCCCCTCTCCACCCTCGGTTAGGATGTAAACGTTCCTCGGGTTCCCAAAACCCCTCCTGTTTACTCTTCCGAAGCGCTGAATCAGGGCATCCAACGGTGCCGGTTCCGTGATAATCGTGGAAAAGCTCACGTCGAGCGAGACCTCCACCACCTGGGTGGCAACGACCACGTCGAAGTCGTTGAGGTTTGCCAGGAGCTTCCGCTCCTTCTCCTCCCTGTCACCGTACGTGAAGCGACTGTGGAGGAGCATCGCGCTGTAATCGTCCCTGAGGCGTGAGTAAACCTCAACCGCCCTTGATACCGTGTTGCATGCCACCAAGGCCGGCCCGTCCTCAGGTTTGAGTTCCTCGATTAGCTCCTCTATGCTCTCCATCGAGCCGTCGACGACGTTTATCCTGTGCCTCGTGAAGCGATCCGCCTCCTCCGGCGGAGCCTGAAGCTTCCTTGGTTTTATCGTTTCCTCGATTAGCCTCTCAAGGAACTCTGGCAAAGTTGCGGTCATGACCATTGCCTTTGTCCTTTTCCCCTTCAGTAGCTCGAGGATCGCCAGGATTATGCCGAGGACGTTGGGCTCGTAGGCGTGGATTTCATCGAAGATCAGGAGCGAGCCTGTCAGCTCGATGAGACCCATCTCAAAGAAGCCGACGCCAAAGAAGGGCTTCATGAGCTGGAAAGGCGTCGTGACCTTGAGGGGGGTGTAAATCTTCCTGTAGAGGGAAGACAGGCGCCTGTATTCCAGCTCCGAAGAGTAGAGGTAGAAGCCCGAGGAGCTGTGGAGAACACCGACGAGCTCGGGGTCCTTGAAAAGACCGAGTAACCTCGAGTGCATCGCGTTAATGCTGGCCTTGTAGGGGAGCACGTAGAATATTCTGCTCGATACACCCTTCCTCGTTCTTTGGGCGTTCCTGTCGGCCCACAGGAGGGAAGCCTCGGTCTTGCCGTAGCCCGTGGGGGCCCTCAGGAGGAGGTTTCCTTCGGTGTTCCATGCAGCTCTCTGCAGGGGCCTCCAGCCCTCCTCCGGAATCCGAAGCTCAACCGCCGTTCTGATGTCAGGCAGAAGGCGTACCTCAAGCTCTCCCGCGGATGCGAGGTGGTCGGAGGCGTTGAGGAGGCCCCTCAGATAGACCAGTTCCTCCCTGTATCTCTCCACGTTCCGCTCGTACCAGCTAATAAGAGCGTCGAAATCGTAGCCCCGGACGCGCTCCGACCAGTCTTTGGGCGGGTTAAAAAGCTCCAGCCTTCTTCCAAAGAAATACAGCTCCCAGTATGGAACTCGCTCGAAGAAAATCCCCTCGATGTAGTCCCTGTTCTGAAAGAGTTCCTCAACTTTATCCTCGAACCCTCCGCGGTGTTCCCCGCTGGGCAGTATCTCCTCAAGCTCGTCGAGGGTTCGATGGTGGGTGAGGATTGCGAGTGCAATGAGGTTTCTCTCGTCCTCGGGAAGGTCGAGGAAAGAGGCGAAAGGTGCCGAGAGAACCTCGTGTCGGTAGCCCCATTCCCTTGGATTCCTCTGAAAACCGCTCGCGCACTTGCCGAGGTCGTGGAGGAGAACGGAATAAAAAGAAAGTTCCCAGACACGCGGGGAGAGCTCCTCAAGCCATTTGAACGCGGTTTTCATGCTCTTCAGCACGTTTATGGCGTCGTTTGTGTGGCACTCAAGGAAATCGTGCGGGAGGAACTTGGCGTAGCAGACCCTCATTCGTGCCACCTGTGGAGGTAAACCCCGACTCCAAGTTCCTCGTCGTAGGGGAGTTTCAGTTTCGACGCTTTGCCCTTTGGAAACGGCAGGACGACGAAGGGCCTGACGAGTCTCGCCTTCCTCGGCGTTACGGAGTAGTCGTACTCGACGACGAGGGCGTGAACGACGCCGGGGACTCCAAGCTCCAGGGGAAGGACCGTCCCGCCGACGGGAGCTTCGGTCTCCTCAAGGTGGACTTCCTTTATCTCCTCAACCGTCGCCACGTCGCTCGAACGTCCAAGGAGGAGCTGGTATCTGGGCCTCCTGAAGTGCTCTTCCCATTCATCGGGGAGATAAAGGTAAAGCTCGGCGTTGTAGAGGAACTCGCGCCTCATTATGTCCGTCTCGACCTTTCCGAGGGCATAGATCTTTTCGAGGTCAAGCCCTTTACCTTCGCTCCTGAAGACGTAGCCGACGTATGGAAGCTTGGTTAGATACACGGGCTCGCCCTTCGCCGCCGAGAGGATTCCCTGAACCGTTGAGGGCGGTGGAACGGGCAGCGTCGGCTGGTAGCCTGACTGGAAGGTGGGATAGCGGAACGAGGCAGTCCACGCCCTCAGCTTGACCCTTATCATGGGCTCACCCGTAGTAGGCCTCGATTTCCCTGGCGAACTCGTCTACCGCTTCACCAACGGTGCCCGTGAAGACCTCGATGCCTGCTTCTTTCACCGCCTTGGCCATTTCATCGACGTCCCAGCCAAGGGAGCGGACGAAGCCGGCATCGTAGCCGATGTAGAGCTTTGTACCCTCGGGAATTACCTCCTTGAGGTCCTTGAGCCTCTTTGCAAGGGCCTCGGCGTCGAAGCGGATCTCGCCCTTCTCCTCGAAGACTAGGTCGCTTATGAAGGGGTTTATGCCGGCATCCACGTTGAGGAGCAGGACGAACTTCGGGGTCACGTCGGTGTGGTACTGGCTCTGCTTGGCCCCGCCGGTCAGGAGGCGGAGGGCCTTGATAGCCTCGGTGGCGCGTCTCTTCCTGATCTCGGGGGGCATGAGCCACTCTTTTTCGGTTCTCTGAACGCCGAGTTCCTCTGCTATGCGCTCCATCTCTTCGATTTCCTTAACGACCTCCTCGGCGTTCTTCTTCGGGTTGCCCTTCTTGTCCCTTGGAACGTCGTCCCAGGTGAGAAGGTTCTTGAAGCCTGCCTTGCTGACTATCGTGAACCTGCCGACGGAGTCGAGGTCAAGGGAGAACGCACCCTTGAAAACCGTCGAGTAGAACTCCTGGCTGTAGGGAACGGGGTCTCCCTCGTGCCTTGAGGCGTAGCCCTCATCGACGGTTATGGAGCTCCTGTCGGGGAGTACAGAAATCAGCGGTGTGTTCTTAAGGGGCGAGACCCGCGTAACGGTCACGTTCACGCCGCCCTTCTTGAAGGCCCTCATGTAGCCGAAGACGTCGTCATCGGGGTACTTGAGGGGGTTCGCCGCGGTAAAGACCTGCTTCTGCTCGCGGTAGAGTGGGGAGAGCTCCCAGTTGAAGTGCTCCTTCAGCGTGAACCGCCACCAGTAGCGCCAGGCCTGCGGTGAGACGTAGGGGTAGCGCTTTCCACCGCGCCTGAAGGTCTTAACCCTCGTCACGTTCCTGTCGGCGAGGCTCTCGTCGATTCCGAGCATGTTCAAAGCGGAGTGCGGCGCGTCGATCAATACCATTCCGGTCGCAAACCTCATTCTTCCACCCCCATTCCAAAGATCCCAACTTCTTCGTTCTCCTCAACCTCTTCCCCGGCCTCCTCCGAGGCCTTCATCAGCCTGTCGTGGAGCCTTTCATAGACCCTGAAGAGGAGCAGGTGCTTTACCGTCCTCCACGAGACGTTCAGGTCTTCCCCGTAGGAGGTGAGAACCGTCGCGAACTCGTCGAACGTCATGAGCGGCTTCTCTATCCCGAGCCTCTGGCGGAGCTTTTCGAGGTTCACGAAGAAGGCCTCGAACTGGTAGAGCCTTTCCGTCCTCTCAAGCTCCCTGACGCGCTTCGAAAGCTGGTTGTCCGGGAGTTTCTCCAGCGTTTCGACAATCCTATCCCCGATGTCCTTAATAAACTCCAAAGCCTCCTTATCCAAACCCAACACCTCCGAGCAGTAGAAAGCCAAAAGCGACCATTTCGCGTTCGCACGGCGGTTTTTCATGTCGATGAAGTAGGGCAAGATGCTCTCCTCGGCCAAGAGCCTGGCGTAAACCTCGTTGGCGTAGCTCCGCTCGTACTTTTCAAACTCCTCCTCGCTCGGCCGTTTACGCCAGCCCATCGAGACGATTCTTCTCCAGCCTGCCCTGTCGTAGCGGGCTGCGTGGGCAACAAAGCGCAACACGGGCGTTGGAACGTGGATTATCTGAAGGTCCTGCCCCTGGTTGTTGTTCACGAAGTGGTAGAGCGTTATCGAAGCCCTGCCCCAGAGATCGTCGCGCTCCGTCTTCCTCGTCAGCTCCCCGAGAAGGCGGAAGAGAAAGTTCTCCGGTCTCTTAAAATCCCTTGCGTTCGAGGCGAGGAAGCTCTTCCTGACGTCGTTTATGGCCTCGCCGTGGAGTTCGAGCATAAGCTCGTGGGGGTAGGTGTGCATCACTAGAACCCTTCCCCCGACCTTGTAAGCCACCAGCGGGAGGAACTGCACGAGGAAGAGACAGTGGGAGCAGACGTTGGCTCCATCTTTCGCCGAGGGGAAGTAGTTTGGAACGCCACCGGTTCCAACGAGGGGAAAGTCCGAGCGGTAGACCGGCCTTGGGCGCGAGTGTCTCCTTCCGCAGATTTCGCATACGGGTGCGTTGTTGTCTTCTGGCTCGCTGAGGAGGGCCTTCAGGTTCTTGGCTATAGCTTCGGGCGTTCTCTTCCTGGCCATGCTCGGGTTGGCCATCAAAATGCCACTGTTCGGGAGCATCATCGCGTGAATGTAGCCCGAACTCCACTCCTTACGCGCGTAGAGCTTCGAGGCAAAGTCTATCGTCTTCTCGATGTCTTCCCTGGTGAGCTCCTCGGGCGAACGCTTCTTTCTCAGTAGCAGCAGCGCTGTGAGACCTGCATCGACGAAGGGGTGCCCGGTCCAGTCAAAGGGTGGTGCCCCCCTTTGCCCCTCCCCATGGAATCCTTCAGGAGGATTTCCCTTCCCGATCATTCACACCTCCCTTCGGGTTTTTTTCATCTTCCGCCCATCAACCTTCACCATCCCGAACCCTATCGAGTTCTTCTCTCCGAAGCCGGCCAGATAACCTGCCCTCAGCAGGCCCTCGTCACCCTTCGCGCGGAACACGAGGTGCCACGCCACCTGGAAGATGCCGGGCTTGACCTCGAAGCGCTTGGGCTTGGCGTTTAGGACCTTCATCTCGAAGTCCTCGGGCGGCTTCGAGCCAAAGATGTGGAGGTACTTCTCCCTGAGGTTCTCCCGTATCAGCTCGTAGAACTCCGGTTCGGCCGGGCTTAAATCATAGCTCCTCGGCCTTCCGAACTGGATCCGCCTTGTGGTCACTGCCACCGGCGAAAGGGTCACGAACTTCCTCCCGCTGAGCTTCTGCGGCTCCGCGATGGCCTTTACTTCCTCGACGATGAACCTCTCGCCCCAGAGCTCGACCTCCGGCTTCTGGAGGAGGCCGCCTATGAAGGCCTCGGCTATTTCTGGAACGGCCGTTGAGAAGTAGAAGAATCCCCTTCTGTAGCCCAGCAGAGAGCTCCTGTCCTCGGCCAGCTCGCGCCTTTCTGCCATGAAAAGGGAATACGTGAACAGCTTTGGAACCTTCGGCGAGTGGAGACGTAGACTGAGGTCAGGGTTCACCCGCTGAATCCTCCTGTATATCAAACCCTGGAGCTTGTGCTGGTGGTTGAAGGGTATGCGAAACGGCTCATTCTCCGGGTGGAGTCTTATTAGGAACCTGACCATTTTGTCCACCATTTGTGGGTATATAGCAAGAAGGGTACGTTGCTGAGCTTTATAAGGTTTTCTTCGATTTATAGTACGAACCAGCTGAAACAGGATGTTCTATTGGTGAATCGAAGGAAGAGTAATTCCTGAAAAGTTCCACAAAGTCCTCACAGTCCAGAACAGCTGTTTCCTCGGGTTCGCGGTGGAGAACCGCCCCTCCAAGAGCAATTATGGGGTTTCTCGCCTTTATATAGGGGCGGGTCAATAAGAGGGAATGGAAAAGGGCAAAGGCCCTCAGAGAAGCATCCTAGCATCAACCGCAACCGCGCTGTCCTCGTAGGCGAAGATCGGGTTGATGTCGAGCTCCTTGATCTCTGGAAGCTCAAGGGCGAGCTCGCCGACCTTGGTGATTATCTCTGCAAGGGCCTCGATATCCACCGGCTTCTCACCGCGCGCTCCGGCCAGAATCGGGTAGGCCTTGATCTCCTTTATCATGTCGAGGGCTTCCTCCTTCGTTATCGGGGCGACGCGGAAGCTGACGTCCTTGAGGATCTCGACGAAGATTCCACCGAGACCGAACATTATCGCCGGGCCGAACTGCGGGTCGCGGATCATACCGACGATGACCTCCTTGCCGAGCGGGAGCATCTTGTAGACGATGACGCCCCAGAGGTCGGCGTCCGGCTTGTAGTTCCTGGCGTTCTCCATTATCTTCCTGAAGGCCTCTCTCGCCTCCTCGTCGCTCTTGATGTTGACCTTGACACCGCCAGCATCGCTCTTGTGGATGATCTGCGGAGAAACGATCTTCATGACGACCGGGTAGCCTATCTCCCGGGCGAACTTTACGGCCTCTTCCTCGTTGGTTGCAACTTTGAAGTCCGGAACGGGAACTCCGTAGAGCTTGAGTATCTCCTTCGCCTCCGGCTCGACGAGCGGCCTGTTCTCGGCCTTGGCCTTTTCGATGATTGCCCTAGCCTTTTCAATCCTGTCCATACCAATCACCCCATCAGCTTGACAGTTCTCAATCCGAGCGGGCAGTTAAAAGGGTTTCCATTCGTCAACCTATCGTTTCTTTCGTTTCGGCTCCGTTTGAAGCGATGTCAGGGGTATAAATACTCCAAAAACCAAGGTATCAATGGTGATCGCTGTGAAGAGGAAGATTATTGCTGGCATTGGGGGAATCTTGATCGTAATCCTAGCGGTTTTTTCGTTTCAGGGTGGAAAGGCCGCGGCAAGTGAGGCGACTGTGGTTCTCTACAACTCGGCCAAGATAGGGGTCGTGGAGAAAACCCTGGAGCTTGACCTCAAGGAGGGGGTCAACGAGGTGCCCCTGGAGGAGCTGGCCGGACTGAACATAGCGGAGGTAACGATAACCCCCCTCCAGGATGGAGTTCAGGTTCTTGGGGTCTTCAGCAGGGGCTCCGGAGGGGACATCTACAGCGCCAACGTCGGGAGTGAGGTGGAGGTGAAACTGAGGAGCGGGGAAACGGTGACGGGTAAGTTCCTCGGCTTCAAGAACGGAAAGATAACCATCGAGGGCGACGGCTATTACCTCATAAACCCGAACGAGGTTGCCTATTTCAAGGCCAAGAACCTCGATGGCAAGGCCAGCGTTTACGCGGTTCTCCAGGCGGCTGAGACCGGGAAGTACGAGGTGAGCATAATCTACCGCGTCGCCAACATGAGCTGGGAAAGCAGGTACAAGCTCTACATCGGCGATGACGCGGAGCTCTACGGCTACATCGTGCTGAGGAACCCCACCGCCCAGGAGTTCAAGGATTCGAAGGTCCTGCTGGTGGCCGGCGACGTTCAGCTCTACCAGAACGTTCCCCAGCCGAGGGTTCTCTACGCAATGGCCGAGAAGGGAGCCGATCAGGTTGAAGTCGGTCAGCCCGAGAAGGTGGAGGCGTTTTACCTCTACAAGCTCGGTATAGCGGACATCAACCCTGCCAGCACCATGATGTACCCCTACATAAGCTTCGAGGTTCCCTTCGAGAGGGAGTACCTCTACGAGAGCTGGCCCTACAGTCGGGAGGGACCGGTTTACGAGTCGATATCCTTCAAGACAGAGAAGGTCCTTCCGGCCGGTGTGGTGGAGATATACCGGGAGACCGATGACGGGTCGCTTCTCATCGGGGAGAGAGCCATAGAGCACACTCCTGAGGGGGACACACTCAGGATAGGCATCGGCAGGGACTACGACCTCAAGGGCAGTACTGTGGTTCTTGAGGAGAGGCACGATGATCACTACGCCTACTACAAGGTCAAGGTCACCGTTGAAAACTTCGGAAAGGAGGCCAAAACCGTCGTGGTCAGGCACTACAAGTGGGGCAAGGTTCTGAGCTCCAGCATCGAGCCCATTGATGAGACCCAGAACTACGTGGAGTTCAAGGTTACGGTTAACCCCGGAGAAAAGAAGGAGATAGTCTTCGACTACGAGAACCGCTATTAGCTCTTCCGGAGCGTTACCTCGAACCTCTTTTCTCCTTTTGACACGTCGAGGACGAGGCTCTTGTCGTAGTCTATGAACTTTGTGCCCAGTATCGCGTAGCCCTCACCCTGGAGAAACTCCGCCATTTTTAGGCCGAGGTCGTCGAAGAACTCCGCCGCCATGGTTGCCATGCTCGGCTCCTTTATGCCGAGCTCATCGTGATAGCGCCTCGCAAGCTCGAAAACATCCATGGTCACCACCGTATATAGTACCCGAGGGTGGATAAAACGATTGCGGTCGAAAGACTTAAAGCGAGCCTAACCGAAGGCTCTAAAGTGAGTACCATGGACGAGAAAACCCTCAGGAAGGGGGAGCGTTATTACAGGGCGGGAAAGGTTCTGTGGGTAGTTAAACGTGGCAGCAAGCTCTTCTCCAAGGTCCTTGGTACGTATCCCTACTACGTCGAGGTTGACCTCTCAACGGGCGAGAACCGCTGCACCTGCCCCCTTGGAGGGGACTGCAAGCACGTGGCCGCTGTCATAAAGGCCCACGAGAACGGCTTCTACTTTGAGGCCCTGGGGAAGCATGCCGAACTATATCCCGAGGCGGTTGCGATGGAGTTTCTTGCTGAGGTGCCGGAGCTGGCGCTCGACGTTACCCTCAAGGAGCTCCGCTTTGCCATGAGCACCGATGAGAGCGGGAGTGAGGTGGCGAGGCTCTTCAGGAGGGCCCTGAAGCTCGTTGAGATGACCCGCAGGGTTGAGGCCATCCACTCCCTCGAAGAAATCATCGAGGAATACAGGCACGTCTTCAGCGACTACGAGCTTGCGGTGAGACTTGAGGATGAGTTCAGAGAGCTCAAGGCCACAATCCAAAAACCCTTATAAATCCCCCTAACACCAAATACGAACTTAGAGGGTGAAAAAATGAAGGCGATCTATCGCGAGATGTGCCCGAACTGCCTCGGTAAAATCTCTGATGAAAGGCTGTACCTCAAGAACCCATGCGATGAGTGCCTCGATGAAACCGTCTGGACTGACTCTTATTTTGACCTCGTAACCGCGGTTAGGAATGCCCTCCAGCTCAGGGGGACTCTTAAGGAGTGGGAGAGAATATACGGCCTCGAAAAGGGCGTTAGGGAAATAGAAGAGTTCTTTGAGAGGGCGACGGGCTTCACCTTCTGGAGTGCCCAGAGGACGTGGGTGAAGCGCCTCCTCAAGGGGAGGAGCTTTTCGATAATAGCTCCCACCGGAATGGGCAAGAGCACCTTCGGTGCCTTCATGGCGGTATGGCATGCCACTCGGGGAAAGAGGAGCTACATAGTGGTTCCGACCACCCCTCTGGTGATTCAGACCGTTAAAAAGCTTCGGGCGATAGCCGAGAGGGCGGGTGTTGAGATAAACCTGGCCTACTACCACGGCAACCTCCGGAAGAAGGAAAGGGAGGAGATGCTGGCAAAAATCCAGAACGAGGATTATCAGATACTCGTCACCAGCGCCCAGTGGCTCGCGAGAAAGTTCGATGAGGTTCTCAGGGGCAGGCACTTTGACTTTATCTTCGTTGACGATGTCGATGCGTTTCTCAAGGCCAGCAAGAACATAGACCGCTCCCTTCTTCTCCTCGGTTTCAACGATGAGGTAATCGAAAAGGCGTGGGAGATAATCCGCCTGAAGAAGCAGATGTCGAAGTACCTCAACGGTCGCGCTCCAGACAGGGAAGAGAGGCTCAAGGAGCTGAACTCCCAGATCTCGGAGCTACAGCGTGAAATTGAGGAGTTCAAGCGCAAAAACCCTGTTGGGATAATGATAATTGCCTCGGCCACCGGGAGCGCCAGGGGCGACAGGATAAAGCTCTACCGCGAGCTCCTCGGCTTCGAGGTTGGAAGCGGGAGGAGCGCCCTGAGGAACGTCGTTGACAGCTACCTGATGCCCACCAAGGACATCAGGGAGCACGTCGAGGAGCTTCTCACGAGGCTCGGAAAGGGAGGGATAATATTCACCCCGATTGATCAGGGACTTGGCTACGCCGAGGAGCTGGCCAAGTACCTCCGCGAGAGGGGTTTTAGGGTGGAGCTGGTAAGCTCGAAGAACAGAAAGTCCATCGAGAGGTTTGAAAACGGCGAGGCGGACTACCTCATAGGCTCCGCCACCTACTACGGCTCCCTCGTGAGGGGCCTTGACATGCCCCACCTGATACGCTACGCCATCTTTACAGGCGTCCCTAAGTTCCGCTTTTCCATAGACCTTGAGAGGCCGACCATCTACCGTGCCCTCGGCCTTCTCAGCGAGATAATGGAGTTTTTGAGCGATGAGGATAGGAAGACCGCGGAAAAGCTCCATGCCAGGCTGAGACGCCTGATCCGCAACATCCCGCAGTTTGAACTGCTTAAAATCGAGGAGGCCCTCGCCGAAGGTCTGCCCATCGAGAACGGCTTCCATAACCACGTACTCGGCGTTTTCCGCGAACTGGTGGAGTTCCTGAGGAGGGTGCTTAAGGACGAGGAGGTTCTCAAAAGACTTGCCGAGGATCCGTTCATCAGCCTGAAGGAAGAGGAGGGCAAGTGGTACATCGAAATCCCCGATGTCAGAACCTACATCCAAGCCACCGGAAGAACGAGCAGGCTCTTCGCCGGTGGAATAACTAAGGGCCTCAGCGTTCTCATAGTGGACAACGAGAAGGTCTTCAACGGCCTTCTCAGGCAGATGCGCTGGCGCTTTACAGAGTTCAAGATGGTGCCCTTCGAGGAGCTCGACCTTGAGGAAATCCTCAGGCAGATAGACGAGGACAGGGAAAAGGTAAGGCTCGTCATGGAGGGTAAGATAAGCGCCAGGGTCAAGGATTTGGTCAAGTCGGCACTCATGATAGTCGAGAGCCCCAACAAGGCAAGAACGATAGCCAACTTCTTCGGTCAGCCGAGCAAGACCCGGATAGGTGACCTCGTCGCCTACGAGGTGAGCATAGGCAACATGATGCTGACGATACTGGCCAGCGGGGGGCACATGTTCGACTTGGTAACTAACGAGGGCTATCACGGCGTCCTCGTTGATGAAAAAGATGGCATGCTGAGGTTTATCCCCGTTTACGACACCATAAAACGCTGCCGCGACTGCGGACACCAGTTCGTTGACTGGGAGGAGAAAGGCGTCTGCCCGCGTTGCGGCTCAACGAACGTGAGGGACGCGCTTGAAAACGTTAAGGCCATGCGTGAGATAGCCCAGGAGGTTGACGAGATACTCATCGCAACCGACCCCGACACGGAGGGTGAGAAGATAGCCTGGGACATAAGGAACGTTCTCAGCCCCTACACGCCCAACATCAAGCGCATAGAGTTCCACGAGGTCACGAGGCCGGCGATAATGCGCGCTATCGAGCAGGCCAGGGACGTCAACGAGGGCCGTGTAAATGCCCAGCTCGTCAGGCGCATAGAGGATAGATGGATAGGCTTTGAGCTGAGCCAGGAACTCCAGCGCGTCTTTGAGAACCGCAACCTCTCAGCCGGAAGGGTCCAGACGCCCGTCCTCGGCTGGATAATCGAGCGCTATAAGGAGTTCACCGAGAGCGAGACGTATTTCATGGGTCTGAAGCTGGAAAACGACCTCCAGATTACGGTGGAGCTTGGAAAGGACGGAAAGGAAGTCGAACCGCCGGAGTACGTCACCGTTGAGGACGTCCAGCTTGAGGAGCGCGAGCTTAACCCAATGCCGCCGTATACGACCGATGCCATGCTGAAGGACGCCTCGACCTTCCTCAAGCTGTCCGCGCCCGAGACGATGCGTTTAGCGCAGGATCTCTTCGAGATGGGTCTTATCACATACCACAGAACCGACTCAACCCACGTCAGCAACACGGGAATCGAGATAGCGAAGGAGTACATCACCCAGGAGCTTGGCGAGGGATACTTCAAGCCGAGACCCTGGGGGGAGGAGGGAACCCACGAGGCCATAAGGCCGACCAGGCCGATAGACACCGGCAGGCTCATGCAGCTCGTCCGTGACGGGATAATACAACTACCCAAAAACCTCACCCGGAACCACTACCGGCTCTACGATATGATTTTCAGGCGCTTCATGACGAGCCAGATGAAGGCTGCGAAGCTTCTCATGGAGAGGGCGGTCATCGATGCCTGCGTTGGAAAGGTTGAGATAGAGGGTTATGTCGAGGTTATTGAGGACGGATGGACAAAGTTGAGGAGCCCACCGATGAGGCAGCTGCCAAAGCTTGAGCCCGGAGCTAAGCTTAAGGTCGTCGAGGCCAAGAAGTGGAAGGCACCGAAGGTTTCGCTCTACACCCAGGGCGACATAATAGCCATGATGAAGGAGCGCAAGATTGGAAGGCCATCAACCTATGCCAAGATTCTTGAAACTCTCATAAGACGTTACTATGTCATCGAGACCCGGGGAAGGAAGAAGCTCGTGCCGACCGAGCAGGGCATCAAGGTGTATCACTATCTCATAAGTAAGTACAAGGAACTCGTCAGCGAGGAGAAGACAAGGGAGCTGGAGGAGATAATGGATCTGGTAGAGGAGAACAAGATGGATTACCAGGAGGTTCTCAGGAGACTTCATGGAGAGATACGCCGGTACCTGGGATAGAGTTCGTTCTTCATACTTTTCTCTGTGTTCCGGTGCCAACTTGGAATCATGTTTATCTAACGCATTGAAGTATGCTTAATTTGTTGTATATTCCGCAATAACGTTACATCATGTTTTGCTTTTTTATGTTTTATAGTTCATTTAGTACCCTGATGATACCTGTAAATTTTGCTTTTCAGTAAAACCAAAAATTTTAAAATTTATCCAGTGGTAATGCTTTTGTATATCCATGCAACGGCAATAATATCCAGAGAAGTCATCTTTGAATAATCTTCGAAGCATAACCCACGACACTAACGACCTTTGGAAAAAATTTATATGGGATGAAATCCAAACAAGAAATAGAAAATTGGGTGGTGGTAAGAAATGGTTAAGGACAGAATGGTAGAGCTCCTTCAGGAGCACTTTGAGTTGAACCTCTACGAAGCCAGGGCGTACGTGGCATTAGTCGGTTTTGGCGTTCTCACCCCGGCCGAGCTTGCGAGCGTTTCCGAAGTCCCGGCGCCGAGGACCTACGACGTCCTCAGGAGCCTTGAGAAGAAGGGCTTTGCCATAAGCCAGCCGGGCAAGGTCAACAAGTACAGGCCGGTGCACCCGCAGAACATACTCGAAAAGTTCATAGAGGAGTGGCAGGAGCGCGTTGCCGAGGAGCTTGAGGCCAAGAAGAAGGCAAAGGAGGAGCTCCTTGAGCTCATGAGCCCGCTCATTGAGACCGAGATTCCGAAGTATGGCGTCGAAAAGGTCTGGGTCGTCCGCGGAATTAGAAACGCCACTCTGAAGACTAAGGAAATGTTTGAGGAGGTCAAGGAGCAGATTCTCCTGGCGGATGACGGCTACATAGCCATTAACCTTGAGAGTGACATCATAAAGGCTATAGACAACGGCGCCAAGGCCAAGATAATCGTCACCGAGAATGTCTACCACAGGCTCGGCACCTCAAAGATAATGGACTACTACAAGGAGGGCAAGCTTGAGCTTAAGGTGATAGACAAACTCGAGCTCCCGATGCTTATCTGCGACGACGAGGTTTTCTTCGCCCTTGAGGACATGGCAGCGAGATACTTCAACTACGAGACACAGATATGGATCAAGGACTTCCGCGTCAAGGCCCTCTTCGAGGGCAAGTTCAACGAGTACTGGAAGGCCGCCAAGAAGGCCTGATGCCTTTTCTTTCCTCTCCCCTTTGTTCGGGAGAGATGTAGAAAAGAAAGGTTCAGACGTATTTGAACTCTTCTTCGGCTTCGCTCGCCTCTTTAATCTTCCAGAAGAGCTTCCCCTCCTTCTGGTAGCTCTCAACCTTTCCCTGCTCGACAAATCGGAGAAGGTAGCGCCTGACCTCCATGGCCGGGAGCTTCGTGATTTCAACTATCTCCTCGATGGTTTTCGGGCCATCCTCCAGAGCCTTCAACACCCTGACGTTCTTCATTTCCCTCCCTCCAGTTTCCTGTACCTTTCCAGCAGTTCTATTATCTTCTCCATTGCCCTTAAGTGTTTCTCAAGCTCATCGATGTCGTCAGGCAGGGAGTTGGCGAGTTCGTTCAGCTTCTCCATTAGGCGTTCCTCAACGCCTTTCATCTCGGCCCCTCTCTGCTTCTTTCTGTGCTCACATATCGGACAGAAAACCCTCCCGTCCTTCTCGAAGAGAGGGGAACCGCACTTGGGGCAGTGCTTGTCCAGCATCCTTGCCCCGGACAGCATCAGGGGCATGAGGATCGTCCTCATCTCCTCTTCTGTGGGCCCCTTGAGCGCCATTTCATCACCCCGTTAGCAGCTGGAAAACCTCAACCAGGGCCTTCTTGCCAAGCCTTGAGCGGCGAATCCTGTCTGAGACCTCGGCTATGTCGAAGGCAGCTATCTTGAAGTTTTTCTTTACCTCCTCAAGGAGGTCGAGGAGTTCCTCAAGCGTGAGCTCGCCGTGCTGGAAGCGTGCTATCTTGTATTCCGGCCTAAGAACGTCCAGGTCAACCGTCAGATACACCTCATCTCCAAGGTATCTCTTCGCTTCGGAGATTATCTCGTCGAGGGAGTTCGTCTGAAGGTTCTTGTACGCCCTCCATCTTCCACGGACCTTTCTGCTCCTCAACAGGGCAGGGAAGACCTTCACGCGCCTCGTCCAGAGCTGGGTTCTCTCGGTGGTTGGTATCATGAGAACGGGTGCCAGAACCGCGGCCCGGTTAACGACGCGCTCCTCCAGGGCATAGGCGAGCCACGAGCCGTGGTCGAGGTAGTCATGCATGAGGTCCGTGTGGGCGTCGACGCTCACCAGGGATGTCGGCCTCAGCTTTTTGATTATGCCATAGGTCGCGAGGTGCTCACCAATTATGTAAGCGTTGTCGAGGGGGATCCTCTCGGGGAGGAGCTCAACCCTGCTCGACTCGACTATCATGTAATCCTCTATGAGCTTATTCCTCTTTAAAAGCTGCAGAACGTAGAGAACTCCGTCCCTGTTGGGCTTCTCGCCGAAGGGGATGAACGTTACCATTGATTCCACCCACCCGGAATTGCCCCTTCACTTTTTAAACCTTGGCTGAATCGTTTAACATGATTCTGTCAAATTATGACGCCAAAGTTTAAAAAGTAGCCCCCTAAGATTAAAACGAAAACTCCTTGGAGGCGAGGAGATGATACTTCAGGTCGCTCTTGACTTGACTGACGTTGAACAGGCCATTTCTATCGCGGAAAAGGCCGCCCGCGGCGGTGCGCACTGGCTCGAAGTCGGAACGCCGCTCATCAAGAAGGAGGGCATGCGTGCCGTGGAGCTTCTCAAGAGGCGCTTTCCCGACAGGAAAATAGTGGCGGACCTCAAAACCATGGACACCGGTGCTCTGGAGGTTGAGATGGCGGCAAGGCACGGCGCCGATGTCGTTTCTATCCTCGGTGTTGCCGACGACAAGACGATAAAGGACGCGGTTGAAGTTGCAAGGCGCTATGGAATCAGGGTCATGGTTGATTTAATCGGTGTCAAGGACAAGGTTAAGCGCGCCAAGGAACTTGAGAAGATGGGCGTTCACTACATCCTGGTTCACACAGGAATAGACGAGCAGGTTCAGGGCAAGAGTCCGCTGGAGGATCTTGAGAAGGTCGTCAAAGCCGTCAGCGTCCCGGTTGCAGTGGCAGGTGGACTGAACCTTGAGACCATCCCGAGGGTTATCGAGCTGGGCGCAACCATCATCATAGTCGGGGGCGCGATAACCAAGGCCAAAAACCCCGAGGAAGTTACCAGGAAGATAATCGACCTCTTCTGGGGAGAGTACATGATGACGATAAGAAAGGCCATGACCGACATAGTTGACCACATAAGCAACGTTGCGGAGGAGCTCAAGATAGAGCAGGTTCGCGGCTTTGTCGATGCCATGATAGGCGCCAACAAGATATTCATCTACGGTGCCGGAAGGAGTGGCCTCGTCGGCAAGGCCTTCGCCATGAGGCTTATGCACCTCGACTTCAACGTCTACGTCGTCGGCGAGACCATAACACCTGCTTTCGAACCCGGTGATCTGCTCATAGCCATCAGTGGCTCCGGTGAGACAAACAGCATAGTGGATGCGGCTGAAATTGCCAAGAAGCAGGGCGGGAAGGTCGTGGCAATAACTTCCTATGCCAACTCAACCCTTGGAAAGCTCGCCGATGTCGTCGTTGAGATACCCGGAAGGGCCAAGACGGACATTCCAACGGATTACATAGCGCGCCAGATGCTCACCAAGTACAAGTGGATAGCCCCGATGGGGACGCTCTTCGAGGACTCAACGATGATATTCCTCGATGGAATTATCGCGCTCCTCATGGCAACCTTCCAGAAGACCGAAAAGGATATGAAGAAGAAGCATGCGACCCTTGAGTAAGGGGTCGCCATGCAGTCTTTTACCCATCTTTTTGTCGGAATCGGAAACACCGGAGCCAGGATAGTCAACAGCATAACCGCGGACGGCATCGTTAAGGTGACCGTCAACCCTGCCTATTACCTCCTGCCCCGTTTTGATGAGTACGAGGAGAGGCTCAGGAACTTCTTCTCCAGCCTCCCCGAGAACACCTTTCTGTGGCTCGTCTTTGACGACAGGGACATAAACCATGAACTGAGGGGGATAATAACTGAAAGCGCCCCGAAGGATACGATAAAACTGGCCTACGTTCTGACGCCGAAAAAAGAGCTGGTAACCGAAAAAAAGCCCCCATGGGCCGGGGATTTTGAAACCGTCTTTTACGACTCCCTCTGGGACTTCTTCGGCAGCGATGACGTTTCAATCTCAACCGCGTTCCAAGGCGCATCGGAAAACATCGCCGAGATGTTCAGCAGGCTCTACTACTACCTGGAGACACAGATGCTCGTTAACATCGACTACGCGGACCTATTCAACATGATACGGGGCGGCAACGTTGGAATCCTTCGCCTCCTCAGGGAGGTTGACTTCGGCTGGCACTGGGGCATCTGGGACAGGGGCCTCGTGGGAATACTCGTCGGAAGGGAATTCCCCCTGAAAGATGCACACGGGATACTAGGTCATTTTCAGGAGATACTGGCCGAGAAGGACGTGATATGGGGCGTGGTGATGGACGAGAACCTCACCAGAGAGGTGGAGATACTGGCACTTCTGGTCAAGAGGTGGTAAAATGAGGGCGGTTCTCTTTGATATAGACGGCACGATACTAACCGAGATGCCGCTCATCCAGCTCTTTCTCCCGCAGGTCTACGACAGACTCTCGAAGAAGTTTGGAATAAGCAAGGATGAGGCCAGGGAGCAGTTCCTCGGCGAGATATTCGGCAGAAGGGACACCTACGACTGGCACGACTGGAACTTTTTCTTCAGGCTCTTCGACCTCGACCTCAGTTACGAGGACCTGCTCAGGAATTACCCCCACAAGCTCCACGTTTACCCGGACACGGTTCCTACCCTGGAGTGGCTTAGGGAGGAGGGTTATCTCCTCGGGGTGGTCACGAGCGGTCCTGAGTACCAGAGACTGAAGCTCAAGCTCGCCGGTCTGCTTGATTACTTCGACGTCGTCGTCACTAGGGACGACGTGAACGCTATAAAACCCGAGCCGAAGATATTTCTCTATGCCCTTGAGCGGCTCGGTGTGGATACGGATGAGGCCATGATGGTCGGGGATTCCCTGAGCCAGGACGTTTACGGAGCCAAGAACGTTGGAATGGTCGCGGTCTGGATAAACCGTGATGGAGAAAAGGGTTATAACATGGCGGACTATGAAATCAGAACCCTTCATGAACTTAGAAAGATACTGGGGGGATGGGAATGAAGGAGATATTCAATATGGAGGGTGTTTTCGTCAGATACCACGAGAAAAAGGTCAGGCTCGAAAATGGAGATGAGCTGGTCCACAGGAGCGAGGAGCCGACTGAGCTCTGGTGGAAGCTTAAAGAGGCCATAAAGGGCAGGAAGGTGAGGGTCGTCGTCTACGAGGTGGAAGAATGATAGCCCACCTCATAAACACCGATGTTGGCAACAGGGGCACGCTGGGCGTTTACCTGGACTACCGCAGGGAAAACCCCAGCTTTTTACATAATTCTGCAAAGATGTTCTTGGATAATTATGAGCGCGTTCTGGTGATAACCGGGTTTCCGATTCCGCCCGTGATGCAGGCCGAGACTGACGGCCCGCCCGGTGCTCTGGCCATAGCGAAGGCCGTCGAGACCCTCGGGGGACGGGCTGAGATACTCACGTATCCAGAGGTGATGAACGCATTAGAACCCTTCGGGCTCAGCTTTACGGACAGACCTGACGTTGGGAACTATTCCCTGGTTATCGCCGTGGAGACCCCTGGAAGGGCAAGGGACGGAAAGTACTACTCCATGAGCGGCCTGGAGATAACCAGGGAAACGTTTGACTGGGCCGTTCTGGAGGCCAGGGAGCTGGGGATACCAACGATAGGAATAGGCGACGGTGGAAACGAGGCAGGAATGGGCAAAGTGGTCAAGCTCATCGAGAGGTACGTTCCCCATGGGGATAAGATAGCCAGCGTTGTTGAGACCGACGAGCTCATCCTTTCCGCCGTCTCCAACTGGGGAGCCTATGGGCTCGTGGCTCAGGCGTCGGTAGAGTTTGGCCGTGAACTCCTCCTCGGCTGGGACGAGAGAACGATAGTCAGGGCCATCTCAAAGCTCGGCCTTATAGACGGTGTCTCCAAAACCCAAGCTCCAACGGTTGATGGAATAAGCCTTGACGTTCACGAGAAAATCGTTGAGCTTTTAAACGCCCTCGTAAATGAGGCCCTAAGGTGATGGAATGAGGCTCGATGAGTTCATAACCAGCGAGGAAAGCCTCAGGCTCATAGAGAGGACCCGGGAGTATGCCAGGCACTTCTTCGAGCGGGAGGGAACCCATGGCTTCAGCCACGTTGAGAGGGTCTTCAACCTCTGCATGCACATAGGAAAGGCTGAAGGGGCCGACCTTGAGGTCTTGGCACTGGCGGCGCTCCTTCATGACATTGCGCGGCCCCTCGAAAGTGCCGGAAAGGTAAAAGACCACGCACTTGAGGGGGCGAGGATAGCGAGACAGTACCTCAGGAGTCTTGGCTATGCCGAGGATAAAATCGAGGCCGTTGCCCATGCCATCGAGGCCCACCGCTTTTCCCGCGGACCCGAACCGAAAACGCTGGAAGCCAAGATACTAAGCGACGCCGACAAGCTCGACGCCATTGGCGCAATAGGAATCGCGAGGGTCTTCATGTATTCCGGCGAGCACGGGAGGGACGTGGAGGCCTCGCTCAGGCACTTCGAGGAAAAGATACTGAAGCTTAAGGACCTTATGTACACGGAGACGGCAAAAAAGATGGCCATGGAGCGGCACCGCTTCACTGAGGAATTCGTCGAGCGCATAAGGCGCGAGATAGAGGGCGAGATTTGAACTTCTTCCTTCCCTTTCCCCCATAATAAGGTTTTTAAATGACTTCCAGAATTAAGGGTTAGCCCTTTAGGTTCATTCTTCAGGCAAGGGAGGTGAGGAGATGAAGGCGCCAATCTGTGAGGTGTGTTTGAAGACCGACGATATTCTGTGCCCGGCGGACGAGAAAAAACTTCAGGATGGAGTTATTTCCGAGCTGGATGTTAAAGTTGCGAGACTCCTGTACAAGCTTATCGGCGACGCTGACATGGAGTTTAAGAAGGCCGTCGAAGCCGGGGACCTCATAGTTATCGTGGTTGGAGAGGGAGACGTTCCGATAACCATCGGTAAGGGCGGCAAGAATATAAAGGCCCTCATGAGGGAGCTCGGCAAGAGGATACGCGTCATTGAAGCCGTTGAGGTCAAGGGAACCGACGACGTTAAGAAGCTCGCCACGGACCTGCTCTACCCCGCAGGGGTCTTTGGAGTTAACATAGTTTACAAACCCGGTGGGGGAACCTATTACAAGGTTCTCGTGCTCAACAGGGACAGAAGAAAGCTCCCCGAGAAGGCAGAGGTGCTGGAGAGCATACTCTCCCAGATAGCCGGGGAGGACGTTAAGATAAACTTCATCTGATTCCTTTTCCCCATGGAGGTTTTGAGGATGTATCGGACGCACTACTCAAACCAGATTACGGAGGAGCTCAACGGTCAGCGCGTTAGAGTTGCCGGCTGGGTATGGGAAATCAAGGACCTCGGCGGAATAAAGTTCCTCTGGATAAGGGATCGCGAGGGTATAGTTCAGGTAACCGCCCCCAAGAAGAAGGTTGACCCTGAACTCTTCAAGCTCATACCCAAGCTGAACGCAGAGGACGTTATCGCCGTTGAGGGCGTGGTGAACTTCACCCCGAAGGCAAAGCTGGGCTTTGAAATCCTCCCAGAAAAGCTGGAGGTTCTCAGCAGGGCGGAAAGCCCGCTCCCCCTTGACCCGACTGGCAAGGTGAAGGCGGAGCTCGACACGAGGCTCGACAACAGGTTCATGGACGTAAGAAGACCAGAAGTAATGGCGATTTTCAAGATACGCTCGAGCGTCTTCAAGGCCGTCAGGGATTTCTTCCACGACGAGGGCTTCATCGAGGTGCACACGCCCAAGATAATCGCCACCGCCACCGAGGGCGGTACGGAACTCTTTCCGATGAAGTACTTCGAGAAGGACGCCTTTCTGGCCCAGTCGCCCCAGCTCTACAAGCAGATAATGATGGCCACCGGGCTTGACCGGGTCTACGAGATAGCCCCAATCTTCCGCGCCGAGGAGCACAACACTACCAGACACCTCAACGAGGCCTGGAGCATCGACGCCGAGATGGCGTTCATAGAGGACGAGGAAGAGGTGATGGGCCTCCTTGAGAGGCTGGTGGCCCACGCTATAAACTACGTAAGGGAGCACAACGCCAAGGAGCTCCAGACCCTCAACTTCGAGCTTGAGGAGCCGAAGCTTCCCTTCCCGCGCGTTACCTACGACAAGGCACTTGAAATCCTCGCTGACCTGGGCAAGAGCATAGAGTGGGGAGAGGACATAGACACCGAGGGCGAGAGGCTCCTCGGGAAGTACATGATGGAGAACGAGAACGCTCCACTCTACTTCATCTACCGCTATCCCAGCGAGGCAAAGCCGTTCTACATAATGAAATACGACGACAAGCCAGAGATAAGCCGCTCCTTCGACCTCGAGTACCGGGGTGTGGAGATAACCTCCGGCGGCCAGAGGGAACACAGGGTTGACATCCTCACCGAGCAGATTAGGGAGAAGGGACTGAACCCGGCCAGCTTCGAGTTCTACCTCAAGGCCTTCCGCTACGGAATGCCCCCTCACGGCGGCTTCGGTCTTGGTGCCGAGCGGCTGATAAAACAGATGCTCGACCTCAGCAACATCAGGGAAGTCATCCTGTTCCCAAGGGACAGGAGAAGATTAACACCGTAACATCTTTATATCACCTTTTCCTTTTGGTGATTAGTTAACTACTCTTTGGAGGCTGGAGATATGAAAAAGGTAGCCGCTTTAATCCTGCTGGGTCTGATGATTCTCTCCCTGACACCTGTGGTGCACCTAGTAAAATCCGCAAGCGTGCCTGAATACGCCAGCATATCCAGCGTCTCCCTGGGACTGGGAGACAAAGCTGTTCTCGGTCCTTTTGAGGTACAGTTCGCCGATGTCAATCCCAACTGGAGCAAGATATACATCCAGGTTGACGGTCCACAGGGACCCCTCAGATACGTCATCCGCCAGGACGGATACCTCCTCTACCCGTCGAGTGCGAACGTCTACCTGAACGTGAGCCTCGTGTGGATTAGGTATGACACCAAATCCATCCTTCTGGAGCTGAAATCGCCCCTTCAGAGGGTCCTCTCCAGCAAGAACCTTGTTGTTGGTGACGAGATAACCCTACCAGAGGGCTTTCCGCAGATCAGAATAAAACTGACATCCGTTTCAGGAGATACCGCCTCTTTTAAGGTCACCATGCCCTACGGCGATATATACACGCTCACTATAGACAAGGGCTCCGCCGGTAGCGTTAGATACAAGCTGGATTCCAGCCACTCCTACTCCAACTACCTCTCCATAGAGGTTACGAACACAGTGAACAACGGTGCCACAATAAACGTCTATGTCCCAAAGGTTGCATCCACAAACTTCCAGATTGTCAAGAAGGGAGGTGAAGTGAACCCGCCGGAACAGGTCGAGACCGTCCTCCTCTACAATGACCTGCTCTATGTTAACGAAAAGCTCCCGATAACGGTTGACAACATCACCTACTACGTAAAGCTCGTCTCTACAATTCCAGACGTGGTTAAGGTTGAGGCACTCAGGGGTGACTACAGTCTTGGGACGATGCTCCTCGAGGTCGGGGACGAGCCTAAGAACGTCCCCAATGCCCCGCTAAAGCTCTCGGTTCAGAAAGTTGAACCGGATTACAAGAGGGCGATAATCAGGGTTTATGGCCCTGCCGGCTCTCAGGTGACCCCAATTCTCCGCCAGGCTAATATCATAGCCAAAATAGATGCAGTTCCGAAGGCAATATTGCTCGATGACAACCTCGTTGTCACGATAAACGTTCAGAACCTTGGAAGGGGAGACGCCTACGACGTCAGCGTCGCGGCCCCGATACCCAACGACTTTGAGCTTGTGAGTATGACCAAAACTTGGACCCTCAAGACGTTCCCGGCATTCACCAGCATGCCGGCGCTCATCTACGTCCTCAAGCCCACCAAGGTCGGAGAGTTTGAGATTGGCAAGGCCATCGTTACCTTCTACGACGACAAGAGCCTAGAAACCGGGCAGAAGAGGACGATATACTCCCCGATTCTCAGCGGCATCAAGGTCTACAATATACCTACCATAGACGTTACTGCTCAGGCTTACAATGGCACATGGGGCAACTACGTGAGCGCGAAGGTCGGTGACACCATCAAGGTTAAATTCGTGCTCTCGGCAGGTCAGGGCAATCCTGACTACGAGTTCGTAACGAACGCCACCCTGCTCCTTGACATCCCAGCCAGTCTCGACGGACAGTCATCAATAGGGATAGGGACAATCAAAGCAGGTGAAACCAAGACGGTCCAGATAGACCTAACAGTGCTCAGGGAAAACCTCACCAACATAAGGGCTACCCTCGTTTACCTCGACCCGCTCGGCAACGAGCACAGGCTTGAGCTCGGCAACCTCGTTACCATCAACAGCATCCCGCCCAAGGTGGTCATCAAGGAGGTCGAGGTCTGGCCTACTCCTGAGGAACTTCCGGGCTACGTCAACCAGACCCTTGCCAAGATGAACGACCCGGCACCTCTCGCCGAGGAGCTCAAGGGAATTGCCGAAACATACAGCCCGACAGGCAACCCGTGGAAGCCTCTCGCGATACTCCTTATCATAGTGGTCTTCGTGCTCGCTGGAGTCGCCTACAAGTACTGGGACGAGTCGGAGAAGCTCAGGGAGAAACTTGAGAGGAAGAAGAGCAGGCGCCCCGGAGGACTGCCGAAGAAGGTCGAGGAAGAGGAGAAGGAAAGCACCGAGATAACCGAACTCTGACCTTTCTTTCCTTAAATTTATAAGCCCCTTTTCTCACTCCCCTCGGGATGGGACATGTTCAGATACAAGCAGGTCATAGTCGCGAGGAAGGATTTGAAGCTCAGTAAGGGCAAGTTCGCAGTGCAGGTTGCCCATGGGGCAGTAACGGCGGCCCTGAAGGCCCAGAAGGAGAAGCCGGAATGGTTCAAGGCCTGGTTCCATGAGGGGCAGAAAAAGGTCGTTGTCAAAGCGGAGAATGAGAGGGAGCTCTTCGAGCTGAAGGCCCACGCGGAGAAGCTCGGCATTCCAACTGCCCTCATCAGGGACGCGGGCCTAACCGAAATTCCACCTGGGACTATAACCGTCCTGGCAGTCGGCCCTGCTCCGGAAGAGCTGGTGGACAAAGTCACGGGGCATCTGAAGCTGGTGTGAGCCATGGATCACCACGAGTTTTTTTCCCGGTTTAGATACCTGAGCGAGAAGCCCGGCATAGGGGGCAGGATAAAGGTTCAACCCAAAGACTTTATTGTCATTGAAGACCCGCTGCCTTCAATATTCGAGGGCCGGAAGCACGCCATCTTCCTCCTCAAGAAGCGCAGCTGGGACACCATGGCGGCAGTAAAGGAAATAGCCAAGCGTGCCGGAATAAGCTACCGCGAAGTGGGCTTCGCCGGGACGAAGGACAGGCACGCGGTAACGTACCAGTACATAAGCGTGCCGGTGGATGCAAGGGAAAAAGTTGAAGGCGTTCAGATCCGGGATATTGAGCTGACCTTTGTAAGTTACGGCCGCTTTATCAAGCTGGGTCATCTTCTCGGCAACAGGTTCAGGATAATCATGAGGGACGTTGATGAGAGGGCCTTCGAGCGGACGAGGGGGATAGTTCGGGAGCTCCGCGAGAAGGGCGGATTCCCCAACTACTTCGGCTACCAGCGGTTTGGGGAAAGGCGCGTTACCAATCACCTCATTGGAAAGCTCCTCCTTCGGGGAGACTTTGAGGACGCCGCAAGGCTCTTCCTTGGGGCCCACGAGGGGGGAATGGAGGGTGATGAAGCCAGAAGACATTTCTGGGAGACAGGCGATGTTGACAGGGCCCTTGAAGAGTTTCCGAACTTCCTCCGCTACGAGAGGGCTATGCTGCACAGGTACAAAGAAACCGGAAGCTGGAAGAAGGCATTCCTCTCGCTGCCTCTTCCGATAATGCGCATCTTCATCCACGCCTACCAGAGCTACCTCTTCAACCTGTACCTGTCGCGCAGGATTGAGGAAGGTATTCCTCTGAACGAGGCTCTGATAGGAGATATCGTCGTCCAGGTCAGGGGCGGTGTTCCCTACCGCGACAGAACCTACCGCGTTACGGAGACCAACATTGATTTTGTAAACGAAAAGATACGGCGGGGCCAGGCGATGGTTTCTGGGCCTCTCTTCGGCTTTGCGATGAGACGAGCCAGCGGATTCCCAGGCAGGCTTGAAGAGGAACTCCTGGAGGAGGAAGGCATCACGCTCGATACCTTCAGAAGGCTCCCGAAGCCCATGGCCGAGCCCGGCGGAAGGAGGGAGCTTCTCATCCGCCCTCTGGGTATGACCTACGGCTACATACCCGGCACGGGCATGTGCTTCCGATTCTTTTTGCCCAAGGGGGTTTACGCGACCAGCGTTCTCAGGGAGATAATGAAGGACCACTGATGTCCAGCAACCCTTTTATCGGGTTTCCTCAACTTTTTTCGGTGGTGTGAGTGAGGGTGAGGGCAATATCGCTTGACATAGACGGCACCATAACCTATCCTGACAGACGCCTCCACGAGGATGCCCTGAGGGCCATAAGGCTTGCTGAGAGCCTTGGCGTCCCCGTCATGCTCGTCACGGGCAATTCAATACCCTTTGCGGAGGCCATGGCGATAATGATAGGAACGAGCGGGCCGGTGGTTGCGGAGGACGGCGGCGCGCTGTCGGTTAAGGACGGACGGCTAAGGAAGAGGGTCTACCTCACAACGATGGACGAGGAGTGGATTCTCTGGAGCGAGATAAAGAGGCGCCATCCTGAAGCAGTGCTCAGCTTCTCGATGCCCGAAAGAAAGGCTGGCCTCGTGATTCTGAGGACGATTCCGGTCGAGGAGGTCAGGAAGGTTATAGCCGAGCTCGGTCTTAACCTCATCGCCGTGGACTCGGGCTTTGCCATCCATGTCAAGAAGCCCTGGATAAACAAGGGCACTGGCATAGAAAAGGGTTGCGAGATACTGGGGATAAGTCCGAAGGAGGTTGCCCATATAGGTGACGGTGAAAACGACCTCGATGCCTTCCGTGCAGTTGGCTACAGAGTCGCCGTTGGACAGGCGCCCGAGGGCCTCAAACGGGAGGCGGACTACGTAACGGGAAAAACCTACGGTGAGGGTGGAGCGGAGGGCATAATCCACATCCTGAAGAAGTTTGGCTACCTAGAGTGATGCCTATGGGGCAGGTAAAAATTAGAAAAGCAGACCTTAACGACGTCCGCGGTATCGTGTGGGTTCACACCGGCGGAGAAGACCTCGGAGGGCTGAGCATCGCTGAGAGGTACTCCCGTGGTGGGCCGTGGATGAGCGTCGAGACCTGCGCGGTTCACATCAACAATCTCCTTCTCGATGACCAGCTTGTTGCTCTCGCCGAGCTAAACGGCACAATCGTTGGCGAAGTTGAGGTCTTGTTCTCCGAGGAACGGATTGCTGGAAGGGTCAGGAAGATAGGGCACGTGGACGTTATCGAGGTTCATCCCGGGTACAGGGGCAGGGGAATCGGGAGACTTCTACTGGAGTTCGTTGAGGAGATCGCCAGAGAGCGAAAGGTCGAGATGCTGACTGTTCAGCCGGATAAAAGTGCCGAGGGAATTCTACAGAAAACTCGGCTTTAACACCGAGGTTTTCGCCGGAACGACCCTGTGGGTTCCGGCGAGGGACAACGGAAATGTGGAGCCTTGAAGCCCGCCTGGGAACAGGTTAAAGACCTTGAGCTCGTTGCGGGCCGCTTTCAGAGCTCTTACAGCATGTTTTTCTCCGCTTTTAAGGATAACATCGCCGGGATTCACTATACCATCGAATCCGGAAGAAGCGGTGGCTCATACTACGCGCTGAAAAGCCTTCCGGGCAGGGATGGTGTTGCGCTCTTACTCTGGGGCCGGATTGAGGATTTGAAAGCGGTTCTGGGCAGGGCAAAAGTCCTGGGTTTTGAACGGGTCCTGACGCTCCTGCCGGGCAACGTTGAAAGTTTTGGCGCTGAAAAGGTGGAAGAAATTAAAATACTCGCAAAGGAACTCACCTGAGGAACTCAAAGGCTAGGGCAACTTCCATCGCCGTGCCAAGGTGGAGGACGTCTTCATCGACGTCAAAACGCGGGTGGTGGTGCGGATGGATTATCCCTTTCTCCTCGTTGTAGATTCCGAGGGTTAGAAACGCTCCCGGAACCCTCTGGAGGTAGAACGCGAAGTCTTCGGCACCCATCGTCGGTTCGACGTCATCATGCCTGAGTCCGTACTTCTCGGCCACCCTCCGTGCAAACCGGGCCATTCGGACGTCGTTGACCGTTGGTGGGACAAGCTCCTCAATGGACAGCCGGTAGGAAGCTCCGTGTGCCTTTGTGACGCCTTCGAGTATCTCCCCCATGCGTCTCTGAATAAGCTCGCCTATCTCGTGCTTGAAGAACCTTATAGTTCCCTTCATCTCAACCTCCTCGGGAATCACGTTGAAAGCCGTCCCGGCGTGTATGGCAGTGACGCTGACGACTCCCGTCTCGATCGGCGGGACGTTCCTGCTCGCTATGGTCTGGAGCGCGAGTATGGCTTCCGCGGCTATTGGAATCGGGTCAACCGTCTGGTGGGGAGATGCCCCGTGACCGCCCTTTCCTGTTATCCGTGCAAGGAATATTCCCGCGCCTGCCATGAAGGGGCCTTCCCTTATGCCGATGATTCCGCGGGGAAGGTCGTGCCAGACGTGGAGGCCGAACACCGCATCCACTCCTTCCAGGGCACCGCCTTCGATCATCTTCACCGCTCCGTTGCCGCCCTCCTCGGCCGGCTGAAAGATGAGCCTGACCCTTCCGGTTAACTCATCGCTGTGCTCGGCGATTATCTTGGCCGCTCCGAGGAGCATGGCCGTGTGGGCGTCGTGGCCGCAGGCGTGCATCTTCCCGGGGACGCGGGATTTATAGGGAACGTCGTTTTCCTCCTGGACTGGAAGGGCATCCATGTCGGCGCGGAGGGCTATCGTCTTCTCCCCCTTACCGATGTCCGCTATGACACCGGTTCCAACGCGCTTTATCCTGTACCCCCATTCGCGGAGGTGTTCCTCGACTATGGCGGAGGTCCTTTCCTCCTCGTACTTGAGCTCGGGGTGCATGTGAAAGTCTCTGCGCCAGGCTATTATCTCGTCCTTAATTTTCAGCGCTTCCTCAACGGGGTTCATGTTCTCACCAGACCGGAGTATGAAAAACATCCATATTAACTTTTCGATGCTTATCTTAATGAAGCCTGTCAAAGCCAGAGGGACTCTTTTAGAGAACGGATACGGCAACCCCGCAACTGAAGACTGAACTCCACTCAAAGAGGAATCACAAACTTTTGGCCAAACTTTTCGCCAGCCAAGCAAACTTTGCTTTGCAAAGGTTTCCTCGCAAGCGCTGGCGGAAGAGTAAGTGCCTGTTCTACAATCTACATTTCTGAGGTGGGGTTTTAGTTACTTGCTCTTTGCAGGATATTTCACTCTGGAAAAGCGCACCCTCCGGGCGCGGGTAATGAAGTTGAAATTCATAGAGGGGCCGGTTTGAAGTTAAACCCCTTTAAACCTGCTTTTTAAAGAGTGCACAACTGGCTTTTTTCTCTGACGAGGAGGGTATTCTTTGATCAAACTTTGCAAAGCAAAGTTTCACCAAAGTTCGTGATTCCCCATAAATTAAACATCCAACGGGTTTTCTCCAAAGGAGCCACTTAAACCTTTGGATTCCAGAGATAGAAGACATGGGATGAGGTTCACGTTTTTTAGCGCTCCTTCGGAGCGCGAGTTAGGGCGAACCAATTCAGTTGGCCACTAAAAAGTGAATCCACAGACCGGTAGTCCAATCATGTGTGAAAACAACAACAAAAACCTCATAAAAAGGAATCACAAGCTTTTGATCAAACTTTTGCTTGGCAAAAGTTTGTTTTCTGGTGGGCCCGCGGGGATTCGAACCCCGGACCTCCACCTTGTCAGGGTGGCGTCATAACCAGTCTAGACCACGGGCCCGCCCAAGGATGGTGGACCGGCCGGGATTTGAACCCGGGGCCTCCGCCTTGCCAAGGCGGCGCTCATACCAGGCTGAGCTACCGGCCCACACCCAACAGCTCCGCACGGCCTTAAAACCCGGTTCTCATCCCTCTCCGGGCCTTACCCGTGCGGGCATTTACCTATCATCGGGCGGGCTTTATAAACTTTACGCTTGGGCTCCGTCGCCTTCGTGTCCCCTCGGGAGAGTTTTGGAGGTAAGCGCACCCACAGAGCGGCGGAACTCGTGAGTGTTGGTCTGGCGGAGGTACCTGATGGTGGGATAAGGTTTATAAGACTCTCCCCCAACCAACCGTGAGGCGAGACCGGTGGAGCGAGAGATAACCGATGAGAAGCTCCAGAAGTACTTTAAAATCACCGAGGAGGCGCTGAAGACGCTCGAAATAGCCGTCCACGAAAAGAGCCTTCTCCGGAGCGTCGCTCAGGACTTCCTCACCATGGCGAGGAGCTATTTTGAGGACGCCAAATATTATTACGAGAAAGGCGACTACGTGACGGCCTTTGCCGCGCTCAACTATGCCCACGGCTTCATTGATGCGGGCGTAAGGCTTGGAGTCTTTAGGGGAGAGGATGACAGACTGTTTGCCTTTGGCTGAGGTGGGAGCTATGGGAGACTACGTGGTTGTTTTGGAGGCACCCATTATAGTGAGGGACGTGGAGACGAGCGAGGACGCGATAAACGTGGCTGTGAGCAAGGTGGCCAAGGCCCTCAACAAGGAGAAGCTCGACTTCGTGCGTGTTGAAATCGGCTATTCCCAGTGCCCCGTCTGCGGGGCGCACTTTGAGAGCGCCTTCGTGATAGGCTCGGTTGGACTCGTGGGCATGTACCTCACGATTAAGGTCTACAACGCCCAGACCATCGAGCACGCCGAGAGAATCGCTAAGGCCGTCATCGGGAAGGCCCTCAAGAAGGTTCCCCTCAAGGTGTACGAGATAAGGGAGCTGACCGAGGAGGAAGAGGGGAACGGGGTCGAATTAGATTGACTGCTTCTCCCCCTGGTTTTCTGGAGGTGTATCGAGGTAAACCCAGAGTGCACCGAGGCTGTTGAGCAGGTATCTTGGCCCTCCTATGATGAGCATCAGAAAGAGAGTCCCGATGCCGAGATAGGTGTGGTACTGAAAGGCCATCAGGGTGTCAAGCACCGCCAGCCCAAGCCCCAGGGTGAAGTATCCCCCTGGATTGTTCCTCGCGACCCTCCATATCTCCCCTATCAGGCCGATTTCTTTTGTGAAGTAATACGCCGGAACAACCAGGGCAAAGGCGGGAGCGGCTATAAGACCGGCCATAAAGCTCCCAAGGGGTCCGAAGATCGCCATTGGTATCGCTAAGAGTATCAGAACCAGTACCAGCACGATGAAGACCAGTATCTCCGCGGCAACCAAGGCGGGGATTGCACGGAGGCCCGATAGAAGGGCTTCTTTGAGTCTCCTTCCGTTTTCCCCCGCCAGCCCAACTGCGAGGTCCACCATGGCGTAGCTGAACCCCAGAAACGAGAGGAACGCGAAGATTACAAAGATCACAAAGGTCGGTAGTTCCTCCCGGAGGTTCCTCTTTGCCCTCAGGTACTCGTGATAGGTGTCCTCGTAAACCCGGAATCCATCCACCGTTACTGTTCTCTCACCGGGCCGGTAGTACTCATCGTTGCACTTCATTCCGTGTGAGCCGAAGAACGAGGGGTCTGCATCAAAGACGTCGTGGCAGGTTATGGCTTCGTCTTCCTTTACCATGCGCTCTCTAATCTCTCTGACCCTTGAGTAGTCCCTGAGAAAACCGTGGATGAACGGGAATGGCAGGACGTAGGTCACCAGTAACGCTATTGCGAGCAGGGCGAGGAACTTCCTACTTCGAAGTGTTTCGAATACATCAACACCGCCAGTTCCCATAGTTACATCGGTAAATAGTACTAACGTGAAGCCTTTTAAGCTTTTCTCCACAGCCACCAACAAAGCTTTTAAGCACTCACCAATCAACCAACGACATAACCGGTGGAGGTTTTGCCATGACAAAGTTCATATTCGTCACTGGTGGTGTCGTCAGCGGTCTCGGAAAGGGCATAACCAGCGCTTCCCTCGGAATGCTCATGAAGGCGCGCGGTTTCAGAACCACCAACATCAAGATAGACCCCTACCTCAACTACGACGCGGGAACGATGAACCCATACCAGCATGGCGAAGTCTTCGTCCTCGACGACGGTGGAGAAGTCGACCTCGACCTCGGCAACTACGAGCGCTTCCTTGACACCAACCTCACCTTCGACCACAACATAACGACCGGGAAGGTCTATTCCGCTGTGATTGAAAAGGAACGCCGCGGTGATTACCTCGGTGCCACCGTTCAGGTTATTCCGCACATCACCAACGAGATAAAGGAGCGCATAAGGGAGATAGCCCGTGACCATGACGTCGTTGTCGTTGAGATTGGTGGAACAGTCGGCGACATCGAAAGCATGCCCTTCCTTGAGGCGGCGAGGCAGATGCAGCTTGAGGAGGGCAGGGATAACGTTGCCTTCGTTCACGTCACCTACGTGCCGAAGCTCCGCGTTGTCGGCGAGCAGAAGACCAAACCGACCCAGCACAGCGTCAAGGAGCTTCGCTCCCTCGGAATCCAGCCCGATGCGATTGTGGCACGCTCTGAGGATCCGCTTGAGGAGGGTGCGAGAAAAAAGATAAGCCTCTTCACCAACGTTCCCCCCGAGGCGGTTATAAGCGCCTACGACGTCGAGGACACCTATGAGGTTCCGCTCATGCTTGAGAAGGAGGGCCTTGCGAGGTACCTCACGAGGAGGCTCGGCCTTCCGGAGAGGGAGCCTGAGCTGGAGGATTGGCGCGGGATGGTGGAGAGGTACAAGTCCCTGAGGGATACGGTTGAGATAGCGGTGGTTGGCAAGTACGTCAAGCTCTCCGACTCGTATCTCAGCATAAAGGAAGCCCTGAAGCACTCCAGCGTCGCCAACGGTGTCAAGGTCAAAATCCGCTGGGTAGAGGCGGAGGACCTTGAAAATCATGGAACAGGACTCCTCAAAGGCGTTGACGGCATAATAGTCCCCGGTGGTTTTGGAGCGCGAGGGACCGAGGGCAAGATGCTGGCCGTACGCTACGCGAGGGAGAACGACATACCCTTCCTTGGAATATGCTTTGGCTTCCAGCTGACGGTCGTTGAGTTCGCACGCAACGTTCTCGGACTGAAGGGCGCGCACTCGACCGAAATTGACCCCCAGACCCCTTACCCGGTCGTTGACCTGATGCCAGAGCAGAGGGGCCTCGACAAGCTCGGCGGAACGATGCGCCTCGGTGCCTATCCCGTTAAGGTAAAACCCGGAACCCTCGCGAGGAAGCTCTACGGAAAGGGGCTCATCTACGAGCGCCACAGGCACCGCTGGGAGGTCAACCCCGAGTATATAGAGAAGTTCGAGGAAGCCGGCCTTGTCTTCAGCGGAATAGCTGGCGATGATGAGAGGAGGATGGAGATACTGGAACTCCCGGGGAGGAGGTACTTCATAGCGACCCAGTTCCATCCGGAGTTCAAGTCAAGGCCGATGAGCCCGGCGCCGGTCTTCAGGGGACTTGTGGAGGCAGCAAAGGAAAGGAAGTATGGGGATTAGATCTCTATCCCCAGCTCTGCCAGCTCTTCGTCAACTTTTTTCAGTTCTTCCATCCTCTGGATTTCCCTGTAGAACGCCACCCCTCCTGCCCAGACAAACATATAGAGCAGGGCATCAAAGGGTGCCTGGAGAAACGCTGAAACGTAGGGGGCAACGTTTTCGGGAAGTGCCATCTGGGTCACAAAGGCTATAGGACTCGCCACGGTTATGATGGCGAGAACCCCGACCCCGAGGAGAACCCCAAAGCCCGTGGTGGAGAGGACGTTCCTGAATGCCACCCCGAACGCCTCAAACGCCGCTCCGACGTTTCCCCGGTCCACATAGAATGGAATCGCCAGAGTCGAGAGACCGAGGGTAAAGGCCAGGACGCCCAGCATCAGGAGCAGGCCGAGGAACACCAGTACGATTCCCGCCGGCATCATGATGACTCCCAAGACTATTGGAATTGCGGCGACTGATATGAAAACTATCATTATGAGGCCATAGATGAAGTTTATCAGGATCACCCCTGGAAAGTGTTTCAGCCCCTCCATCAGGATGCCGGCCAGGGAGTATTCCTTGCCTTCAATCTGCATGAAAATTCCTTTCGTGACGCCGTATTCGAATATTGCCCCCACTATAATGGCTACGACGGAGTATATGGCAAGCCCCTTTAGAATCTCCACGAGCATGTCCATTGTGTCCTCGCCTATTGGAGTTCCATACTCCTCGATGATAACGTTCCCCCTCTGCATGCTCGTCTGATTGTACTCGTAGCCGATGTCGCTGGGAATCAGGTACGCCCCCAGCGGGGCCATTGTGAGGCTCATGAGTAGCACGAGCAGGTAGAGCTTCTTATTCTTGATGACGAGCGAGAATGCCTCTGTGAATGCGTCAATCGCTCCCATGCCACCACCCAACGGAGTAATGGGGGTAATGCTTTAAAAATCCTTCCAGAAAAGCTTATAAACGAACCCCCCAAAGTGGCGATAGGTTGAGTATTAAGCTCATGAGGTGAGATAAATGGCTATATGGCAGGGAAGGTCACTCAAAAAGCCCTCAGGCGGAAGGATTATCCTCGCTAGGAAGAAGAGGAAGAGGGAGCTTGGAAGGGAGCCGGCTTTCACCAAGGTAGGCGAGGACAGGGAAAAGAAGAAGATAATCAGAACCTACGGCGGCAACAGGAAGGTTCGCCTCATCGAGGCCCTCTACGCCAACGTCTTCGAGAACGGCAAGGGCAGGAAGGTCAAGATAATCAGCGTCGTTGAGAACCCGGCCAACAGGCAGTACGTCAGGAGGAACATAATCACCAAGGGCGCCATCATCGAGACCGAGGCCGGTAGGGCCATCGTCACCAGCAGGCCCGGCCAGGACGGCGTTGTAAACGCCGTTCTCATCAAGGAAGAGAGCGCCTGAGTTCTTTTCTTAATTTACCATACGATCGGGAGTATTGAGGGTGTCCCCCATACTCAGTAAATAAAGGGAAGGGGTAGTTTTTAGATCCTTGAACACCGGACAGTACTGCAGGTTCATCCTCCTTGAAATCTTATGGGCTCGAAGCGGTTATAAACTGAAACTGGGTATCTCAAAGCTCCTTTTTCCGCTGTTTGGTGAATATCCTGACGAGCGGCACTATGAGCATGAACACGCCTGTACCACAGGTTGCAGAAGTCTCTTCTCCTCCATCTCCCGGTGATTCAGTGGAGTGGGAGGTCGTTGTCTCGTGAACATGTGACGAGGCGGTAGAGGTAGTAGTTGATGGGGGGAGTGTTGTCGTTGTGGGACTTTGAGTTGTGGTTGAAGGTTTGGTTTCTGTTCTGCTCTCTGTCTCGACTGGAGGCTTCTCCTCGAACTCCTCAAGCCGCCATCTTTCCTTCAGTTCGAGAACGGCTGTTATATTGGGTTTCGTACCTTTAAATGCTGCAGTAAAGTTTGCAGTCATAAGCATGTACTTAAACCCGTACTTCCTGCTGGGTTCTATGAATGTATTCTCTGGAAATTCGTTGAAGGTGGTTATCAGAAGCCAATCCGGATTGCTGTCCACAGCCGCTTTGAAGGTGTACTGATAATATTTTCCATCCATTCTCGGTTGGAAGTGCCCTTCCCTTCCGGGAATGTGTCTATCATCGTATCCTGGGGATATCGTAGCGGCCCATATCCGTGGTTTTGGGGTTTCCTCAAGGAGGGGGTAGGTCTTGCACTGGATGAAGGCTCTTGGATACACCTTTCTCAAATCCAGATTTATTGTGGCGTAGGTGTGGAGACCATCGAACACTTCAAGATACTTCGGGTTGAGGGTGTTGGCTATGTATACCCCCTCGTATCCTTCCTCCCTGAGATCTTCGAATATTTCCTTCCACACCTCTAAAGGCGTGGCTCCCGCGGCCCAGACAAATATAACCGGCTTCCCCCACAGGTGGAAGTACCGTTCGTCGCTTCCGTAGGTTCTGAAGAAGTACCTGAGCATGTCTTTAAGCTCGTTGGGAGGACGGGGTTTTCCGCCTCCACCGAGGGATTCGAGATATATGGCTACTTTGAATCCTTCCTCGGCGGCAATGGGGAGGATCTTTTTCAGGTTTTGGTCAGTGTAGGTTCCCTCTCCCCACCAGGAAACTATGAAGCCGTCAATACCTGCAGCCTTTGCAAGTTTGATGTGAGCTCTTATCGCGCGGGGGTCCGAAGAGGAGTACTTCCCGAGAAGCGGAACATCTATCAGCGCCGGGTCGCTGTCCCATTGTTCGGCTCGATACCAGGGGTAATAGAAAGCCCACACCATTTTTGGTATTCCGTCTCCGCTGGGAAGGCTTAGGGGGCCATTCTGTTTGATTTTTTCGCAGCTGACTGGAAATTCTCTAAGGTTTGTGGAATCATTTTGTATTGACCCCGAATTGTTGAATTCTCCAACAGGCACAGGAGTCTCTGAGTTTATGTTTACAATCCGTACATATGAGTATCCAATATCCCCCTTCTGTATTTTTAGCGTTAGTCCTTCGCATCTTGTGAGGTTTATTATGAGGGTTATGTTTGCTTTCACAAGTGTCATGTTGAATGGAGATTTCGTTATACCAACCTTGTTTCCACTATGCCAGACTCTAAGCCCTGAACCGTCCCCCTGGAGAACCGTTATTTTGGAATTTAGAAATTCAACTCCGTCGGATGATATTGTTGTCCAGTCAGAAGTTGTCACGATCGTCATGACGATTCTGTAAACCTTCGGTCCGTTATCAATGCTGTCACTCGCATGGGTGTAGTGGGGGCTAATGAAAAGGGCCTGCACAACTATTAAAATGACAAGGAGGCGGAGGCTTTTCAGTGTTTCCATCAGGATACACCAATCATAATTGTCAAACTTTGACTATTTTACGTTTTCGTTTTTATTCATTTCTTTCCCCAAAAGCTATCTCCGCAGATCCGCAGGATATCCGCTGATCCGAGTTGTACTCCCTGAGCTAATCGTTGCTTTCACCAATCGAGTGCCAAGGTTCTCCAACCTCTTAAGAACGCCCAGCTTTGACAGTCCCACATACCCCGTTATCTTGCCGCTCCTCCTTTAGAACTGGAAGAAACTCAAATATTTCCTGCAGGTATCCTCAAGGAATCCCCGGCGATCGCGAAGAAAAAGAATGTATCAGAGCTCCAGCTCTTTCCTGTACTTCCTCAGCTCCTTCTCCATTATCCTCCTCGCCTGCTCCTCGACCATCGGCTTGACGAGCTCTATGACGCGCTCCTTCAGCTCGTCCAGACCTTCACCGTTAAGCGCCGAAATCCGGAGTGGGTCAAGCCCCCTGGCCCTTACAAAGTCCTCCACCTGCTTAACCTTCTCCTCGTCCGCTATGTCCACCTTGTTGAGGACCACAATGAAGGGGAACTCGCCGAACTCTTCGTGTATCTCCTCGAAGAGATGCATCTGCTCCTCTATCGGGTAGCCGCAGTACTCGCTGGGGTCGAAGATATAAACGATGACCTTTCCGAGGTGCTTCAAGGCCAGAATCGCCTGCCTCTCGACCTCGTTCCTCTCGCTCAGCGGCCTGTCGAGAAGGCCGGGCGTGTCTATGACCTGGTACTTGAGGTAGTGCTCCTCGAACTGGCCGACGTTTATGCCCTTGGTGGTGAAGGGGTAGCTCGCCACCTCCGGCCTCGCGTTGGTTAAGGCCCTCAGCAGGGTGCTCTTTCCGACGTTGGGATGACCTGCTATGACGACCGTCGGAAGCTCAAGGTCAACGACCGGAAGGTCTTTGAGAACGTTCCTGGCCTGGTTGAGGTACTCGAGGTCGTCGGCGATGTCCCTGAGGACGTCGGCAACCCTGCCGTAGAACTGTCTCCTCAGCTTGGCTATCTCCTCCGGGTCCCGCTCGTACCGTATCTTCTCAACGTAACGCTGTTCAAGGTTGCGTATCGTCTTTATCGCCCAGTTTACCCTCGCAAGGGAGCGGTGGAACTGGTCGCGGTCAACGAGCGTATCAACCAGCTCCCTGTAGAAAGCGGGCAGCTCCGAAACGCCGGGGGTCCTATCGAGGAGCTTCCTGAGGTTGTCCCTCACGACATTGGAGACGGTCCTTACCCTCAGCTCCTCCCTCTGCCTTGCCTTGGCTCTCGCGCTTCCCCTCGGCGTGAAGGCCGAGGCAGCCTTTTCGGCCCTCCGAAAGGCCTTGTCGATGAGCTCGTCAGCGGTAAGCACCGTTGGCATCTTCTCGAACGGGTTCTTCATCTCTCTCACCTCTCATCTTATCTCGCGGTGGTTAGCTTTTCGGCCGGGTATTTAAAGGTTCGCTAAAGCTCAATGACTTTCCCAACGTGGAGCGGCTCTATCCTCCCGCCGAGAATGGCCTTCAGGTAAGCGTAGGAATCAATCCCGGTGCAGTGGCCGGCGTAGAGTTTTTCGGCGTCAATTCTCTCCGCCACCTCATCCAGCACCTCTTTCTTCGCCCCGATGAGATGCAAACCTCCGATGAGAGCTTTAACGGGTTTTCCGCTAACGTCCTCCGCGTGCCACGCTATGTTGAGCATCCCCGAGTGACCGCAGCCGGTGATGACCGCCACTTCGTTCCCGAGATCAACTATCAGCGCGATGTCGTCGGGAACAGGGTCTTTTGTGAGCCTCCCATCCTTTTCGACGTAGCCAACCGCCCTGTCCCACGCCCGCCTGAGTATCTCTCCTGAACTCCAGAACCCCGGTGCGAACTCGAAGGGCTCTTTCCTGAGAACGAACTCCGCACCGAGCTCCTCAAGCTCCTCCCTGCTGAAAGGTATTCCTATGTCCCGCTTCCTGGGTTTCAGGGCTATCCTCTTTCTGAAGATCTCGGGGTGTCCTATAACCTTTAGCGGCTTCGTTCTGGCTTCGAGGAGTGCCTTCATCCCGCCGGTGTGGTCGTAGTGGCCGTGGGTGATGAAAAGGAAGTCTATGCTGGAAGGCTCGATTCCCAGCTCTTCCATGTTGTGGAGGAGCACGCTCCCATCTGTCCCTGTATCAACGAGAACCCTCTTCTCGCCGTGCTCCACGAGCGCCGAAAAGCCGTGGGCGCCAAGGAGACCCTTTTTGAATCCGGCATGGTTCTCGTACACAATGGTCAGCTTCATAACCATCCCTCGAAAAGTTTATGTTCTGGGGAATTAAAACCCTTGGTGTGGTTGCCATGGTTAGCATCGGTGAATACATAGCTCCCCTCGTTTCAGGCATCGTCGTTGCGCTCTCATCTTGGCTTTCCATCAGTCCCGAGGGGTACTTCGTCTCAAACCTTCTTCACAGCATTGACCCGGCCTACGTGGATTACCTTGTGCCCGCCTACCTGGGGGTTACCTTCGCGGTTCTCTTCTACTTCAAGGAGAAGATAGCCCTCGGTTCCCAGAACGCCCTCCGGAAGAGTTTTGACTCGGACACAAGGTACCTTCTCTACGCCGCCATCTTCACGGTTCTCCTCGGTTACCCCATACTAACCGAGGTCAGGGACGTTATCGGCCCCCGAACCTCGGACATGGTGAACGCCGCCATCGGCGTTGTGATAATCGTTCTGGGTCTTCTCGCCGGCACAAAATCGGAGGCGCCGTTCAAGGGGCTGGAGAGCCGCATCCGGGAGGAAAAGGGGGAGGCCACACTCCTGGATGCAATGATATCCGGCCTCTCGCAGGGGGTTACGCTCCTCAGAGGTCTTTCCAGGAGCGGACTGGTTCTCCTCGGTCTTCTGTGTACAGGCATAAGCGTGAAGCGGGCCCTTGAGCTGAGTTTTATCGTGGCTCCCATCTACTTCGTCATGAAACTTGCGTTCCTCGGCGGCTGGGAACCGGCGCTCCCGGTTTCGCTGCTGTTCACCGCCTTCCTTGCCGCTTTCGTCGTCAGCATAGTGACCATGAAAGCGCTCGTTACGCTCTCCGAATCCATAGGTAGGAGGGGTTTTCTGATCGCATTTGGTTCAGTCGCTGTCGTTGTTTACCTGCTGGGGGTGATCCTGTGAAGGCAGTCGTTCTCGCAGCCGGAAAGGGTGAGAGGCTGCGCCCGCTGACCGATGACAGGCCAAAGGTCGTGCTCAAGGTGGCCAACAGGGCGATAATCGAGTACGTGCTTGAGAACCTCGATCCCTTCGTTGATGAGTTCATCCTGGTCGTCAGATACGAGAAGGAGAAGCTGATCAAAGCCCTCGGGGACGAGTTCAACGGAAAGCCCATAACATACATCGAGCAGCTCCCCGGAGACGGAACGGCGAAGGCCATTGAATCCGTGGGTGAGATTATCGAAAACGAGGAGTTCATAGTGGCAAACGGAGACATATACTTTGAGATAGACGGGGTAAAGGAGCTAGTGAGTGTCTTCAGGAGGGAAAAGGCTGACGCGGCCCTGCTCGTCAAGGAATTCGACGACCTGAGTCACTTCGGCAAGGTTGAGGTTGATGGGAACGCGGTCATGGCAGTGAGAGAAAAGCCCGGGAAGGTTTCTGGTTACGCAAACCTTGGGGTCTACATATTCAAACCTGACATCTTTGACTTCATCAGGAAAACCCCGGTCAGCGAGCGCGGGGAGTACGAGATAACCGACACGCTAAACCTGATGCTTGAGGCCGGAAGGAAAGTAGCTTACGCCGTCTACTCCGGCTACTGGAACGACGTTGGTAGACCCTGGAACCTGCTTGAGCTCAACGAGTATCTCCTCAAGAACAGGCTCAAGCACAGTATCAAAGGTATCGTGGAGGAAGGGGCAACGATAGTGCCTCCGGTTGAGATAGGCGAGGGAACGGTGGTGAGGAGCGGGGCATATATAATCGGTCCCGTGAAGATAGGCAGGAACTCCCGCATCGGGCCGAACTGCTTCATAAGGCCCTACACAAGCATCGGCGACAACTGCCACATAGGCAACGCCGTGGAGATAAAGAACTCGATAATCATGGACCACAGCAACGCGCCCCACCTCAACTACGTTGGCGATTCAATAATCGGGGAGAACACCAACCTTGGCGCCGGAACAATCACCGCCAACCTGAGGCACGACAAGGGCACGGTGAAGGTTGAGATTAAAGGGAAGCTTGAAGACTCGGGGAGAAGGAAGCTCGGCGCGATAATAGGACACAACGTCAAGGTCGGAATAAACGTGAGCATCTATCCCGGCAGGAAAATAGGGAGTAACGCTTTTGTAGGCCCAGGTGTAATAGTTGACAGAAACGTTCCAAGTGGCAGCCTCGTGGTGGTGAAGCAGGAGAAAACGGTGATGACGAGATGACTTTTCATAATCCTGTTTCATACATCAACTTCTTTTCTAGATGGGTGTTGTTCTTTGCCGTGTTTTATAAAGCATATCAAACGCGGGAAAAAAGCTGGACACTCCTTACCGCCGCTTTTTTCATCAACGCCTTGGACGTTGAAAGTTATATATTCACGCCCCTGGGAATCGAGATAGCCCACGACGCGTACAGAATAGCCTCCAAGATACCCAACTTCTTCATGGCGATGCTTTTAATCTGGGGTGGTCTCCACCTTAAATACAGCACGAGCAAGTTCAAGCATGTAGTTGCAATCTCTGTGATTCTAGTACTGTCCTACGTGTGGCTGTTCCTTCTGGCGGCAAATGTTTTCCATGACAACTTTCTTATCGAGTCCACTTTTCCATCCTTCCTCTACGGTATGGCCCTGATTTACTTCGGCATGGTTCTTAGGGAGAAAGAGATATCCAGCCGCGGTATAGACTCACTGTTTCCTGTAGGATTGATGCTCTTGGGTGCCCTAAACCTAACGTACCCCTTCACCCGCTATCTTCATTGGTTCACACCAGTGGGCTTCCTTCTTGGTGCTCTCTTCCGCATCATGGCCGCTGTGGGAGCGGTTAAGTTCGTGTTCATACCGTTTCCACCGGCTAGGATTCCGGCAGTTGGAAGAAAGAACATTCCTCCGGGTGCATTTTTATGTCCATCCAGGGAAAAGGTCTCGGAAAAATTTGGGGCGATAGAGGAGATACCGAGTCTGCTGATGGTAACTCGGGAAAGCCTGGACTCAATCGTGGAGGCCGTTCATCCCAATGCCCTTGTCTTTTGGGTTACCCGGGTCATGGAGGGGCAGATACACCAATCTCCTGAGATATACGCGATAAGCCCAACCAAGATAGACATACTTACTGACTTGATAGCCAAGGCCGTTGAGAGTGGCTATAGGGTTGTCTACATAGATGCCGTTGAATATCTGATAGTGGAGAACGGCTTTGAAAACGTCCTCAAGTTCCTTCTCAACGTCAAGGACCACGTTCTCGTTGCAGGTGGAACGCTGATCCTGGTAGTTGATCCTGGAACGCTTGACAGAACCCAGAGAAGAATTTTAGAAAGGGAATTCCCGGGGGAATAACCCCCTCACTCAAGTCCCATCTTTTCAAGGAAGCGCTTGTAGTAGCGGGTGTCCTTTTCAAGCTCCGCCTTCTGGAGGAGCTGCCTCTCAATGGCCCTGAGTGCGTCGTGGACTGCCTGTATGGCGCCCCACGTTTCCCCGGTTGCCACGAACACTCCCCTATCAGTGACAACGCGCATCCTGGCCTGGTAGAGGTGCACCCCTCTAAAGCGCTCGTTGAAGCGCCTGATGTAGAGGTAGATTATGCCCTCCTGACCAAGGAGGTCCTCGTAGCCGTCAACGAAGCGCTTTACGTCCTCGATTATTCTCTCCCTCGTGAAGTCACTGAGTACGTCTGCGTCTCCACCGAGCTGGAGGTAGAAGCGAGCCTCCTTCTCAACCATCCTCGATATGGGCAGGAGCATGTCCTTGACGGTGAGGATTCCCCTTACCCTGTTGCCGTCGTCAACGACAACAAGCCCATCTATGTCGTTGTCCATCATCGTCTTGACTGCTTCCCTCAGCGTTGCCTCGGCGGGTATCGTTATAACACCCCTAATCATGACATCACGGAGCTGCATGCTGAAGGGCGGTATCTTCTCACCGGCTACTTCACCGTACTGGGCCTTGAATCGGGGCTTGATGAACCTGATTATCAGGTCGTGCAGGGTAACGAGGCCCTCAAGCCTTCCCTCCTCGTTGACAACGGGTATTCTCGAAATCGCATGGTCGCGCATCGTTGCGAGCGCCTTCGCGACCGTGTCTTCGGGTTTCAGGGTTATAACGTCCTTTGTCATGAAGTCCTCAACTTTCTTTTTTCCAAACTCCTCTTTAACGATCCTGTTGAGGAGCTCCATATCGCTTATAACGCCTATGATTTCAGCCTTGCTCTCCCCGACTGGGAGGGAGCGCAGGTCAACCTCAATCATGAGCTTGGCGGCCTTGCTAAGGTCCTCATCCGGCTTTATAACGGGAGCGGTCTTGTAGACGTCCCTAACCTTGGCTTTGGTTGGGTCCCACTTGAGGTGGGAGCGTACTATCAGGTCCTGGGTCAGGACTCCCTTGTACAGGTTTCCGTCGAAGACCAGAATAAGGTCGGGGTCTTCCTTTTCAAAAATCCCGATCGCCTCAGAAAGCGGGGCGTCGATGTCTATTTTCTGGAACCTGTCGGTCATAACCTCCTGCACAAGAATACCGACCATTTCTGCCACCTCCTTTTCACTTATTATTAGGGCGGCCGATAATTTAAACCTTTGCAACCGGGGACTTTTAGTTAATTAAGGTTAATAAATTTTTCGCGGAAAGATTTATAAAACTCCCCCGAGAACACCCAATCGCGCCGGGGTAGCCTAGCCTGGGAAGGCGCGGGACTCGAGATCCCGTGCGCTCTGCGCACCAGGGTTCAAATCCCTGCCCCGGCGCCAAACTGCCGAGCCCGCAAGGGTTCCATTCCCTTCCTATCAATTCTGATGCCATTCCCTCAACCTGAGGCCGTTAAAGGAAAGTTAAAAGAGAAGAGATTCAGGTTGTTATGTACGCTCCATCCTTCTCGACTATCACCGTGTGCTCGAACTGGCTCACCAGCCCGCCGCGAACCTCCCTTAGTATCTGATAACTGTAAATCGCCCCAACCCTGTCGAGCTGTGCCAGGGCGAGTTTGAGCTGACCCTCCGGCATGAAGCCCTGAAGCCAGCGGTAGGCGAATGGGAGGCCGTTGTACTCCTTCTTTATATGCATGAGAAGCCTCCTGGCCTGGGCCATCCTCACCGGTCTGTCGCGAATGTGCATGAATATGAGCGCCGGCGGAACCTCTATGACCTGTCCTGCACCGGTGGTCGCGAAGGGCTCTATCGCGATGACGTCCCCCTCCTTTAGGACGTAGCTGTCGTTGGGCCGGTATATGTTCGGGATGCTCACTCCTGCGTGAAGCTTATAGCGGTCTATTTTATGGCCGCTGAGGTTGACTATTGGATTAAAGCCGTAGCCGCGTATGGTCTCCTCTATTACCTTCCCAATCTCGCTGATTTTGACCCCCGCACGTATCACGCTTATGGCGTTCTCCAGTGCTTCCTTGGAGGCGGCCATCAGGTCGTCTTCTTCCATTCCCACCCTGAACGTTACGGCGGTGTCTGCTATGTAACCGTCCACGTGGACGCCGAGGTCGAGTTTGAGGTAGTCCCCCTCTTTAAGGACGCTATCATCGCCCTTGTACGGCGTGTAGTGGGCGGCGATTTCGTTTATAGATAGATTGCACGGAAAAGCGGGTTTTCCGCCGAGCTCTACTATGCGCCTCTCCACGAACTCTGCGATGTCGTATAGCTTTGCGCCGGGCTTTATCATGGTGGAGACTTCCTTCTTTACCTGGCGTGCTATCTCCCCTGCCTTTATGAGTGCCTCTCTCTCGTCCACTTTCTATCACCGCCATAAGAAGGCCATATTACCCCTTAAACCTTTCCACTCCGGGAAAAACCTTTTATTTAATGCAGACCCTACCTCTACGGTGGGCCCATGCTAGAGCTCAGGAAGTACATAAACATCTCCGACGACATCTTCGTGGTTAAAAATCTCATCGGGGCAATCCTGCAGGGCGTTGGTCTGGCGTACCTCTTTCCGGTATTGCTCGTATGGTTCTATCCCGATGAAATCAACTACGTCGTGTACTTTGCCCTCCCCGGAGTGTTCTCCATTCTGCTCGGCGCGTGGCTCGCGAGGCACATGGGTAAGGTTGAGGACGTCAATCTCAGACAGGCCATGGTCTCGGCTGCCTTCACATGGCTTTTCGCTTCGTTCATAAGCGTTATACCCTTCATATACATAGCCAACATGTCTTTCGTGGATTCCTACTTCGAGAGCATGAGCGCATGGACCGGAACGGGCCTCACCATGATGAGCAACCTTGAGAGTTACCCGCGCATACTTCTTTTCTGGCGCGCGTGGATGCAGTGGCTCGGTGGAATCGGTATCGTGCTGGTCGCGCTGACAGTTCTCATCCGCCCTGGCGTTGCGGCGGCTAGGCTCTACCGCGCCGAGGCGAGAAGCGAAAGGATAGTGCCCAACCTCGTGAACACCTCGAAGGTTATCTTCCAGATATATCTGGTTCTCACGCTGGTCGGCGTGTATCTCTACTACATTAACGGCATGCCCCTCTTCGATGCCGTTATACACTCCATGACAGGCCTTGGAACGGGTGGTATGAGCAGTCATGACCTGAGCATCGGCTACTTCAACAGCACCTCCATAGAGGCCGTCACGATATTCCTCATGATAATGGGTGCCGTCAACTTCACGGTTCACTACAGGATCTTCAGGGACAGACATCTCAAGCCCTTCTTCGAGGACGTCCAAGTTAAGTACATGTTCATCTTTCTACTCCCCGCGATAGCGGTGATAGCCCTGGGCCTCGCCCAGGTTGGAGATGGTATAGGAGAAGCCCTCCGGCAGGCGATTTTCCACTCCGTTTCTGCCATAACATGTACTGGATTCGGAATCGCGGATCTGAGTAAGTATCCGGAGCTTGATAAGTTCATCCTGGGCATTCTTATGGTCATCGGCGGTGGCGCGGGAAGCACCGCGGGTGGTATAAAGCTCATCCGCGTTATACTGATGTACGAGAGCCTCAAGTGGACCCTCCAGAGTGCCATACTTCCAAAGGGTGCCGTCATCAAGAGGAAGGTGGGCAACTACCTGTTCAGTGAGGAGGACATCCAGGAAGTTATGAGCTTCACGATGACGTACTTCGCATTCCTCCTCATGGGCACCCTCTACCTCATGATTCGGCTTGGAACTGGACTCGCGGATTCATTCTTTGAGGTCGCCTCCGCCCAGGGCAACGTTGGTCTCAGCGTGGGGATAACGTCACCCACACTGCCGGTTGATCTCAAAATCCTCCTCATCCTTCACATGTGGATTGGAAGGCTGGAGATATTCTCAACCCTCGTGTTCATTATAAGCGTGTTCTTCCTCGCCCCGAGGGTGGTGACGAGGAGATGAACATCATAAGCGTGGAGAACCTTAGCTTCAGGTACAGAAGGGCGAGTGAGTACTCGCTGAAGAACGTGAGCTTTGATGTTAGACAGGGGGAGCTCCTTGGGATAATCGGACCGAGCGGGAGCGGGAAGTCAACGCTCTGTCTGACCCTTAACGGTATAATTCCCAACTCAATAAAGGGTGACTTCTCGGGTGATGTTATAGTCAGAGACCCAGAAACCGGGGAGGAGTACAACACCAAAGAAACGCCCGTGGCGAAGCTTTCAACGCTCGTCGGCCTTGTCCTCCAGAATCCAGAGAGTCAGCTCTTCAACATGACCGTCGAAGAGGAGATAGCCTTTGGCCTTGAGAACCTGGGGTTTGACAGGAACGAGATACTCAGAAGGCTCAGATGGGCGCTGGAGGTGACCGGGCTTAGGGGACTTGAGAGAGAGTTTCCGCCCAACCTGAGTGGGGGACAGCAGCAGAGACTGGCCATAGCGGCTGTCCTGGCTATGGAGCCGGCTGTCCTGGTTCTGGATGAGCCGACGTCTCAGCTCGATCCTGTCGGACGGAAGGAAGTCCTGGGACTGGTTTCCCTCCTCCGTAAGGAGCACGGCATCACTGTAGTTCTGGTGGAGCACCACACAGACTACATCCTCCACTTCGCCGACAGGGTGCTTGTGATGGCAGACGGGGAGATAGTCCTTGAGGGAACCCCAAGGGATATAGCTGACGAGGCCGAGACGCTGAAGAGACTGGGTGTAAAACTTCCCCCCAGCCTTGAGATATCCCACGAGCTCAGAAAGAGAGGGATGATGAAGGTGCCGGCCATCACTGAGGAGGAGCTTCTCTCCGGGATAGAATATCCTCCAGGGTGAGCGCCCTCCCAAGGAGGGTGTATTTGAGGTCGTAGAGCTTGAGCATGAGCTCAAATCTGGCGTCTGGGTCCTCCACATCATCGGCGATTTTGAATGCCTCGTCAAGTATCTTCAGGGCCTTCTCCCTGTTTCTCTCTCCCTCTACCTCTGCGAGATAGTAAAGGGCCATCGCTCTGTGAAACGGGCTGGAGATGTGGTCAATTATCAGTCTTGCCCTGTGGACGTCGCCAGTGCGATAGAACATCTCGGCAAGATGCACTAGCACGACATCCAGCTTCTCCGGTTCCCGAACCATCTTCATAGCGTAGCCCGCCTTCCTCAGCAGACCCGCGTTTACGAGCCCCATGAGGATGTCACGGAGTATATCGGCGCTGTCCTTGGCGAGGTTTATCGCGGTTCGCAGGGCTATGTCTCCATTGAGCTCATCGTTGAGGTAGTAGAACAGAACAGCTAGGTCTCCCAGGAGTATGGCCCTGTAGCGGGGATTGATGAGAGAATTGGCGAGGGGTATCAGTGCTTTGACCGTTTCCCTTATGTATTCGAATTCTGAATCCATACCCTTTTCCGAACGCCTCAGCTCAACCAGTTTTTTCATGATCGAGCGCAGAATAATCCTCAGCGCCAGAAACCTGTTGGATTCCGTTTCGATCTCCTCAGCTAACTCCACCGCCCGGTTGATTTCTCCAATCCCTGTGAGGCCTTCTATCTCTTCGAGAACGTCCAGTTCGGATCTCTTCCTTCTTTTCTCACCCAGAGATTTGAAGAACTCATCCAGCTTTCCCATGCTCCACCTCCCTTTCAAGCATTAGCTCCAGATAGGAGCGTCTTTCGAACCTCTCAACACCAAGGGACTCCAGAATCTCGTGGAGTATCTTCACGGTTTCTTCTACTATCTCCTCCCTATCAGCCAAGGCCTCAATCTCTATGAACTTCCCGAGGCCGTTCACTTCGTCCAGGTCTATTATGATGCCCTTGTCAACGTAGTACTTTTCCCGGGTCTTCTCTATGGTGAGGACTTCCTCGAACCCCAGGCTTCTGAGTATCTCCGTGTGCTTGTCGGGATCGCTTATCGGAACCTCGATTTCCTCCCGGGTCTTTGAGTTCCGGTCAATCTTAGGCCCTTTGTACGTGAGAAATGCCTCAAAGTGTCCGTTGAAGCGCCTTATCCTTATCCTGAGGGCCTCGTCGGTTTCGGCGAAATCCCTGCACGGATGCCTGAAGTATGTGTCCTCGTGATACTCCTTCCGTATCAGCTTGAAGTTCTCCCTAACGCGCTCAAACACACTTTCATCGGCGTATCCCTTAACCTCAATCTCTATCATAACCCCACCTCCAGGTTTTTCTTGAGCCTGCTGAGGCACACCGGGCAGTAGAAGGGTTCTTTAATGTCCGTGTCGATGATGGAGTTGGAGAAGTGCATAACGCACCGCTCATCCGGGCAGTGGCCCAGGCCAAAGACGTGTCCCAGTTCGTGCATGGCTTCTTTGATTGTTCTCTCGACGAAGAGCCTCTCGTCCGGGGCATCGCCGTAGAATTCGGGCCTGAGCCTGAACGTCGATATAACCGCCGCCCCAAGTCCGGCGTGTGCAAGGCCGAAGATGAAGTTCAGTCCCTCCTCGTATAGGTCGAGGGCGGTTATTCCCAGGACGGCGCGCGCTTTCCTTTTTCTCCCGAGTTCGGAAAGAGGGAGCAGAAACTTTCTCCCAAGGTACTGACGTCTCCGGGGATTGTAAGCACTGGAAAACATGTCCTCGGGAAGCACGTCCCCCACAGTAACAGAGATGCCCAGGGAAGCGTAGTAAGAACCCACGAACTCCCTAACCGCCTCAATCAATGGTTCCTCGACGTTTCCTATGGGTATGAGGAGTATCATCCCCCGCACCTCTCCGGGGGTTCGGGCCTCCGTTAAGGCTTGCACGGGCCATGAAACCTCCCCATCCAGGGACGAGAACCAGCCCGGTGCAGGCTCTTTCCTCACCTCGTCCACCATCATTCAATTCGTCTTGGGGAAGAAAAACCTTTCCAAAGGGAAGAAGAGAATGGGAGAGAAAAAGTCGCTCACGGGGTGAGATCCATCTCGCGAAGCTCCTCGAGGAAGTGCTTGGCGAACTCGATGGTCCTGTCAATGTCCCTGATGTCGGCGGTCTCGACCTGGCTGTGCATGTAGCGTATCGGTATGCTGAGGACGGCCGTTGCAACGCCCTCGCGGTTTATCTGCATTATGTTGGCGTCCGTGCCGGTCGGCCTCGGGCTGGCCTCGACCTGGAGCTCTATACCGTACTTCTTGGCAACGTCGTCGGCGAAGGCGCGAACCTTGGGGTTGATGTTCGGCCCGACGTCCATGACCGGCCCGCCGCCAAGCTTCGGAACGATTTTGCCCTTGTCGCCGACCTGCTTGGCGAAGGTGACGTCCATCGCTATGCCTATCTCCGGGTCGATGGCGTAGCTCGCGACGCGAGCACCCCTCAGCCCGACCTCCTCCTGAACGCTCGCGACGAAGTAGATATCAGCTTCGTGGTTCTCGACCGCTTTAGCCGCCTCTATCATCGCGTAGAGGCAGACCCTGTCGTCGAGGTAAGGAGTAGCTATCCTGTTCTCGGTGAGCTGGACGAAGGCAGGGGCGAACTCTCCAACCGTGCCAACGCGGAAGCCGAGCTCCTCGGCCTCCTCCTGGCTGTCGGCGCCGACGTCAACAACTATGGTGTCCCAGTCGGCGGCCTTCTTCCTGTCCTCTGGCTTCTGGAGGTGGGGAGGTATGTGGCCGACCACTCCAAAGCGCTCGCCCTTCTCGGTGAAGAAGCGAATCCTCTGTGCCACGAGGGTTCTCGGGTCGACGCCGCCAACGGGGACGACGTGGAGATAGCCCTCCTTGTCTATGTGGTTGACCATGACACCTATCTTGTCCATGTGAGCCGCTATCATTATCCTCGGCCCGCTTCCCCTCTTGTGCGCTATGACGTTGCCCAGCTTGTCCACTTTAATCTCGTCCACGTGGTCTTTAAGCTCCTCGATAACGACGTCCCTTATTCCAAGGAACTCGTAGCCGGAAACGCCCGGTGCTTCCACAATTTTCCTTAGCAGTTCAATGTCCACCATGGCTTTCGCCTCCTTTAGATTTCCGTCTGAATGTATCCGGCCGTGTTAATAAGGTTTACGAAAGAAAAGGGGGTCATCCGAGGATGACCTGCAGGTAGGCCTCCTCCTCGGGTTCCAGGTGCTCTATCTCCCACACAACGGTTCCGTCCCCGATTTTAGCCTTACCCTTAGTGGCCCTGACCTCTATCGCGTTGACGCCCTTCTCGAACCTGAAGTTGTCGATTCCCCTCAGCCTGGGTGCCTTTACCTTGACGAAGTAGTACCTGTCGAGCATCTCCTCCTGCACTATCGGCCTGAAGAACGCGGCATACGATGTTCCGGCCAGGAGCACGCCCGCAACCAGGAGTATGGCCGCCAGCGGCCCGTAGTTCCTCGGTGGCTTTGCGGGGATGGTCGTGGTGGTCGTTGGAGGTGCAGTGGTGGTCGTCGGCGTTGGAGTTGGGGTGATCGGTTGCGTTACCTTCACGCTGGCCTCATCGCCTATGTACCTGCTGCTCTCTGCCCGGAGCATTATCGTCCCGTAGCCGGTCTTTTTGAGGTCCACTTTTGCAAGCCCGGAGGCGTTGGTGATTGAGTAGTCCTTGCCGAGGGGCCCAGAGGCGGTGACCGTTATGTTGGGAACGGGGTTTCCGGCTGAATCTACAACCCTCACAAGGAGAGTTTCGTTCTCCTGAGAAGCGCTTATGAACAGCTTCCTAACCTCGACGAAGGTCGTCACTATCCTTCCATCGAGGTTCAAGACGACTTCGTAGGTTCCGGGCTTGTCCACAAGGTACGAGACGGTTCCTCCGTCGTCGGTTTTGAAGGGTATCCCGTTTATCTTCACGTCTATGTCCGGAACTCCCTGGCCGTTTTCATCGTAAACGTGAACGTATACGGCCCCGTCCTTGAAGTATGCATCGTATCTCAGGTTCCTCTGGTACACCCTGAACGTTGCCGTTTTGCTCTTGAAGCGTCCGCTGAAGTTTGCCCAGAAGTACACGGAGTAATCGCCGACCTTGGGCCGTGTGAGCTTCACGTCCTTTATCCAGCTCTCGCCCGGTCGTAGGTATATCGTGGTAACGAACGTTTCCAGAACACTGCCATCGCGGGTGAGCGTATAGCCAAGCCGGCCTATTATGACGCCGTTCGCCTGGGAGGTCATCTTCAGTCTCACGGTGACGTTGCTACCGTAGGTGTACTCCTCGTTAACGTCAATGCTGAGTGCGTAGTCCACAAATGTCCTTACCCTGACCGTTACCTGTGCCTCGGAGTAGCTGGAGCCGACCCTTGCCACGAGGGTCAGGTTGTACCTTCCGGGGTCCAGGTTGAGGATTTTGATGGAAATCGTGTCCTGAATCGTTTCGTTCGGCCCGATGGGATCTCTTATGACCTTGCTCCCGTAGAGAAAACCCTCGGCTGGGCCGGTAACGTACACAGTGACGTTCGACACAATTTGATTCCCCAGGTTTCTGAGCTGGAACGGGATTATTATCGTGTCTCCAGGAACACCCGTGAAGTCATCGTTGAGCGGGACTATTACGAGCGGTGATTGGGCGCTCACGTGCGGAAGAAGAACCGGAATCAGGAGGATTATCAGCGCTATGCCCTTAGCCTTCACCCTTTATCACCCCTTCGAGGGACGTCTGCCTTCCGATAACCTCGTCAAAGGTGAGGTACTTCTTTGTCTGCAGACCCACCTTATAGTTTTTGCCACTTTTTTCCAAGTTTTCAGGGAGGAAGAAGCGCCAGCCGTTGTTCACAAACTTGACCGCTATGACAGGTCTTGCGCCAAACTTTTCGGCGAAGGAGACGAGCTTCTCGTAATCCTCACTGGTGAAGTAGAGTCTCTCGCCCCTAGTGCTCTTCACCTCTATGCAGAGGTGGAGCCTTCCGTTGCCGGCCACTATGTCGACCTTCTTGCTCCCGGCGGAGCGCACCACTGCAAAGCCCGCCCTTTCGAGCATCCTTATAAGCTCCCTTTCCGCGCTGGCACCCCTTCTGTACTTCATTGCACTCCCTCATCCTATATTGCCCGGTTAGGTTTATAAGCTATGTCGAGGAGTTAAGGCCGGTGATGGACATGGCGATTTATGAGTTGGCCGGAAAGAAGCCTAAAATTCACGAGACTGCTTTCATTGATGAGACCGCCTCGGTCATAGGCGATGTGGTTCTTGAGGCGAAGACGAGCGTCTGGCCGTCTGCCGTTCTCAGGGGGGACATAGAGCAGATCTACGTGGGCGAGGGGTCAAACGTCCAAGACAACGTCAGCATACACACCTCCCACGGACAGCCCACGATAATCGGCAAGTACGTTACCATCGGCCACAACGCCGTCGTTCATGGTGCGGAAATAGGCGATTACACCATCATCGGGATGGGGGCAATAATTCTGGATGGTGCCAAGATAGGCAGGCACGTCGTCATAGGGGCCGGTGCACTCGTCCCGCCAGGCAAGGAGATTCCCGACTACAGTCTGGTCGTCGGCGTTCCGGGTAAGGTCGTCAGGCAGCTCAGCGAGGAAGAGATAGAGTGGACCAAGAAGAACGCCGAGATATACATAGAGCTCGCCGAGATGCACCTCAGCGGCAGGAAAAAGATTGAGTGATGGTCATGATTTCCCGTCTCCTTTCCCACGTTCCCCACATTTTATTCAAGCCCGTTTACGACATCTACGAGGGCTACCTTCTGGATAAAGTTAAAGGAGGCCGCATCCCGAGGCATGTCGCCATAATAATGGACGGGAACAGGAGATGGGCGAGGAAACTGGAGAAACCACCTTGGTACGGGCACCTCTTCGGCTCACAGAAGCTTGAGGAGATACTCGAATGGTGCCGCGAGCTCGGCATAAGGACGCTGACGGTTTACGCGTTCTCCACCGAGAACTTCAAGAGAACCCCCGAGGAGGTAAACGCCCTCATGAACCTCTTCGAGGAAAAGTTCAGGGAACTTTTGGAAGACGAGAGAGTTCACAAGTACGGTATCCGGGTGAACGTCCTCGGGCGGAAGGAGTTGCTGCCGGAAAACGTCAGAAAAGCCGCCGAAGAGGCCGAAAAGGCCACCAGAAAGTACAGCAACTACACCCTCAACATAGCCCTCGCCTACGGCGGGAGGAGCGAGATAGCCGACGCCGTGAGGGACATAGTCCGGGACGCCCTGGCCGGGAAGATTAAGCCGGAGGACGTTGATGAGGAGCTCATAAAGGATTACCTTTACTACCCCAACATGCCCGACCCGGACATAGTCATAAGAACCGGCGGCGAGGAGAGGATAAGCAACTTCCTTCTGTATCAGATTGCTTACAGCGAGCTCTTCTTCGTTGACGTCTACTTCCCCGAGTTCAGGAAGATAGACTTCCTCAGGATTATCCGCGAGTACCAGAAGAGGCAGAGGCGCTTTGGAAGGTAGCTTTCAAGCATCGGGGCAGCCCCTACCGAAACGACCCTTTTTAAAATTTTCCGCTAAAGCTTATTAACGTTGGGCGCGATTTCCTCACGGTGGTGATTAATGGCCTACGGTGAGCTTAGCCCGAGGATCAAGAAGGTCTATGCCCAGGTGAGATATCTGGATGACTATCACTGGGAGATAAACGGTGGAAGGATAATCGGGCTTCACAAGAAAAGCAACGTCAGGGTCACTATAGACGTTGCCGACAACAGGGAGCACGCCGAAAGGATGGCCGAGGAGGGAACAGGTGAGGGAATAAGGATAATCGCCATACCCGACAAGAGCGTGTTCTTCGTCCACAACGGCGCCTTCATACTGACCTACCGCTACCTGAAGGCGACCCTCGCGGACATAAACGACCACATAGTCTGGAGCGGCTTTAAGGTCGTCGAGGACGGCGGCAACCTCATCCAGGAGGACTTCTACGAGTACCTTGGAGGGGCCTTCATCAACCACATCAAGAACAACATGCTCGCGGGCCAGGACTACATCTTCTGGCAGTTCTACAAGTGCGAGAGCTGCGGCAAGTACGTTGACGTCGAGAGCCTTGAACGGCACCTCAAGGGGCACGGTATAAAGCACCACGAGAAGAGCGAGGAGCGCTACGAGGTCTTTGAGATAAACTTCAGGGACGGTAAAATCTACGACAAGTATGGCAAGGAGGTCAAGCTCGACCAGTTCAGCGAAGAGGCGAGGGACTTCATCAACGAGATAACCTCGGGTATGAAGGGGGCTTAGACAGGCTTTTCATAACTTTTCTCAGCTGTGTAATTGAAAAGAGGGAGAAGAAAATCAGCCCCTGAACTTGGGCCTTCTGCTGAGGAGCAGCGGCAGGGGCCTCGGCCTGTAGGGGAAGCCTTCCGTCTTCTGCCTTATCTCTCTGATGAGGTCCTCCAGCTGCATCTCGACCTGCCTTCCGTCGCTCCTCCTCCTGACAGTCACCGTACCCTGCTCCTTCTCGTTCTTGCCGACAACGATTATGTATGGAACCCATTCCTTCTCGGCCTTTCTTATCTTCTTGTTGAGCCTGTCGGAGGTGTCGTCCACGTCGACCCTAATCTTGGCCCCCTCAAGCTTCCCTGCCACGTAGAGCGCGTAGTCGAGGACCTCGTCACTGACAGGAATAACCCTTACCTGTATCGGGCTGAGCCAGAGCGGGAAGGAAGGTTTAACTCCCCTGGCCTGGAGTTTGGCCTGCTTCTCAAGGATGGCGTACATAACGCGCTCTATGGCTCCGCTCGGCGAGCAGTGGAGTATGAGCGGGTAGCGCTCCTTGCCCTCCTCATCGTAGTATGTTATGCCGAAGCGCTCCGCGTTCTCAACGTCAATCTGAACGGTGCTCAGGGCTGCAGCCTTGTCGAGGTTGTCCACGAAGTTGAACTCGAACTTGAGTATGAAGTAGAAGAACCTCTGCTTCCACATCTCTATCAGGACGGGCTTGCCGATTATCCTTGCCAGCTCGACGATGAAGTCCCTGTTCTCCTTCCAGAAGTCCTCGGTGAACCTTATGGCAACCTCGTAGTCGTCCGGCGTGAGGCCAACTCCCCTGAGAACCTCCATGCTGAGCTTGTACTGCTTCTTGAACTCGTCCATCGCCTGTTTGAGGTCCCTCGCAACGGTGTGCATATCGGGCATCGTGAAGGCCCTGAGCCTTCTCAGGCCCGAAAGCTCTCCGCTCTTCTCCCTCCTGAAGGAGTATCTCGTCAGCTCGTACATCCTGAGCGGGAGGTTGCGATAGCTTATCGTGGCGTCCTTCTTTATGAGGAACTGGCCGAAACAGGCAGCGAAGCGGAGGAAGAACTTCTTGTCGCCGCTCTTGACGACGTACTGTCTAGCGGGGAAGCGGTTGAGGTACTTCTCAAGTGCCGGGTGCTCGAAGTCGTACATTATCGGAGTCTCGACCTCCATCGCGCCGTACTCTATGACCTTCTCGGTGACGTACTGTTCAAGCAGACCCTTTATCAGGCGTCCCTTCGGGTAGTAGCGGAGGTTTCCGGGATCGCTTCCAGGTTCGTAGTCCACCAGCTCCTGCTCGAGCATTATCCTGACGTGGGGCGGCTCCCTATCAGCCACCCTGCTCTTGCTTATCTCGTAGTTGGCGAACTTCCGGAGGTTTTCATGGCCGGTGAAGTCGAACTTGTCCACCTCTACCAGCTCGCCCTCGGGCGTCAGGATGTACCAGTAGCTCTTCAGCTCCTCCTCCTTCTCAAGGGCTATGTTGCGCTCCTCCTTGCTGACCGCCTCGCCGCTCGGGACTATCGTCCTGCTGAGTTCAGCGAGCGGGTGACCCTTACAGGAAAGCCTGAAGGCCTTGTAGTAGCCGAAGGGTGCCCTCTTAACCTCAAAGCCCTCCTCCCTCAGCCTCTCTTCAATCCTCTGGAGAACCTTCAGCGCCACGTCCGGCTTGGCCAGCTCGCTGCTGAGGTGCGCGAAGGGATAGACGAATATCCTGTTGGCCTTAACCTGTGATGCCACGTCTTTTATCTCGGCAATGGCCTTTTCGACGACTTCCTCGGGGTTGGATTCGTCAGCCTTTTCAACGCTCATGAAAACGGCCAGAACCTCCTCAAGCCTGCCCTTCTTCTGCTCCTCGCTTATCGGCTCGGGGCTCTTAAGGGCCTTGTCTTTTACCTCGTATTCCAAATAGTCGCTGTGTATCAGAAGCATTCTCATCCCTAACCACCACCATAGGCTCAATTGGAATTACTAAAACTTTTCCCCCGGCCTTTATAAATTCTCCCCAGATGGCAAAGACTTAAAAAATCCTGGCTGGAACTTTCATGGAGGTGGGAGAATGGATGAAAAGAGAGGCGTGAAAAACGGTGATCTGGTTCTTCCCGGGGACTACCTTGGCGTCATTGAGGAGTACTTTCCCGGCGAGGGTGTTAAGGAGGAGAACGGTGAGCTTTATGCAATAAGGGCTGGGAAGGTAAGGATAGACCCGGACAGGATGGAAATCAGCGTTGAACCCGTGACTGATACTCCGCCTCTGCCGCAGGTTGGTGACGTTGTTATAGCCAAGGTTATAGAGGTAAAGCCCCAGGCCGCGATAGTCCAGCTCATCAAAATCGAGGGAAGGAACGACAGGGAGATAGCGACGTCCAAACTCGCGGGAATCCATATCTCCCAGGTCAGGGAGGGTTACGTGGATGGTATGAGCAGCGAGTTCAAGATAGGCGACATCGTCAGGGCGAGGGTTATAGCGAACGAAAAGAGCCCCATCCAGCTCTCGACCAAGGGGCATGATTTGGGTGTTATATACGCCCTCTGCTCCCGTTGCAGGGCGCCGCTCGTGAGGCGCGGCGACAAGCTCATCTGCCCGCGCTGCGGTCACGTCGAGACGAGGAAGCTCTCCTCCCTCTACAGAAAGCTGAAGGTGTGAGCATGGCCAGGGCGAAGAAGGTAATAACGATTCACGTCCGGGACGACAGGGAAAAGGAAGAGTTCCTCAGGGAGCTTCAGAGGCTCCGCCTCCCTGCGTTCATCTACGTCCACGGTAAGCTCAACGACCTTAAGATAAACGTCCAAGGAACCAAGGAGGACATCAGGGAGGCCATCCGCAGGATACGGGAGATACACAACCGTGTCAGGGCCAAGCTGTATCCGGACAGGCGCGGCCTCTACCGCTACACGATAGACGACCTACTCCGTGAATCCGGAGCGAGCGTCTCCACCCCGATACTCGTGAAGACCCTTGAACTCCTGGGTGAAACCGTTGAAGTGAGGGAGGGCGAGCTGATAACGTCCATGCCCTGGGAGGAAATGGTCTCTCTAACCGGAACCTTGGGTGAGTACCTTTCGGACGTCTCCCTTCAGACCACCAGGCAGATAAGGGAGGTCATCCTTCCGGCGGCGGTTCTCAAGGGGCTTGACCCCATGGAGGTCATTGACCTGCTCGTTGAACTCGGCCTCGCGGAGTGGAAGGAGGATAAGTTTAAATACGAACTGGTGAAGAACAAGGAGCAGGCGCTGGAGATACTGCTCAAGCACTTAGAGGGTGAGGAAAATGAGGATTGAAGTCATCAAGCGTGAGGAAAACGTCCTTGAGTTCTACCTTGAGGGGGAGGATCACACCTTCGCCAACCTGCTCAACGAGGTGCTCCACGAGAACAAGCACGTCACCTTCGCGGGCTACACCATAGAGCACCCGGTTCTCATGGCCCGGAAGCCGAAGTTCAGAATCGTCACCGACGGCAAAGTGACGCCAGAGAAGGCCCTTGAAGAGGCCGCTCAAAAGATATTCGACAGGGCAAGGGCCGTTCTTGATGCTTGGAAGGAAGCCATAGGCGAGTGAGTTCCCTTCTTCCCTTTCCGTTTCTCGGTCCAAAACCCTTAAATGCCGGACTCTTCTAACTCTAAGTTGAAATCAATGCCCCGCCGGGGTGGAATAATTGGAGCGTTCGGGTTACGTGCTGGGGGTCATAATTCTGGCCGGCCTATCAATAAGGCTAGCACTTGCACCGTATTCGGCTGGCAGCGACCTCGCCCAGTTCTACGGTTTCGCTGGGACAATGCTCGAAAAGAAGGCGTGCTTCTACTCCTACGCGGATGCCATCGGCTTCTGGGACAAGGGCTGGCCGTACCCCTGGCCCTACGTCTACGGTCCGGTCATGGCTTACATCCTTGCCCTCCTTAGGTACGCTGTGAATGGCTCCGTCAGGGCTTTCTGGAGCGGTGGAAGCTACCACGTTTACGTTGACCCAACCTGGGCGTTTTCGGTCAAGCTGGTTTTCCTACTCGCAGACACCCTCGTGGCGGTTCTTCTGTACCTCCTCCTGCGGGAGAGAAGCCAGAAGCTCGCAATCCTCGGTGTTGCCCTCTACTACCTCAATCCAATCACGATACACGTTTCCGCCGTTTACGGCATGTTCGATGGGCTTGCACTCGCTTTCTTCCTCCTCGGCCTGTACCTCTCGCGCAGGACTCGCGTTTCCTACGCCCTCTACGGATTTTCCCTGGCGGTTAAACAGACGCTCGTATTCCCGGCAGTTCTCTCGCTGTGGGATGCCGTGCTGAGGGGAAGAAAGGCCGCCCCGCGTATTGCATTCTTTCTGCTCGGCGGCCTTCTTCCCTTTCTGCCCATGATACTCCTCTGTCCGTCGAGCCTGGGGGCGCTACCCGGTTTGATGAAGGGACTGAACGTCTCATACACCCTCCCGCTCTCCTACAGCATGAACGGGGTTTCGAGCCTCGCGACTTACATTCACCTGACAAAAGGAAGCGATACCCTCCCGGTTCTCCAGCACTGGTACGTTCCATCCCTTCTGCTCCTCGCCCTGGTTTTCATAAGACACTCTTTCAACAGAAACCCCGCCATCTCAGCCGCCCTCGCCTACGCCGTCTTCGTCTCAACCTACTGGCGCGTCAATCCGCAGTACCTCGTTCCCCTGGTGGCGTTCATGATACTGCTGGCCGCACTTGAGGATGGTGTGATTACGATCCTCTCGCTGTTTACCGCGGTGTACGCGGGAATCTGGCCGGTAATGCAGCCCTCCTCATTCTGGTTTCATGTTCATATGGAGAACCCAAACTGGACGCTCGTTCACATCGTTGACTCGCTGACGTTCAGGGTTTTCACCGATGGGCCGTACGTTGCCTACAGCATCGGACTCACCCTCCTTCTCTACGCGGTGATACTCACCGCCACGATTCCGTACCTCAAAAACCTTAAATCCTGGCTGGCGGAGAGGGTTCGGGTGAGAGCTTGAGGTACGAGAGAAACTTCACGGACAAAGGGCTTTCAAAGTTCGGGGATTCACTTATCAACTTCGTATTCTCACTCGCTTTGAGTGAGTACCTGGGGAAGCCCACAGGGGAGAGGGTTCCCAACGCGTCGCTGAGTATAGCGCTCGAACTTTCCGGGCTGAGACACCTTGTCCCGCCGAGAACCGACAAGCACGGCAGGGGCGACATAGCGGAGGCGATTTTCGCCTACGCCTGGCTGGAGGGCAGGATAACCGTTGAGGAAGCCGTCGAGATTTTGAAGGAGAACTTCACAGGGGACGTTACACACTTCTCAAGGAGAAAAGAGGCAATAGGAAGGGCCTTCGCTGAAGTCTTCAAAGTGATAGGGGAGAGGCTGGGACTATAGGCTGGTCAGCAACTCTATTAACCCCTGCTTTGTAGGGACCTTTGCGAACTTCTCTGGGTCTTTGACCTTGAGCAGGAGCGGTACCTCGCCGAAGAGCTTGAGCACCTTTCCAAAGGGTATGCTGCCCTCCCCGGGGAGAAGGTGAAGGTCGCCGACGCCGTAGGCGAGGGCATCCTCGGGTTCGACCTGCGGGAAGAGCTTGCCGAAGTTGTCGTGTATCATCAGGATTACCGTCTTGTCGGTTCCGAGCTTGACGTCCTCCAGCAACTTGTCCGCGTCGCCCTGGGCGCTGAGAAAGGCGTGGGCCACGTCGAGGGCGAAACCAACGTTTTCCCTGTCCACGTTATCAACCACGTAGAGCGTGTCCTTGACACTGAAGGTGTTCTCAAGGGCTATCTTTATGCCAAATGGCCCGACCATATCGGCGAGCTGCTGTATGGCCTCTATCTCAAGGTCAAGCCTTCCGGTTCTACCGCTCTGCATGACGATTACCTTGGCACCGAGCTTTATCGCCACGTCCGCCATGGCCCTCGCGACGCGGAAGTGTCTCGTGTAGTAGATGTGGTCCCGCAGATTAACGGAAGTGGGCATCCTGACCAGGTAGTCAATGCCCACACCGCGGAGGGTCGTTTCTATGTTTTTGAGCTTCTTTTCAATGACGACGCCGTTCATTATCAGCCCCAGGGTGTGGGGGAATATCGAGACGAAGTCGTAGTTCTTTATCTTGACGTCGGCCAGAACCGAGGCGAGGGTCTTGTCCTTGGTGACGAAGTGCGGGTAAATCGTTACGCCTATCTCCATGCTATCACCTAAGGAGAGAGTTGAGCGCTGGATATAAAAGCTTACCGAGGGACAGGGTTTAAAAGTTTGGGCTGGAGATATAAGTGGGTGAGCGAATGAGGGAAAACATCTGGAAGTACATTGCTGCGGTTCTGGTACTCCTTCTCGCGGCCTCTAGTGTGGCGGTTCTTCTGCTATACATGCAGAACTCGGAACTGAAGGGTTATCATCCATCCAACGTCACGACCACCGTTCTGGTTCAGGGCCCCAACGTTACATGCAACACCACAGCGTACATGCTCCAGATAGACGAACTTCAGCGGCAGGTTGACTTCCTGAAGGCCCAGCTCCGGGAACAGAACATGCCGGAGGGCAACGCAACGATAGCGGTGGTGCCAATCTTCGGCCTCATAGACGACTACACTGCCCTCAGCGTGATTCCAACACTGAGGGAAATCGCCAAGAATGACTCCATTGCGGGCGTTGTTCTGTGGATAGAGAGCCCCGGCGGCTACGTTGGGCCCGTCAGGGAGATATACTCCACCGTCCGGAAGCTCAACCTGGTTAAGCCCGTGGTTGCATACACGGGTGGCATAGCGGCCTCAGGAGGGTACTACATAGCCGTCGGTGCGGAGGAGATAATAGCCGACCCTCTAGCGGAGGTTGGGAGTATCGGCGTTATCTACGTCCACTACAACCTCCAGCAGAACTACGAAACGAACGGGATAAAGGTCGAGGTCTTCAAGACCGGCCCGTACAAGGACATGGGCGCCGAATGGCGCGGTCTAACGGACGAAGAAAAGGCCATGATAACGGAGATAGTTGATACGTACTTCCAGGGATTCCTTCAGGCTGTGAGCAGCGGCCGGAATATGGGCCTCAACGAGACGAGGGAATACGCCACGGGCAGGACGTGGTTCGCCATGAACGTTACGGGGAGTCTGGTGGACGAGACCGGCGACCTGGACTACGCGGTCAGCGTGCTTGAGGACATGCTCAACGTTTCCAATCCGAGGATAGTCATTTACAAGGGTTCAACCCCCTCGGACTTTGGAATATTCGGCAGCACGGCCCTCCTTCTGGATCCGAGATACGTTAGCGCGTACATAAAAACGGGGTGAGGGGCATGCTCTGCGAGGAGAAGCTTGAGGTGTTTGAGAACGGCTTTGAGGACGGAAAGTTCAAGCTCAGGGTTGAGTTCTATGGAAGCGATGCCAGGAGGCTTCTCCTTGCCATCATCAGGGAGCTGTACCTGCCGGACTACGGCGAGGACTACGTCTACCCATTCGAGTGCGCCAAGGAGTTCTGGGGAATCTACATGGACGCCTCGGAGATAACCGCCAGCGATTTCAGGCCGAACCCGGTTAAGTTCATCAACCGGAGCGTTCTTGACAGGCTGGAAAAGGTCCTGGAGGAGACGGGCGCGCCCAAAGAGGTCAGGGAGGGCATAGACTTTGAGAAGGCAGAAATCCACAGGCTCAAGAAAGGTTTATTAGCCCTTGGGAAGAACTTCATCCTTGACGAGGGTACCAAAACCCTCATAGTCTTCAGCAAGCCGAGCGCAAGGGAGCTGGTACTGAGATACCTGGGGATGCTGGATGGAGCTTGAAGCTGGGATTTGGATAGCGGTTTCGCTCATAGTTCTTTACCTCGTATGGGAGACGGTTAGTCCGATCCTTTCTCCGATAATCCTCGCGGTGACGCTGGCGTACATACTCTACCCCCTGCACGAGAGGCTGGCAAAGAAAACCGGCAACAGGGTCTCGGCATTCACCATGACGGCCATGCTAACTGTCATCACCTTCCTCTTCATAATCGGCTTCGCCCTCTGGATAAACGACGTAAAAAGCTCGCTCGCGCACTACATCAACGCCTTCTTTGAGTGGCTCCTCACCTGGAATCTCCCCTCCGCTGTCTACGAACTCCTTCAGAAGCTCGCAGAGGATATACCAAAGCGCTTTGAGGAGTACGTTCTCGGCTACACGTACTCCCTTCCCAAGCTCTCCCTTCAGGCCATAGTCATGGTCTTCGCATTCTACGGCATGCTCATAAACGCCAGGGCCATCAGGAGGGAGGTATATTCTCTCCTGCCGCCCGAGAACAGGGAGCTCGCGATAAAGCTTCTTGAAAGGGCAGGTGAGACGCTCCACAACCTCCTCCGCGGCTGGCTGGCTATCAGCATCCTCAAGGGCGTCTTCACCGCCGGTGGGTTCATCCTCTTCGAACTCGCCAAACCCGGAGGAGCCATAGCCGCGGGAATATTCACGGTTATCTTCGAGCTCCTTCCGGTTTTTGGGGGCTGGGTTGTCTGGCTTGCCGGGGCGATCTACATGCTCAACAGCGGTAACGTTGTCGGTGCCGTAGTGTTCGCCCTCTACGGAATCGTCTTCATATCACCTCTACCAGACATACTCCTGAGGCCCAGACTCGGAACCAGGGAAAGGGGCGTCAACGCTCTCATCTCGCTCGTTGGAATCTTTGGCGGCTACCTGGCCTTCGGCTTCGTGGGGATAATAATCGGTCCGGTGGCACTCTCATTGCTGGCGACGCTCGTCGAAGAATGGAAGGAAGTCAAGGTGAAAAGCGCCGGATGAAGGCGGCAACTTTAACCGCGTCGAGGGTCTCCTTGACGTCGTGAGTTCTGACGATATGTGCCCCCTTGAGGACTGCTACGGCGGTTGCCGATAGGCTTCCCGGGAGCCTCTCAGCCGGGTCTTTTCTGCCCGTTATCGCTCCGATGAAGGACTTTCTCGACACTCCAACGAGAATCGGCCTTCCGAAGATTTTGAGGGCCTCCAGGTTGGCTATTACCTTTGAGTCCCACTCGTACCACGGCGGCCACTCCGGGCGGAGGAAGCCTATCGCGGGGTCTATGGCGATATCCTCAATTCCGTGCTTCTCAGCTATGACGAGGCTCTCCTGCAGGAAGTCCATGACCGTGTGAACCGGGTCGCTGAGGTTTCTGACCTCCCCGTGGGCACAGAGAATTGCTGGAGCCCCGTACTCTTTCGCCACCTCTGCCATTCCAGGGTCGCCCTTGAACCCGGTGACGTCGTTTATGATGTCCGCCCCGGCTTTGAGAGCCTCCTCTGCGACCCTCGCGCTCGTCGTATCTATGCTTATCGGGACATCAACGTGGTCGCGTATGGCTTTAATCGCCCAAACTGCCCTTCTAATCTCCTCCTCTATCGGTATCTGAGTTTCAAGATATGGCGCCGTGGACTTTGCCCCGATGTCAATGAAGGAAGCACCCTCTTCAACCATCTTCACCGCGGTTTCGATAAGCCTTTCCTCGTCGTTTCTGACGCTCCCCTTGTAGAAACTCTCCGGTGAAACGTTGATGACGCCCATTATCCTTGGTTCGTCCAGCTTAACCCCCGCGAACTTCATGGTTTCACCTCCATGATAGAATGGCCGCTGGATATAAAAGGGCTTTCACCATTCCAGATCTGGTGATGTTCATGATAATCCGCACTCCGAGGAGACTACACCTCGGCCTCATAGACCCGTCGGCCACATTGGGGAGGCGCTTTGGGAGCCTTGGCGTCGCCCTCGAAGGCGGCTACGAGATCAAGCTCATCGAGAGCGATGGTCTGGAGATAATCGCCGAGGGGGAGGACCGGGACACTGTGGAGGCGGTGGTAAGGAGGATGAACTCCGCCTACGAGACGGGGGTTAACTACATCGTTGAGGTCAGGAGGGCTATCCCAAGACACGTCGGCCTTGGCTCCACGACCCAGCTGAGCCTGGCGGTCGCTGCTGGAATAGCGAAGCTCAGAAATCTGAAAGTTTCGATTGAAGAGCTTGCAAGGGTTCTCGGCAGGGGAAGGAACGGCGGGGCCGGGGTGTATTCCTTTGCCTACGGCGGGTTTGTCATAGACGGCGGCGTCAGGAACGGCCTTCCCCCCCTCATATTCCGGGAGAACTTTCCGGAGGAGTGGGCCTTTCTGCTGGTCATTCCCGAACTCAAGCCGGGTCTCGACGAGGAGGAGGAAAAGCCCGTGATGGCGAGCGTTACCGGAAGGGCAGATGTGGCGATGGAGATAAGCCACAGGATCCTCCTTGGCCTCCTGCCCGCTTTGAAGGAGAGGGACGTAAAAACCTTCGGCGAACACCTCTCCGCGATACAGCGGCTCGTGGGAAAGCACTTCGAACCGTACCAGGGCGGGGAGTTCAGGGAGGACGTTAAGCTGGTACTCGACTTTCTGGCGGAGAAAACCTACGGCCACGGCCAGAGCTCCTGGGGGCCAACGGTTTACGGGCTGATACTTCGGAGTGACTTCGGGAGGCTCAGCGCCGAGGCCCGGGACTACCTCAGGGAGCACGGGATAAAGGCGAAGGTCGAGCTCGGCCTTCCGAACAACACCGGCGCGGAGATAATCGGGGAGAGCGCGTTCCTCGAAAGGTTGATAAGGTCCGTGGGTGGTTAACGTGACCCTCGACAGGTTCATCAGGGTGAGGTACAGGGCCGACGAGGAAAAGGTGGAGGCCCTCAGGGAGATTCTAAGCGAACTTGGCCTCGACTGCGCCAGAACCATCGAGGAGCGGGTTGACCTCCAGTTCGATGCGCTGAGAAACCTCCACGGGAACCTGAAAAACGATGAGCTCTTCATCAAGCTCGTCATTGCGAACTCCATCGTCAGCTACCAGCTGAGCGCGAAGGGAGAGGCATGGTGGTGGGAGTTCTCCCGTTATTTCTCCGAGAAGCCACCGGGGGGGAGTGTATTCAGGGCCTATTCCGCCTTCCTGCCAAATTCAAAGACGAACAGAAGGCTAACAGCGGGAAAGCTCAGGCGGCTGGAGAGGCTTGAGCCCTTCCTTGATTCCCTCTCCCTGGAAGACCTTAGGGACTACTATTTCAACGGGATGGAACTCCTGCGCGACGAGCTCGCGAAAACGCTTGGCTCAAGGAAAAGTGCCAAAACGGTGGTCTTTGCTGTCAAGATGTTCGGCTACGCCGGCAGAATTGTTTTTGAGGAGTTCGTGCCCTATCCAATGGGCATCGAGATACCCGACGACGTGAGGATAAACGCCTACACGAAGCGCTTCACGAATGAGCCCCCGGTGAGCTTCTGGAGGAGAATCGCGGAGGAAACCGGTATTCCACCGCTGCACATCGATTCAATACTCTGGCCGGTTCTGGGGGGACATGATGAGGTTCTCACGCGGCTGAAAAAGTACTGCACGAAATGGAAAGAGGTTCTAAGACTCGCGAACCTCTAAATTTCCGCCGGTTCAGCCCAAAGGCTTAAATACTCCGACGCCAATAATACCTCGAAGTTCGATGCATCGGGATGAAGGGTATGCTTGGGGACCTTATAACTCGAAATAGGATCCCAACTGGCAACCCGATATGGACTTCATGGCTTCAACTCGACAGGCAAAATTTTTATACTCCTCGGGTTAGTTGTAATCGAGTGAGGGAATTCACTCCGACATCACAATAGGGGGTATTGGTATGCTTTGGGGATTTCAGCTTGAGTTTAAACAGAGCCTTCGAACTAAGAAACTGTGGGTAATACTCGGTGTGATGATGCTCCTCTACGTGCCGAGCCTTTACTTGCAGAAGTCCAGCGGCATGGACATCGAGACAGTCCAGCAGGCGATCTCCATCCTCATCAGCAACATCAACGGGCTCGGCGGATTTTTCATTGCAATCCTTGCCCTTCTGATGGGTGCCACGGCAATAAACAGCGAGATAGAGAAGGGAACGCTCCGCGTTGCCATGAGCAAGCCGATAACGAGGTTGAGCTATATCGGCGGCAAGTTCCTCGCTCACACGGTGGTCGTGTTAATGGCACTCCTCCTCACGACCCTCGTGGGAATAGCGGGGCTTGTCTGGCTGGGCGCCCCCCTCGGCGGCCAGCTCGTCACGGATTCGCTCCTCCTCAACGCCCTCCTGCTCCTCGCCATGGTGCAGCTGATAGCCCTCGGCTACATAATCTCCACCACCGTGAAGTCCTCCAGCACGGCGCTCGGAGTGGCCCTCGTGGTGATGTTCGTCTTCTTTATGATAATGCCGGCCATAGTCCAGTTCATGGCGGCTAAGGACACGATAATAAGCGAGCACCCCGACTGGGAGGCCTATCGGGAAAAGAGCAAGGAATATCAGACCAAGTATCTCTTCTATGTCCCGACAACCCAGATAGACGTCATCGTGAGCGACGCCACCAAAGTTACCGGTGGTGTGAACAATCCGCAGGTGGAGTACATTGGAATCGGTGGTGCGATACGGGAGAATCTCACTAACCTCGGGATACTCGTGGGTCTCACCTTCCTCTACCTGGCCCTCGCCTTTCACCGCTTCCTCCGCATGGACCTGAGGTGATGTCAATGATAAGGATTGAAAATCTCATCAAGGTTTACAAGGACGTTCGCGCCCTCGATGGGCTTAACCTTGAGGTGAAGCCGGGTCAAGTTTACGGTTTCCTCGGCCCCAACGGTGCCGGAAAGAGCACGACAATACTCAGCACGCTGGGCCTCATATTCCCCCAGGAGGGGAAGATTCAGCTCTTTGACTTCGAGGTTTTTGCCGACGGAAGATTCGACGAGAACCAGCTCGTTGAGGCAAAGAAGAGAATAGGCTACATGCCCGAACACGCCACCCTCTGGGATTTTCTCACCCCTGTCCAGACCCTTGACATCATCGCCGACGCCTTTGGAGTCCCAAAGGCAGAGCGGGAGAAACGGATAAGGGAACTCCTTGAACTGGTCAACCTTTGGGATGAGAGAAACAGGAAGGTCGGCAAGTTCTCGAAGGGCATGCGGCAGAGGCTCCTTTTAGCTCAGGCGCTCATCAACGACCCGGAGCTTCTTATCCTCGACGAGCCGATGACGGGTCTTGACCCTACCGGCATAGCCGAGTTCAAAGACATCATCAGGGAGCAGAAGAGGGCTGGAAAAACTGTGTTCTTCTCCAGTCATATACTGGCGCACGTGGAGGAGGTCTGCGACACGGTTGGGGTAATAGTGAAGGGCAGGCTCCGCGTCGAGGACAGTCTGGAGAACATCAAGCGGGAGTTCCTGAGGAAGGCCGGCTACACAATTCTCATAGAAACCAACGTTCCCGTGGACTGGAGCTCGTCTGAGTGGAGGGTTACACCGCTGGGCGAGAGAAAATACCGGATAGTGGCTGAAGAAGATGTCAGGGAGCAGGTTCACGACTTTGTGGCGAATCGGGGCGCAAAAATACTCACCATGCAGGTGAAAGAACCAAGCCTCGAAGAAATATTCCTCAAAATGGTGGAGTGAGGGCTAGAGGCTGGCCCTCTCGAACTCCTCCTTCCTGTCAAGTGGCTTGGTGGCATCGATGCCCCACTTCGCGGTGAGGCTCTTCTCCGCGGAGGGATCGAGGGAGCTTCCCCTCGCGTTTGGGACTATCACAAGGTCCCTGTCCGCCTGGAAGCGCGTCGCTATCGCCCACTCCACCTCTCTGTCGTCGTATATGTTAACGTCTTCATCGACAACTACCACGTGCTTCAGGCTCGGGTGGCCGGCGAAAGCGGCTAAAATTGCGTTCTTCCCGTCGCCGTCGTGCTGTTTGGTTATGCTGACAACGGCGTGAAGCCACATCGCCCCGCCCTCCGTGAGCCTTACCCCGTGAACCTTGGGGACGACCCTCTTGACGCTGGCGTAAATCTGTGGCTCCTTCGGCAGGCCCATCAGCATGTAGTGCTCGTAGCCACCGGGAAGGAGGGCGTGGAAGACCGGTTCATCGACGTGGTACATCTTCTCGAAGACCACCAGCGGCTGCTTCCTGACGTAGTCGTACGTGCCGGTTATGTCCACGAAAGGGCCTTCATCGACCAGCTCGGGGGTTATCCTCGCCTCGAAGACGAACTCGCTCTCGACCGGAACAGGGATTCCACCGAGTTCGACGACATCGATGGGCCTTCCAAAGGCGAGCTCGCTCAGCTTTGACGCTATCTCAAGCTCGCTGACGCCGTAGGCTACGCTCGTGGCTCCTGCAAGGAGGAGATGAACCGGGTTCCCGACGACTATCCTCACCTCAAGCTCCTCTCCGTGCTCCGCTTTGTCCCTCCACATCGCGTAGAGGTGCCTGGGAACGAGCCTGATTGCGGCGGTTTTCTCGTCCCTGACCATCATCCTGTGGAAGGACATATTGGTGAAGCCGTTCTCGTCCCTCGCTATGACCATCGCAGAGGTAAAGTACTGGCCGCCATCCTTCGGGTAGTACTTCGGGATGGGTAATTCCCCGAGCGAGAAGTCAGCGGTTGAATTTGCCATGAATGGCGCGTCCTCAGCGTTCCTGTATGGTGCGGGGTTTTCCATGGCATCGGCTATGAAATGGATGAGCTTTTCCTTCTCGATTCCCAGGTAGCCTGCTATCCTTTCCCGCGTGCTCCATATGTTGCCCGCAACGGTCCAGCCGTCCACGTCCCCGAAGAGAACCGGCCTGTCGCGGTATTTCAGCAGATACTTGGTTATCCCGAGTTCTTTGCTCACGGGCTCTTCCACGATGACTGTATCCTCAAAACGTTCGATGATTTCCCTCAGCATTCTACCACCTTAGATGGGTGTTCCAAAAGGTCTATAAAGCCTTTTTCCAAACTCCCGATGATTGGCCATGCCTATGGTAGTCCTTCGCATCCCGGACGGTTCGGCATTGGTGAAAATCGAGAAGGCTGACCCCCAGATTTACTTCAAGATATACGAGCTTCTGAGCTACAAAAAGGACTTCGGGAAATGGGAGAAGCCGGAGAGCCTCTACGACCCCTACGAGAGAACTTTCCCAGTGGGGGTTCTTCCGCGGGTTAAGAAGTTCCTCAACTGCAAGGGTTATCGTGTGAGGATTAAGGACGAGCGGCAGGTCAGGGGGATAAAGCTCAACTCCACATGGAACGAGAGCTATGTCATGCGCAGGTACCAGGAAAGGGCGATAAAAAAGGCCCTCAGAGAGAAGATGGGCGTTCTCTCCCTGCCGGTAGGGAGCGGTAAAACCGTTGTGGGTCTTAGGATAATCCACGAACTCGACCTCTCGGCGTTGATAGTCGTCCACACAAAGGAACTCCTTTACCAGTGGGCGGACAAGGTTAGGGAGGTTCTCGGCGTCGAGCCGGGCATAGTTGGGGACAACAAGTGGGACGAGCGCGGGGTTACCGTTGCCATGATACAGACCCTTCTATCGAGGGGTGCCGAGAAGCTCCAGAACGACTATGCCATAGTGATGTTCGACGAGTGCCACAGAACGTCCGCCGCCGAGAAGTTCTATCAGCTTGGACTCAGCCTTCCCCAGGTCTATCGCTTCGGCCTCTCCGCAACTCCATGGAGGCGCGTTCGCGGTGAGGAGATAAAGATTGAGGCCGTCGTCGGTCCGACGATATTTGAGGTCAAGGCCGAGGATTTGATAAAGGAGAGGTTCCTGGCAAAGCCACGCTTTGAGATAATAACCTACGAATCGACAATGCCGTCATTCAGCGAGCGTTACAAGGAGCTGTACGAGGACATGATAATGAACAACGATGAACGGAACAGGGCCATAGTCAGGAAGGCCGTCGAGCTCGCCAAAAGGGGACACCGCGTCCTCATCGACGTAAAGCGCATAGAACACGGCAAGATTCTGAAGGAAATGCTTGAGAGGGAGGGGGTAAAGGCTGAGTTCCTCAGCTCCCAGAGCCCCAACAGGTGGGAGATACTGGAGGCTTTTAAAGAGGGCGAGATTCCTGTCCTCGTTTCCACCCTCCTGAAGGAGGGCGTTGATATACCAGAGATTTCGGCGATAATCTTGGCCGGCGGCGGGAAGAGCGACATAATGACGATTCAGACGATAGGCCGTGCACTGAGGCCGAAGAGGGGCATGAAGGCGGTTATCGTTGATGTTCAGGACGATGACCCCCTGCTCTTCACACACTTCATCGAAAGGCAGAAGGCGCTCAAGCAGTACTACGGCATGTACTACGACAGGGAGATGGCCTCAAAGCTCGATGAGAACGTCCCCAAAAAGGGCCGCTCTCGTAAGCGCTCTTGAGTAGCGCTCGAAGATATCCCTCTTCGCCTTGTTGAGGCCCCTTTCATCCCCTTTGAACTCTATTCCCTCGTAGGTTATGTTCCACAGGATTAGGCCCTCAGGCCTCGCCGGAGGCACCTTTTTTCCGTAGTTCCCAGCGAGCATCTCCTCAACTTCCCCCGGCTCCATGAGACCCAGTCCGCAGAGGCGGATTGCGTTGACTATCCTTCTCGCCATTTCCCACAGGAAACTTTTGCCCTCAAGCTCTACAACGTAGTAGCCGTGACGCCGGTTTATCTCAACCCGCGTCAGTTCTCTCACGGGGTCTTTTCCGGGTTCCAGCCTAGCAAAGGCGGAGAAATCGTGTGTCCCTGTGAATATGCGGGCACAGTCAATCATGGCTTCCTCCCTGAAACCCTCGTCTATCAGATAGTAGCGGTAGGTCTTTGATTTTGCCCAGAAGCGCGGATGGAAGTCGTCCGGAACCTCCGCAACGCCGAGAACCCAGGCATCACGGAGATGGTGGTTGAGAACCTCGGCGCGGATTAGGTGGGGCTTGGCCGAGACGTCGAAGCTCACAACGTTGAAGAACGCGGAGACGCCTCGGTCGGTTCTGGAGGCTCCCTTGAAGTTTGAGCTCTCGGCGTTCTCTATCACTCCAAGCTTTGATAGAACCTTTATCAGCTCCCCTTCGACTGTTCTAACGTCCGGCTGTCTCTGAAATCCGTAGAATGCTGTCCCGTCATACGCTATCCTCAGGGCCATTCTCATAGTTGGAGAATCTGCCGGGGGATATAAATGCCTTTTCCCGACGGAACGACGGCTTCTTTTACAAATGTAAATGCTGATTTTGAATGGGATTCAATGAACCGTTGGAAAGATTGATAAAGGGCGTCTCCTACCCTCAATTGGAGGTGAGATTATGGCTGAGATAGTTGACATGGAGATACTAACCAACGTCACGAACTTTGAAATAATGTGCACACTGCTTCAGAAGGGATTAAAAAAGGAGGATTAAAGGTAGGGTTCCCTGTAGAGCGGCCGTAGAAACAGCTCAAAGGCCGCCACAGGCATTTCTATTCCCCAGTTTTCTAGGACTGCGGGGTGGATTTCGCCGATGATGCCGATTTCTTCTCCGTTCACAGTGATTCTCCCCACCCTGCCGGGGATGAAGCTCGGGTGCTCAACCTCTTCCAGCTCGTACTCAAAGCCCAGGTGCCGCATAGCACTTTCGAGTATCTCCTTGGCCTCGGTGAAGGTTACGCGCGGGTGGGCCAGGGCAACGGCCAGCTTGCTCTCGCTCACGGTCTTTGTCTCTCTGGTCTCGTCTATCAGCGTGACCTTTCCTACCTCGAATATCTTCTGCGGGTACTCCTCGTGGGTGTTCTGGCTCAGGAAGTCGAGAAGGCTCGGAATGAGCCATCCCCTCAGGGCGGACCACTTGGGGCTTATAGGGTTCTCTATCTCAACCAGCTCCGCGGGCGGATTGTTGAAGTGGTTCCTGCCGTATTCCAGGTTCATTTTGTCATACTGGGCCTCCCTGTTGGTCAGGTTAAAGGTCATGACCTCCTGCAGGCCGAAGCCAACCATCAGCTCTCTTACCGCGTCCTCAAACTCGATAAACTTGTCTCCCCTGCCCTGAACCGCTAACTTCGGTTCCTCCGGCTCTATCTCGTTGTAGCCGTAGGCTATGAGAACATCCTCCAGAACGTCGCGAGCGTGCATTATGTCGTCGCGGAATGCCGGGTAGAGCAGTTTCACCTTCCCATCAGCCAGCTCGACATCGTACATCATACGCTCTAGGAGGTTCTTCACGTCTCCGTCGCTTAGCTCCAGCCCGGTAAGCCTTTTGATGTAGTCCAGCTCGACCTCAAAGGACTTCGGGGTCAGGTCGGGTGTCTCGATTTCGAAGTCCGGATAGACCACCTTCACGCTCTTTATCTTCCCACCGCGCTCTGCCAGCGCCGTGACAACGACGTTTAAAGCCAGCATTATCCTCTTCAAATCCCACCCGGTGACATCGACGAATACGTTTCTGGTTTCGGTCGTCACCCTTCCGGTTACCTCGGAGTTAATAATTGGCGGCATCGAGAGGACTTTTCCTTCGCTGTCCACGAGGAGCGGATAATAGGGTTTGTCCTTAATCAGATGCCCGTACTCCCTGCCTTTCTCGTGCTTTTCGAGGATTTCCTCAAGCGTAAGCTCTTCGTCAAAGCCGAGGGGGACGAACTTCTCGCTCTTCTCTGCCGCGCGGTAGTAGATCGGCGGTTTCACCTTGTCGAAGTCGAAGATGCCTATCGCAACTTCCCTCCTTCTCCTCCCGAAGGTGAGGGCGACCTTCTCCTGGAGGTTGATCATCTGCTTCAGCGCCTCCTCGTCGAGGTGCAGGCCCTCAACTATGGCGTAAACACCGTAGGGGCGGATGTCCTTCAGTTTCTCGTCAACGTAAACGGTAACGTCGCTCTTCTCGACCTCATACCTCGGCAGGCCTTTTTCAAGGCCAATGGCCCAGCGTATCTGCCTCGCTATTCCCTCGGCGCTCCACAGGTCGGGCCTGTTGGTGTCCTTTGAGTCGGCCTTGAAGTAAACCTCACCGCCCTCCTCCCAGACGTCGTCCAGCTCGCATTTCGCGTAGAGGAATAGGTCCTCCCATTCCTCGACGGTGAAGCTCTTTCCGATGAGCCTCTCCAAATCCCGCTTTGACACGTCGAACTTCGGCATGCTATCACCTCACCACACCAGCTTGGCCTCCCTGAGCCACCTCAGATCGTAGCTGAAGAGATAGCGAATGTCATCTATGCCCAGCTTGAACATTGCCAGCCTGTCTATTCCAATCCCCCACGCTATGACCGGAACGTCAACTCCCAGAGCCTTTGTCATCTCCTCGCGGAAAATTCCGGCGCCGCCGAACTCCACCCAGCCGAGCTCGGGATGATAGGCGCTCATCTGAACGCTGGGCTCGGTGAAGGGGTAGTAATCCGGCAGGAACTTGACCCTCTTCGCTCCCGCTATCTCCACCGCAAAGCGCTTGAGGATCCCGAGGAGGTGCCTGAAGTTCAGCTCCTCGCCGACGACGAAGCCGTCTATCTGGTTGAACTCTATGAGGTGCGTCCTGTCGAGGACGTCCGGACGGAAAACGCGCTGGATTGTGAAGTACTTCCCGGGAATCTCAACGCCCTTTGCCAGCTGTCTCGCGTCCAGGGCTGTTCCATGCGCTCTAGGCATCAGGAGCATCGCCCTCTCTGGCGACCAGACGTAGCCCCATCCCCTGGAGCCGGTGTCTCCCCCGTGCTCGTGGGAAGCCCTTACCCTTTCGACCAAATCTCTCCCCGGCAGGCCTCCGCTTTTCGGGTACTTGAGCTGGTACGTGTCAGTCCAGTCCCTGGCGGGGTGGTTCTGGGGCTGGAAGAGCGCATCGAAGTTCCAGAACTGCGTCTCGATGAGGCTGTCGACCGTCATCTCTATGAAACCCATCTCGATTAATCTTCTTCTCAGCTTGTCAAGAAAAGCCCTGTAGGGCTGCTTCTTTCCGGGATAGAATCTTCTGACAGGGGCTTGAATATTGAATCGCTTGAACTCGACTTCCCTCCACTTGCCGGACTTTAGCAGCTCCGGGGTGAGTGTTGAGACTTCCTCTTTAAGTTCAAGGCCCTTTCTCACCAGCTCCTCTCCCTCGGGGGTTATCTCCACGAACCTCTCGGTTGTGGTGTCTTCCTCTGCTATCTTCCTCCTCTTGAGTTCCTTGGCAGGAACCAGTTTCTCAACTTCGTTCAGAGGGACGATTCCTCTCTCGGCGAGGAGCTTAAGAGCCTTGTCGATAGGCCTCTCCCCAGCTTTCAAGCCTTTTTCGGTGATCTCAAGGACGAGCTTTCCGTTCTCCTTTCTCACCGATGCCCATCCTTCCTTCCTAAGAAGGCCCACTATCGGCTTCAGCTCATCCTCGGTGAGGACATCCCTTAGGTCGTCAAGGGTTATTCTTCCCTTCTCCCTCAGAACGGCCAGCGCCCTCCACTCGGGAAGGCCTATCTCCACGTATCTCCTTCCGGTTTCGGTCAGCTTCGCTATCCTTTCGCTCCTCTCTTCGAGCCTCGCCAGCCCCTTGCTCTGGAGTCCAAGGACGGAGCGCATGACCGCAACCTGGTCAAGGCCGGTTTTCTCCACGAGTTCCTCGAATCTGACCCGTTTAACCTCGCTGAGCCTTATGAGAGTGAGTTTTTCCTGGTAGCTTAGTTCCATAGGGCCACCTCCCTGGGTTGAGTTTGAGGAGAGTTACTTAAGAATTGCGGTGAAAGAAAAGGAAATAGATCAACCCTTGTTAGGGAAGAACACGACCTTTCCAGTCTTGCCGGCGCGCATGAGCTCGAAAGCTTCCTCGAAGTCATCGAAGCCCCTGTACTTATGCGTTATTATCGGGTCGAGGTTGAGCTTGCCGCTCTGGATGAGGCTTGAAACCGTGTACCAGGTCTCCCAGAGGTGCCTTCCGGTTATGCCGTGAACCTCCAGGGCCTTGAAGATTATCAGGTTGTTCATGTCAAGGGTAACGTCCCTCGGGAAGAGACCGAGCAACGAGACCCTTCCACCAGGGGTGGTGGCTTTGAGCCCCTGTTCAAGGGCCTTCGGTGCCCCGCTGAACTCCAGGAAGACCTCAACACCGGCACCGTCGGTCACGTCCATCACGAACTTAACCGGATCCTCCTCGAAGGGGTTGACCACGTAGTCGGCACCGACCTTCTTCGCCAGCTCCCTCCTGAACTCGCTGGGTTCGCTCACTATGACTGGATAAGCGCCGGAGGCCTTGGCAACCGCAATGCCGAGGAGACCGAGGGGGCCGGCGCCGGTTATTAGTGTGCTCCTTCCGGCTATCGGTCCGGCCAAAACCGTATCAACCGCATTACCGAGCGGCTCCTGGAGGGTGGCGTACTCGGGCTTCATGTCTTTTGGGTTCTTCCAGGCGTTCTGGGCAGGAACTATGGCGTACTCCGCGAAAACACCGTCCATGTCAACGCCGAATATCTTGGTGTTCTGGCAGACGTGGTAGCGGTTGTGCCTGCAGGCGTAGCACTTACCGCAGACGATGTGAGTTTCGGCGCTTATGTAATCGCCCTCCTGAATAGTATCAACACCTGGGCCGACCTCGATGACCTCTCCGGCAACCTCGTGGCCCATTATCTGGGGCGGCTTGATCCTGCTCTGCGCCCACTCGTTCCACTCGTAGATGTGGAGGTCTGTCCCACATATGCTCGTCGCAAGAACCTTGATGAGAACCTCGCCCGGTCCAGGCTTTGGAACTTCTACCTCGACGAGCTCGGCACCGTAAGCGGGCTTTGTCTTCATAATGGCGGGCATCTTCTCAGCCATGGCAATCATCTCCTAAACCTTACAATGCCTATCTGAACGGGGGATGATATAAACCTTTTGCGGCCAAGGGTGGAAGGTGAGATGTTTTCCATGCCCATCGGAAACCTTATATCCTCTTTTGAGTATTTTCCCCTTGGAGAAGGGGGTTTAAAGATGGCACTGATAGTTGTCACGGGGAGAGGGGGCGCTGGAAAGACCACGATGACAGCAAACCTTAGCACTTATCTCGCCATGCGTGAGTATCGTGTATTGGCTATTGACGGTGATCTGTACCTCCCTAACCTTGGCTTTCACTTCTCCCTCGATACTGTCAAGTATACCCTTCACTCCCTTCTAAGAAACCCCGATATTGACCCGGAGTGGGCGATATATAAACACCCCCAGACGGGAGTTCACGTCATGCCGGGGAGTACCCAGCTCCAAGATGTCCTGGGAATCTCGCCGAGGAGGTTGGTGGAGATACTCGAAAAGGTCAAATACAAGTTTGGGGTTGTCTTTGTTGACTCCCCGACGGGAATACCCTTTGATACCCTTCCAACCTTTGAGGTCGCCAACTACCAGCTTATAGTTGTTGAGATAGAACGCTCACCAATATATTCCTTTGAGACAATGGTGAAGAACGAGATTGAGAAGCTCAAGGTTTTGGGCGAAAGGTACGGCCTCAACATCGGCGTCATCTTGAACAAGGTGAGGGAGTCCGCCGACGTCGTTGAGAAGATTGTTGAGGCCGTTGAGAACGATCTTGACGTTCCAGTCATTGGGTGGGTTCCCTTTGACTACAACGTTCCCGAGTCCATAAACGCGGGAATTCCCATAGTCAAGTATCTTCCCGAGAGCGACGCTGCCGTGGCCTTGAGGGAAACGGGGGAGATACTTGAGGAGTGGATATTCGGCTGATTTCTGGAGGTGTTGGTATGAAGGTGGAAGAGCTTGTGGATAAGGTAGCCAGTGGAGAGGTGAAGCTCCACCAGGTTGAGAAATACACGAAGGATAAGCGGCTCGCCACCGAGGTGAGGAGAAGAGCCCTGGAGAAGAAGCTCGGCGTTAGCCTCGAAAACATAGGGCACTACTCGATAGACCCCGAGAAGGTCATCGGAAAGAACATCGAGAACATGATAGGCGTCGTTCAGATACCGATGGGTGTTGCAGGACCTCTCAAAATCAACGGGGAATACGCGAAGGGTGAGTTCTACATTCCCCTGGCCACCACGGAGGGGGCCCTCGTCGCGAGCGTGAACCGCGGATGCTCCGCCCTCACCGCCGCGGGTGGCGTTAGGACGACCATCATAGACGATAAGATGACCCGTGCGCCGCTCCTCAAGTGCCCGGACGCGAGAAAAGCCAGGGAAGTTGCAGAGTGGGTCAAGGCCAACATCGACTACCTCCAGGAGAAAGCGGTCAGCAAGGTTACCCGCCACGGGAAGCTGCGCGACGTCAAGCCATTCATAGTCGGCAACAACCTCTATCTCCGCTTCGAGTTTGAAACGGGCGATGCGATGGGAATGAACATGGTGACAATCTCCAGCGAGGAGATAATGAAGGTCATTGAGGAGGAGTTCCCCGATGTTAAATACCTCGCCCTCTCCGGAAACCTCTGCGTGGACAAGAAGCCCAACGCAATGAACTTCATCAACGGGCGCGGGAAGACGGTGATAGCCGAGGCAGTAATCCCGCGCGAGATAGTCGAGAAGAAGCTGAAGACCACCCCGGAGCTCATTGCCGAGGTGAACTACCGCAAGAACCTCGTCGGCTCCGCCCAGGCAGGCTCCTACGGCTTCAACGCCCACTTCGCCAACATAGTCGGTGCCATCTTCCTCGCCACAGGCCAAGACGAGGCGCAGATTACCGAGGGCTCGCACGGCATAACCCTTGCGGAGGTAACGCCCGAGGGGGACCTTTACATAAGCATCACCATGCCGAGCCTTGAGATTGGAACGGTTGGCGGGGGAACACGCGTTCCGACCCAGAGGGAGGCGCTGAGCATAATGGGCGTTGCCGGCGGCGGAGAACCAGCGGGAACTAACGCCAAGAAGTTCGCCGAGATAATAGCCGGCGCCGTCTTGGCCGGAGAGCTCTCGCTCCTCGCGGCTATAGCTGCCAAGCACCTTGCCAAGGCCCACAAGGAGCTTGGGCGTTAGTTTTTAGTTTTCCCTCTTTTCCCACATCCTATCCCTGAGAACAAAGACCTTCATCGAAGTTTCTTTATTCGATACAACCTCGACGCCCTTGAAATACAAGACGGGAAATGGATAGTCTAATATCAGGAACAGGAGGACTGTTAGAGTCAGCGTTATTATGAGCTGGACCCAATAACTCTTGAAGTTCATCATTGTAGATAGGAACAGGCTTCCAAAGAAACTGGTAAGAAAGTTGATCATGGAACGGTGTTTATGCCTTGCTCCTCCAATCTTTCCCTCGTATATGGCCATTATAAGGGCCATCAGCCCCTCTTTTTTCTTCACTCTAAAGGCTATGGTAAACTCCACCCCGGGAAGCTCTCCAAAATTTACCGGGATATCAGATTCTATTAGGTAGAACGCACGGCTCAACTCATCTCTCAGCTCAATTATACCTAAAAATTTTTCCTGTTCATAAAACGGCTCTGACATTGCGGTTATCATGTGCGGATCGGGATCGATCAGCCGTGAGTAGCGTGCCCCTCTGGAGTTAAGGAATTCCTCAGTCTGTCGTGTGCATTCTGACAAGATTTCACACCTGGCCCGGGCATACTTCAGGAGCTTCTTTGACCCCATCCACTCTCTCATGTATGACCTATATCTCTCCATGATTCCCATGGGACTAAATACTCCTATGAGTTTAAAAGTTTTAATTTTAATTCAGTAATCCGGGTGGAATTTCGTTTAATGAGCCGCCAATGTAACCCTTTTTAGATTTTAAATTTTTAGTTGTTCATTTTGTTAGTTCTTCTGCCTATTTTCCAACATTAGGTCAAAGAAAGGTTAATTTAGGGGGATTTTCCCAATAAATATTGGGGAATCTCCAATGATCCCCGTGGATATAGATGGTCACAAGTGCAAGTCATTGGTACTGAGTTCTACTTCAAGGTTATTTGAACTGCTATTCGAGGACGTGGCCATTCAGTTCCCGCGCTACAAAAGCTTCCTTCTTGATAGGGGCCTTTACATCGTTGATTCCAATGGAACAAAGCTTCTACGAATGGAGTGTCCAAGAGGAAAAGGGGCCCTGTTGGATGAGCTTTATTATTTGGATATAACTCCTGAAGCCGTCATTGAGACGTATCTGTCCGCCCTGTTTAATCTTCTTGAGGTGGTAAAAATCCGCGAAAAGCTGTTTCCAGAGTACTACGTTCTCGACAAAGTTGTCCAGCCTACCAAGATTGAGATTAAGGATCACCCTGCAGGATTCGGAAGGGGAACTTTCACACTAATCGATGAACTAATCACCAGAAACTACAGACGAATTAAGATGGGTTCTCCACGAAAACTCACGCGGGTACGTTATGACCCGCTGGACGCTTTTGGAGCCAGGGTACTCGGCAATACGATCCTTTTGTTCGATAAGAGTGACTTTCGAGAGCTGGCATTTCTCCACTTTAAGGATTATAGGATCGCGAGAACACTCTTTACTCATTCAACAGACTCCTATCTCAACAGCGCGTTTTTTGGTTATCTCAAGTTTAAAGTCCGGAAGTTCCTGGGGGTTTAATAGAAAAGTTAGGGGGGCCTATGAGATGGCCTCCTGAATCTTCTTCCTCACGAGCGAGCTGACGAGCTTTCCGTCGGCCCTTCCGCGGAGCCTCGCCATCGCTCTGCCCATTACCATTCCCATTGCACCCATTCCCTTGGCCCTGATGACCTCGATGTTCTGCTGGATTACCTCGTCGATTATTCCCTCGACCTCCTCCTCGCTGAGGAGCGTCAGACCCCTCTCCTCGGCAACCTGGGCGGCGCTCTTCTCCGGATTCTTCGCAAGCTCCTTGAAAATTTCCTCGAAGGCCTCCTTGGCTATCTTCCCGTTGAGGTATAGCTCGAAGGCCTCCCTGATGTGCTCGTCGGTTATGTTCTCGATTGGAACTTCCTTTTTGAGCCCTTTGAGAACCACCACGAGTATCGAAGCCGCCAGCGAGGGCTTGACGCCCTTCCCGACAAGCTCCTCAAACAGTTCATCGCGCTCGTCGTTGACCAGCGTTTCGGCCAGGCTCCTGTCAATTCCGTACTCCTTAACGTAACGTTCAACGCGCTCCTGCGGAAGTTCGGGCAGGTTTGCGAGTATCTCCTCCTTCATCTCGTCCGTTATCAGTATCGGCGGTATATCCGTCTCAGGATACATCCTGGCCTTACCGGGTAGCGGGCGCATGTACTGGGTGTTGCCGTCCGGCAAAGCCCTCCTCGTCTCCTCGGGGACGCCCTCAATGGCCTCCCTGGCGCGCTGGAGAACCTCGCGCAGGGCCTTCTTGGCCATTTCTTCCTCTGCAGCAACGAGAACGAACGCGTCTTCCTCACCGAGGCCAAGTTTTTCAACAACCGCATTAACCTCTAATTCTGTAATTCCATAGTTCGGCAATTCATCGATGTGGAAGATGCCCCTGACGTACTTCTTGGCCCTGTCGGCCATCTCGGTGCCGAGCCTTCTTCCCGGCTGTATTTCCCTTCCAATGAGCCCGCGGAACTTCGGAAGCTTTACCGCGAGGACTTTGCCCCCCTTCTTTATTGCCCTTGCTATTATCTTCGAACTGGTGTTCTGGAAAATCTCTGTAACGTCGTGGAACTCCTCCTTGATGTCCTCCGGCTTTGCTCCCCTCTCGCGAAGCTCGTCCCTGATTTTGAGCAGGCTGAGCTGCCTCTCCACCTCGCGCTCGATAATGACCGGTATCATGTCCAGCTCCTGGACACCCTTAATCTCGACCCTGGCCCCACCCTTGATGGAGACGTTGAGGTCCTGCCTTATCGTCCCGAGGCCGCGCTTCACCTTCCTCGTTGCCCTGAGCGCGTCGCCTATGTACTTGGCCACGACCTTCGCCTGCTCGGGGTGGTGTATGTCGGGCGTTGTTGCTATCTCGACGAGCGGTATTCCGAGACGATCGAGGCGGTAGATTACCTCCTTGTCCTTCCTCTCGACGATGCGGCACGCGTCCTCCTCAAGGCATATCGTTGGAATGCCAACGCTCCCCCACGGCGTATCGACCCTTCCGTTCATGGCTATTATCGCGGTCCTCTGGAAGCCGGAGACGTTGGAGCCGTCTATGACTATCTTGCGCATGAAGTGAACCTCATCAACGGGAGTGGCATTTAGGAGGTAACTTATCTGGAGGGAGACCTTGAGTGCCTCCTCGTCGGGCATATGGGGCGGTTCTTCGTCCATGTAGACGAGGTCGGTGAGTTCGTAGTTGCCCTCGTAGATGTACGTCCTCCCCTTCTTGAACTCTTCAAGTGCCGCAGGGTCTATCTCGCCCAGCTCGCTTATCGTGGGCCTGAGCCTCCGCCTGAACGTGAAGTCCACCTCGTCGCTGAACTCGCTCGGTACGGGTGAGAACAGCTTCTTGGTGTCGAGCTGCCTGTGGATTTCAAGACCAACCTTGAGGCCGAGCTCCTGGTAGTTGAACCTGTCCGCCATCGTCATCACCTCAGGAAGGTATCGAACCTCGTGTAGGGAGTTATCTCGCCGGCGTAGTTCGTCAGCATCATCTCGCGCACTTCCCTCGGGTCGTCGGTGTGGCCGAGGACCCACATCAGCTTGACGTAGGCCGTCTCCGGTAGCATGTCCTCGCACGGAATGACTCCAGCCTTGAGAAGCCTCCTTCCTGTGGAATAGACGTTCAGGTTCACCCTGCCGTAGAGACACTGGCTCGTCATGCAGACGGTTACTCCCTCCTCAGTGGCGCGCCTTATGGACTCTATGAGGTACGTCGGCACGTGTCCGAGGCCAGTCCCCTCAATGACGAGTCCTTTGTATCCCCTGTCAACGAAGAAGTCTATAACCTCTGGCTGGATTCCCGGGAACGCTTTGACGAGGGCCACGCGTTCCTCCATTTCGTCGTCCACCCAGACCTCACTCTCGGTTCTCTTTCTGTAGTCTTTTCTGAGGAACTCGATCCTGCCATCCGGCCATATCCTTGCGATCGGGATGTCGTTTATGCTCCTGAAGGCGTCCCTCCTGCTCGTGTGCATCTTCCTTGCTTTGGTTCCGCGGTGGGCGAGGCAGTAGGTATCACCCGTCTCACCGTGCATAACGATGGAGACCTCCCCGAAGTCTGCGGTGGCCATTCTGACCGAGCATATGAGGTTCATCGCCGCGTCGCTGCTTGGCCTGTCGGAGCTCCTCTGGGAACCGACGAGGATGACAGGCTTTCCGAGGTCACGGAGCATGAAGCTGAGCGCCGAAGCGGTGTATGCCATCGTGTCGGTTCCGTGGGCTATCACAACGCCGTCTTCACCGTTGTTCAGCATCCGGGCAACCTCGTGGGCTATTCTAATCCAGTACTCCGGGCGCATGTCCTCGCTCATTATGTTGAAGAGAAGCTTCGGTGTTATGTTGGCTATGTCAAATATCTCGGGGACGGCCTTGGCGAGCTCCTCGGCGGTGAAGGCCGCGTGAACGGCGCCGGTTTTGTAGTCAATCCTGCTGGCTATTGTTCCGCCGGTTCCTATTATTGCGACGCTTGGAAGGCCCGGTTTCTTGGGGAATACTTCCTCAAACTTCAGCTCTTCCCTTGGGGCGGCTTTCTCGATGATTTCAACCGACACTATCTGGTCAACCAGTATTCCGATGTTGTACCCGTTGTCGAGCTTCAGCGTGAGGGTTTCGCCGCTGGAGAGCTCGTAGGGGTTCATGACGATGCCCTCATAGACGCTCGTGTTTCCATTTTCCTTTTCAATTATCCGGACGTAATCTCCGACTTCCAGGTTTTTATCCCTCATAAACCTCTCAACTTTGCGCATACCTCTCCCTCCGGGGGATAGTGGGTTCAATCCAATATAAACCTTCGGGCTGGACGGATGACAAAAATCGGCTGTAATTACCGACAAATTCTGTCAGAGTGACAACTACCTGGCTTCAATCTTAAACCTCGGCTCCTCTATCCACTCGGATTTGCACCTGGGACAGCGCGAGGGAACGTGGATTTCCGGCCTGAAGACGAAGCCGCACTTCCTGCACTCGGCGGGTTTTATGAGGAGCACTTTTCCCTCCCGCTTGAGCGTCTTTTGGATGGCCTTCAGATCCTCGATGATGACCTTCCTTGCACCCCTGCCCCTGAGCTCCAGTGCCAGGGCAAGCTCACCCGGCGAGTAGTCCCGCTCCTCCAAAAGCTTTATTATGCGCTGCCTACGAGTCATCATCGCCTGAGGCTTTGCGTGGCGGGATATAAACCTTAGGGTGGGAGCATGATAATCGAGAGGGCGGAGAGGGTTCTGGAGTCCCGGAGGTTATGCGATCACTGCCTTGGGAGGCTCTTCGCGAAGCTCGGAAAGGGCACCAACGAGGAGAGAGGAAGGGCGATAAGGTTCGTTCTCAACATGGAGCGTTGCAGGCGGGGCCTTCCACCGCTTGATGAACCTGAAACGTGCGAGCTGTGCGGCAACGTCTTTGAGAGAATCCCGGAACTCATTGAGAAAATGAAAGAAGTGGCCGGGGATATAGAATTTGAGACGTTCCTCATAGGCTCACGCTTCCCCAAGGAGGTGCGCGAAAAGGAAGAGGCCCTCCGGGAGGAATTTGGAATCGAGACTGCCGAGCCCATCAACAGGGAGTTCAACCGCGAACTTGGAAAGGCCTTTGGCATGGCAACCGGAAAGGACACCGCCAAGAATCCAGACGTGGTTTTTATCGTCGAGCCCTATTCCGGCAGGGTGGAGCTTCAGATAAACCCGCTCTACATCTACGGCCGTTACAGGAAGCTTGTGAGGGGAATTCCCCAGACACCACTCCCGGACTTTGAGGACAGCGTTGCGTCGATAATCTGCCGCCCGTTTTCGAGGACATCCGGCGGAAAGTGCGTTTTCAAAGGCGCCGGCAGGGAGGACGTTGACGTCCGCATGCTGGGCAACGGCAGGCCATTTATCGTGGAAATAAAGCGACCGAAAAAGCGCAAGCTCAACCTTGACGCTATAGCCGCTGAGATAAACGAAAGCGGGAAGGTTGAGGTGCTTGACCTGCGCTTCGTTTCACCGAAGGAAGCGGAGCAGGTACTCACTCAAAATCACCGTAAAGAATATCTGGCCCTCGTCCGTGTCGACGATGGGGTAACTCCTGAAGAGGCAAAGTATGTCGCGGAAAGGCTCGCGGGGCTTAAAATCCATCAGAGGACTCCCTGGCGCGTAAGGAATGCAAGGGCAGACAGGGTCAGGGTCAGAAAGGTTCATGAGGCAGAGGCGAGGTGGCTCGATGAAAAGCACTTCGAGCTCCGTCTCGTCACAGATGGAGGCCTTTACATCAAGGAGCTGGTTTCAGGTGATAGAGGGCGCACGAGGCCCTCTGTGAGTGACCTGCTCGGAAAACCCGCCTGGTGTGAGAGACTCGATGTGCTGAACATCTTTGATGACTGAAAACTTTATAAACGGTTCTCGCCGATTGGATAGCGAAGCCATAACAGGCTTAGTCCATATGCCGAAAAGGCCGGAACTTCCTGAAAACCGGATACGCCTTTGCGTCCGTTGCGTGATGGATAAAAATCCGTGAGGTGATAGGAATGGTCAAAAAGGCCCACAGCTTTAGGAGGAAGACCCGCGGGAAGCTCAGCAAGAGCCCCAGGAGAAGGGGGCTTCCGCCTCTCACGAGGTTCCTTCAGGAGTTTGAGACCGGGCAGAAGGTCCACATAGTTATCGAGCCGAGCTACCACAGGGGCATGCCCGACCCGAGGTTCCACGGAAGAACCGGAACAGTCGTTGGAAAGCGCGGCGATGCCTACGTCGTCCAGATTAAGGACGGCGGGAAGGTTAAGACCTTCTTCATCCACCCGGTTCACCTCAGGGCCCAGAAGGGATGAGCATGATAGGGAGAAAGAAGCTCGAGGAGCGGTACCTCACGATAGCCGAAACCAAGGAGCTCCTCGAGAGGCGCAAGGCAGAGGGGATGGAGGACAACCCGGAGGAGCCGATGTTCTACGAGGCCAGGGTTAGCCTCGAACATGCCGAGCGCTTTGCGAAACTCAAGCCCGAGCAGGCGGTTGAGCTGAAGGAAAAGCTTATGGAGCTCTTTGATTGGATAGACGAAAGGCTCGCCGCGAAGCTCGTTGACCTGATGCCCGAGGATTACTTTGATATACGGGTAATCTTCAGCAAGGAGGACTACATGCCCACCAAAGAGGAGGCCGAGGAGATAGTAAGGCTCCTCGACGACTACAGGGAGTGACCTCTTCTTTTCCTTTTCCTAGACAAAGTATAAAAACTCCGGGAGGGTATAACTTCTGGGGGAGAGACAATGGATAGGTACCGGAGACATTCTTACAGGGAAAGCCTCGAAAAGAAGAGGCGGAACGTTGAGTATGAGGAATACGCCTATGTGCTGGACTATCTTCCCGAGGGCTACACCGATTTGAGGACGGGTAGGCGAACCGGGAAGCCCGTGGCGCAGGTTATAGGTGAAAAGGCATTCACGCTCCTTGAGGTCGCCCCCAAGGAAGACCTCATGCTATACGAGAGGGTTTTCATAGGCAAGGGACAGAGGGATAAGATACTCATGATAAATAAGAAGATTCACTACGATGAGCTGACGGCCACTGCCAAGGCCGAGCTTCCCTACGTTGTGGAGGAGATAGTCAAGAACAACGAGGAGCGCTTCGTGCAGTTCTTCAACATGGCCCCTCCGATAACCAACAGGCTCCACAGCCTGGAGCTCCTGCCGGGAATAGGTAAGAAGCACATGTGGGAGATACTGGACGAGCGCAAGAAGGAGCCCTTCAAAAGCTTCGATGACCTCCGCCACCGCGTCAAGGGTCTCCCCGATCCGGCGAAGATGATAGCCAAGCGCGTCGTTGATGAGCTTGAGGGCAAGGACCGCTACAGGCTCTTCGTTGGCTCCAGGAGGATATTCCGCGTATGAGGGAGCGTCTCTTTTCTATCATTTCCAAATACGGCCTCAAGGCAAATTCTGACCTGGGACAGAACTTTCTGATAGTGCCTGATATAATAGAGAGGAACGTCGAAAGGGCGGAGCTGGATGAAAAAGACGTCGTCCTTGAGGTCGGACCCGGCCTCGGCGTTCTGACGGACGCATTGAGCAGGAGTGCCGGGAAGGTGTACGCCATCGAGAAGGACAGGCGCCTCGTCGAGATACTTAGGAGGGAGTACGACTGGCCCAACGTTGAGATAATCGAGGGCGATGCCCTCAGGGTCGAATTCCCCGAGTTCAACAAGATAGTCTCCAACCTCCCGTATCAAATCTCATCCCCCATAACCTTCCGCTTTTTGAAGTATGAGTTTGAGAAAGCCGTTCTAATCTACCAGCTGGAGTTCGCCCAGAGGATGGTGGCAAAGCCGGGGGATAGAAACTACTCCCGTCTTTCCCTGATGGTTCAGGCTAAGGCCTACGCCGAACTCGTGGAGCGCATCGGCAGGGGAGCCTTCTGGCCGAGGCCGAAGGTTGACTCGGCCGTCGTGGTACTCGAACCCAAGCCGAGGGGGGAGAGAATAGAGCTCGACGAAAACCTCGTGAGAGCGCTCTTCCAGCACAGGAGGAGTACAGTTCTGGCGGCCCTGAGGAAGTCCCACCACATGCTCGGTCTTGACAGAGAGGGATTCAAGAGAGTTAGAAAGAGCCTCTCCGATATGCCTCACGCCGAGAAAAGGGTCTTTCAGCTCACCCCTGTGGAAGTGAAGGACATCGAGGAGTTCCTCGTTGCTGAGGGTATTCTGGACTGATCACTCCCCTGGCTCACTTCCAAACAGGGAAACGTACAGGTTCCTTAATTTCTGGTAGTGGCCGTTTTCTATGTTGGCCAGCCATATCAAGGTTGCCTTGGAGTTTTCATCCTCGGTTCTCTCGGCCAGATACTTGTAAACGTCGTGGGCCAGCTTCTCGGTTCCCATCAGGTACTCGAGGATATCCTTGAGGTGCCCGTGGTAGACCATGTCCCTTAATCTTTCCTCGGAGAGCTCCACCTCCAGGGCGGGTAGGGTGACCTCCGGTGGACTCTCGTTTGGAAACATTTCTTTGAACATCCTAAGCAGGGCTTCGGCATGTCCCAGGCTCTCCTTATAGAGCTGGAAGAACAGCTTGGATACGCGCTCGTCCCAGTTCACATCCTTGCTGAGCTGGTGGAGTTTGTGGTACATCTCAGCCTCTTTAACTTTCTTGATCCATCCAATAGGCCAGTAGTTCCTTGTGGTTCAGTTTGGAGATGGCCTCCAGTATCTCCCTAAATCTGGCCCTTTCCTCTTCTGTCTTGTACCGTGATGCCTTCATATTATCCCCAGCTATGGTACGGGGTTCTTGTGTTTATACTTTTCGCCTCCGATTGATTTTTAAAAGACCCTCACGAACTCCAGACCATGATAATCGCCATCATTGACGGCTATACCGATGAACCCGCCGGGCTGGGTGTTCCGCCCTATCTGGGAATATACCCCCGCTACGCCTACGGGGCCATAAAGAAGGCGAGGAAAGACACCGCGGTTTTCTACCTGACCATAGACGACCTCCGGGCCACTTTTGATGGTGAGAGGGGAATAGCCACCAAGAACAAAACCCCCAACTTCCCGAAAACCCGGGAAATACTCAAGAAGGCGGACGTTATCGTCTACATCGGCGGTCTTCATACGCCGGGCAAGTATCTCTCGGCGGTGCCCTCCCAGGTGGAGGAAGTGGCCAGGTTTCTGAAGCCCCTTAATGGAATCAAAATCCTTGGAGGTCCGGCCTTCATGGGGTCGGCCCATGCGGGGGGCACAAAGATAAGCTCCCGCGAGCTGATGATGGCGGAGGCGGTTTTTGACCACATAGTTTACGGTGACCTTGAGGCGTTTCTCCACGATTTCCTGATAAGTCCCAGGGATGCCGACCCTTTCCGCTTCAGAACCTATGATGAGCTAAGGGATTACTCCCTCCTCGGGGCGGAAGTGGTAAGGCAGTTCCCCGATTATCCGGATTTCGTTATAGTTGAGATTGAGACCCAGAGGGGCTGTCCAAAGGCCATGGGGATTGGGGGTTGCTCCTTCTGCACCGAGCCCGTGCGCTATAAGGTTGTGGAAAACCGGCCTGTGGAAGACATAATCCGGGAAGTTGAGGTGCTCTACAGGCTCGGCGTCAGGCACTTTCGCGTTGGAAGGCAGAGCTGTATCTTCTCCTACATGGCAGAACCGAACGCTCGCGTTCCCGTTCCAAATCCGGAGGCGATAGAGAAGCTCTTCGCCGGAATTCGGTCGGTCGCGCCCGACGTGAAGACGCTTCACGTTGATAACGCCAACCCCGCGGTAATCGCCAACTATCCGGAGGAGAGCATCAGAATCGCGAAGGCACTCATAAAATACGGGACCTCCGGAAACGTCGTGGCCTTTGGGCTTGAAAGTGCCGACCCCAAAGTTGCCAAGCTGAACAATCTGAACGCGACTGCGGAGGAAACCTACGAAGCCGTCAGGCTCTTGAACGAGGTTGGGGGAAAGCGGGGCCCAAACGGCATGCCCTGGCTTCTCCCGGGAATCAACATCATCTTTGGCCTGCCCGGGGAGACCAAAAAGAGCTACGAACTCACGTTCCAGTTCCTTAAGCGGCTTCTCGACGATGGGCTAATGGTTCGCAGGATAAACATCCGTCAGGTTGTCGTGTTCCCCGGAACGCCTCTTTGGCGCATGAGGGACCGGGTCAAGACCGAGAAGCACAAGAGGCTCATCCAGCATTACAAGTACAAGATACGGCACGAGATTGACCTTCCAATGCTGAAGCGTCTCGTCCCAGTGGGAACTGTTCTCAGGGACGTTCGTGCCGAGGTCTTTGAGAACGGCCTCACCTATGGGAGGCAGATAGGCAGCTATCCCCTCATCGTGGGGATTCCAAAGGAGGTCAAACTTAACAGGTTCTACAGCGTCCTCATCGTCGGGCATGGCTTTAGGAGCATTACGGGCGTTCCGGTTCCGATAAACGTGAACACCGAGACGCCCAGGGTTCTTCAGCATCTGCCGGGGATTGGGAGGAAGAACGTTGTGAGAATTCTGGCAAAGCGTCCATTCAGGGATGAGAAAGAGTTCTTCCTGACGGTTGGAGAGGATAAAAGGAAAATCCTGGATGGGCTTATCACCGTGTAGCCGTGCTGTTCTCCGGCCAGGAGAACCCTATGATGTTCTCTATGAGCACAATCTCTGCTCTCAGAGTCTCGTCGGTGGTTCCCTCTATTACCAGAGTGCCCTTACGGGGGGCAAATATTCTGTTCTCCGTTGCCCCCTCAGCTGGTCCCAAGAGGATTATGGCCAGATGATTCTCGTTTCCAAGCTTACCGCGTCCTATGTCAACCTTTGTCCAGAAGTTCAGGTAGACCTTTCTGTATCTGAGCCACGTCTGATTGAAGGCGTACTGTTTGGCGGTGGCGTTATCGTAACCCATCTGGAGCCCCTTTATGTAGTAGTTGGTCGTGAATATGTTGGACACAACGCCCGATATCTCCGAGACGGCCAGCGTCCGATACTTGCAGTCTCCAACGTACAGCTGGGGTGCATCCTTGCAGTTGGTGACCGAGGGATCGCCCATCACTATGGTGAAGTACTCGTAGAAGCTCCTTATCGTTAGGTTTAGATCAACCTCTGGGCTTCCCGTTATGTAGCTGTTTATCGTGATGTTAAAGAGCTTTGAGCCGGAGGGAGGCCTTGTACCCTCTTCAATCAGCTCTTGGTATTGGTCTGCGGTAAGGGCGTAGAACTGTCCCGAAGGTGTGTAAATCATTACGTACTGGGTGGATGCTTTGGGATTCCCCGGATTTATCACGTTGCCAAAGCCATGGTACGAGTAGAGCACGTAGCCGATTGGAGCAACAACCACTAGGAGAACTACAAGAATCACTGCAAGCCTCTTTTGATCCAATGTCAAAACCCCCAGAAAAGGGAATTAAAAGAGAATGAAAGGCCTTCAGAGGCCAGCGAGGTACTCCATAAGGGCCTCAGCGGCAACCTTGGTCTCGTCCCTGGTGGCACCGGCGACGATGACGACGTCGTAGCCGCCAAGGGCGTCCTGGATGTACTCGATGTCGCCTGGGCTGTTGTACCAGTCAACCTTGCTGATGTTCTGCTCGACGAGCCACTTGGTGAGGCTGTTGGCAACCGGACCGCCGATGAGGATGAGGTTCGCTCCGGGGTCTTCCATGCTGACCTCGTAGTCCATGACGGTTATCGGAGCGGTGAGCGGCTTGAGCATGGTGACGTCGCCGTAGATGCCCTCAACCTTGTAGTCAGTGTCGAGGACGTCGTCGCCGACCTTGAGCTCCTTCTCGACGACCTTGCCCTCCTTCTCCTTGAGGCAGATGTAGGCGTAGGCGACGTAGAAGTCCTTGTCCTCGATGGTACCATCGTTGTCAATGTCAGCGTTGGTTGAGTTGTAGCCCTGGTCCTCAAGCCACTTCTCGTTGAGCTTCTTCATCTCGAACTTGTAGAACAGGTTGTAGGTGCCGAAGATGTCAACCGGGTTACCCTGGAGGGTGTCTTTGTTTATGAGGGTTATGTTCTTTATGTATGTGCCGTCGGTCTTAATGGTCATCTCCCACTCCTTGCCGTCGTAGGTTATGGTCTTACCGCTGGACCAGTCAACGACATCGACCCTGGCGGCAATGCTGGCTATGAGGTGGCCGTCGATACCGACGAAGGTGTCCAGCAGGGTGAGGACGACCTTTCCGTCTCCGAAGATGTCAACGTCCTGGCCCTCCTCAAGGATCTTCTGGTCGCTCTCCTGGCCGGTAACGGCGTTCTTCACGACGACGAGGGCCCTCTGGTCGATGATGCTTATGTCGAGGACGGTGACTATCCAGTCAGTACCCTCGATGGCCTGTGGCTGGCCGACCTGGTACCAGGCCTCACCCTTGTCGAGACCGGCAGTGAATGTGTCGTTTCCAACGTTCAGTACGTAGAACGTCTGGCCAAAGACCGTGAAGGTGTCGCCCTCTTTAACACCTGGGCTGTAGACCTCACTGCTGAGGAGGTTCGCGGGGGCATCATCAGCATCGCCGATGACCCACTTGGTAGTGTTCTCGTACTCCTCACCAACGCCCCACTCGGGGTAGGCGTCCCTGACCTTTGAGACCTCCCAGTAGGTGTAGTTGTAGAGGACGTAGTCAACGAAGACTGTGACGTTGCCCGGGGTTATCTTAATCTCAGCGTCCTTGGGCGGGTGGCTCTTGTCCCAGTCGCTCGGGTCCTTGGATACGAGCTCGATGTTCTGGATGGTTATGTACCAGTCGATGAGCTGCTCATCACCGGTCTTGTCCATGTCAGGTATCTCGACTGGGAAGCTGAAGCTGTCGCTCCATCCGCTGTAGGTGGCTGAGTACTCGGCGCCGTTCCACCAGTAGTCGCCCGGCAGGCTGTCGTAGCTGGTGGCCCATGCGGTTATGTTCCTGATCGTGTCGTAGTTGTACTTGTAGATGGTCCACTTCTCAACGGTCTCCGGCGGGTACTCGGCCTTGACCTTCACGTAGCCGTTCTGAATCTCGGCCTGCTCTGTGGTGTAGAGCATGCTGCCAAGGGCAACGGCAATGTCAGCGGCGCTGGCAACGTCCATAGCAGCAGCGGTACTTCCAACGACGATTTTAACGTTCGGGGTTCCATCGGCGTTAACGAAGAAGTCCTTCGGTATGTTCGGAACGGTCGGCTGAGCGCTGGCAAAGCCCATGGTGGCTCCAACCATTGCGGCACCAATTGCAAGGGCCGCGATCTTCTTCACTTTCATTTTCCCAACACCTCCTTAAGCTTGGGCTTACGCCCTGGGATGGTCTAATATGTATTGTCAATGACTTTCTACCCGGTTAGGGTATATATACTTTTCGCTTTCAGACCCTTTCTCCGCTTAAAAGAAGCTCGCTCATTGCCGTAAAAATGAAAGGAAGCTTAATTAAATGCCTATAGGCTTTTCGCCTTTTGCCGATAATATCAAGGGTTTAATTTGAACTCCGTGTTCTTCTTCTCCATGAGTTGCCTCTTCACAGGCCTTGTAACCAGCTCGTTAACGAAGCCTCCGATGTCGGTCAGAGTATTCTGGAGTTCATTGGCGGTTACGTCTATTATCTCCGGTTCCAGGATTGAGATGGCCACTGGGGCATATTTGGCAGTAAGCTGGACCAGAGTCTCGAACGGGGAGAGTAGTTCCGCCGCAAGGAGGCCTTTGAAACTCTCGCCTTCCATTTCCCCCTGGACGACAAGCTTATTTATTCTGCATCCCTCAATGCTGAGAGCCTTCCCCATGGTAGTTTTAATGGCCTCTTCGCTCTCCCCGAAAACCTCTATGACAAAGCGGTACAGGATGTTTCTGTCCTCGACGATAAGCTCCTCTATCTCATCCCTGGAGTAGCCAATCCTGGGCTCGGGAATGTCATCGAGCTTTGGATACACAGCCAGGCCACCAAACTGCTTCATGAGCTTCCCCATAAAGAGAGATACTTCCCCGAGCGTTTTCATAAGGTCCTTGGCCGCTATTTCCAGTTTCCCCGGTTTGAGAACCTCGACCACCGCGGGAGAATACCTGAGGGTCAGGCGAACGATGTCACCAAAACTTCCGGCCACCTGGGCCTCTATGACCCCTGAGTACTTGAGAAGCTCATCTTCCGGACTCTCTATAACATCTTCCAGTTTTACGTACTTGATCTTGACACCCTTCTCATTCCGTAGGTTCTTAGCTGTCTCCTCCAAGGCCCTTTCTAAAACTTTCTTGTCGTTCCCGACACCTTCGATGTAAAAGATAACCTCGATTTCGGCCAATTTCACCACCACATCCACTTATATCGCTTTTTCTTATACGTGCCTACCACGGGGATGGGTTCGCCGCAGTATTTGCACTTCCCATCCTCGATGTTGTACTCGGTGATTTTGAATCCCCAGCGGACTATTAAAGGTTTGCCGCACTTCGGGCAGTATGTGTTCTCCCCCTCGTGTCCCGGCACGTTGCCGATGTAGACGAACTTGAGCCCCTCCTCCCTGGCAACGCGGTAGGCCATCTCAACAGTCTCTATCGGTGTCGGCGGCAGGTGGGAGAGCTTGTAGTGGGGGAAGAAGCGCGAGAAGTGAACGGGAGTATCGTCTCCGAGCTCCTCAACGACCCAGCGCGCGAAGGACCTGATTTCTTCCTCCCCGTCGTTGAGCGTCGGGATTATTAGGTAGGTCAGCTCGACGTGGATTCCAAAATCTTTCTTCGCTATAACAGCAGTCCTCCTGCTCGGCTCGCCGCTCGGAACGCTCGCTATCTTCATGTAGAACTCGTCGCTGAAGGCCTTGATGTCGATGTTCATCGCATCTATGTACGGCGCCAGCTCCCTGAAGGGCTCCTCGTTGATGTAGCCGTTGGTTATGAGGAGGTTGTAAATCCCCTCCCTTTTAGCGAGCTTTGCAGTATCGAGGACGAACTCGTACCAGATGACCGGCTCGTTGTAGGTGTAGGCTATGCTCTCGCAGGAGTAGCGCTTTGCCATCGCCACGACCATCTCGGGCGTCATGTCGTGGAGGTAGGGGAAGCTCTCGTCGGCCTGGCTTATCTCCCAGTTCTGGCAGTGCTTGCAGTGCATGTTGCAGCCGACGGTGCTTATCGAGAGGGCGCACGAACCGGGCCAGAAGTGGAAGAGGGGCTTCTTCTCAACCGGGTCGGCCGCTATGGATGATACCTTCCCGTAGTTGAGGGTATAGAGCTTACCTCCGATGTTTTTCCTTATCCGGCAGGAGCCTCTCTTCCCCTCGTTGATGATGCAGTTGAGAGGGCACAGCCTGCACCTCACCTTTCCGCCATCGAGCGGCTCCCAGTAGGCGGCCTCGCGCATATCTCTCACCGGATTATAGTTGGCTCACTACCGTTTAAGTTTTTGGTACAGTTCGTAGTACTCCCCCATCGTGAGGAACTTTGCTCCCTGCCTCCTGTAGTGATCGATGAGCATTCCGAGGAGCTCTATGGCCTTATTGCCGGTGTTGAACCTGCAGTCCCATCTGATTTTTTCCTTCTGCATCGGGACGAACTCCCACGGGTGGGCGAAGTAAACGCGGGGCTCCCTCAGGCGGGCGTGGATGAGTCTCTGCAGCCCCCAGGGGAGCCTTATGACGGACGAGGTCGTCGAGGCCGGAACCTCAAGAACCTCCCCGAAGAACCTAACTCCCTCGCGGTAGCCCTTGTAGGTTGCCTTGGATGAGTCAACGAGAACCCCGTTTTTTGCCAGTATATCATAATAGTAATTAGGAAACTGCAGGTTGGGGGCGCGGAATGAAACCACCTCTCCGAACTCACGGAGCACCTCAAGGGACTTCACGATGGCCCTCTCTCCCTCGTCTCGGGGGAGCCTGTCAAGCCGCTCGTGGTTGTAGTTGTGGCTTCCGAGCTCGTGTCCCTCGTCGATGACCCTCTTCACGAGCCCCGGGAAGCGCTTCGCCATCTCTGCCGTGAAGAAGAACGTCGCTCTCACGTTTTTTTCAGCCATCAGATCGAGTAGCTTCGGAAGTCCCTCCTCCATCCCCCTTGTTGTCGTAAGATACGGCGGGCAATCGTGTTCAACGTCAAACGTTATTGAAACGAGCATCAACCCAGCCTCCTCATCATTTTGTACATCAGGTACCTCCTGTCAACGTCCCTAGCCATATCCATCGTATGGCGGTACACCCGCATCAGTCTTCTAAGCACAACCTCCCATGAAAACTCCTTCTCCGCCCTCTTCCGCGCTTCAACGCCCATGGCTATCAGTTTTTCCCTGTCCTGGAACACCTCGGCAAGGTTCTCTGCCATTCCCTCCTCACTGACGGCGAGAAGGCCGGTGATTCCGTTGAGCACCATGTCCGAGAGACCGCTCTCGTTCCGACCGATGACGGGATTTCCAGTTGCCATGGCCTCAAGCCCGACAACGGGGAATGCCTCCAGAATGCCGGGCATTAGAACCAGGTCCGCTGCCCAGTACAGCGGGAGAAGTCTTCCCCTCTCCATGAAGTCGTACAGCTCGGTTATCTCGCCTATACCGGTTTCCCTTAGGTTCCTTTCCAGCACCGGGCGCATCGGCCCGTTTCCTATCATCACGAGCTTTACCTTGCTTTTGGGGACCCCACTTCGCTTGAGAGCCTCCCTGACCATCACCGGTATTCTGTGGGCCTGCTTGCGCTCGGTCATCCTGCCCAGGTAGAGCACGACTATCTCATCCCTCACGCCGAGATCCCTTCTGGCCCTTTCCCTCTCCTCCGGCTCCGGCGGGCGCCACTTTCTCACGTCTATCCCGTTTGGAACCACTACAACCGGGCGGCCGTTGAGCTTGTTCCCCAGCAGGTTTCTGGTGTCTTCTGCGACGGGGGTGCTGACGGCGACGAAGGTGTCTATCCTCTTGAGGTGATGCCTGAGGAATGGCCCGATTAGGAAGTCCAGCGGAGGTCTGCCGTAAAATGAGTGGTTGGTGGCGACCACAGGGACGTTCCTTATCCCCCTCGATATCTTCGACACGGCAACTGCCAGGGGGGAGTATATGCTGTGGACGTGGGTTATGTCAAATCCGACCTCCTTGTAGAACTCGTTTATCCTCCAGAACTGTGAGAAACCCACGCTGGAGTGGTATTTACGGAAATAAAGCGTCGCCGGAAACCTCACGACGCGGTATGGGAAGCTGTCAACGTAGGGCTTCATGTACCTGTAATCGTGGGTCAAGACGTAGGGTTCATGCCCCAGGAGGACGAGATTGCGGGCCAGTTCATCGATGTGGGATTCTATCCCCCCTATTTTTGGATAGAACCAGTCACTCGCTATTGCGATCTTAAGGCTTTCCATATCTCGACCCCTCCGGACGTCAGGAGGACCGCTAGTCCCACTAGACTGCTGGCAACGTAGGAGACAAAGCGCTCCAGGAGGGTTATTGACATCGCCAGGGCCATTGGAATTCCAAAGTAAGTGAGGGTTCCAACCAGGCCGCCCTCGATTATTCCCACGCCCCCAGGGGTAAAGGCGACGAGACCGAAGAGGAGGTTTGCGATTGAGATTACCGCTATGAAGCTCCACGCCAGATTGAGACCGAATGCCAGGGCTATGAGCTTCAATCTGACAACGTCGAGGAGCCAGACGGTGGAGCTTAGCAGTACTGCCACCATGTTGAGACTGTGCATGCTCCTGAGTGCCGTTATCTTTCTCATCTCGTCCTCCGTCACGGGGGTTCTAAAGATACGGAGCGAGAGCCTCACGAAGGCGTCCCACTTAATCCATATTAGAATCACCCCGGCTATGCCGAGGACTATGAACGGGAGGGGTTCTCCCGACGAGAAGTACATCATGCCCACAAGAAAGAGGGCGAATATGGGGATGGTCTCCAGTATGCGCTCGTAGATTATGCTGACCGCCGAAACCCCCGTTGGGATGTTCGCCTTTTTGGAAACCCATGCCATCCTAAGCAGTTCTCCACCGCTCCTACTCATGGGGGTGACGTTGTTCATGAAAATCGAGGCGAGTATTGCCTTGACGAGCTCACGAAGGGGAGCGTCCCTGCCGACGCCCTTCAGAACGAGCTTCCAGCGAATGCCGTAGAGAACGACGCTCACGTAGTAGGTGAGGAAAGCCAAGAACAGGTACCTCAGAGAGGCGGTGCTCACCACTGAAAAATACTGCTGCGCTGACGTGGCAAGGCTCTCCAGCATAGTCACAACCTACCTTAAGTCGGCTTAGGGTTTTAAAACGTTATCGGAACATCTCTCTATACGTCCCTTTTACTCCTCTGTTAAGGTGTTCCCAGCCGAGAACGGGCATTTCCTGTCTTTTTTCATCAGTGGTAATATAGACTCCCGTTCCCTTCAGAACCCTTCCTATGACAGTGCACCTCACCCCAAGGCATCTAAGCTTCTCCTCCGGCAGGGTAAAAACGAGTTCGAACTCCTCCCCGCTCGCGAGGGCTATCTCAATCGGGTCCAGCCCCAGAATCCCACCTACTGTCCTGACCTCATCCCTAATCGGAAGTTCCTGGGCCTCAATATCTATCCTTACCCCGCTCATTTCAGCCAGGAGGTGAAGCTCCTTGCTCAGGCCGTCGCTTATATCGATTGCCGCGTTCGCAAGTTCGCTCAGTTCGATTCCCTCCTTAACCCTTGCCCTCGGTTCGAGGAGTTTCTCATATAGAGCCCGCCGCGCGCCCGCTGGAACGTCAAGTTCATGCTTCCAGGCGAGGAGGCCTGCCAAAGCTCTGCCGATATCGCCGGTCACGCAGACTAGGTCGCCCGGCCTTGCCCCGCTCCTTGTGAGGAGTCTCCTGGTCCTTCCGAGGGCAATTCCGTCTATTACCAAATCGTCCGCCTCGTTCGTATCCGCGCTCAGAACAGGGACGCCGTAATGCTCAAGGGCCTTTCCTATCCCCTTCGCGACTCCCTCAAGGTAGTCCATTCCAATGTCCCGCGGAACTCCCAGCGAGAAGAGGAACCCCACCGGTCTGGCCCCCATAGCCGCGACATCGCTCACGTTCATTGTAACAGCCTTGAAACCCACCTGCTCGGGCGTCATTACTCCGGGAACGTCCGTTTTTCTCACGAGCATGTCGTTTGTAGCCACCAGCCATCCGTCACGGAGCCTGAGCGCGCCGGCATCGTCCCCGAGGGGTAGATCTCCCTGGAGCCTGAGGTGTCTCCTGAAGAGTTCGATTATCTCCTTCTCCACCCCTATCCCTCACTCCCAGTTGGGTCATGGGATTTAAAGCCTTCGCCAAGCTTTTATGCCCTTTCACCAATTTGGTGTAGTGGTGGAGATGAGGGAGCTCCGCTATAATCCCCTGACCGGCCAGTGGATCATGGTCTCTTCAACCAGAAAGAAGCGCCCATGGAGACCCAAAGACTTCTGTCCATTCTGTCCCGGAAACGAGGAGACCGGCTATGGCTGGGAGGTTCTGCTGCTTCCGAACAGGTTTCCGATGCTGTCCTTCGATGCCCCCAGACCGGAACGGGATGGATTCTACCGGAGGGCGAGGGCAATCGGCCAGTGCAGTGTGATAGTTGAAACGCCCGAGCACAATATCAGGGACCTTGATGAGCTTTCCCCGAAGGCCATGATTCGGGTTGTTGAATTATGGAAAAACGTAACTGCAGAACTGAAGAAAAATCCCCGCGTTGTCTACGTCTCAATCTTCCGGAACAAGGGTGAGGAGATAGGCGTCAGCCTTACCCACCCTCACGGCCAGCTCTACGCCACCCCCTTCATCCCTCTGAAGGTCCGCCTGAAACTTGAGAACTCAAGGGGATACTTTAAGCGCTACGGGGAGTGCCTGTTCTGCAGGATTCTGCGTGAGGAGCTGGAGAGTGAGAGGGCAGTATACGAGAACGAGGACTTTGTCATCTTTCTGCCCTTCTTCGCGAGCTGGCCCTTTGAGGTTCACATCTATCCAAAGAGGCACGCACAGTGGCTAACCCAGCTGGGCAGGAAAGAGCTCGCTGACCTGGCCGATGCACTTCGCGTTGCGACGGGAACCCTCAACACAGTCCTTGGGAGGGGGATGCCCTACACGATGATGCTCTATCAGGCCCCCTTCAGGGGAACCTACGACTTTTACCACCTCCACGTCGAGTTCTACCCAATCCTGCGGGAGAACGGCAAAATCAAGTACGCCGCCGGAATTGAGATGGGAACCTGGGACTTTACCTACGATGGCGTTCCGGAGGAGAACGCGGAGAAGCTGAGGAGAGCCTGCGGGGAGGTGGTAAAAAGGATTGACGCGAGGGGGAAGTGCTTTACCTAGCCCCTCCAAGGAACTTCATAAGGCTCGTCTGCTTCGGCCGGTACTCCTCCCTTGGAACCTCGACCTCAAGGGCTTCGAGCTCTTCTATCCCTGCCCTCCTTATCTCCTCCGGCAGCTTTATCTCGCCGTACTTTCCGCCGCCGCCTGGAATGACCACCAGCTTGCCCTTCCGGTACGCCCAGACGGCCTTTGCAACCTCCTCATGAACTTCCGCCAGACCCTCCAGCGGAACGTCAACGAGAACCCTTATCTCGCTCCCGAATTCCCTCAAAAATCGCTCCCATATCAGTCTCACAGCCTTCGTCCCCACGCCTTTGCCTATCACCATCGCTATTATCTCCGCCAGCGGGGCAAGCCTCAGGTAGGGCGGCCTGTCTTTTGGTCTCTCCTCGGTATCGGCAAGCTCAAGGATTCTGTCATAAACGCCCTTCTTTATCCTGCCGCCGCACCTGGGACACTTCCATCTGAAGGCTCTGGCATCGCTGAGGGAGTACTTCGTATAGCAGCGGGAGCAGGCGGTGAGGTGGTACTTTCCTAAGCGGGGGTCGAGGCCCGCGTTGAGGACTATCTGTCTTCCCCCTCTCCTGAGGATGGCCTTCCGCACCTCTTCGAAGGTGACCTCTTTAATCTCGAAGCGGTTGAACTCCCTCCCGAGGCGGTGGGGCATCGGCGAGTGCGCGTCGCTGTTGCTGAGGTATGTTAGGGAGTGATGGGCCTTTATCCTGTCGGCCATCTCGCTGTCGGCAGAGAGGCCAAGCTCAAGGAACTGGATTTTTGCCCCGTCATAGGCCTCCTTAAGGCTGTTGTACTCCTTGTAGAGGCTCGTCCAGGGGGTGAAGGCGTGGGCAGGGCCTATTAAAACGTCCAGCTCGTTCGCCAGGTCGGCTATTTCTGAAGCGGAAAGGCCCAGGTGCGGCCTGCCCTCCCTGTCTATGTCCTGGGAGTACGGCCTTAGCCTCTCGCGAATTTCCCTCACGGTCTCTATGCTCGGGAAGATCAGCACGTGGTGAACCCTTCTGTCGTCCTCGACCTCGGCTGTCAGGAGGAACCTGACCCCTTTCCTCTCGTAGGTTCCCTCCTCCACTTTTTCCGCGTACCTCAGGAGCTCGCCCTCCCACAGGGGGTTGAGTATGTCCCCCGTTCCAACCAGGCCGAGGCCCTTAAATCTCGCGTTCTCGGCGAGATTGGGAATGGTCATGGCTTTTGAGACTGCCTTGGAGTAGCGTGAGTGAATGTGAAGGTCGGCATCAACCTGCATGGGACCACCTCAGTCTATGTACATTCCTTCCAGACCGCGGTAGTAGGCGCGGTATATGTCCCTTTTGGTCACGACCCCGATGAGCCTCCTGTTCTCAGGACTTTCCAGGACGGGCAGAAGGTTCTGGTCGTAGGCCATGAGCTTCTCAAAGGCATCCTCGGCTGTCTCTGTCGGGTACGTTACCCCGTAGGGCCGGCGGATGAATCGCTTCACCGGCATTCTCTTGATGCCCGAGGGTTTTTTCAGGATGTCCTTTATGCCGATTATGCCCACTACCTCCATTTTCCCGTTGACAACGGGGAAGCAGTCGTGGCCGGTTTCGCCTATCAGATGCTCCACGTCAAAGAGGGTCTGCTCCTCCGTGACGTAAACCGGCTCCCGCGTCATTATCTCGCCGACTGAGATGGTTTCAAGGATGACGGGCTTTCCTGTCTTGACGTGGTAGCCCTTTCTGATGAGCTTGAGGGTGTAGATGGACTCTCCCCCGAGGAAGAACCTGGCTGTCAGGAATCCTATCGTGGCCGATGTCATCACCGCAGGCAGAACGGCGTAACTCCTCGTCAGTTCTGTCACCATGAGTATCTGGGTGAGCGGGGCCTGCGTCATGCCGCTGAAGAAGGCCGCCATTCCCGCCAGGGCATAGACTGCGGGGTTCGGGTGAAGTGAGGGCAGAAGAATCTTCACCGTCTGTCCGAAAGCCGCGCCGAACATAGTCCCTATGTACAGACTCGGTGCGAAGACGCCGCCGCTCTGACCCGAGCCGAGGGTGAGGGCCGTGGCGAGCATCTTGACGAGTCCAAGGATTATGAGCAGGCCTATTGCCAGCTCGCCGTAGAAGGCCATTTTCATACCCTCGTAGCCGATTCCGAATATGCCATAGGCGGGGAACAGCATTCCGAGAACGCCCACACCAAAGCCGCCTATGGCCGGTTTCAGGGTTTCGGGAATCCGGGACTCGGAAAGGCCGTCAACCACGCGGTAGAGGAACCGCGCGTAGAACGCCGCCAGAAGGCCGAGACCAAGGCCGAGGAGGAAGAACATGGGCAGTTCGGGGAGCGTGTGCCCGATGTCCCCTGGGATGTCTATCTCCACCGCCCTGTTGAGGACGGCGAGAGTTAGGGCGTTGCCGGTGACGGCGGCGATGAAGATGGGCACGAGGTTTATCGAAAAGGCTCCCATGTAGACTACCTCAAGCGCGAACATTGCCCCGGCGAGCGGGGTGTTGAAGGTTCCCGCTATTCCCGCTGCCAGACCACAGGTCACGAGGAGCTTTTTCATCTCCCTTGAGAGGTTGAACCATCTCGCTAGGATTGATGTCAGCGACGCTCCGATGAACCCTATCGGCCCTTCCCTGCCAACACTGCCACCGGAGCCTATCGTTATGGCGGTGGCTATCGTCTTCAGAACCGCAAACCTGCCGGGGATGTTTCCTCCTTTGAATATGACCGCCTCTATGACCTCGGGGATGCCGTTTCCCTTGATCTCGGGGCATTCGATTACGAAGAGCGTGACAACCAGCGCACCGAGCGTCGGCAGGAGTACGTAGCCGAGGTTAACACCACCAACCTCATAGGAAACGTTTGGGAGGAGCCATCCGAAAAAGAACCCGTGAACCAGGCCTATTGCCAGCCTGAACACTATCGCACCGATTCCCCCGACTATGCCGGCCAGGATTGAAAAAGCTATGACAACTCCCCACTTTCTGAGGTACTGCCTTTTCGTTGCCATCAAGGTTGATTTGGTGTCCCCAATTAAAAGCTTAAGCTTTTATAGTGTCTCACGGTAACTGCTTCTGGTGAGACCATGAAAGTTGAAGGATTCGTTGCCTCTCTTAGAAACGCCGAGACAATCGGCGAGCTCTTTAAGATACTCCAGGAGAAGGGCTCACCGATAGTCGAGCTCGACGGCCAGAGGTTCCTGATAGTGGTGGAGGGCGACTTCGAGGGGAGGAAGTTCTGGACAGAGATAAACGGGGAGAAGGCCAACCAGGCTTTGGGCGATGCCATGCTCAACTCCTCAAGCTTTCCCTTCAAGTGCAAGAGGCCTTACACCGGCGGAAACGTGATATTCGTGAACTTCGACGACATCGAGGTGGAGAAGTTCCTCGTTGCCTACCGCGACCCCGACTACGGGGTCTTCTACCTCGTCGAGAACGGCGAGGCCAGGGAGATAACCAAGGAGGACTACGAGAGACTTGTCCCAGAGATGCCGGAGTTCAAAATAAAGTCCATGAGCGAAGAACAGATGGATATGATGGGGGCATTTTTTGGCTGATGTGGAAAAGGAAAGGGCTTATCCAGAGCCCTTCAGCTCCTTTATCTTCCTCTTTGTGCTCTCTATTCTCTCGACCTTTGCACTGGCCTTCTGGGCCTTTGCGGTTTCTATCTCCTCCCTGAACGCCCACTTGAGGAGCGGAGGAGTTATCAGCACGGAGACCGTTATGAATATCAGCGTGGCCGCTATGAACTCCGGGGCGTGCTCGGGGCTTATCGCACCGCCGTGTATCGCGACCATCAGGTCAACGAGCGCAACCTCGGTCCTCGGAACGGAACCTATGCCCATCTGGAGCGACATCCAGAAATTCTTTTTCGTGAAGAGGAATGCCCTTCCTCGCCCCCAGGCGGTTATCCAGGCCCCAAATCCCCTTCCGAGAACCTTCCCAAAGACAGCAACGGCCGTGAGAACCGCGGCCAGGATCAGGGCGTTGGCGTTTTCAAAGACCGTGAGGTTCAGCATAGCACCGGTATGGACGAAGAAGAAGGGTATCAGCAGGCCGTAACCGATGGCCTTCACGTCCTCCATGAGGCGCTTTCCTTCGGGGAGCTTTGAGAGGACGAGGCCCATCATGAAGGCCCCCTCTATGGCCGCCGCGAACCAGCCTTCAGCCAATGCCGCGAAGAGGAACATCATCCCGAGAACCGCTCCGAGGATGCCCTTCTCAACGTGAAGCCTCTCCGCGAACTTTATGTAGTAATCGACAAGGAACCACCAGATGACACCGGTCAGAATGAAGAACGCCACGATTTTAACAGAGAGCTCCAGAAGGCCGCCGCTCCCGACGGCAAAGATGACGAGGGCTATGCCCAGGAAATCGTCCATAACGCTCGCACTGAGTGATGCGGCTCCAACCTCGCTTTTGAGAACCCCCAGGTCCATCATCACCCTGACGGTCAGGCCGATGCTCGTTGCGGTGAGAAGCACACCGCCGGCGAATGCCTCCCGGCTCGGATAGCCCATCTCCATGAGGGCGAACCAGCCAACGACAAGGGGAACGAAAACGCCCATAACCGTCGAAACAGTGGCGGTAAGCCCGGTCTTCTTGAGCTGTTCAAGGTCGGCATCGAGGGCTCCGAGGAACAGGAGGAATATTATGCCCAGCTTGGCGAGGAAGTTGGCCACCACCGTCATATCGGTGGTGAACGCCTCCCCGCTGACTATAGGGAGGTACTGGGGAGCCACTATCCCGAAGTACACCAGGTTCCCGAGTATCATTCCCATGAGCAGCTCTCCCAGAACGCCGGGAAGCTCGTAGCGTTCGATTATGCTGTCCCCTATCTTCGCCAGTATGAGCGACAGTCCAAGGGCGAAGAGCAGCCACGTCACGTTTTCCATTGGGCACCACCCACCCTCAGCAGTCTCAGCAGTTCGTCTATCAGGATGCGGAGGCTTACCTCTCCCACCAGTCTGCCGTCCTTTACGACGGCCAGCACCTGAATCCTGTATTTGCGCATCTTCATCAGCGCTTCGAGGACCGTCGCGTCTTCATCCACCGTTAGCACGTGCCTCTCAGCCACATCCTCGGCCTTTGTGGCACCGCCGAGCATCGAGCGCATGGTTTTGCTCGTCATCCCCAGCTTGAACCTGTGGGCCTCAGGTGGTAGAAGGACGTCTATGACGTCTATGTACCTGATAACCCCCACGAGCTTCATGTTTTCCCTGCTATCAACAACCCAGACGTGGTGCCTGGTTCTGAGTATCTTGAGGACACTGAGGATGTCGGAATCGGCCGTTACCACGGGCATTGTTTCCAGCTTGGGTATTATGTCGCCCAATTTAAGTGAGTGGAAGCTCTCAAGGGCGGACTCGACTTCCACTGCCATCACCAATTCTGATTGATGAAAAAAGTTCTATTTAAGGCTTTGTGGGGCAAACCCGACACCGGGGCAACGTTTAGAACATTGTACCAATAAGGATAACAAAAGAAACCCTCGGCATGCTTATTAACCTTGAGGGCAAGATTAGCTGGAGGAATGCCGATGTCTGTAACAGGCGCATCGAACGTTTTGGTTCCAACTGTTGACCTGATGGTCTATGTTTTCTTCGTAGTCCTGGCAGTAGGACTGGTTTCACTCATTATGAGCAAGAAGTTCAATGTCTCGTACATTCCCCTCTTCATGTTCCTCGGCATACTTGTCGGTCCGGTTCTCGGTCTTCTTAACAGGGGGCTCGCCAACGAGCTGTTCAACTACGTCCGTGTTTTCGGCCTCGTGATGATACTCTTCACCGAGGGGCACACTCTGAGCTGGAAAATGCTAAAAAGAAACCTTAAGACGATACTTACCCTTGATACCGTTGGGCTCCTTCTCACCGCTTTCATCATCGGGGGAATCTTCTCGTGGCTCTTTCGTGTCCCGTTCATCGTCGGGTTCCTCTTCGGGGCGATCATAGCCGCCACTGATCCTGCAACCCTCATCCCGCTGTTCAGACAGTACCGCGTCCGCGAGGACATAGAGACTGTCATCGTTACCGAGTCGATATTCAACGATCCGATGGGTATAGTCCTTGCCTCCGTGGCCGTTGCAATGCTGGTTCCGGAGGCGTCCAGTGCAAGGTTCCTTGAGGCCATAGCCAGCTATATCGGCCTTTACCCGGCGGCCATCGTTTTCTTTCTGTATCAGATGACGGCCTCTATACTGATAGGTATCCTCCTGGGCATCGTGGGATACGGCATCCTGAAGCGGGCCGAGGTTGATGATTTCCCGGAGATAGTTATATTTTCCCTCGTGATGGCCTTCGGGGGATTCCTTCTTGGGGAACTGGTTCAGGCCTCGGGCTATCTTGTGGTGACGGTTACCGGCATAGTTCTCGGCAACCATAAGGTTTTCTTCAAAGACGATATCCCCGTGGTCAAGAGGGTTATGCGAGCCGTTGAGAGGGAGGTCCATTTCAACGAGAGCCTCTCGGCGATATTCACGATATTCATCTTCACCCTCCTGGGAGCGAGCCTGAACCCGGAGATAATAAAGGGGCACATCCTTCAGGGGGTCATTATAGCGTTTTTCCTGATGCTTGTTGCCAGACCGCTGGCGTCGCTTCCGATACTGCGGTGGCGGCCCTTCAAAGAGTACCTCTTCATATCGCTTGAGGGCCCGAGGGGTGTTGTTCCGGCCGCACTTGCGAGCCTTCCGCTGACTCTCGGAATAACGTACAACAACCCCGACTTGGTGCAGTGGGGGGAGATAATCCTGAGCGTCACCATAATCACAGTTCTCGTTACGGTACTGGTTGAGACCCTGTGGGTTCCCATCCTCAGGAGGAAGCTGCTCGAGGTAAGGAGTATCGAGAGGGAGATGAAGAGGGCAGGTTACAGCCCCCGCTCCTAATGTTTCCCTTCGGCGCCTAACACAAGATGGTTTTTCCTTCACTCGTTTCGGTTTGAATATTGTCCATTTTTGGCCGGTAGGTATATAAAGTTGATGGATTATGGAATCATATGGAAGAGGCTTGGGTGGTCTGAATGAAAGCGTGGGAGAAAGGGGTGATAATGGGCGCCAGAGCTATCGTTTTTCTGGGCCTTATCAGTGCCCTCATGTATGGGAAGATTGATCAAATCTATGCCGCCGCTGCGGGCTTTGTATCGCTCTTCGTTCCCAGCTTCGTCCGGTGGATTTATCCCAAGCCGAGCAGAAGAATCTGGCCGTGGGTAAGCCCCTTCTACAACGACAGCATTTACGCTCTCTTCTCGATATTCATGGCGGCCCACATAACCTTTCTCAACGTCCCCTTCATCCACCTTGACCTCTACAACCAGGTATGGAAGGGCGCGGATATACCAAGCCATTACCTCGGCGGCCTGGTCACGTGGGTCATATTCAACGAGGTTGTTCTGGAGTCATCGAGGACTTACAACCTCCACTGGAGCCCGCTGAAGATAGTCTCCATAAGCCTCTTTGCCCTGGTTCTCGTGGGAGTCACATGGGAGTTCTTTGAGGTCGCCATGCAGCCCGCGATGCCATGGCTCCATGAGAGCATGAGAAACAAGGCCCAGGACGTCATCATGGAGGTACTCGGCTTTGGGACGGGAATTCTCATGGTTCTCAGGTGGGAGTATCCTTACTCCATGAAGAAGCCCCTCGAAAACGCTCCTGTACGCTTTGGGCCAACGTCCGTTGACATACTTCCCCAGCCGGACCACGCGAAGGAATAAAATGTTTACAATCTATCTTTTCCCATTGCACCTATGAAATGGAACAGCAACTTTGCCGCTGTTAGTGCAGTCACGTCGCCGAGTCCGCTTCCTGCCACCTCCATTATATCAAAACCGGCTATTCTCTTGTTCTCTACGAGCCATTCCATGGCCTCAACGACGTCCCAGAATCTCAGACCTCCAGCCTCGGGAGTTCCCGTTGATGGAACCAGGGACAGATCGAATACATCTATGTCAACTGACAGGTAAACCGGTTCCGGCAGGGGCTTCACCAGCTCGACGAAGGCCTCGAAGTCGTAGTCCCTCGCGTGGACCCACGCTATCTCCTCCTGCTCGGCGTACTCCACCTCCTCCCTCGTACCGCTCCTTATCCCGAACATCGCCTCCCTTACCCCGAGTTCCGATATTCTCCTTGCCACGCAGGCGTGGTTGTAGGGGTTGTCCTCGTAGCTCTCGCGGAGATCCAGGTGGGCGTCGAAGACGACGTAGCTGGCAGGTTTCAATGCCTCAACGGCACCGAGGCTTTGGGAGTGCTCGCCGCCCAGGAGAATCGGGAGGGCATTGGGATTTATGCGCTTGAGTTCAGTTATTATCTCCCTAACCCTGTCCGCCGTTTTCCTGGGGTCGCCGGCAACGATCGCCACGTCTCCAATGTCAGCTATCGGGAGCTCGGCTATATCAACGTCGTAGTCTATGATGTAACTCTCGAGGTTGAGGGTGGCGTGTCTGACGAGGGTCGGTCCGAAGCGCGCACCGGGCTTGAAGCTGGTGGTCCCATCGAAGGGAACACCGAGGATAACGAACTTTGCTCTCTCCGGCTCAACGAGTGGGAACTCCAGCTTAAGCGTCTCGTAAGTGTAAAGGAACTCCATGACCGCACCTCCGATGAGAACTAGAGGGGTTTCCTTAAAAGGTTGCGGGAAATAGAAGAGCAGGAAGGGCTCACTCGCCCTTGAGCTTCATTATCTTTATCCTACCGAGGGTCTCCCAGTACTCGACGTTGATGCCTTCCCTGAGCTGGTCCTTGATCTCGTCGGCGACGCCGGTTTCGATCGGGACGTCGTAGAGCTCGTAGGTCTCCATGTCCATAATCTGGACGGTGTCGGGGGTCATGGCGATGATCTGGGCGGTTCTCTTGTCTATGATCGGAACGTCAACCTCGGCGCTGGTGGGCTTGACGATGCTCCTAACCTTGCCGTCGAAGATTCCAACGGCTTCAATTCTGGCCTTGGCGGAGCCGTGCTTTCCGGGCGAGGAAACGGTTATGTTGGCTATCCTGCAGGGCTCACCGTCGATAAGGATGTACCTTCCCGGCTTGAGCTTGCTAACCTGAACCTTGGTCTTGTCTCCCATCTTTCAGACCTCCTATAAGCGTTCTAAAACCGATTGGGAAGGGTCTTTAAAAAATTTTTGAAAATGAAAGAGCTCAGCGGCGGGTCTTCATCAGCATGCTGTTCATGAGCACGGGCACGAAGAGGACGAGACCGAGCAGTGCCCCTATCTTGACCGGCGTTCCAGGGGCCCTGAAGGCGAAGTATAGGCTCACAATGCCGCTGATGAAAAGCAGAAGGATGACGCCTCCAATGGCTCCTCGATTGTGTGCAAGTTCGCTCGAGAGCAGGGGGTACGCCTCCACGGCCGCTACCAGAGCGCCGACACTGAAGGGCACGACAACGAACATTGTTCTGATGTCACTTACCACCATCGTTGCAGAGAGCACGAGGCCCAAGATTGCCACCAGCGTCAGGCTCCTGCTCCTTCCAAGCTGCATGACCTCGGAGAGTATCTGGCTGCCCATCTCGATGAGGACTATGATTGTGGTCAGCCCGGCGAAGTAGAGGGACAGCATGAGGAGGTATATCAAACGGTCAGCGTTGGCGATGTTGCCCTTGAGCACGTATGGAATAGAGTAAAACACCTCGATTGACGCCATGGGACTCTTTTCACTGTTGGTGGCGTACTCCTTGAGGTTCTGGAAGCCAAGGTAGAGCTTCATTGACTCCTCTGCAGGGATGTTGGGGTTGTGGAACGCCTTTCCGAATCCCTGGTAGGCGGCACCGAGGGAATACGCAACGGTGAAGGCAGCGGCGAAGCTGAGGAGTATCTGGAGCACGAAAACCGCCGCGAGGACCTTCTTGAGGTCAAGCTCCTCCGGAGTGAAGCTGCCGACCACGTAGTAAACTCCAGCACCGAGTCCGAAGGAAACGAGAACGGATATGAGCATGTAGAGAACTCCTTTAAGGGAGAGTGGCTGGTCGAAGGAAGTTATCGCTGAAACTGCGTTGTTCATGTAGTGGACGGCCTGGGGTGCTGTGACGGCACTGATGGCCTGATTCCTGATTATGATAGCCGAGAGGATTGCAAAGAGCACGAAGAGCACCGAGAGCACGGAGATAACTTCGAGGGTCTTGCCCTTGGCGAGCAGGAGGAGGATAACCGAGAGGAGTATCGTTCCGAGGGCGATTACTGGGACGTATTTGGCCCCGATTCCGAAGATGTATATAAGGCTGTACGAGGAGTAGTACGTAGTTATTCCGAGGATCACGAGGAGGAACATTATGAGGACGAATATCAGCGCCGGGGTGCGCGATATCTTGAAAAACAGCTCGTATATCAGGTACCTAGTGCGTTTGGTGCTCTCCGCCTCGCTGTATATCAGGAAAAGGGCTATGAGCATAGGTATCAGGGATATCAGGAATCCCTTCAGCCCGAAGTTTATGTAGTACTTCGGCAGGACAAGGAAGTTCCAGATTCCAAGGATGTAGCCGGTTATCAAAAACGCCATCAGGAAGCTTATTTTTCTCATCGATTCACACCCCCGTGGAATGTTTCCAGCCGTTATTCAAGGAAGCTTACGGGGGATTAAAAAGGAGGTAATATAAAAACGTTATGTCCCTACGGACGTTTTCAAAAAATCCAGTGCTCAAAGCTGATGATTACCTCGTTCACAACTGCCCAGGCCATCAACGGGGCATCGTAAAGGCTTATTCTCTCCCAGGGTGTTTCGCTCCTGAAATCGCCGTGTGGGAAACCGCCCACTATCACCACAGGATTCCGGAGTCCTGAAAGGATTTTTCCGAATTCGGAAGGTTTCATTGCCTTTCCATCCTCATGCATCACGAAGATTCCATCCGGGTTTATCTCCTCCACGAGCTCGACGAGGGACTTCTCCTCCATGCGGAGGAGCTCAAGGTTTTTGGGAACCGCCAGGTCCCTGAAGAGGCTCTCCATCAGCCCCACGAAGCGGTTGTAGTTCCTCGGGATTCTGGTCTCTGGCTTTATGTATATCACTTCGTCGTTCCTCGTGTGGACATAGACCCGCAGTTTGCCCTCTTTGTTGGCTATACTCTCCAGGGCGTTCAGCAGGCAGATGTGGACGATGTCCGGCCTTCCGCGCCTCTCTCCGTCCGGGAGCTTTTTGAGGGCCGCATGGTGGTAGGTGCTATCGAGGAGCACCTCCTCGGGTTTCTTGCCCCTTCTTTTGGCGTGGTTGACGACGGCCGGGTGGTCTCTTATTGGCCTCGGAACAAGCTCAAGCTCGGCATCAGCTATCACCAGGTGGAGCATTCTCCCACCTCTCCAGCCTTATGCCCCTGTCCGCCAGCTCTTCGGTTATGCGGGTGAAGGTGTCTATCCTCATTCCCAGTATCTCTGGAGGGATAACGCCGAATATGCAGCTCTTCTCGGCCACGAGCCTCGCTATTATCGCCGCCGTGAAGCCCGTGACGCGGGCCATCGAGGTGAAGCCGCCCCTCTCCTCATCGTACAGGAGGTAGCCTATCTCCTTCTCCTCGCCGTCCAGCGTTCCCCTTCCGATCACCTGCATTATCGAGAAGTCGGGGCTGTCGTAGCTCATCAGGGGTGTTATGACCTCAAGCGTCTTATCGACGTGCTCCGGCCTGAAGAAGCCCAGCTCCCTCAGGACTTTCATCTTCTCCAGGTGTCCGGGCCAGCGGAGCGTCCACTCCTCCAGCCTTTCCGCCCTCACGCTCTCCAGTAAACTCCTCAGGCCATCGCTGACGAAGGCCTCGAACTCGAAGTCGCCAACGCTCACCCTCTCGATCCTCTCGAAGGGGTCAACCGCCTTGACCTCGCCGTCCCGTATCACCCTCGCCGGCCTCGTGTACTCCTCTATCAGGTCCTTCGGCGACCAGGTGATGCGGTAGTAGAGCGGTGGCCTCGGCTCCTTCGGCAGGCCGCCCACGTAGATGTAGCCCTCCCTCATCTCATCCAGCTCGTTCCATATCCTGCCCATCAGGATGTGGCTTAAACCGGGTGCAAAGCCCGCATCGAACAGAACCGTCACTTGGGCCTTCTCGGCCTCCTCGCGGAGCTCAAGCGGGTTCTCCGGCATGAAAGAGACGTCAACCATGTCAACGCCGGCCTTTATCGCGGCCTTGACCGATTGATACCCAAACCTTCCGGGAAGTGCCCCGACGACGAGCTCAAAGCCCCTCATCGCTTCGACCAGCTCATCGAAGTCTGCCGCGTTCACCTTCACGGGAGTGGCAAACTCTGAAACCGCCCTCAGCCTCTCCTCGCTCACGTCCCCGACGTGAACGTCAAACTCATCCCTCAGATCCCAGGCTATGGCCCTTCCAACGTTTCCGGCACCGAGAACGAGAACCTTCATACCAACACCCCTTGGAAGTTGTGGGAAGGTATATATAAGCCCTGCTCCTAGTCTTTTCAATGCCGTTTAAGCTGCCCATCTTCCGGAAAAAGGTACTCGACCTGCTGGCATCCTCGGACGAGACAAAAGTTATGCACGTGAGCGATACCCCCGAGAGCGTCTACCGGTTCATAGGCGAGCTAATGGAGAAAACGGACCCGGATTATGTCATCCACACCGGCGACCTGGCCGACAACGTGAAGCTGGAGAGGCGACCCGAGCTGAGGCCCCTGTACAAGGGCGCGATAAGGAAGCTTGCCCACGTCCTTAAAGGTTACGGGGTGGAGCTTTACATCGTTCCGGGAAACGAGGACGACCCCGAACTGGTCAGGGAGTTCTTCGGGAAGGCGGTGGTGGAGCCGGGAACGGTCATCGAGATAGAGGGGGTGAAGTTCGCCCTCGGCCACACGTGGAAGGACGTGGTGAACCTCGATGCCGACTTCAGGCTCTACGGCCACAACTTCAAGCTCATTGAGAGGGGTCTGAACGGCGTTCTCGGCGTCAACTTCGTCCTCCTGCCGAGCAGACAGACCTACCGCGTTAAGTATCCCGGGGGAACGGATTTTGATAGGGGTTACAAGATGTGGAGGGGTATGTGATGAAGGTTCTCCGCTTTGGGCCGTCCATAATCTTTCTGAGAACCAAAGACTCTGAATCCGTGAAAAAAGCCGTTTCTGAGGCCTTCGGTGTCAAGGAACTTCCGACCGACGAGGCCATTAAGCTCAGCAGTGAGTTTGAGACCGTCCTGTTCGTGACGGAGGAATGGGAGAAGGAAACCATACCGCCAGAGACGGCTTTCCTCATAGGCTCCCACGCTCCCGTCGTCCTGAGCGAGATAATCAACCGGAACCTCCCGGTGGAAAAGGTGCACGTTGAGAGCACCCTGATCCTCCTGAGGATACCGACCAACGTTGAGGAAGGGCTGAGGCTCCTGGCCGAGAAGTACGGCGGCGAGATTATGGACATCCGAACGGCCTTCGATGAGGGTGAGGCGGGGGACACGATAATCGGCGTGACGACGAAGAAGCTGAGCGCTCCAATAGGGCCGGAGGAAATCGAGGGTGCGGTACTGATACGCAGGGACTTCCTGAGCGTCTACCGCGAGCTGACCATAGATGTCCCCGTGCTCCTCCTCAAGCTCCTCCCGGAGTGGAAGGAGATAACCATCAAGATATACGACACCGACAAGCGCTACGACGAGAACATAGAGAGGCTGATGATGGTCATAGAAGATTTGGACCTTGGCTTCGTCGTCGGCGAGGGCTGGGACTGGGACTATCCGAGACCATTCATGCGCGTCCCGGTTTACAAGCTCAAGCTCCTGACGTGGGAAGACCCGGTGCGCGTCAAGTTCCTGCTGAAGGGCATCGAGTACGTCGGCTACAAGCGCCTCTGCGACATCGACGTCTTCCTTGAGGGCAAGAAGATTCACTGGACGTCCCTTGGAAAGTACGACTCGAAGTTCGAGCTGGCCAAGGCCGCCCGTGAGGAGCTGGAGAAGAACCTCAGCGGGGACGTCCTGGAGAGGTTGCACAGGATAGAGGAAGTCCTGGTAAGAGAATCCAGGGATTAGAGCTTCTTAATCTTCGCCACGAAGAAGCCGCTGGTTCCGTGTCTGTCTGGATAGAAACGCCTTGCCTTTGCTATTTCATCATTCAGCTCAACGCCGAAAGGATTCGTTAAAGCCGGCTCGCCATGGCGGAGGGGCAGGAGCTCAACGTCGAAGTTATCAAGAACCCACTGGATAACGAACTCATTCTCCTCCGGCTCGAGGGAGCAGGTGGAGTAGACGAGTATACCGCCCGGTTTGAGGTTCTCGAGGGCGACCTCAATCATCTGCATCTGGAGATTCTGACAGAACTTAACATCATCCATAGTCCTGTTGGACTTACGCTCCGGGTTTTTGTGGATTGTACCGGAGCCGGTGCAGGGGGCATCGAGTAGGATTCTGTCGAACTCCACTCCAAGCTCCCCCATGTGGAGCGAGGACCTGTGGATGAGTACCGTGTTGGTCACCCCGAGGCGGGAGAGGTTCAGGCGGGTTTCTTTCAGCCTTTCCTCACCGACGTCGAAGGCGTAAATGATGCCCTCATTCTCCATAAGCTGTGCCATGTGGCTCGTCTTTCCCCCTGGGGCGGCGGCCATGTCGGCAACCACCTCGCCGGGCTTCGGCTCAAGGGCGACGGGGGGGTACATCGAGCTTGCCTCCTGGATGTAGAGGAGACCGCTCAAGTATTCGGGGGTTGAGGTTATCGAGAACGGCTCCCTCGTCAGGCAGAAGCCCTCCCTCGCCCAGGGGACGCGCCTAAACTGAAAGCCCTTCTTGTTGAGGAGCTTGGTGAGCCTTGGAACCTCGATGCGGAGCGTGTTTACGCGGAAGCACCTCGGAAGGGGTTTCTCCATCGCCTCCGCTATTGCCAAGGCACGCTCGCCCCATAGCTCGTAATACCTTTCCGCGAAGATCTTGGAGTAGCCGAGGGAAAACAACCTTTCAAGCATGATGGGGAGTTGGGGAAGGGGTTTAAAAGGTTCTTCGTTGTGAAAGCCGGCTTTCACAAAGGGCAGGTTTTATGAAAACGCACTTTCACAAATCACGCCATCTGTGAAAGTGGAGTTTATAAATTGATGCAAAATAACCGCAACCCGAAATGCAGAACCGCACTGAAATTTCAAAATGGAAGAAAAGAGAGCTCAGACCTTTATCCCGCCCATGACGAGGGCCATGACGGCCTTCTGGGCGTGCAAGCGGTTCTCGGCCTCGTCGAAGACGACGCTGTTCGGGGAATCAACGACGTCGTCGGTAACCTCCTCGCCCCTGTGGGCCGGGAGGCAGTGCATGAAGATGTAGTCCGGCTTCGCGTGCTTGACGAGCTCTTTGTTCACCTGGAACGGCTGGAATATCTTCCTCCTCTCCTCGGCCTCGGCCTCCTGCCCCATGCTGGCCCAGACGTCGGTGTAGATGACGTCTGCATCTTTAACGGCCTTGACCGGGTCGTGGAGGAGCTCGAAGCTGCCGCCGCTCTCGGCCGCGTTCTGCTCGGCCCACTTGATGACGCGCTTGTCCGGCTCGTAGCCTTCCGGAGTCGCGACGACAACGTTGGCACCAAGCTTGGTTCCGGCTATCATGAGGGAGTGGGCAACGTTGTTCCCATCGCCGACGTAGACTATCTTAAGGCCGGCTATGCGGCCCTTCTTCTCAAGGATGGTCTGGTAATCAGCGAGGGCCTGGCACGGGTGGGAGAAGTCCGAGAGGCCGTTGATGACCGGGACGCTAGCGTACTTGGCGAGGTCTTCAACGTCCTTGTGGGCGTAAACCCTTGCCATTATCCCGTCGACGTACCTGCTGAGAACCCTCGCGGTATCGGCTATCGTCTCACCTCTCCTCAGTTGGAGGTCCTGAGCGTTTAGGTAGAGGCCGTAGCCTCCGAGCTGGTAGATTCCAACTTCAAACGAAATCCTCGTCCTCGTCGAGGGCTTCTGGAATATCATGGCGAGGGTTTTTCCCTCAAGAACGCGGTGCGGCTTGCCGATTTTGTTCCATATCTTCATCATTTCGGCCGTCTTGAGAATAGTCTCAAGCTCCTCCCTCGTGAAGTCCTGAAGGCAGAGAACATCCCTTCCTGCAAGGCTAACCACCATGTGCATCACCGAAAAACCTTCGCAGGACGTTTTAATAACCCTTTCGTCGGATAAACCTGCTCCCGGCTGAAACCTTTTGAGCATTAACGCCCAAGAGCTTTCCAAACGTAATGGACACTGATGCATCTCTTTCTCCATCGGTGCAATTCCGATGGGATCGTGTCTCAAATTTTATGGGTGGAAGTGAAAAGTCTTTTATAAACCACACTCCAACATTATCTGGGTGATGCAAAATGAGTGAATTGAAGAACGCCAAGCTCCTGGGAGGTGTGGGGGCGATCCTGACCCTCGTGGGGCTTGGCTTTGTGGGCTTCATACTGAAGCTCTTTGCGGTGAAGGATATCGCTGAGGCCACGGGCAGGGGCGAGATATTCAGCAAGTACCTCTGGGCTGCGATACTGAACATTGTGGCCGCCTTAATCCTCGTGGCGTCACTATGGGGCGTTATGTTTGCCATGGGTTCTTCCGAATCTCCAGAGGCTATCATTGGGGCTATGGGCATAGGCGGCATCATAGCGGCGATCATAATGTTCGTTGGAGTGTGGTTCATGAAGCAGAGCTACGACATGATCTCCGAGGAGACCGGTGTTGGAACCTTCCACACCACAGCACTCTTGTACCTTGCAGGCGCCATCTTGATTCCCATCGGCCTTGGCCTGGTTATCCTCCTCGTGGCGGCCATCCTTGAGATAGTGGCCTTCTTCTCCCTGCCTGAGGAGCTTGCCAAGCCGGATGAAGGACCGGTTCCCGTTTCATTGGAGGAATGATATTTCAGCTTCCTCCCCTTTTTGTTATGAATTCAACGTTTCTCATTTCGCTGGAAAACACTTTTATATGCGGAAATCGCACCTTATCTGGGTGATAACATGGGAAGTTTGAAAACCGCACGAACCTGGGGTGGCATCGGTGCCATCTTTAGCCTGTTCTACGTGACGTATTTTGTTGGCTTCATCATGAAGCTCTTTGCAGTGAAGGAGATAGCAGAGGCCACCAAAAAGGAGAAGATATTCAAGGACTACATATGGGCCGCGATGATGAACATCGCCGCCAGCTTCGTGCTCTCGTGGGCTTTCTACGATATGTGGGACAAGATGGCGGACGTTATTCATGACCCCGGGAAAGTGGCCGAGTTGATGTCCGCCTTTGGCATGTGGAGCTTCATTGCTGTGGTGCTCATGATAGTGGGCGTCTGGTTTATGAAGAAGAGCTACGACACGATAGCCCAGGAAACCGGCGTCGCGACATTCCACACGGCGGCGCTCTTCTACCTCATAGGCTCGATACTCATGCTCCTCATGGTGGGGTACTTCTTCATTCTGGTCGGTGCCATCCTAGAGGTAATGGCGTTCTTCGCCCTCCCGGAGGAGCTTCCTGGCGCGGTGAGCGGGACACCGACACCAGAACCAGTGCCAGAAAAAGCTGAGGGCACCGTGGATGTCGAGGCCACTGGGAACGTCCCAGAGGAAACCCAGCAAGAGTAAACTCCTTTTGAGAGTTCAGTTCTCTCCATTCAATTTTTTAGTCCCAAGGTAAACCTAATAAACCCCGGGCTCTTCTATCTCCGGTGGCGCGTATGGGGGATGGGATCAAGGTCACGCTTGTCAATTATACAAAAAAACCCCTTGAAACTGTCACCTGGGCGGCGCTCATAAGCTACTGGGATGAATGGGAGACCGAGGCTTTCGGGCGCATGGGCGAGGACGACGTTCGGATGCATCTTCCCAGGGTTCTCGGCTACGGTCACGAGTCGATTCTTGAACATGCGGTTCTGACGTTTGCGATTGAAGGTTGCTCCCGCGTTTGCAGTCACCAGCTCGTTCGTCACAGGCTCGCGAGCTACACCCAGCAGAGCCAGCGCTATATCGTGCTGAACCCCGAAGACGTCGAAGAGACCTTCGTAATCCCGGAGAGCGTGAAGAAAAGGTCTGAAATCTACGAGAAGTGGAAGGAGCTGATGAGAAATGCGATAGAGCTCTACGAGGAAAGCTATAAGGCGGGCGTTCATCAGGAGGACGCGCGCTTCATCCTTCCCCAGGCGGTAAGGACCAAGCTTGTCGTGACGATGAACCTCCGTGAACTCAAGCATTTCTTCGGCCTCCGTGCCTGCGAGAGGGCCCAGTGGGAGATAAGGGAAGTCGCCTGGAAGATGCTGGAGGAGATTGCGAAGAACGAGGAGCTCAGGCCGGTGATAAAGTGGGCAAAGCTCGGACCCCGCTGCGTACAGCTCGGCTACTGCCCTGAGGGCGAGCTCATGCCACCGGGATGCTGGAAGAGAACGAGGGAAAGATGGAGAGCTCTGGCGGGTTCCAAGCCAATGGTTTAGAAAACTTTTTACGTGGATTTTTTTTACAGATTCTCGGTGAGTAATGGTGAAAACCAGAAGCTACGAGGTAGAACTGCCCCATTCTTGGGATAGCCTTCAGGTAATTCTCAGTGAGCCTGAAAAGACCCTTCCGTTCTTCCCGTATTTTGAAAACCTACACAATGATACGGTCAGGTTTAGAGTTCCCAGATTCATATTTGACTTCGGTTACGAGTTCACGCTGGCTCTGGGATTTAGAAAGAACGCCGCTGTGTACACTTTTACCGGAGAAAAGGGAGTGCTCACAGTGACGTTTGAAATGCATGGAAAGAAACTCAGAGTAACTGCCAGCTGGTCGGGATTTGGTGAGCTTCTCATGGGCAAACCACTGGAAAACTTTGCCCGTGGAATAGCTGAGGCCATTAGGGACTTCTGCAGTGCCCAAGCAACCTGTCCAGCGCTAGAACTGGAGTCTGATGAGGGAGTTGTGCACCACGTAACTCCCGAAAGCGCCCCCGCTCTCATAAAGAGAATCGTTTGGGAGCTCAGAGGTGACGATTTCATCCTGGAAGGGGTGTCTAACCGGGGGGTTAGAATTTCCGCAACTGTAAGGGGAGGACGGCTTGTAAGGCTTACGGTCAAAGACCCGCTGAACAAAGAAACAGTGATAGAGGCGGACCTGCCGGTTCTGGAGATAGGTCCTGAGCTCTTTGAGGACCTTCCACTGGATGACACGTTCAGAATAAAAGTCAGGAGGATTTAGCAGTTTCTTCCACTATCTCTTCTATCGCCCTTTTGAGCTCGTCGTAGGCCTCCTCCAGCGATTCCGGAATGACCTTGGTGTCCGCTATCACCGGCATAAAGTTGGTGTCTCCGTTCCACCTCGGAACTATGTGAAGGTGCACGTGGTCATCTATGCCCGCCCCCGCAACGCGGCCGAGGTTCACGCCGAGGTTGAAGCCGTGTGGGTTCATTGCCCTCTTCAGCGCCTTTATCATGAGCTGGGAAAGCTGCATCATCTCAAGAAGCTCGTGGTCGGTTAAATCCTCCCACCTTCCCACGTGCCTGTAGGGGGCTATCATGACATGACCGGGGTTGTAGGGGTAGTTGTTCATGATTACAAAGCAGTGCTTCCCGCGGTAGAGTATGAGCCTCTCTCTATCGCGGTTTTCCTTCGGGAAGTCACAGAATATGCATCCATCGTACTTGGGTGAGCGTATGTACTCTATGCGCCACGGTGCCCACATTATCTTCATTCCCTCACCTCCAGTGGGAGAGAGGGGGAGGGGTTAAAAGCTTTTTTGGAACTCCGGATGATGAAGCCGTTCAAATCCGGCCAACAAAGCTTTTAACTCCAGGTCGCTACTCACTCCAGGTGATAGGTATGAAGCAGAGGAAAGGACTTCTCATAATCCTCGACGGTCTCGGCGACAGGCCGATAAAGGAGTTCGGGGGAAAAACTCCGCTTGAGTATGCAAACACCCCCAACATGGATGGACTCGCGAGATGGGGGCTTCTCGGCCAGCAGGACCCGATAAAGCCCGGCCAGCCGGCCGGAAGCGATACGGCCCATCTCAGCATCTTCGGCTACGACCCGTACAAAGTCTACCGCGGCAGGGGCTTCCTTGAGGCCCTCGGTGTTGGTCTCGACCTCGACGAGGACGACCTGGCCTTCCGCGTGAACTTCGCAACCATAGAGAACGGAGTCATCACTGACAGGAGGGCCGGCAGGATAAGTACCGAGGAGGCCCACGAGCTTGCGAAGGCCATCCAGGAAAACGTTAAGCTTTCCGTTGATTTCATATTCGTTGGGGCGACGGGACACAGGGCCGTTCTGGTTCTCAAGGGCATGGCTTCCGGTTATCGCGTCGGCGAGAACGACCCCCACGAGGCCGGAAAGCCACCCCATGAGTTCACGTGGGAGGACGAGGCGAGCAAGAAGGTCGCCGAGATTCTCAACGACTTCGTGAGACAGGCCCACGAGGTTCTTGAGAGGCACCCCGTCAACGAGAAGCGCAGGAAGGAGGGCAAGCCAGTGGCTAACTACCTCCTCGTCCGCGGTGCCGGAACCTATCCGGACATACCGATGAAGTTCACCGAGCAGTGGAAGGTCAAGGCGGCGGCCGTTGTGGCGGTTTCCCTCGTCAAGGGTGTTGCAAGGGCGATAGGGTTCGACATATACACACCGGAGGGGGCGACCGGAGAGTACAACACCGACGAGATGGCGAAGGCGAGGAAAGTCGTCGAGCTGCTCAAAGAGTACGACTTCGTGTTCCTCCACTTCAAGCCGACCGATGCAGCGGGCCACGACAACAATCCAAGGCTGAAGGCCGAGATGATAGAGAAGGCCGACAGGATGATAGGCTACATAGTCGAGCACGTAGACCTTGAAAACGTCGTGATAGCGATAACTGGCGACCACAGCACTCCATGCGAGGCGATGAACCACAGCGGCGATCCGGTTCCGGTCCTCATCGCGGGCGGCGGTGTGAGGCCCGACTACACCGAGAGCTTTGGTGAACGAGAATGCATGCGCGGCGGCCTCGGAAGGATAAAGGGCCACGATATAGTGCCCATCATGATGGACCTGATGAACAGGAGCGAGAAGTTCGGGGCTTAAGCACTCGCCCTTGTTCCCCTTTTTGCCATCATATATAGGGCCATCGGTATCAACGCCAGGGTGAAGGCCCATATCATCGCGGCATATATCGTTGAGCTGATTCTACCCTCCCTAACGAGGATCGAGAAAAGTCCGAGCGTTATCAGGTAGGCGCCCATTCCCGCCGTGAAAAGCATCGAAAGCCTGCCAGCATTCTTCTTCCCCTTGGCCCGGAGGTTGAGGGCGATGTAGAGAGCGCCGAGGGCCATGGCGAGATACGAGGCGATTTGCCATGTCTCCACCTCACCCACCGGTTTAGTGTATGCTCATCGGCTTAAAAGGATTTCAGCCGAAAGCTTTATAAAGTCGGTGTGCATATGTAATATTAAACTTACACATGGAGGAGGATGAGACCATGAGAAAGATGTGGTTTGGAATTGGGCTGATCGCCCTGTTGATAGGAATGAGCCTGGGGGCAGTCTCGGCGTGGCGCGGACAGCCGGAGCCAAACCCCTACGCCCAGCTGGGAGCCGTTCAGGAGGCACCAATGCTCAACGGCACGCTCACGGACTACTACGCCGACCTGAGCCAGGAGGAGATAGACGGCCTGCTCTACATGGTCGAGGAGGAGAAGCTCGCAAGGGACGTTTACCTGACACTCTATGAACAGTGGGGACTTCCAGTCTTCAGCAACATAGCCAAAAGCGAGCAGACCCACATGGACTCGGTACTCGGCCTGATAGAGAAGTACAACCTCACCGCTCCCGATACTCTGGACCAGGTGGGCGTCTTCACCAACCCGGAGCTCCAGGAGCTCTACAACCAGCTGGTTGAGATGGGAAGCCAGAGCGAGGTTGATGCACTCAATGTTGGTGCGCTCATAGAGGAAACCGACATCAAGGACCTTGAGGACTGGATGGTCCAGACCGACAACGAGGACATAAAGCAGGTCTACAGCAACCTCATGGCCGGCAGTGAGAACCACCTCAGGGCCTTCGTGAGCCAGCTTGAGGGCATGGGCGTTGACTACATGGCCCAGGTGCTTCCCCAGGAGCAGGTTGACGAGATACTTGTCTCAACCCCGGGCCACAGAATGATGGGACACGGAAGCATGAACGCCATGAACGGCCAGAGTGCCCAGCCCGGGTTCTGGGACTCGGTGGAGAACGCCTTCAGGCACGCCTGGGGCTGGATGAACAGGTTCGCCCACGGGCTCGGGATGCCCCTTTGAACTTTCTTCCCTTTTCTTGATTCGGGGTGATTGTCATGGATTGGAGCTGCAGGTTTAAGTGCCCACCGGAGGTGAGAGGATGAGAGCCTCGGCCCTCGTCAGGGGTGTCATCGACCTCCTGCTGACGCTCGTGTTCGCTGTTGTGCTGGTGACCGGAATAGGGCTGTACATCGCACCCAGCGGCAGAATCGCGGAGAGCATCGGCTGGACCTTCATGGGCATGGACAAGGACACCCTCACCGACGTCCACACCTACTTCGGCTTCGTGATGGCTGGCCTGGTGTCGATACACCTGGCGATAGGCCTGAAGAGCATGTGGGTGATGCTGAAATCTGCCTTCAGGGGCTCGAGGCTCAAGGTGGCTGCTTCCTTCATCGTCCCGCTGCTCCTGATCGCGGCTGGCTACCAGGCGTTCTCGGCCTACACGGTGGAAGAGGAGCACATCACGACCTCGTACGAGGAATATACGGACTCAGGGGTCTACATCACGGGGACCATGATGAAGTACTACACCGTCGAGCAGCTCGCCCAGGAGTTCAACGTTCCAACCTCCGGACTGCTGGAAAAGCTGAGGGAGAAGGGCATAGACGCGGGTCCGGACGATACGCTGGCGGAGATTGAGTACAAGTACGGCCTTGAGCGGGAGGAGTTCAAGGCGATGCTCGAGGAGATAATAACCGAGCTGAGGGGTGAGGATGGATGAAGAGGACCGGTGTTGTTATCGTTGGTCTGTTACTGCTCGCGGTACTGGGCGCAGGCTGCGTAACGAGTGACTCGACGGCAGGAACTACGACCCTCTCGCAGGGGGAAGGCCCTCCCGAGGACAGGGGTTACGGCGGGCCCCCTGACGGGGGTTACTCCGACGTCCCCAACGTCTCGGCGATGCCCTACCAGGAGCTGAGTCAGGACGAAATTGACGTTATACTCTACATGCGCGAGGAGGAGAAGCTCGCGCGCGACGTCTACCTCGTGCTCTACAACGAGACCGGACTCCCCGTGTTCCAGAACATAGCGAGGAGTGAGCAAACCCACATGGACATGGTGCTGAGCCTCATCGAGAAGTACAACCTGAGCGACCCCGTTGATGGTATGACCGTCGGGGAGTTCAACAGCACCGAGATGCAGGAGCTCTACGAGGAGCTGGTCTCGAAGGGGAGCGAAAGCGAGCTCGAGGCCCTCAAAGTCGGGGCGCTGATAGAGGAGATAGACATCAAGGATCTCAAGGAGTGGCTCAAGAGAACCGACAACGAGGACGTGAAGGCGGTCTTCGAGAGCCTAATGGCGGGCAGCGAGAACCACCTGAGGGCGTTCACAAGGCTGATGGAGAACAGGTACGACGTGACGTACTCTCCCCAGGTTCTGAGCCTGGAGGAGTACATTAACATAGTGGGCCGCTGAGGCTGGGGATACTATCCCTTTCCACACTTTTGTACCTTCCATTTTAGCGTTCAGACCGAAACCTTAAAAGAGATTAAACGCTTCTATTTTATTAGGTGATAGCGTGAGCGCTTTTAGGGACTTGAAGGTTGTCGGCGGGGATAAGGTAACCGCCATCGGTCTGGGGACGTGGGGCATAGGCGGCTACGAGAGCCCAGACTACTCCAGAGACGATGAGAGCGTCGAGGTTCTGAGGCACGGCCTTGAGCTCGGAATCAACCTCATCGACACGGCCGAGTTCTACGGGGCAGGCCATTCCGAGGAGCTCGTCGGGAGGGCAATCAGGGGCTTCGACAGGGAGGAGCTCTTCATAGTCAGCAAGGTCTGGCCGAGCCACTTCGGTCACAGTCAAGCCAAAAGGGCAGCTAAAGCCAGCGCAAAGAGGCTCGGCACCTACATTGACCTCTACCTCCTCCACTGGCCCGGCGATAGCTGGAGGAAGATAGAGGAGACGCTCCAGGCGCTGGAGGAGCTGGTCGATAAGGGGCTGATAAGGTACATCGGTGTGAGCAACTTCGACCTTGAGTTACTCAGACGCTCCCAAGAGGCGATGAGGAGGTACGAGATAGTCGCCAACGAGGTGAAGTACTCCCTAAAAGACCGCTGGCCCGAGACGAGCGGCCTGCTCGACTACATGAAGCGGGAGAAGATTGCACTCATAGCTTACACGCCCCTTGAAAAGGGCTCCCTCGCAAGGAACCCCTGCCTGGCGGAGATAGGGAGGAAGTACGGTAAAACGGCTTCTCAGGTTGCGCTCAACTACCTCATCTGGGAGGAGAACGTTATCGCGATTCCCAAGGCGGGGAGGAAGGAGCACGTCGAGGAAAACGCCGGGGCGATGGGCTGGAGGCTGAGTAAGGAAGACAGGGAGAAAGCTAGGGGGTGTGTCTGATGTTTGCCTACAACAACAAAATAGCGCGGGTAAATCTGACAACTGGAAAGGTTACCTACGAGAAGCTACCCGACGAGGTCATAAGGAAGTTCATCGGCGGGAAGGGCCTCGGCTACTACCTGATCTACCGCGAGGTTCCGCCGGGGACCGACCCGCTGAGCGAGGCGAACAAGTTCATCTTCGCCCCCGGTGGATTGACCGGCCTGATTCCGGGTTCGAGCAAGGTCATAGCGGTGAGCAAGAGCCCCGAAACGCGCCTGATAAGCGACTCCAGCGGCGGGGACGCCTTCGGGCCCAAGCTCAAGGGCCACTTCGATGCGCTGATCATAGAGGGAAAGGCCGAGGAGCCGGTTTACCTCTACGTGAGCGATGGCGAAGTCGAAATCAGGGACGCGAAGCATCTCTGGGGGAAAGGGAACTACGAGGTTGCCGGGGAGCTGTGGAAAGAATATCCTAAGGCGAGCATAGCCTCAATCGGGCCAGCCGGTGAAAAGCTGAGCAGGATAGCCAACGTCATCTACGACACGGAGAGGGCCAGCGGCAGGGGCGGCCTCGGTGCAGTCCTCGGGAGCAAGAAGGTCAAAGCCGTTGTCGTCGAGCCGGGTGAAAAACCCGGGGTTGCGGAGCCGGAGGAGTTCCAGAGGCTCTGGCGGGAGTTCTACGACCACTTCGCCACCGACCCCAAGTACGAACACAGCAGGAACTACGGCACGAGCGATGGGTTAAGGAGCTCAGCTTCCCTCGGCATGAGCCCGGCCTACAACTTCTCAAGGCCCCACATACCTGACGAGCTGGCGAGCAAGCTGGCCGGAGACGAGGTGAAGAAGTACGAGGTTGAGCCGGAGTGGTTCGTCCACGGCAAGAGCTGTCCGATAAAGTGCGCCCGCTACGTCGAGGTGGAATACAGGGGGAGAAAAATCCGCGTCAAGCCCGAGTACGAGAGCATAGCCATGCTCGGCGCTGCCACAGGGGTCTTCAACTTTCCGGCCGTTGCGTACTTTAACTGGCTGGTGAACGACCTCGGGCTGGACAGCATAGCTACCGGCAACACAATCGGCTGGCTCTTCGAGATGGTAGAGCGCGGTCTCGTCGGGAAGAAGGAGATAGGCTTCCCCGTTAAAGGCTGGGGCGACGAGGAGGCCGAGGAGAGGCTCATAAGGCTGATGGCCGAGAGACGAGGCTTTGGAGTAATCCTTGCCGATGGTGTAAAGCGCGCCTGCGAGCGCCTGGGTAGAGGCTGTGAACTGGCTGTCCACGTCAAGGGCATGGAGGCCCCCGCCTGGGACCCGCGCGGAAGGAGAACCTACGCTTTAAGCTACGCCACAGCAGACGTTGGAGCGAGCCACCTCCGTGGCTGGCCGAGGCCCCACCAGCTCCCCAACCAGGGGCCTGCGAAGGAGCTGGTGCCCTCGCTCATCGAGGCGAGGGACGAGAGCTACATCACCGACATGCTCGGAACCTGCAAGTTCGTGTCATACAGGATGGAAGACCTGGCCAGTTTCTACTCCCTCGCGACGGGCGAGGAATGGACAGTGGAGGAGCTTAGAAAAAGGGCCTGGGCGGTTGAGAGCATCGCGCGCATACACGACGCCCTCGACTGGGTCACGCCGCCGCTCGACGATGTAATTCCACTGCGCTGGTGGGAGTCGGAGCCGGACGGGCCGGCGGAGGGCAACAAAGCTTTCATTGACCACAACGACTTCCTTGAGGCCAGGAGGGAGTTCTACAGGCTCAGGGGCTGGCACGAGGAGCTTGGCGTTCCCCTGCCCGAGACGATGGAGGAGCTCGGCTACGGGGAGTTCAGGGGAGATGCGGAGAGGGCGCTGGAGGTTGTAAAGAGGAGAATGGGGCTTTGACGCCCCCCAATCCTTTTAATCTTTAACCATCTCAAGAACAGTCTTCTCATCTGGGATCGTGGCGTAGTGATAAGTCTCAGCCGGCATTACTCGGGTTTCTTCTCCCACCCGGTAGATGATGAGCGGCCTGATTACATACAGGTCGCCCAGCTCTGTTGTGTTCGCGATGGTTACCGTGATATTGACTGTCTTTCCCGCGGGAATCTCCCTGGGTTCAAAATTGGAAATCTGGAGGCCAGGGATATCAAACGTCACGTTTAATATCTCAACGGACTCATTGAATGGATTTAAGAGGCTATACATGAGGGTTGGAACCGATGGTTCTGGGCCAACGGAACTACCTATGTAGGATTTTATCTTCAGGCTTTTTCCTTCCATGGGCTCCAAGATGTTGAACTCGACCCTTCCCAACGGCACTCGCTTGGTGAAGTTGTCCTGCTGGATTTCCAGATATGCATTCCTCATGACACAGCGGCCGGGCTTCTTGAGGGTTAGCCGAACGCTTACAACCATCTCCTTTATCCCTGAGTCAGCGTACCCATCATCTCCGGTGAGACTCACTCCACCCGCGTCGAGACAGGGAGGAAGCCCTCCAACTCCAATTGTGGCACTGAAATCTGTGTCTCCAACCTTTATCCAGTAAACGTTCAGGCTGATGGTTTCGTTCAAGTATCCAGCGACGTAGCCGGTGATGTTGGATATGAAGAGCTCTCCCCTCGGGAGTTCCTGGGATTCGTGAGCGTTTGTGGTGTAGTAGTATATAAATAACACAGCCAAAAGCGTCACAACTATCACAATGACGGCATTTTTACCCCTCATTGTACACTACCATCCCTTTGAAACAAGAGCGTTTCCATCGTAAGGCATATACGGTAGCAGTCTCCCCTGCATAAGGCTTGGCCTCGATGTCAATCCTCAACAGTCTGAAAAGGACTGCCAACAGAGGATTCCATTGCATATATTTGCCCCCAGCGAGTTCCCATGACAAATTTGAACATTTTGCTATATAAATTTTTTCCTTTTGATATAAATAAATTTTCTTTCTTTTTTGGTGTGAATTTATTCAAAATAGTTTCACGATGGAAGCGAACCAAAAGAAAGGAGAGCAATTGTGGAAGTGTGAGGGTGCCAACGCCACCTTGAGCCCCCCTCACCCAACCCGAACAATCGCCGGAACAACGCGCGTTCCATTGACATCTCTTGCGGTCCAGTTTTCGTTATAGGCGCTTTTCACGACTGAATTACAGTCAGAGACTTTCCCGCCGTGCTCCATAAAGAAGTGAATATAGCTCTCCCTCACGCTTTCGTTCGCCAGAATCAGTCTCACGCTTCCGTTTTCTAAATCAACGGATACCAAATAAGTTTCGTTCGAGCGGTTTACCAGACCTTCCGCCTTCACCACCGTGCAGTTTGGACATTCGCCTCTTACCCAGAGGGTGGTGTATAGTGGAACAATCTCCACGTGGGTTCCATACTCTTCCTCCAGCAGTCCCTGAATCTGAAAGTACGCGGAGAGAATCGGAGAAACCCTCTCCGGTTCGGAGTCTCCTTTCGAATGAAGTGCCCAGGGGAGGGATAGCGCCATCACCAGTACGAGCATGGACGAGATGAATTTTCTCACATTTACCACGTTACTATCCCAAGCCAAAAAGTTAAAAATTTTTTGATTGCGTAAAAAATCACCCCTTCAAAAACGCCTCCACGAGGTTCCTCGTCTCGTTGAAGGCCTCCAGCGGGACACCCTTCGGCAGTCCGCCGACTTCTCCCTTCACGTCCTTGAGAACTCCCTCTCCCGCTCCCAGAAACATGCCCTCACTCACTATTCCGCGGAAGTTGGCCGGTGGAAGCAACGCTACCGCCACGCGGTTGCCCTCCTTGACGGTCAGGTCGTTCGTAACAACGGTAATGGCTCTGTCTCCGATGTTCACGTTGGTGACGAGAAGCCTGTCAGCGTTCGGGTGCTTGCCGACGCTCATGACCTCACCTACCTTGATGTCCACCGCTATGACCGGGTCGTTTATCTTCCCGAGGGCGAGGCGCTTGTCAAGGCCGAGGATGGTGTTCAGGAAGAAGCGGACCTTTGCAACCTGCTCCTCGACCTTCTCGCGCTCGCTTTTATCGGCTAGGCTGATGAACTTGTGGTGCCAGTCCTCCCCGCCAAGGGCCTCGATTATACCGCTGGCCTTCTCCTTCAGTGCCTTCATCTGCGGTGTTTCAATCAGCTCCTTCGGCCCCACGTAGCTGTACCTCATCGCCTGTATCTCCGGAATCATCTCCTTCGCCAGCTGAATCGCTCCCTTCTTGTTCCACTTCCCCTTGAACTTCGCGTGCTCCACTGTCTTCAGGAACAGTTCCACCGCCTTCTCCGCCACCAGTAAGCGGTAATCCTTGCTCGTGTCCCACATAGCTCTCACCATCCAGTGCCTCTAAAACGCGGTTCTTAACGCTTTCGTCCCTTATTCCCTCGGCTATCGAGCGTGCCCTGGCTTTGTCGCCCCAGCGGGCGTACGCCAAAGCCACCTCACCGAGAAGTTCCGACGCGATTTTATCGTCCTTGATAACGCCTGCCAGAATCAGCGGCTCCTCTAAGAAGCCTATGCGCAGGAAGCGCCTTGCTATTCCCCCCAGCTCCCTGTCGGTCGGCCTGAACTTTCCGACGAAGACTATCTCCAGGGCATCGTCAAAGACCCTCCTACCGAGCCTGGGCTGCTCATGCAGGTAGAGCCAGTAGGCCAGCTCAAGCATGGTTATGGCCCTCCCCTCCAGAGGGAGGAAGCGCATCATAGAGATGGCCAGTTCGACTTCTCCCCTTTCAAGGAGCTCCTCCACCGCTGCCTTGCCCCTCTTGAGAACGTCTTTGATGAGGTCCATTTTGTCTTCTATGTATCTCGCCTGAAGTTTGAAGAATATGGAGGCGTAAACGTCCCTGGCCAGTTCGTAGAACTCCAGTGCAATCTCGTTGGGTATCTCGTCGGCGCTTTTCTCAATTAGCCGGGCGACCTTTATGAGCGATGACGTTGCCGCCGATGACAGTCCCCGAGAAGCCTGAAGCAGCTCAACGGCCTCCCTGAACAGCTTCAGTCCGTCCTTGTAACGGTCGGAAAGGACGAGGTTCCTAGCTATTCCCGCCAGAACCTCTCCACGGACCCTCGGCGAGTCTATGTCCCTCGCCAGCACTACGGCGTTTTCAAAGTATGCCTCCGCATCCCTGTCCCGGTCGAGTGTGTACAGGGCCCTGCCAAGGATGGAGTAAGCCAAAGCCTTCTCAGGTGTTCCGGCTACCGATTCAAGCGTCTCCAGCATGTGGCTCAAAACTTCGTCCCGCGGAAAGGCCGTCAGGACTTCGGTCAGGGCTATCAGGCGTTTTATCTCATCCTCAATATCCAGCGCGTTCCTCAATGCGTTCTTATAGTCTCCCTTTGATAGGTAAAGCTCCACGGCCTCCACGAGAACCACCAGCCGGTGAAAATAGAGGACGAAAGTAAAAAAGGCTATCGCTAACCCTTGACCTTTCTGTCCCAGTTCTCAAGCATCGTGTCGAGCGCCAGAAGGCTGTTGAGCCTTAGGCGAACCTTCCGGTTTTCCCAGTCTATAGAGCCCTTGAACTCGTTGAGGAGCTCGAACACCTTCTCCGCTTCTCTCGCCGGCAGATTTTTCCCGTAGAACTCCTCGCCACAGTGGGGGCACCTGAAGACAAAGGACTCGAAGGTCGCCATGAACCGTTCACGGTCCTTGAAAAGTCCCTCGGCGTCCTCAAGGACGAGCATCTGCTCGATCAGCTCCCCCCAGTCAAGGGCCGTTCCGCAGAGCGGGCACTTCGCCATCAGTCCACCTCCCTCAAAAACCTCTCTATCTCCTTCAGGATTAATTTGATTCCTTCATCAAGGTTCCCCTTTCCGTTCGCCCCGGCGGCACCGGCGTGCCCCCCGCCCGAGCCATCTATGACCGGCCCGACCTTTTCCATGATTTTACCGAGATGGAGGCCCTTCTTGACGAGGCTCTCTTTTGCCCTCGCGGAAATCCTCACTCCCTTCTTCTCGCTCCCCACAACCGCTATATCGGCCCCGAGCTGGAGGAAGATCTTGCAGGCGAGCGACTCGTAGGCGGAGACCTTCGAGACGGCTATGACGTACCTTCTGAACTTCCTTATCTCCATTCTCTGGCAGGCCTTTAGGATCGCCATGCGCTTTGCCTGGTCGATGTTCTCGTCGCTGACAGGGGCTACAAGCTGGAAAATCTCACTCATCTGAACCGGGAAGCGCTCCAGCATCTCGCTTACCGCTTTGAACGTCTTTGCGTTGGCGAAGCGGAAGTTGGCGGTGTCGGTGACTATTCCTGCCAGGAGGGCTTTAACGGCCCTCTCGTCGTAGAAGCCCAAGTATTTGAACAGCTCCCAGACTATCTCGGCAGTTGATGTGCGTGATGAATCAACGACAGCTATGTCAGCTCTAATCGGTCTCTCCTTCTCGATGTGATGGTCAATGAGAACGACGAACTTCCCGCGAGGAATTTCAATAGGTTCGAGCTGTTCGAGGGAGGCGGTGTCGAAGATTACAACCACATCTTCTTTAACCGCCGGGTCTTTTTCAACGGGAACGGGAGAGAACGCTAAAAGCCGCTTGGCGTAGGAGGAGACGCTCTGGGCGACGCCTATTCTAATCCTCTCGATCCCGATTGATTTGAGGTAGAGGGCGAAGGCTATCGCCGAGCCGAGGGAGTCGGGGTCGGCGTTGTGGTGGCAGAGAAGCAGGAAGGACCTGTTTCCTGAGCGCTCAAGGAAGCGTTTAAGCTTCAGTTTTCCCTTCATTGGCAATCTCCCTCAGCTTCCTCTCAACTGCCTCGTAGGCCCTCTCGACGGCCTCCTCTATCAGCCCATCGACGTCCACCCTGACGAAAACCGGAACCTCCAGGTAAACCTCTATCTCAAGGTCGAGGGTCTCGTCGCGGTTTAGCCTCATCGTCACCTCAATGTCCTTCACGTCGCTCCGGTTGAGGGTGTCGAAGACGTGCTTTATCACAGTTTCCTGGGCGATCTCGCCTATCTCCATCAGCTGCTCCTCGCTCAGCTCCGGCAGACCGATGTGGATAACCCTCCTTCCGCTGCTTCCCTCGTCCATCTCTCTCACCCCGAAGGAAAAGAGAAGAGGTCAGCCCGCGGTGGGTCTGAGGGCGGACTGTATCTGGGCGGTAAGTTCCTTGAGCTTCTCGTTGAGCTTCTTCTCCTGCCTCTCGAGGGCGTTGAGCCTGACCTCCAGCGTCTCGACCTTCTCCTTCAGCTCCTCGACGGCTTTGGCCTTTTCGGTCTTGACGATGAGCGTTCCGACGGTCTTGTATATGGTAGTTCCATCATCGACCTTCTCGATTTCTTCGAGGGCCTTCTTTGCCTCGGTGAGCTCGAGCTGGACCTTCTGCTTCTGCTGAATGACGAGCTGGAGCTGCTGCTGGTAGCTCTCAAGCTGACCGAGCATGGCCTGAACCTGGGGCGGAATGTTCTGCATTAACAACACCTCCGTAATCGTGATGCCGGGTTAGAATAAGGGGCTGGCTTTAAATAGTTTCGGATTGGAGAAAACAGAAAAACTTTAAAATTCATAATAAAATCCATATACGGGCTCTTCGCCCAGGTGATATCCAAACCTTCTGTAATACAAACGAATATTGCGACGAGTAAAAGCCAATAATTCATTCGCAGCCTCTTCTAAGCGTGTAGTTCTGAGATCCACCATCGTAAGCACTCTCTCCTCTGGCCTTGTCCAAAGTTTAAATGCCTCCATCAAAACCCATTGAACTCCGTTTGTTAGAATACCTAATGCCACACCCTCTCCGAAACAATATCCCATTAACTGGCGTGCATAAGTTGGAGATACCTTTCCCCTCCGTATAACGGAATTCCTAGCGCTTTTTGCTTCTAAAAACGCCACTGGCACACCATCAACAAGAAGAACAAAATCCGGGCGTTTTTTCTGGCGAGTTTTTATTTCAGGATAAACCTCCGCAGGATCATTAACCCTCCATCCTAACTTCTCCAACAATGGAAGAATCAAATGTTGTTTGGTAGCTTCCTCATTGGAAATTCTAGAAGAGAGTTGCCTAACTCGCTCTATTTCCTCTAAAAATGGATCGTGAAATCCCCAGCCCATCAACGGTACCACCTCTAGGACAATTGTTGACTCAAGTGTTAAAAAATCTTGTCCTATGTTACCAGTAGTTTCATAACTCCAGGGAGTCCATGGCAACCTTAATCCATCTCAGATAAGAGTTCAGCGTTCCGCGCAGGGCGGAGTTGTCCCTGGCGAGAAAGCGGATTACTATCCTGTTCCCCTCGCGGAGGAACTCTATCCTGCTTCTCCTGTAGGGCACGCTCTCGTGCTCGTAGAGGACGCTCTCATAGACGACCCTGGCGACCTCTTCATCTGGAAAGGACAGCTCTATCACTCCTTCGATGGGCCAGTTTTCCTCTTCAGCCATGACGCCTCCTTGTAGTCCCATCTCCGCCCGTCCTCCATTATCCATATCTTGACGCTTATGAGCGGGCCGACGGCCTTCTCCCTGCTGACGTCCAGGCGGTAGAAGTTCACCGCCATCCCTCGCGGATGCCTCTCGATGACGCTCAGGACGTCGGTGTTGTACCTGTCGGCTATGCCGAGGAGCGAGCGCTCCTTCCTCGGGACGAACACTCCGCCGGTGAGTTCTGCAAAAACCTGGGCAAAGGCAACGTGGTCGAGACCGACGCGCTTGGCTGTGGTCACCACGAGGGGCATCTCCTCCCGTATCGGCCTTACGTCCCTGAAACCGATCTCGCGCTGGAGCTTTATGCCGTGGAGGTAGAGGTAGCCGAGGTAGCCCCAGTCCTCGGGATCGACCTTGATGAAGGTCATCTTGAGCGGGTTGCCCTTCCAGACGTTGATTATCAGGAGCCGCCCGTAGTTCCTGTCGTAGGCCTCCATGAGCAAGTCTTGGATAGTCTTCTTCCCCCTCGTCAGGTAGAGGGAGTTGGGGAACACCTTCTCCAGGTCATGCCCGAAGCTCCTCGTCCTTCTGGTGGGTCTATGGGAAGTCGTTATCAGCATCATGGCCCTCACTCAAAATTCGTTTAAGCGATAAAAGGTTTTCCAAACGAAAGAATCAGATCGCCTTTACGCGCCTGGCCACCCTCGGCCTGGGCTTGTAGAGTATCTTGCTGCCGCAGTAGGGGCAGCGAACTTCCCTAGTGTTTTCGAGGTCGAGCTCGACCTCCCTTCCGCACTTCGCGCAGCGGTAAACGGCCATCACCATGTTTATCACCCTAAAACCAGGTAAAGGAAAGGAATCAGGCCTTGGAGGCCGTGACACGCTTGGCAACCTTTCCCGCCGGAGTGGTCGGCAGGTAGGCGCCGCCGGCGAAGGTAGCGCCGCACTTCTGGCACTGCCATATGCCAGTGCTTATCCTCCTGACAGCCTTCCTTCCGCAGACCGGGCAGACGTGCTTCTGCTTCATCTTGGCCTCAACGGCCGCGACCCTTCTTCTAATCTTGAGACCGTACCTGGGACCGTATCTTCCGGCTGAACCAACCTTAGTAGTCCTTCCCATGAGCATCACCCCTAATTATCAACCGATTTTCACGACTGGAGAGTGTTTCCGGAGACGTTTTATAAACCTTTGCCTGGAAACTTTGCGGAGCAAAGTTTCATCAAAATGTGTGATTCCTCTTTGAGGCTCCTTTAAAAAGGAATTTCAGCACCCAATTTAGCCCTTAGAAAGAGGATTTACGGTACCGAGCTTTTCCCACACGGGCTCCATTTAAACCGCGCTCCTATGGAGCGCTAAAAACGTGAACCCCTCCAAAAAGCGCTTCTCTAAGAGAATCCACGTCTCAAAAAATAACTCCCGGAGAAATCCCCCAAGATACGCCCTTCCAAAAGGAATCATGAATCTTGATCAAACTCAACGGGACTATCGTCCCGTGCGTTGAAGCAGAGCTTCAACGTTGCGCAGGAGAACAAGCTTTAGGAAAGCTTGACCAAAGGAGTGCCCTTCTTACCAACAGACAAAAAAATCAATCGTGCACTCACGGATTAGCGTTAGATGGGGATTCCTACGGATGCCGTTTGTGTAGTGAAACCCTCATAAGAGAGCAATTTAGGGGTAAACCCCTTAAAATGAACATCTTCAAAAAAGCACACATAATTTTCAGCCATCCATCAAGGACCTTTAAACGATAATGAGAACGGCGCTGAAACTTTGCTGGGCAAAGTTTCGTCAAACTTCGTCTGCGCGAAGTTTGTAAGGGGGGGCCTTTGGGAGTGTCGGCCCCCTGGGGGTCCCGACGTCATCGCAACCCAATACTCGTCGGGCACTGTATTGTAGTCCTAGGTAATAAAAGACTTTTTCGGCCTAAAGCTAATAAACGTTGATGGGAACTGAACCGTGGTGATAAAATGAATCGCCTGTGGGGTTCGGTGCTTCCTCTGGTTTACGTCTTTCTATTCGCTGGCCTCATGAGACAGTACGAAGTGCAGTTCACCCCTGTTGTTTACTGGGCCTTCATTGGAGGAATAGTGTTCTCCTCTGCCCTTGGCATATACCTTGACGGAAGAATTCCCGGAAGGAGCGTCCTTGTTTTCGGACTGTTCACACTTATCTGGCTTATCCTCGGCCTGAAATACCGGCCCGAGGGCAATTCATACGTTTTCGCCGGCATTCTCATAACATTCGTCCTGTCAATCGTTATGCAGAAAATTGGCAAGTAAAAGAACGCCAAAGCCTTATAACCCCCTTCTCAACTCAAAGTTGGGTGCAGACCATGGCGGGAACGATAAGCAAGATAATACACTTCCGCGATGAGGAGGAGTTCCTTGATGATATGACCGAGATAATGGAGCGCTTCTCCTATCTGGCGAGCAAATACGGTCACAATCCAGTTGAAGGTATTCTCCTGTGGGACTATATCGGCATTCAGGACGAAGAAGGCGTGAAGATTTTCCGGGTGGGCGAGTTCCCATACTTCGAGGGGACGTTAAAACTTGACCTGGAAACGCTCCGCGTTATGGAGCGCTACTTCGACGAGATGGAAAGCAAATGGGACGAGCTCCGCGTGGAGGACATTGCCTACTTCGTGGAGATGCTGAACGAAGCCCTGGGCAGGGAAATCGTCTACTACGACGCCTACGACCTCGGCCTCGACAGAAACACAGCCTACGTAATCATTAACATAGCAAACCTCCACTACCTAGAGAGCGTTCTCGACGGGAGGGACAGGGAGGTGTTCGAAGAAGCCGTTGAACTGCTGATGAAGTATATTTAATTGCAGAATTATGGAATAACACACTTATGCAATTGAAGTGTGAGGTGATGGCGGTGCTCTTCAAGAAGAGGGGGACCTTCACAGAGGAAGACGCCAGAAAGGTCATCGAGATTGTAAGCGAAATTCCCAACGAGAGAGAAATAATCATCATGGCCGAGAAAGTCACAGACGAGGCGAAGAGAAGATTGTGGGACTATGCGAGGGGAGTGCAGTTAATGGCAGACATGACCGGAGAGGATAGAAGTGTAAAGGTTGAGATTCTTGAAGGATACGTGAGCGAGAAGGTTAAGGGCATCGAACTGTGAATCCCGTTTTCATTACCCTCTCCATGGAAATGTTTATATAGTAGGTAAACAATTATTTATCCTATATAATCAGTGTTGACTGAATAAAAATTGAAAGGGGGAATGAAAGATGCCCGCTCCCATGCCTCCAGGAACAGAATTTCTGGGCTGGCTCCTGCTCTTAGCCGCTGTAGGAGGGATAGTTTTCCTCATAATTCGCTGTTCCAGCCCTTCGGGAACCGCAACATCTGCGAACCCCAGAAGGGAGGATTCCATGTCCGCTCTCCTGGAGGAGATAAAGCTCCTCAGGGAGGAAATACGGGAACTCCGGGAGGAACTCAAGGAGTGATGTACTGATGCATGAGGAGGTTGATGGGAACATCAAGAGACTCTCCGAGACATTCAAAGCCCTTTCAAGCCCCACCCGGCTCAGGATACTGGTGCTATGCGCGGGAAGAGAGAAAACCAGCAGGGAGCTTAGGGAGATGCTGGGGATATCGAAGCCCCTGCTGATATCCCATCTCAGAAAACTCCTGAACGCGGGACTCCTTGAATACCGGGTTGAACTGGACGAAAAGCGAATGATAGTGCGAAAGTACTACCGGACGAGGGCAGATGTTCCGTGCATTGAGGAAATCCTGAGGAGTGCCAAGGACCAATCTAATGTGAATGGCCGAGAGCCAAATCCTTAAAACTGACTCGGTGTAGTGTCAGGTATGAAGCTGATAATGGCCGAGGTCTTCAACAGCTGGCAGGGTGAAGGCGGAAGCGTTCCCGGGAGTGCCTTCGGCAGGAGGCAGATTTTCGTAAGGTTCGCCGGCTGCGACCTTAACTGCCTCTGGTGCGACTCCCGGGAGTACATCAACGCCTCCCGCGTTTTCCGCTGGCGCTCCGAGGTTGAACCCTTCACCGGGAAGTTCGAGTACAGGCCGAACCCTGCTCGGCTGGATGAGGTCGTTGAAGCGATACTCCGCCTTGATACCGGCGATATACACTCGATAAGCTACACCGGCGGCGAGCCGACGCTCCAGATAAGGCCGCTCAAAGCCCTTATGGGGAAGATGAAAAGTCTCGGCTTCGACAACTTTCTGGAGACACACGGCGGTCTGCCGGAGCTGGTCAAGGAGGTTGCCAACCTCACAGATTACGCGAGCGTCGACATAAAGGACGAGACTGCTAAGGCAACTGAAGACTGGCGCTCATTGGTTCTCCGTGAGGTAGAGAGCGTAAGGATTCTGAAGGAGGCCGGGGTCAAAGTTTATGCCAAGCTCGTCGTTACTTCCGAGACAAGGCCCGAGAACGTCCGCTGGTACGCGGAGCTCTTAAAAGGCCTGGCTCCCCTCGTAATCCAGCCGAGGGAGCCAATAGAGATAAGTCAGGAAAAACTGATGAACCTTTATCGCGAGGCGGCCCTGGTTATGGGGAGAAAGAACGTCGGGCTGAGCTTTCAGGTTCACAAGTACCTCAACGTCCTCTGAGGTGGGAGCGTGAGGGGCGAGGTACTCATCGTGCTCTCCTTCTTCCTCGTGGCCCTCTCGGCGTATTTCCAGAATTCGGGCGGCGGATTATCCCTCGCGCTTCTCCTGGCGGCGTTCTTCGTGCTCCTCGCGGGGATTCGAGAGCTTAACCGTTCAATGCCGTCGAAGCGCACTGGGGACGCCCATCTGATCCTCGGCGTTCTCCTGCCTGTCCTGTTGTTCCTGAACTATGGAAACCCGCTCTACCTCCTGGCCGGGGCTTTCCTGATACCGGCCTTCTTCTGGACGTCGGAGAAAGCGGTTTTGCTGCTCGTTCCTGCGGGCCTGCTGATGGGCTGGCTGGCACTGGGGGAGAACTCTTTCGTTGCAAGGTTCGTCGGTGCCTTCCTGCTCGCCGTATCCATCGTGGTCGGAACCGCCTCCCTGTACTTCTGGCTCAGGTACAGGTGAGTTTTTAAGCTCCCGCCGAAACGGTCTATGGCGATGATGACATTGGCCTTTGGGTTGAACGATGCCCGGGATCGACGGCCTGAGCCTCCGTCAAATTTTTAAGCCCACATCTTTTAGTAACCCCCGGAAAGATTAAGGGGGTGGTGTTATGCCGGTGATAGAGGAAGTGGCTCCGAGGAGCTTCGAGAGGGTCGGCATGCACTCCCACATAAGGGGCCTCGGTCTCGACGAGAACGGAAAGGCGAAGTTCATGGCCGACGGAATGGTCGGGCAGGTTAAGGCGAGGGAAGCAGCGGGGATAGCGGTCGAGCTCATCAAGCGCGGCAAGCTTGCCGGCAAGGGAATCCTCCTCGTTGGTCCGACCGGGAGCGGTAAGACGGCAATAGCCATGGGCATAGCGAGGGAGCTCGGCGAGGACGTGCCCTTCGTTCAGATAGCGGGGAGCGAGATATACTCGGCCGAGGTCAAGAAGACCGAGTTCCTGAAGGAGGCCCTCAGGAGGGCGATTGGAGTTAGAATCAGCGAGGAGAGGAAGGTCTACGAGGGCGAAGTCAGGGAGATTAAAATCAACAGGACGAGGCACCCCTTCAACCCCTACGTCGAAATCCCCGAGAGCGTCATCATAACCCTCCGCACAAAGGACGACGAGAAGACGATTAGGGCTGGCAGGGAGATAGCCTATCAGCTCATGGAGATGGGCGTCGAGGAGGGCGACGTTATACAGATAGACGCCGAGACGGGCAGGATTTCGAAGATAGGCACCACGAAGGAGGAAGAGGGGCTGTTCTTCAAGCGCAAGGTGAACCTTCCGAGCGGGCCGGTGCTCAAGATAAAGGAGTTCACCTACACCGTTACCCTCCACGACCTCGACGTTGCCAACGCCCGCGGCAACATCTTCGGCCTGCTCTTCAGCACGGGCATGGAGATAAGCGACGAGATAAGGCAGCGCGTCGATGAGACCGTCAAGGGGTGGATAGAGGAGGGGAAGGCGACGCTCGTGCCTGGAGTGCTCTTCATAGACGAGGTTCACATGCTCGACATCGAGGCCTTCTCCTTCCTCGCGAGGGCCATGGAGAGCGAGCTGGCGCCGATTCTTATCCTCGCCACCAACAGGGGAAGGACTAAGATAAGGGGCACAGACATAGAGGCGCCGCACGGAATACCCATCGACATGCTCGACAGGCTGCTCATAATCAACACCGAGCCCTATAAGAAGGAGGAGATTCGGGAGATAGTTAAGATCCGCGCGAGGGAGGAGAAGATAGAGGTGAGCGAGGAGGCCATCGAGTACCTCGCGGAGCTCGGCGAGAAGACCAGCCTCCGCTACGCCGTCCAGCTCCTCGCCCCGGCGAGCGTCCTCGCGAGGGGCGGAAGGGTGGAGAGGGAGCACATCGAAAAGGCCAAGGACTACTTCGCCGACCTCAGGAGGAGCATGGAGTTCGTGGAGAAGCTGGAGGGCATGCTCAGCTGATTTTCCTCTTTCCACTCGTTTTTGGAGTAATACTTTTAAGTCTTGACACCTTAACACTTCCGGTGGGATAATGCGGGGAGGAGTTTTAACGGTCGTGGCCCTTCTGCTCGTCGGTGTCCTGCTCGTTGGGTGGACCCACATCGACGGCGGTTTTCCCAAGGGAGAATTTGAAAACGCATCATCTCACCGGAACTCCAACGTGACGGTCTCTGTTGCCACCGTTGAGATCAATGGCCCCTTCACGGGCTACCTCACCGTCCCGAGGAGGTTCCTAAACGAAACGGACGCATTTCTCAATTCTATCAACGTCACCCTTTACGTCTTTACCGTCGAGGTGACGGGGAAGGAGCTGAACGCGAGCATGAGCATTCCCGTCCTTAGGCTCTCTCCGGCCTTCGTTCCGAGGGACTTCAACGTGAGCATCAACGGACACATGGTTACGGGCGTCACCTACGTCCCCTACGCTGAGAGGCTTCCCGTCGCGGTCTGGTCGGCGGAAGGGAGCCTTGAGACGACTTCATACCTCACGGTTCACCCGGAGGACGAAAAGGCAGTGTCGGGCAGGTGGAGCGCGGAGTACCTGAACGACGCCTCGGGGAGTGTTCTTCTGGAGGCTGGGGAACTTGAGCTTGCCCTCAACGTCACGGAACCCAACCGCTTCAAGTTTGTGGTCCTCCACAACGGCACAGAGGTGTCGTCGGGGGTACTGGGGGTGGACCAATGAGGAGGCTCTTCTATGCGCTCCCGTTCCTCGTCCTCGGGCTGGGCCTGCTGTTCTGGGAGCCCACGGTCGCGAGGGCCGCTGTCGTCCTTCTTGGCTGGCTCACCTTCGCGCTGGAGTACCGCTACGGTGGCGGGAGCAGGGAAGGGGAAGAGCTGGTTGCGCTCGGGGTTTCGGTGCCCCTGCTTCTCCTCCCCATCAGCCAGACCCTCGCGGAGCTTCTGGCCGTTTTCATGTTCGTGCTCGAGCTGGCGGCCCTTTTCGTGAAATTCAAACTGAAGGCCTAGTCATTCATTATCTCCATCAGCTTCCTTGACAGCTTGAGGTGGAATTCGAACTCGTGGTAGGCCCTGTTCTCGGCCGGAAAGACGAGCTTCAGTTCGTTGAGACCTTGCTTGCCGCCGAACTCGCCGAAGACGGTTATCCCGTTCACCTCTATGACGCCGAAGACGGCCGCGAGGTTGAAGAGGAGCGTCCTGAGCTGATAGGCCGAAACCTCGTGCCTTCCAATCTCCTGCCGGGGGTACCTGAAGAGGAAGTACTCCAGTCCCTCCATCTCGGCCACATCGGTTATTGCTATGTCGGCGGTGAGGAAGACGAGAAGCGTGGGCGTCATGTTGTCGTAGTGCTTCAGGGACTTGACGATTATCTCGTCGTTGTTGTGAGCCGGCTCCTTAACGCTCTCGGCTATGATTATCCTGTCCTTCAGCCTCTCGAACTCCTTGAGGGCTATGTAGGCAGCCTTCCTGCTCCTCTTCGTCCTCCTGTTGCTGAACTCCCTGAGCAGGCTCGCGTTCCTCACCTCGCGCTTTATCTCCTCCAGCTCCCTGTGCCTGTACTTGTAGTTCATGGCGTTCTCTATCTCCTTCTTGACCCCCTCGGCCACGACTATCTGGTACCCGTCGAGGGGTCTGAACCCTGAGATAAAGCGGTGGTAGAAGAGGTTGGTGTCGGGCGCGAAGGCGACGCCCTTCTTGAGCCTCTCGTAGAGTTCAAGGTTCTGGAGGAACTCGTCGATGTTCGCGTACCGCACTATTCCGGCGGATATGAAGCACTCGTAGAAGTCGGTCCAGGTTGGAAGCTCGCTGGAGAGCCTTTCCGAGACCCTCTCGTTGAACTCCCTCCTGCTCACGGTGAGCTCGACGCGGTAGCCGGTTTCTGTCGGCTTCGCCCTCAGCAGGGGAAGGCCGTAGAGGGGATAGCTGACCCGCATTTCCCCCAAGACGTTGAGGAGTATCTGGAGCTCCGGCTTTTCGATGACCTCGCTAATCTCCCTCACTCTCATCACCCAAGAAGTTCTTTATCGGCTGGAGATGTGTTGGAATCATCATGTAGGGCCTGTCCGGGAACTCGGTGTCGAGGAGACCCATGTAGACGATGAAGGACACCGGAAACTCCTTTATCTGGACTATGGCGGCTGCAACGAGGGCTTTCCTGCCAGAGGTTATGTCCAGGCCCATGCGGTAACCCTCGCGCTCCAGCTTCGAGAAAAGCTCCCTGAACTTCCTGTCCGCCACGAAGAACCCGTAGTCCGGCACTACCTCGGTCTCTATCTCTGGGTGGAGGTTGTAGGCCTCCGAGATTGCCCTGATTGCCGAAACCACCTTTGGAAGGTTGTGCTTGTACCTCTCCTCGGTGAACACGTATATCCTCTCCGCCTTCCCACCCCTCGTCAGGAGCTTGTAGTAGGTGTTCACGACCGCCCAGGGGGAACGGCCGAGGAGCGTTATGTAGGCCACCTTCACCATGAGACATACCCCCATGCGTACGCCAGAACCGCATAAACCGCGGCCAGGACGAAGGGAGTCGGGGAAAGCCTTCCCCTGACCGCCCTGTGTGAAAGGACGAACGGGACAAGGCTCAGAGCGAAGTAGTAGAGAACCTCAACGTACCAGCTTTCCCTCCCTCCCAGGGCGAAGGAGAGGAGCAACGCGGCCCCGAGACCAGCGGGGACGGTCAAGATCGTCATCAGGAGCACGTCCTCCCTCTTATCAGACTTCAGCTCCGGGATCAAGATTATCCAGAATAGGAAGCTCAGGAGGAGGAAATGGGAGAGCAGCCCCCAGAACGTGACGTCCAGCTCCGGCTCCCCCCTCGACGGCAGGTAGTAGAACCACGCGGCTCCGAAGGCATAGACGAGCGTCATGATGAGCGAGATTCCCCACTTCAGGCGCGGGGGTGAAACGTTTTCCTTCATCTTACCACCTTCACTCAATTAGCACCATCCCGTACAAAACGCTTTCGGAGAAGTCTATCCCGACGAGTTCCCCAATTTCAATCCCTACAGCGTCTATGCTCGGCCTGACCTTCGCTGGAAGCCTGCACGGCTCCCCCCTCTCAAAGGGGCAGTCGTCGCAGAGGTTGCAGTTCCCGGGAAAGAGCGCCATCGCGTAGAGCTTTCCCTCCCTGAAGAGCTCGGCCTCGCGTCTGAGCAGGTAGAGGATTGCCTCCCGCTTCTCCTCCTCGAAGCGCTCCATGTCGATTTCGAACTTGATTATCAGGGCCCTCCTGAAGTGCCGCACCCACTCTCTGGTTTCCCTCCAGTCCGGCGCGTGGGGCGGACAGCTCGGTCTTTTGCCATACATTGGACACGTCCTGCACTTCCAGACCGGTCTCGGCGAGACAACTATGCTCTCCGCTGGTATCTCCTTCTCCCAGAGCACCTTCATGGGGCATCAAGGAAAAATGGAGCCAGAGCTTAAAAATCAATCCATCAGCCTGCCGCCGTTGACATCTATCACCTCCCCAGTTATGTGGTCGTTTTCGAGGAGAAAGATTACCGCGTGCGCTATCTCCTCAGGCCGGGCTATCTCCCCGGTCAGAGAGAGCGGGCGGAGCCTCTCCTTTATCTCAGGGGTTATGAGTTCTGTATCCACCGGTCCGGGGGCGACGGCGTTGACGAGTATATCCGGGGCGAGGTGTCTCGCAAGGTTGAATGTGAGGGCTATGAGGCCGCCCTTCGATGCCGCGTAGTGGGGGCCAACCGTCCCCCCATCCTTGCCGGCTATGGAGGCTATGTTGACTATTTTGCCCCTTTTCATGTACCTGAGAACTTCCTGGGTGACTATGAAGGCCCCCTTGAGGTTCACCCCGAGAACCACGTCCCACTCCTCATCGGTAACTTCCATCGGTCTCAGCGCCTTCCCCAGGATTCCGGCGTTGTTGACGAGGATGTCTATCCCTCCAAAGTGCCCCACGACCTCCTCGACCATTCTTCGGACCTCATGGCGGTTGCTCACGTCGGCCTTCACCGTTATCGCATCAACGCCATGGGAGCGGCAGAGTTTGGCTACCTCTTCAGCCTCCTTCCTGCTGTGGGCGTAGTTAATCGCAACGTTTGCTCTCTTCTCCGCCAGCGCAAGGGCTATGGCCCTTCCGATTCCCCTTCCGGCACCGGTAACGAGGGCAGCCTTTCCCCCCAGCTCCACGGGCATCACCGGGTACTAATTTGGTGGCTGAACTTAATAAAGCCTAGCGCCGAAATATTTTTACGTTTGAAAAAGGATTTATTAACATGAAGGGGTTCGCGGTAGTGGCGGTTTTGATTTTAGGGGTGTGCATCGCTGGATGCACCTCCCATGAAAAACCCGAAGGGGGTGTGAGTATGGATCTTGAGATAGGTTCGGTGTTTCACAACGGGGGGTACATACCCGTTGAGTTCACGTGCGATGGGGAGAACGTCAATCCCCCGATATTCATTGGGCACATAGAGCCGGAGGTCAAGAGCTTGGTTATCATCATGGACGACCCCGATGCCCCAGGCGGAACCTTTACCCACTGGATAGCGTGGAACATCCCGCCTCTGGGCGAGATACCAAAGGGAGTTCCGAAGCAGGCGGAGGTTGACGCGCCCGTGCATGTTGTTCAGGGGCGTAACGATTTCGGGATGATAGGCTACGGCGGACCATGCCCGCCGAGGGGTCACGGAGTTCATCACTACCACTTCAAGGTTTACGGCCTCGACACAACGCTCAACCTCAGGCCCGGCTCAGGAAGAAGGGAACTGGAGGATGCCATGAAAGGCCACGTCATCCAGAAGGGGGAGCTTGTGGGGCTTTACGAAAGAAAGTAACCCTATCCTTTCTTTTCCATGAGCTTGACCAGGAGATTTATACCGCTCTGGAAGGCCGAGAGGAAGTTCAGGGTGAAAAATATCCAGTCCCCTATGATGTACGAATAAACCGTCAGCAGACTGGCCGCTAGGACGTAGATTAGGATGAACTCAAGGTTCAGCGGGCAGTGCTTCTTTCTTATCGTTTCCACGGTCTGAGGGATCCATGAGCCCACGAGGAGCAGCATTCCCAGAAGTCCGATTATCTCTCCCCCGTTCATTTTTCTCACCCGGACGGGAAACGAGGGAGCCTAAAAAAGCCTTGTGGATTGTCCCATGTCAAATTTTTAAAAATATCGCAGGAAAATAGGCAAATTTGAGCTAAAGCTGGCTGGCCAGTCTGGACATCGCCCACGTCTTAACGTCGTCATCCATGATGCCGTTGATAATTTCCATTGCCTCCGAGACCTTTCCGGCCTTGGCTAGAGCCAGGGCAACCTCGGCCTCCACTTTGGACCGGTTTGAGAGGTCGGTTATATACCTGGATATCCTCATGGCCTCATCGGGTTTCCCCAGGTTTAGGAACTCGAATGCCAGACTCATGAGCGCCTTCGTGCTCTCATCGTGGTTTTCTATATCAAGGGCCGCCTTTATGGCCCGGTCAAGGGCCTCCCCGTAATCTTGACCCCTCCTGGCGACCTCAACGGTGATATGTGAGAACGCCTTGGAGCGGATCACCTTGTCTGGTATTCCATCCGCCATCTGAAGTGCTTCCCCTGTCTTTCCAGAGTTGACGAGTTTGAGAACCGCCTCGTACAGTGCCCTGGAGCGGTACCACTCCTGCATGATCATCCCCAAGAATTTTGCAACCCGGAGGATTTAAGCTTTCCGCGGCCAAGGTTTATAACTTCCCGCGGGAATAGGTTTCAGGTGAGAAAATGAGGAAATTGGTTCTGATTATCATCGGACTGTTGTTTATCTCGACGGTCTCGTACGCCGTCGCAGAGGCGCAGGTGAATCCGGACAAGCTCCACTTCTACATGTACGGTGCAAAGACATGCCCGCACTGCCGAAGAATGAAGGAGGAGATACCGAGGGTCTACGGAAATGACAGCCTGACGTACTACGAGCTGGTTGACAATGCCGAGAATCAGGCCCTCTTCAGCGTTCAGTACCAGTACACGGGCATAGCCGGAGTCCCCGCCATAGGGATAGCCTATGACGGTGAACTCAAGGCCATAGTTGAGGGGGAGTTCAACGTCTCAATGGCGCCGGAGATAGTTAAGGTTGCGATGGACAACGGTGGCCTTATTCTCGTAACCGGCGGCAAGGCGTACATAATAAAAAACGCAACCATAATTCAGAAGCTCCAGATTATCTACGTTGAGCACAGGAACCCTGATGAGCCCGTAACGACGACCACAACACCAACGAATACCACCACGGGTTCATCGGATAACGGGATATGTGGGCCGGGAATACTGGTCGCCCTTGCGGTTGTCCCCCTGGTTCTCCTCAAGCGGAAACGCTGACCTTTCGTTCCCAACTTTTTGTTTTCGAAAGCCACAAAAAGGCCCGCGATAACTTTCTACCATGCGAAGTGAGATAAAGGGACTGGCGATAATCCTTCTGGCCTCCTTTGGGGTCAGCTCCCTTGCGCTGTGGCTGATGGGCATAGTGGACTTTGTACCAAAGTTCTTTGCCCTCGCCATGAGCGACTCGATAAACCCATGTACATTCGTTATCTACACGATGCTTCTCATAGCCCTCTCCGTCCGGGAAGTATCGAAGAGAAGGCTCTACCTCATCGGTGCGGCCTTCATTGCTGCCGTTTACGTCTCCTACTACCTCCTTGGAGTTGGCCTGCTGTACTTCGCCGGCTACCTCCCACTGTGGGTCGCAGGGATTGCGGCGATAGTTTTTGGTGTCTACACCATAGCCACCGGCCTGATGGAGAAGTCCCGCGTGGGAGACAAAAGCAAAATCCGAAGGAAAATATTCAGCAGCGACACGACCGCCCTCGGGGCTTTTACGCTCGGGGTCATCGTCTCGACGACCCTGCTACCGTGCTCCGCCGGCAGCTACCTCGTCTACGCCATAATAATCTCAAAGGCCGGGAAGGCTCTCGCCTTCCTTCTCCTTGCCCTCTACAACCTCGTCTTCGTGCTCCCGCTCGTTGTAATCCTGCTGGCGATGGGAAGCGTCACCGAGAGTAAGCGCTTCTCTCGGGCCATGGTGAGGCACAGCAGGGAGCTTTCGGTTATAGCTGGAACGCTGCTGATTGCGATAGGGGCGTGGGTTCTTACGGGGGCATCACTTTAGGCCGAGCTTTCCCCTCACCCTTCTCTCGAACTCCCCGAAGTTGGGCACTCCCACGAACTCAACGCGGTCGTTTATGAGCACTGTTGGGGTTCCGAGGATGTTGTGCTCCATGGCCTTCCTCTGGCCTTCAGGTGTTGCAACGCTTAATTCCCTCGCTATTACGCCCTCATATTTCCTCTCAAGCTCCCGGGCCATCGCCCACGCTATTGGACAGTAGGGACAGCCGGGTGAAGTTATGACCTCAATTACAACCTTAGGCCCCTTTGGTTTGACCTCTATCATTCCGGCTCTCTTCATGAGTTCGAGCATCTTCTTTCTCCTTATCATCTCAAGCTCGTCCACCCTTCCACCCCCGTTAGAAGAGAGAAAGAAGCAGGTTTAAAAAGAAATTCCTGAAAAAAGCTTCAATCTTAAAATGCCCCGCTTCCAAGGCCACAGATAGTGGCGAACGGGCAGACCGAGCAGTCCTCGGTGTAGGGCTTGAGGTATGGCTCTCCCTTAACGGCCTTCGTTATCTCTTTTGCCCTCTCCATTGCCTCGTCCTCGCCTTGAAGCACGAGGGTGACGCTGCCCTCGGCCCCACCGGTTCCTCCGGCCGCTATCGGAATTGCCTCAACTCCGGCGAGTATCCTGTACGCTTCCACCTCCGTTACCGGGTGGGAGTGGGGTATCGGCACGAGGGCGGAATAAAGCCCGGTCCCCCAGTCGAAGGAGTAGATCCCGGTCAGCCTGGCGCTCTCCTCGACGGGCGTCGGCACGAACTTCTCAAGGCTTACCGGCGTTATCGTGAAGACACCTTTCGTTATCGTCCAGCCGAAGGTCTTGCCTATCGTCCCGCCGTCGGGGGCGGCGGCGAAAACAGCGACGTTCCAGTTAATATCTATCGCGTTGGCGCCTTTGATGAAGACGTCCTTCGGGCCCATCCGCTTCAGCGCTTCGAGAGGGTCATCGAAGGGTTCACCCTTGTAGAGGACGAGGTGCTTGGGCCAGGTGGCCTTTGGGGTAACACAGGTTCTGCCCTTGCTTATTACTCCAACCGTCCACTTCTCCTTTTCGATTTTTTCACCGAGTATTTCCTCCGCTATATAAGCCGCGGTTGTGCCGGTCGCTATGTAAACGAAGCCGTGCTCTAGGGCATGCTGAACCTCTGGCATAGCTACGACCGCCTTTGCGATAAGCCTCTTGCTCTCCGGAGGGGTTAAAGTTACGAGTGCCCTTTTCACGTCAATCACCGGGCTAAAATAGGCATCGAAAGGTATTAAACCTTCCCTTAGGGACTCCGAGAAGCCTTAGCTCATCCGAAAAGTTCGAGGCATACGTTGCATTCCGATGGATTCACCTCAGGGTCGATTTTTGAGTGGAACTGGCAGACGTAGCCTCTACCGAGCATTTCAAGGGACATCCTAACGAGTTCTGAATGGATTTTGTATTCGCTCGGCCTTTCTCTGACTATCTTCTCGGCCAGCGCCGTCACCTCGGCGTCTATGTCTGGAAACTTCGAGACATCTATGAACGCTCCTCTGTCCATTTTCAGGTAACGAGAGACGGCGGACTGGGTTATGTGGAGGAGTTCCGCTATCTCCGTCTGTTTCAGTCCATTTTCATGCAGTAGCTCCACGAGCCTCCTCCTAAGCGAAGGATAGACGTAACGTGAAGCTACTTCGAACGCGTTCGTTTTCATGGTATCATTTATGACGTGTGGAATATTTAAGGGTTTCTGTCAAGTCCCAACACAGATTTACATGACATAAGTCATATAGCCGTTTTAGGTTAAGAAACCGCAAAGTTTTTATGAAGAACACTTCACATATAATCGGGGATATGACACGTGTCATAAAAAGGAGGTTGATAGGTATGACGATAAGGGTGCCGGAAGATGTTGATATGCTCTGCAATCAGTGCTCGATGAGTTTAGCTGGAGGATGCACTATAAGGGGAGTTTGCGGCAAAGACCCGGACCTCAACTCCCTTCAGGAGGCCCTGCTGTATGGTATAAAAGGAACCTCAGCCTATTATTACCATGCCCTTGAGGTCAGCTACGACGACCCGAGGATAGGCCACTTCCTGGCGGAGGCCCTCTACTCAACCCTCACCAACGTAAACTTCGACAAGAACCGCTTCCTAGAGCTCATCCTTGAGAACGGAAGGGTGCACCTTGAGGCGATGAAGCTCCTCGACAAAGCTTACGTTGAGACCTTCGGAAGACCCGAGCCCGTTGAAGTTCCGACCGGAACTGCAGAGGGAAAGGGCATACTCGTTACCGGCCACAGCTACAAAGCCCTCTACGAACTCCTCAGGCAGATAGAGGAGCTCGGCCTTGAGGAAGAGCTGAAGGTTTACACCCACGCCGAGATGTTTCCAGCACATGCATACCCAGAGCTGAGGAAGTTCAAAGCCCTCTACGGCAACTGGGGAGGCTCGTGGCTCTACCAGAAGAAGGAGTTCGCGGAGTTCCCGGGCGTTATACTCGGAACCAGCAACTGTGTCCAGCAGCCGACGAAGGCGTATCAGGACAGGATCTTCACCGCCGGAATAGCCGGCCTTGAGGGAGTTCCCCACATAGATGACTACAACTTCGAACCCCTGATAAAACGCGCCCTTGAGACGCCGAAGATGAAAGAGATAGACGGCGGAAAGCTCCTCACGGGCTTCCACCACACCAACGTTCTGGCCATGAAGGACAGGCTGATAGAACTAATCCAGGAGGGCAAGATAAGGCACATCTTCGTGGTGGGCGGCTGTGATACGCCACACAAGGGCATGGGCTACTACGAGAGGCTCACCGAGCTGATCCCCGACGATGCTCTGATACTCTCGGCCGCCTGCGGCAAGTTCCGCTACAATGCAAGGAACTACGGCACCATCGAAGGAATCCCGCGGTTCCTCGACTTCGGCCAGTGCAACAACGTCTACTCGATAATCGAGATTGCAATGGCTCTCGCGAACGAGCTCGGAACTGACGTGAACTCCCTGCCGGTTAGCATAGTCCTGAGCTGGATGGAACAGAAGGCTATAGCGATACTCTACTCGCTCCTCTATCTCGGAATCAAAGGCATTTACATCGGACCAAAACCACCTGAGTTCCTGACCCCCAACGTGTTTGAAATCCTCAGGAGACAGTTTGACCTCAGGCTTACCGGTGATCCCGAGGCCGACCTCAGAGACATGCTGAGCAGGGGAATAAAGATAGAAGAGGACTCCCCCCTTGCGGAGGAGCTGGAGTAACTTTACCCTTTCTTTTCCAGTTCTTTTAGTTCTTTCATCATGGCATTAAAGCGCTCATCGCTCATCCCGAGGAGCTTCTTTGCCTGCTTCAGCGTTATTGTTCTGGCAAGCGTTTTCCTCATGGCTGGGTTCTCAAGGGGTGAGAAGCCGTACTTCACCAGTATTTTGAGGGATTCCGGGTAAGCTTTGAGGAGCCTGGCCACGTTGGTGTTCTCGTCTATCCCCTTCAGCTTCTCGTCGCACTCCTTGACCTCAATGTCCAGCTCCTTCGATTCCTTAGTCTTCGTAACCGTGAGAACAAAGAACCCCGAGACCTCCCGAACGTTCACCTCGTAACCTGCGTTCTCAAGCTTTTCCACCATATCAACGAAAGGCCTGTCTCCGATAACCTCAAGGGTTTCCCCGGCTTTAAGCTTTCCAAGGGCCTCGATTATCATGACCGCCGGCTGGGGAGGTTTCAAACCTCTAACGTCGAGCATCATTTTCCATCACCCCCCCGAGCTATGACATGCGGCATATAAACTTTATTGGGCAAATTTGCCCAGAAACGCTTAAAAGTACCCACTATGACACTCGTCATGAAGGTGATAAAGATGACCGAGTTGCTGAACAATCGCGAATATAAAAAGGAACAGTTGAAGAAGCTCCTGCTTAGAATTCACGAGGGGGAAGACGTTAACAAGCTGAAGGATGAATTCAGGGCAGTGCTGAGCGGCATATCACCCCTCGAAATACCACTCATCGAACAGGAACTGGTGAAGGAGGGCATCTCCGCCAAGGACATAGCGAAGATGTGCGACCTTCACGTCGAGCTGTTCAGGGAGGCTGTTGCTGGAACCGAGGAGCTTGAGGAAAGGGATTTGCCTGATGGGCACCCACTCAAGACGCTTTACCTTGAGAACAAGGAGATACTGAAGGATGCGGAGATGCTTAACCTTTACGCCAGAACTCTAGCAACGACCAAGGATGAGAGAATGAGGGAGGAAATACTTGGGGTCCTTGAGGAAATAGTGAACAACCTGCGGAAAGTCGGCTTCACCCACTACAACCGCGAGGAGATGCTAACATTCCCCTACATCGAAAGGAGGGGCTTAACGGCGATAGCCACAGTACTCTGGACCAAGCACGACGAAATAAGGTTCATGATAAAAAGACTTGCCGAGCTTTTGAGGAAGAGAAACGAGATGCCATGGGAAGAGTTCGTTGAGCGCTTTAAGAACAAGGCCAGTGAGGCTTCATTTGCACTGAGCGACATGGTGTTCAGGGAGAACAACATCTACTACCCCACGCTGAAGGCCCTGCTGAGCGAGGGCGAATGGAAGGCGATACGACTTCAGGAAGACGAGATAGGCTTTTACAAGGTCAACCCCCCGGCCTGGGATCCAGGTGAGGATGTGAAACCCCTCTATCCCTGGGAAATTGACCCCGAGCTGAGCGTTGAGCAGTTGCTTGGCCTCCCCAAGGAGGTTCAGCAGGCCCTGAAGGGCCAGCCACTGGAGTTCGACAAAACCGAGCTGAAGCGCGAGGGGGACATAGACATCGGAACCGGCTACGTTAGCGTTGAGGAGTTAAAGGCGATATTCGAGGCCCTGCCCGTTGATGTGACCTTCATAGACAAGGACGACAGGGTTAGGTTCTTCTCTCCCGGCGAGAGGATATTCACAAGAACACCTTCGGTCCTTGGAAGACCAGTTCAGCTCTGTCACCCGCCGAAGAGCGTCCACATAGTGAACAAAATCCTCAAGGCCTTCAAGGAGGGCAGGAAGAAGGAAGCAACCTTCTGGCTCAGGCTTGGCCCCAAGTACGTTTACATCAAGTACGTGCCCCTCTTCGACAAGAACGGGAACTACCTGGGAACTCTGGAGATGACGATGGACATCGCACCATATAAAAAGATTGAAGGCGAGAAGAGACTGCTCGACTGGAGGGACTGAGATGATTGTTGTTAGTGTTGAGGATGCCCCGAGGATTGAGAATCCGCACGGGGTTGAGGTTAGAAAGCTTATCGGTGAAAAGAGCGCCCAGATATTTTACGTAATCCTCAAGCCCGGGGAGAGGCTCAGGAGACACACTACCCCCGTCGATGCTTTCCTGTACATCCTGAAGGGCAGGGCCATCGTGGAGGTTGGCGGGGAAAGGGTTGAGGTTAAAAAGGGGGCCGCAGTATACCTGCCGAAGGAAGTCCCCCATGCGGTTTCCAACGAGGGAAGCCTTGACATGGCATTCCTCGTGATCAAGGTGATGTAGATGCGAGGGGATAGGGAGATATTCAGAAAAAGAGTTGAGCGCTTTCAGGAACTCCTGAGGGAGAACGACATTGATGGGGCCGTCATAAGAACCCTCTCCACCTTCATATATTTCACAGGAACAAAGTGGTTGCGTCCAAGTCTCCTCATTCCAGCCGAAGGAGAGCCCGTTGTTTATGTGGTCAAGAGGGAGGCGGAGCTTTTCCGGGAAAAGAGCTGGATAGAGAACGTCATCGAGTTTCAGCGCGTCGAGGATTTAATGGCCGGCATAGTGACGTGGATACACTCCAACGGAATGGAGCGCGTTGGACTCGAGTTCGGTATAGAGCGCGACGCTTACCTGATATTCTTCAAGATATTCAAGCGCCTTAACCCCACGATTGAGATAGTTGACATCCTGGACCTCACGATGGGGCTGAGAATGATAAAGGACGAGTGGGAGCTGGACAACATCAGGAAGGCCGGGAAGATAGCAAAGAAAGGCATGAAGGTGGCTGAAGAGACGATAAAGCCCGGCCTCAGCGAGCTTGAGATAGCGGCGGAAGTTGTTAGGGAGCTGATGCTCAACGGCAGCGAGGATCCCAAGGTCTACGTCTCAGTCACTCCGAGGGCACATGCGGAGCCGTTCCGCGACCTTAGGGTTCCTGAGAACGGCGTCGTTACCGTGGTTATCGGATCCGACTGGAACCACTACTACGCCAACATGGCCAGGACTTTCGTTGTAGGAGAGCCGGGCGAAAGGGTCAAACAGGCGATCCAAGTCAAGGAAGAGGCATATAAGATTGCGCTCGAAGAGACGAGGGTGGGTGTGGCTCTGGGTGCAGTCGAAAAGAAGCTTGCGAACTTTTTCAAGGAGAACGGTTTTGAGGATGCCTATCTTGCTGGCTACACCCACGGCGTTGGTCTCCTAATTGAAGAGCCCCCGATAACCACGATAGTGGTTCCCCAAAGGGCCGCAAAGGTGCAGGAGAACATGGTTCTGACGATAATACATCCACCGCTTATGATTCCGGAGGGCGCGATAAAGCACGAGGACACCTACATCGTCAAGAAAGACGGGCTGGAGAGGGTGACCTAAAACACCCTCGCGTAGCCCCACTTCCTGACGCTCGTGAGGATTGACGTTTCCGTGCTTCTTATTCCCTCTATCCTCCCGAGCTTCTCGATGAGGAAGCTCTCAAGCTCCTGGAGGTCCTTGACGGTCACCTGCATGAGTATGTCATGGGCTCCAGTCGCTATGCCTAGAACGTCCACCTCAGGCAGTTTGCTCAGCTCCTCCGCGGCCTTCTTGACCCTGCTCGGCTCCACATCGACCGCTATGAAGGCAACGATGGAGTAGCCGGCCTTGAAGGGATTTATGAGGGCCGAGAACTTCCTTATGACACCCCTCTCGACGAGCTTCTTCACCCTCAGTCTAACGGTCGATTCAGGCACCTTCAGCCGCCTCGCTATCTCGGAGTAGCTGGCCCTTCCGTCCTCCTGAAGGATATGCAGTATCATCCTGTCAAGCTCGTCAAGGTGTTCATTAACACGCATTTTTCACCCCCGATTTTTGTCATTATCTTGTCATTCTTTTAACTTTTTCTGCGAAATTAGCAAAATTTGGGCGAAATTGCTATTAATCCCAAGCGCGTATAGCAGTACGGTGAGAGCATGGACTATCCCACGAGCAAGGAGGAGGTTCTGGAGCGATACTCACGGGTTTTTCCGAGGTCGGCGCGCGTTACCTACGCTCCGATAGTTGGGGTTAAGGCCGAGAACGCCCGCGTCTGGGACATCGAAGGGAGGGAGTACATAGACTTCCTGAGCGATGCCGCAGTTCAAAACGTCGGGCACAACAATCCCCGCGTTGTCCAGGCGATAAAAGAGCAGGCGGACCGGTTAATCCACTTCACGTTCATCTACGGCTTTCCGGTTGAGCCGCTTCTCCTTGCGGAGAAGCTCGCCGAGATAGCTCCGATTGAGCGTCCGAAGGTCAGTCTCGGCATGACTGGTAGCGACGCCAACGATGGCGCGATAAAGCTTGCGAGGGCATACACGAGAAGAAGGACAATACTCAGCTACCTCAGGAGCTATTACGGGGCGACCTACGGGGCGATGAGCATAACCGGCCTTGACTTCGAGGTTCGCTCCATAGTCGGAGAGCTGAGCGACGTTCACTACGTTCCGTATCCGAACTGCTATCGCTGCCCCTTCGGGAAGGAGCCAAAGACCTGCAAAATGGAGTGCGTAAGCTATCTAAAAGAAAAGTTCGAGGGGGAGGTCTACGCCGAAGGAACCGCCGCCCTCTTCGCCGAGCCAATTCAAGGCGACGCTGGAATGGTTGTCCCGCCGGAGGGCTACTTCAGGAGGGTGAAGAGGATCCTCGATGAGTATGGAATCCTCCTGGCGGTTGATGAAGTCCAGAGCGGGCTTGGAAGGACTGGGAAGTGGTTCGCGATAGAGCACTTCGGTGTTAAGCCCGACATAATAACCCTGGCCAAGCCCCTCGGAGGCGGGCTTCCGATAAGTGCGATAATAGGTCGCTCTGAGGTCATGGATTCCCTGCCATCACTTGGCCACACCTTCACCCTAAGCGGTAACCCGGTGACGAGCAGGGCGGCCCTTGCCGTTATCGAGGAGATAGAGGAGAAAGACCTGCTGAGGAGGGCGGAAAGGCTCGGAAGGTACACAAAGAGGAGACTCGAAAAGATGAAGGAAGAGCACGAGTTAATCGGTGACGTCCGGGGGTTAGGCCTGATGCTCGGCGTTGACCTCGTGAAGAACAGGGAAACCAAGGAGAGGGCCTACGAGGAGGCAAGGAAGGTCGTCTGGCGGGCATATGAGCTCGGTCTCGTCCTGGCCTTTTTGCAGGGCAACGTGCTCAGGATTCAGCCACCCCTGACGATAGAAGAGGAACTCCTGAAGGAAGGTCTGGACAGGCTGGAGCGGGCCATAAGCGACGTCGAGGAGGGAAAGGTGCCGGACGAGGTTCTGACGAAGGTTCAGGGCTGGTGATTGACATAAATCTGTTTATTTTTTCATTCCTCGAAAACTTTTTAAACAAAATTCCACACAGCTTGAGCGGGCTTCAATGGAAACCCTTGAAATGGTGGAAAAGCCGGTAATGAAAATAGGAATCGAGGATAAGGTCGAACCTTCCAAGGCTTTGGTTTTTGGCCTTCAGCACGTTCTCGCGATGTTTGGAGCGACTGTCACTGTGCCTCTCGTCGTTGGGGGCGCCGTTGGACTGAGCGGCTCCGAGATTGCCCTCATGATACAGGCTGTTCTGCTGGCAATGGGCATCGCAACGCTGCTCCAGACGACGATAGGCTCCCGCTACCCGATAGTGCAGGGCTCAAGCTTTGCATTCATCCCCGGCCTGATAGCAATAGGCTCAAGCCTCGGAATGGCCGCGGTTCAGGGTGCGCTAATCGTCGGCGGTTTGATAGAGGCCGCCATCGGGTGGCTCGGGATAATCGGGAAGGTCAGGAGGCTCTTCACTCCACTGGTCACGGGCGTCACGATAACGCTCATAGGCTTCAGTCTGGCCGACGTCGCGGTTAAGAACTTCTTCAACTTCTACACTGACCCATCCGGAGAGACCATCGTTAGGGCGACCCTGGTCGCGGTCATAACTTTCCTCACGACGGTCTTCGTTGCCCTGCGGGCGAAGGGTAGCCTGAAAGCGATGCCCGTTGTCGTGGGGGCGGCGGTGGGCTACACCGTGAGCGTTCCCCTCGGTTTAACCGATTTCGGGCTCGTGAGGAGCCTTCCCATCGTGAGCGTCCCAAGGCTCTTTCCGTGGGGCGAGCCGATATTCGACACCACGGCGATAGTCCTGCTCCTCTTCGCCTTCATGGTGAGCATCATAGAGAGCGTCGGGGACTACCACGCGATAGCCACCGTTACGGGCTCAGAGATAACCGGGAAGCACATAGCGCGCGGAATAGGAAGTGAAGGTCTGGCATGCTCAATAGCGGGCCTTTTAGGTGCCTGCGGGACGACGAGCTACTCCGAGAACATAGGCGTCGTTGCTCTTACCAAGGTGGGCAGCAGGCACGTGGTTCAGGTGGGGGCGGTTATACTCATCCTCCTCTCACTGGTTCCGAAGTTCGGGGGAGTCCTTGCCTCAATGCCCGCACCGGTGCTGGGCGGACTCACGCTGGCCCTCTACGGTATGATAAGCGTCACCGGCCTGAGGCTGATAAAGGAGAGGGTCGAGTTCAACGACAGGAACACCCTCATCCTGGCGGCTTCGCTTATAGCGGGCCTCGGCGCTCCACAGCTTCCGGCGGAGTTTCTCGCCAGCTTTCCAAAGCTGATAGCCAGCATACTGGAGTCGGGGATGGCAGTTGGAGCGCTTACGGCAATAGTGCTTGACAGGATTCTCTGACTCCCTTACTCTTCTTTAAAGGGTAAAAGAAAGAGGTCACCAGATTACTTCCTCTTCAGCCCGGGCCTGCTCCAGTTCCTCCCCCAGCTCGGAGGGCATCTTGTTGAAGGCTATTATGACGAACACGCGCGCGACCAAGAGCAGTATGAATCCAACGAGGATTATGGCTGTCAGCGCGCCCCACCATATCCACGTGGCAGCGTCCTTGAACTCCTTGGTGCCGGTTATTTCGTACATTGCAAGCCAGGCCCTCTTCTAGAAGTAGGCCGCCCCGATTATCAGGGCCACGAAGAGTATGAAGAGCAGTATTGCCAAGCCTATGCCGGCCGATTCGCTGAGACGCCATCCCGCCGGAGCGATGGCAAATGTGCCGAACAGCAGGGCCAGAATGACTATCAGGCCACCTATCGCAAAGATGACAGCGTAGAGGTAGTTCTTGAAGGGTCTCTCGTCACCCACTGCGTCACCTATGCCCTTCAGGGCCAGCAGTATCAGGATGAAGCCGATCAGCGAGAGTATGCCCCCCACGTACGGGATGAATCCACCAACGAGTGCGAAGATGGCTCCCCACATACCCATGTTCTTTTCGCTGCTGACATTGACAACGGCCACCGAAACCACCGTATAGAAAATCAACCTCAAGCTTAAAACGTTACCTAAAAGAGTGAGAGGGCAGACTCACGGTTCCATGAGCACGCGGTTTTCTGGTTCAAGCTCCTCAGGCAGGTTCGCGAAGCCGATTATCTGATACACCGCGGCCACAAGGAGCAGTACGAAGCCCACCAAGATTATAGCAGTCAGTGCACCCCACCAGAGCCACTTCGCCGTTTTCTGAAATTCCTCAACGCCGGTTATTTCATACATTGCTTCCCACGCCCCCTTCGCGAAGTATACTCCCAGTACGAGCACTGCGATGAACGCAAGGAAGCCGAATACCAGCATGCCCGTTCCGAAGAAGCCCCAGGGATGTTCTAAGGCCCTCATTCCAGCGATGGTTGCATTGGATATGGACAGTGCACCCACCAGAATGAATATCATAGCAATCACCGAACCGACGAAGGCAACCACAATGGAGTACAGGTAGTACTTGAAGGGTCTATCGTCGCCGACCTTGTCCCCTATTCCCTTCAAGGCCACCAGAACAAGTATGGCACCCACTAAGGACACGGTCCCCATGAATACGCCCACGTAGGGTATGACACCGGTAAAACCGCCGACGATTGCCAGCACGGACCCAACGAGACCGAGGGTCTTTTCGCTCTTTATATCAACGCCCACCGACACCACCATGCGTATAAAACCACGAGACCTAAAAAAGTTTACGATTGGAAGATAAAAGAAAAGGTCACTCCTTCTTCTTCTCAGACTCGGGCTGGGCCTTTTCCTCCGCTTTCTCTGCGACCTTCCCGGCAGGTTTCTCTTCCTTCTTTTCGGCGGGTTTTGGGGTCTCTTTCTTCTCCGGAGCCTTGGCAGGCTTTGCCGCCGGCTTGGCCGGAGTGGGCTTCTTGGGTGGCCTCAGTCCGTAGCCGAGTATCTTGAATTCCAGTGTGTCACCGTCCCTCAGGTGGTACACGTAGGTGCCGTCCTCTTTCTTCTCAATCCTCTCGACAGGGAAGCGATAGTCGTTGAACTTCTCGTTTATTTCCCTGACCTTGTCAGGGTGTATTGGCACCCAGTCGTAGAGCTCCAGGTCCTCCTCAAGTCCGCCGGTGGTGAGGTAGTAGTTCTCGGTGAAGCCCAGCGCCCCGGTCGGGCAGACGTCAACACAGAACTGGCAGAACGTACAGCGGCCGTAGTCCACCTTCGGGTGGGGCCTCTTCTCCATCTTGCCGTCCACTTCTATCCACGTCATCTCTATTGCCCTTGCCGGGCATATCTGGCCGCAGAAGTTACAGCCGACGCAGGTCTTCCAGTTCAGCGTGTGGAATCCCCTGTACTTCGGTGCAGGCTCTATCGTCTCGAAGGGTATCTTAATCGTCACCGGCTTCTTGAAGAGGTACTTGATGCCCATCCACGGCTTGACGAATGATTTCTTGAGCTTGACCTTCTCCTCGCCGACGACCCTAACTTTTGGCTTCTCAACGCTCTCCATCTTCATCACCTGTCTATGTCGGGCGGGCAGTTGTCGAGGGTCTTCAGGATGACCGGAACGTCCGCAAGGCGGGCTCCCTTGAGCAGTTCCTCAAGCACGGTGACTCCGTGGCTCTGACTCGGTCCCCTGACGTGGACCCGGTAGGGCTTGTGGGTTCCGTCGCTGACGACGTATGCCCCAAAGTCTCCCTTCGTGCTCTCGACGTGGGCGTAGGCATCTCCCTTGGGTGGCTTGAATCTCGGCAGGGCCTTGAGCCTGGCGTCCTTGACCATGTACGGTCCGCTCGGAGGCCCCATGTCGAGGAGCTGTTCGAGGATGTAGAGGTCCTGCTCCATCTCGTACCTCCTGACGAGAACCCTGGCCAGGCTGTCGCCCTCCTTGAGCACGGGCACTTCAAACTCCAGCTCTGGATAGAACAGATACGGGTCGTCCTTCCTTACGTCGTAGGGGACACCGGTGGCACGGAGGTTCGGTCCGGTGACTGCGTGCTTGAGGGCGAACTTCTTATCCATGACCCCAACGCCCTCAGTCCTCTCGAAGGTGATGTAGTTGTCGAAGAGTATCTCGTCGAAGTCCTTCATCTTGCCCTTGAGGTACTCGACCGTGTCCCTGAGCTGGCGGAGCCACCTGTCGCCGGGTATGTCCCTCCTTACTCCACCGGGCACGGTGTAGATGTGGTAAACCCTTCCGCCGGTGAGCTCCTCGAAGAGGCGCATGAACCTCTCACGGTAGGCGGCAGCCCACTGGCCGGCTGTATAGAGACCTATCTCGTTTCCAAAGCCCATTATCCAGAACATCCACGCGCTCATCCTGGCCATCTCAAGGACCACAGTCCTTATCCACTGGGCCCTCTCAGGAACCTCCCAGCCGACTATCTCGTCAACTGCCATTGAGTATATATTCTCAGGCACGTCGCTCTCGGGAACGCATATACGGAGGAGCAGGGCTATGTTGGTGAAGTAGGGCCTCTGCTCGGCGAGCTTCTCGAAACCACGGTGGAGGAATCCGGGGTTGACTATGGCCTTCTCAACCCTGCTTCCGTCCATCTTCAGGATTATGCTGAAGTTCTCGGTGGCCATGTGCTGCGGACCGAAGAACAGCTCATAGGTATCCTTGTCTATGGGATGGAGATACATATCGTGCGCCTTTGCCTCTTCCCTAAGTTCCTTCGGGACTTCCAAATTGCTCATGATCATCACCTCATATCACGTAATTGGTCTTGCTCTCATCGTATCTGTCAAAGTCCTCGCCGTATATCGTCTTGACGTAGCCTATCATGTTGAAGTCCTTCCTGAGCGGGTGCTTCTCGTACTCCCTCGGCTCAAGGATGAACGGCCCGAGCCTCGGGTTGCCCTCGAATACTATGCCGAAGAACTCGTGCGCCTCCCTCTCGTAGGTCTCGGCGACGGGCCAGATGTCCATGATGGTCGGCATTCTCGCGTTCTCCCTGGGTATTCTCGTCCTCACGAAGGCGTGGACGCTTTCACTGACGCTCCAGAGCTGGTAGACAAGCTCGAATTCGCCCTCCTTGAGCCAGTCAACGACGCTTATCTGGATGAGCATCTCGAACTTCTCACTCGCGAGCTCAAGGAACTCCTTTATCCTGTCCGCAGGGACTTTGAACTCAACGCGCCTCTCACGCCTGACGTTGCCCTCGGCGTACGGTGCCTTTTCAAGCAGCTCTGCGACCAGCTTCCCCTCCTTAGTGTCAGGGAGCTTTGGAGCCTCTACTTCAGGAACCTCCTGGGGCTTCTGCTCCTCAACCTTCTCCTCAACCTTGGGCTTCTCGTTCATATCCATGCCAGCCACCTCCTGGCGTCCTTCTCGCGCCATCCTTCCCCGAACAGTTCATCCTGATTCTTCCGGTAGTACTCGTAGTTCTCCCTATAGCGCTTCCAGCCGTCGGCTGTTCCTTCTTCTATCTTGCGCATTATCTCCATTATCCCGTCCATGACAGCTTCCGGTCTTGGCATGCAGCCGGCTATGGCAACGTCAACCGGAAGGTACTTGTCGAACTGCTTGACCACGTTGTAGGAGTCCCAGTAGACTCCGCCGTTTATCGGGCATGAGCCGTGTATCATGACGTATTTGGGATCCTGCATCATCTCGTAGGTTATGATTATCCTCTTGAGGGTCTTTGGAGTTACGTAGCCCGTGATGAGGAAGAGGTCACCCATCCTCGGTGCCGGGTTGGGCATTATCCCGAAGCGCTCGAAGTCGTATCTGGCTGTGGCCAGCGGCGGCATTTCGATACCGCCGCATCCGGTACAGAAGGCCACTATCCAGAGGCTCTTCTTCCTGGCCCAGTTGAACAGGGGCTCGAAGAGCTTGAACTCCTGGAGCTCGTAGGTTATGAACTCATCATTCTTTCTCTCGCTCATCCACATCACCTCACATCGTCAGGAGCACGGCTATTATTCCCAGTATGGTCGGCCACTTCCAGAAGAACTTGGCCGCCTGGTCTATGGTGAACCTCGGGTAGATGCTGGCCACGAATATCGCTATGAAGAGCACCGCTATCTGCTTTATTAGAAGTTCGAGCAGGTTACTGGCTCCTCCGAGGAATATCACGGCGAAAAATGCCGTCTCCGCGAAGAGCTGTACCGCGTGCTGGGTGAAGAGCAGTGCCGCGTGCTTGCCGCCGTACTCGACCATCGGACCCATCGAGATTTCCGCGGGGGCGGTGATTATGTCGAAGGGCTCAAGGCCGAGCATCGCCTGGAAGACTATGTCAAAGACTATCATCGCCAGGAAGAGCGCCGGGACGAGGATGCTCCATCCGTGGGCCTGCTGGAGGGACACCAGCTCGTTCAGCTTGAAGGTTCCCCAGTGCTGGATGATGGCTATCAAAGCCAGACCGTAGGGGAGCTGCATGGCCACCATGGTGAGCAGTCCACGCTGGACACCGACCGCTGAATACGGGTTGCCAGAGCTCATGGCACCGAGCATTATGCCGAGCATTGGAACCTCCAGGAGATAGGCCACGACGATGAGGTCTGCGTTGGCACTGAAGAGGCGGAAGCCTGCGAGGGGAATGAAGAGCAACGCTGCTATGCTGGCTCCGAGGGCGAACACAGGGCCGAAGTCGTAGATGAAGCCGTGGGTAACGCTCTCCTTCTTGCCGAGGAGCTTGAGGGTGTCTATTATTGGCTGGTATATGGGCGGTCCGACACGGCGCTGAATTCTCGCCATGGCCTTTCTCTCTATACCCATGAATATGAAGCCCATGAAGGTGGCGTATATCAGCATTCCAATGACTTCCAGGATGAGCCTCCAGTCAATCATTCACAACACCCCCCACAGCGCTAAGATGAGTAGCACTATCGCCAGGTACCACGAGTAGCTCTGAACGTTGCCGTTGTACATGGCCTGCCTGAGCGAGTCAGCGAAATCCTCCGCTATGCCTGCCAGGCGCTCGTAGAACCTGTCCCAGCTGTACTTGAGCCAGAACTCAAGGGCCTCCGCGAGAGGCCTGTAGAAGTTCTTCCTGATGCTGAGGTTGAATTCCTCCGTGACGGGGTTACCTGACTGGTAGGTGTTGGTGATGCTTATCTTTCTGACCTTGGCTCCGTAGAGGTATACCAATCCAGCTATTGCCAGGCCAATTGTGAGGGCTATCGTCACCAGCAGGGCGTTGTAGGTTCCCGTTGGGGTAACGAGCTTGTAGTAGTCGCCGCCCACTATCTCGCCGCCGAGCATCTTGTTGAGGTACTCGGTGACAATGCCGGGTGCAACACCGAAGAGGAGGTTGGGAATCGCCAGTATGGCCATTCCGATGAGGAGCGGTAGCGGGGCCTCTTTGACGTCCTCAAGGTCGCTCGGTCTCTGGCCGAACCAGACCGCGTAGAGGAACCTGACAACGTAGGCGAACGCTATACCGCTTCCGAGGAATATTGCTCCAGCAACGAGGGGCATGTGGGCGCTTATTGCGGCCTCGTAGATGAGCCACTTGCTGGCAAAGCCCGCCATAGGCGGAATTCCCGAAAGGCTCAGCACCGCTATGAGTCCCATCGCGAAGGTGAAGGGCATCTTTTCCGCCAGACCGCCCATGTCCTTGAACTGGGTCTTTCCGGTCTGGAGGATTATCGCGGCAGTGACGAGCCAGAAGAGGCCCTTGAAGACCGCGTGGCTGAGCACGTGGAAGAGACCTCCCGCAAAGCCGAGACTGCTTCCGAGTCCAAAGGCGAGCAGTATGTAGCCAACCTGACTGACCGAGGAGTAGGCGAAGAGCTTCCTGATGTCCTCCTGAAGAACCGCGAGGAAGCCGGCAACGACTACGGTTATCGCACCGAGCCAGGCCATTATGTAGGCAAAGGTCAGGTGGCCATGGAATGTTCCGAGGGCCGCGTAGAGCTTGTAGCCCATCAGGATGTAGAGCAGGAGGAATCCATAGGCTCCCGCCTTGCTGAGGGCGCCGCTGAAGAATGTGGTGTAGCTCTGGTCCGTCTCGCTGTAAGCACCCGGCGCCCAGACGTGGAGTGGAACGGCACCGGCCTTAACGCCGAACGCCGTGAGGAAGAGCCCGAATATAAGGGCGGTCTCAGCTGTGCTTATTGAACCGAGGCTTGCATCGAGATACAGTGCCTGCCTGATGGTGGCGAAGTCGAGGGCCCCTGTCTTTGCGTAGATGATGCCTATCGCTATCAGCATCGCGTAGGCTCCGACAACGCTCAGCACGAAGTACTTGAGGGACTCGTGCCTGTTCCTCCTGACGACCATCATGAAGCTGGCGAAGGTCATCATCTCCCAGAACAGGAAGAATCCCACAAAGTCCTGGCTGAGGAAAACACCGAGCACTCCCGTGTAGCTCATGAGTGCGAAGAGCCAGTCGTAGGAGCTCTTGGAGGTTGAGGCCATCCCAAAGGCCATCGCGAGGCCCACCAGGGAGGCCACCACCGCGAAGTACCAGCTCATGCTGTTGAGCTGGAACTGCAGGGTGAACCCACTCACCGTGACGGAGTAGTTCACCGCCTCGTTCAGGACGGTGGAATAAAGCTTAGCCAGGTACGCGAGGGGTATGGCCGCACCTATGAGGCCGATGATTTCCCTCACACCCTTTATATCGAGCGCCCAAGCTATGACCCCAGCTACCAGGGGCGCTAAGAGTATGATGAGGAGTTCGTTGATCATGCTCCCACCCCCATCAGCGGAACGTTCTTAACGTACTGGGCAACGTTGAAGATGTCGTTTCCGGCCTTCTGGGCAAGGCTCCATGCATAGTCCGGGTAGATTCCTATCACGACCACGAGGGCCGCGAGGAAAAGCACCATGAGGCCGATAACGATGTTCTCGTTAATCCTCTCCCCGTCTCCCTCGAACCAGATTGTGTGGAGCAGTCTGAAGTAATAGACCGCCTCCACGACGCTTGCGGTGAGCACCAGGGCCGCCGCCCACGTGTAGCCCACTTGGAGGGTGGCGAGTATTATCCTGATTTTGCTCCAGAAGATGTTGAACAGCGGTATTCCAACTGTGGCTATTGCACCGACTGAGATGGCGAATGCGGTCAGGGGCATTTTCCTTCCAAGTCCCCGGAAGTTCTCGATGTCGGCCCCTCCGAGGGTCATCGCAACGTAACCGACCGCGAGGAACAGCATGGCCTTGACGATGGCGTGGTTTATCATATGGAAGACCCCTGCATCAACACCGCTCTGGGTTCCGAGCGCGAGAGCGAGCGCGATGAGGCCTATCTGGGCTATGCTGGAGTACGCTATCATCCTCTTGACGTTCCTCTGCCTGAGTGCGGCAAGCTCTGCAACTATTACCGTGAGCGTTGCCAGTATAACGAGCAGTCTGAGGACCGAACCCCAGCTCTCCACCGCCTGCATCAGGTAGAGAATTCTGGCCATCGCGTAGAGTCCGGCCTTGACGACGAAGGCCGAGAACATGACGGTTACCGGGTGCGGTGCGGCCTGGTATGCATCCGGCGCCCATGCGTTGAGCGGGAAGAGCTCTGCCTCAACGGCCAGACCGAAGATTATAAGCGCCAGCCCCACCTGGGCAACGGTCGGGTCCATTGTTGCCGCCAGCTGCGCTATCTGTGCCATGTTCAGGGTTCCAAGGGAGCCGTAGATGAGTGCTATGCCAACGAGGAAGAAGCTGGAGCCTATTCCACCGAGGACGATGTATTTCATCGAAGCCTCGGCGGCCTCACCCGTCTTGTTGTAGGCGGTTAGAGCGTAGGCGCTGATTGCAGTTATCTCCATGAAGACGAAGAGGTTGAATATATCGCCGGTCGCTATCATTCCCGTGGCTCCGAGCATGAGGAGCAGGAAGAGCATGGCGTACTTGTCTATCGGCTCGACCTCAATGGCTTTCAGGCTGAAGATTGCCATTAGGAAGCTGATTGCCGCGACGATGAGCACGAAGAGGGCCGCGAAGTGGCCGAAGTACAGGTTGATTCCAACGGGTGGTTTCCAGCCACCGGCGATGACGATTATCGGCTGGTCCGTGGAATAAACCCACTGGAACACCCACGCGGCTATTCCTGTCTGGAGTGCGGTGACCGCTATTAGGAAATACTTGATCGCGTTTTTACCGGCGCCCTTCAGCAGGGGCACGAAGAACGCGCTGATGAGGGGTAGCGCTATGAGCAGAGCGGCGTACTGCCCGTTCATCCTCTCAACCTCCTTATCTCCTCGATGTTAAGAGTTCCGTACTTCTCGTAGATCAGCATGGCAACGCTAAGGGCCATGGCGGTGGTGGCGACGCCTATAACTATCGCGGTGAGAACGAGCGCCTGCGGGATTGGGTCAACCGCCTGGTTCGGGCCGATGCCCTCGCTCAGTATCGGCGCGCTCCTTCCTGAGACGTAGCCAACGCTGATGAGGAGCAGGTTCACGCCCGTTTCCATAATGCTGAGTCCGATGAGCACCTTCAGGAGATTCTTCTTGACCAGTATCGCGTAGAGCCCTACGAGGATAAGTGAGATGGCGCCGAAGTAGTAGACGCTGATCATTCGCTCACCTCCTCCTTGAGCATATTGTCGATGATGCCGCTGAGCTCGGTGCCGACCTTCAGGCCGATGATGGTGTAGATTATTGGTATGAAGCCACCGCTGAAGAGTCTGCCGATGTTTTCCGTGCCGAAGTTCCAGGTCTGCCATATCCAGTCGAAGAGGAAGTAGCCGCCTATGGCGAGACCTATTAGACCGACGAGAACGTAGCCCATTCCGGCGAGCCCTTCCGTCTTCTCGAAGCCCTTATGAGGTATCTCATATGTTATGAACGCCAGGTAGAGCAGCAGGAACGCGGTGGCGATGGTGGCTCCGCCGGGGAATCCTCCTCCCGGTGTGAGGTGTCCGTGGATGAAGATGTACGCACCGAAGAGCATGACGAAGGGCACCAGAAGCCTCGTTCCGGTGGTGAGGACTATGGAACCCTCGGTCTTTGCAGTTCTCTTTTTCTTTCTCCTCCAGAGGAGTGCTCCCACTCCGGTCGATGCTATGAACAGGACGGTGACCTCACCGAGGGTATCGAACCCACGGTAGTTGACGACCACGGCAGTTACAGCGTTGACGGCTCCGGTCTGTTCCTTAACGTGGTCGAGGTAGTACTGGCCCACCAGCATTTTGTCCTCGCCGAACGGGACTCCAGCGAGGCCCTGGGCGAGCCAGTAGCCGATTATGAGCAGGGAAATTATCGCGAGTGCGCGCTTGAGCATTTTTACCACCTCACCCACCAGCCGGGCTTCTCCTCCTCTTCGGTCTCAAAGCGCTGGGTTCTCTTGATGGCAAAGATGAATATCGCACCGCTGAGTGCTGCGCCTATGGCCGCCTCCGTCATCGCAACATCCGGTGCCTGCAGCATGAAGAACAGCAGTGAGGCGAACAGGCTTACCGCGGCCATTCCAACGGCAGCCGCCAGGAGGTCCCTCCACTCCACCGCGAGAACCGCGGATATTATCATGATGCCCACTATGATGTACTCAATGCAGGTTATGCAGTTCATTCCTCACCACCCTCCTCGGCGGGTGTTTCTTCGGCTCCCTCGGGAGCCTCAACTTTCTCCTTCTCCTTGGCTTCCAGGTGCTCCCTGTACCTGTCAACAACGCTGCCCTCCCAGAGGGGTATGCCGCTCTTGTAGGCCGCCCTTATGAGCGCGTGGGCGCTTATCGGGTTGGTGAGCAGCAGAAAGACTGCTATGACCACCGTCTTTGTGAGCCAGGGAATGCTTCCAAAGTCCGTGCCGAGGGCCCAGATTCCTACGCCCACCAGGACACCGAGTGAACCGAGCGTGGCGCTCTTGGTCGATGTCTGCATCCTGTTGTAGACGTCGGGCATTCTTATGAGGCCCAGTGCCGACAGGAAGTAGAAGAAAGTTCCCAGCAGTACGAGGATTTCCCCGATGGCTGCGAGCGCGTTCATAGGCCTCCCTCCAGGTAGCGCGCGAATGCTATGACTCCACCGAAGGCTAGTATGGCGTAAACCAGCGCAACGTCGAGGAATATCATCCTCTGGTAGTAGAGCGCGAAGAGAACCATGAGTCCCGTGGTTATCGTGGTCATGATGTCGACGGCAACGAGCCTGTCAACGGTGGTCGGTCCTCTGAATACCCTGTACATGCTGAGCAGCGTTGCTATGGCTATAAGAGCGAGATAAATGTTTATCCCTATCATCCGAAGATCACCTTCAGGAACTTTTCAAAGGGCTGGGTTATGTTCTTGGAGGCGCCTTCGACAGAATCATCCTTGACGTCTATCCAGTGGATGAAGTACTTGTCCCCATCCACGTCGAGGGTTATGGTTCCTGGAGTTAGGGTGATGGAGTTAGCTAGGCTGAGCTTCCCAACGTCACTTTCGAGAACGGTCTTGCACTCAACTATTCCCGGGTTTATGGGTCTCTTGGGATGCAGAACCCTGTATGCGACGTCGAGGTTTGCCATTATCATCGCCCACAGGAAGTAGGGGATGTACGCTATGGCATATGCTATCCTCTTTGGACTGAGGTTTGCGAGGCCGTTCGTTGTGAATATCTCGTAGGTGAAGGCACCGACGATGAGTGACAGTAGCAGGCCGATTTCCAGTTCCTGTGGGTCCAAACTGGCCGTTAGAAACAGCCATATCAGGAACAGTACGATAACCGTGTACAGGTAGCGGCTTATCCTGCTTGCTTCTCCCATTCGACAACCCTCCGCAGGTTGATGGAAGTGCTCCCAATAGAGTTAAGCGAAGCTAATTTTTGGTTTTAAACAATGACTTATAAACCTTACCTGCGAAGAACAAAGGTTTAAAACGTTTGGTTAAAATAGGGGCATCAGACTTGTTCTCTGATGTTAGAAAGGGTTCCTCATGGCGCATAACTTGAGAGGAGTCACGAAGTTCCCAAATCTGTTCCCGGGATTCATGGAAAAATTGACAAAAATTTCAGTCAAAATGGGGAATCCGTTAGTAGATGGATATCCTCTTGACACCCTCCAGTTTGGAGAGTTCGTTGATTAGGTCGCCCGGGATAGGCTTTTCGGTGATTATCGTGAGCGTTGCCTCGGGGTAAAGTTCGGGGTCTTCGGCAACGACCTGGATGATGTTTATATCCCTCTCGGCTATCTTCTGGGCGATCTTGGCGAGGATCCCTATAGCCCGGGGTTCTGGTTCGATCTCGATGACACCGTAGCCGACGTGCCTGCCGACGTACTTCATGTGAACGGTTGGCTCGAGGTTTGTGTATATCTCCTTCAGCTCGGGTATCTTGAGTATCATCCCGACTGTTTCCTTCACAACGCGCCGGTCAACGTCAAGGGCCTTCGCAATCTTGGTGTACGGAACCTCTATGTCGCCGGCCTTAATCTTCATGTCATCTGAGACCCTGAGACCGTACTTGAGAAGCGTCTTGGCTATCTGCTTCCTAACGGGATACTCGTCAAAGTAATGCTCAATCTTTCCCCACATTCCCTATCACCCACACTAGTCCATCACTAGACTGTTTAATTCAATAATATTAAAATGTTTCCATGTTCGCATGATGGCAAAAGGCCTCTCCTTAAAAACCTTTGGGCCTAATGCCGGGAATCCGCCACCAAGGAGCGGATGTTTTATCCATCGGCGGATTTTTAAAACCTCCGCGAAACCCGCAAATATGATCGAGGTAAGGCTCCCCCACACCCGTTTTGAGGACATCGGTGAGAGAGTAAGGCTGGTGTGGCGCGAGACGCTCTACGCTGACTTTGAGAAGGATGAGCTCGTGAGGGTTATTAAAAGGAAATACCGCGTGAGACCCGAGATAACCGCGAAGAACGGAGCCTTGGTCATAGACACGGACTATCCAGATGTTGAGAAGTACGTTGCAATCTACGTCCAGAACAACCTCGGCGCACTTTTGAGGAACCGCTACACCGGGAGGAAGGTCCTCTACATCCACGAGGGCATGGAAATCCCGCTCCTCGGTTACAACGCCTTCGGTTTGATAGACAGGGGGACGAACCTCATACAGATCCGCGGTGTCAGCGGGTGTAATTTAAGCTGCATCTTCTGCTCCGTCGATGAAGGGCCCTACTCGAGGACGAGGAAGCTCGACTACGTGGTTGACATAGACTACCTGATGAAGTGGTTCGACGAGGTGGCGAGGATAAAGGGGAGGGGGCTTGAGGCTCATCTCGATGGCCAGGGTGAACCACTCCTCTACCCTTTCCGTGTCGAGCTCGTCCAGGCCCTCCGAGAGCACCCTAACGTCTCCGTTATCTCGATGCAGAGCAACGGAACTCTTCTCAACGACAGGCTTGTCGAGGAGCTCGCCGAGGCCGGTCTCGACAGGGTGAACCTCTCTCTTCACTCCCTCGATTCGGAAAAGGCCAAGATGCTCATGGGGATGAAGAGCTACGACCTCGAGCACGTCCTCGATATGGCGGAAGCTTTAGTCAACGCTGGGATAGACGTCCTCATCGCCCCGGTAATAATCTTCGGGATAAACGACGACGAGGCCGAGGCCTTCATCGAGTTTGCACGGAAAATCGGCGCCGGGAAGCGCTGGCCGGCCCTCGGCTTCCAGAACTACATCCCCTACAAGTTCGGCAGGAACCCGACGATAGCAAAGCTCGTCCCCTTCAAGGAATTCTACGCCTGGCTCAGGAAGCTGGAGGAAAAAACGGGGATGAGGCCCCTCGTCCTGAGGCCGAAGCACTTCGGCATGGAGAAGCGAGAGTTCATTCCGCTCGCCTTCCGGCCCGGGGAAATAGTCAGGGCGGAGGTCGTCCTCCCCGGGAGGATAAAGGGTGAAATGCTGGCGAAAGCTAGGAACAGGCTCATCGAGGTCATAAATACGGACGCCGAGATAGGAGACAGAATCCGGGTGAGGATAGTCAGGACGAGGCACGGTATTTACATCGGCACGCCTGTCTGATAGCTTGCCTTTATCATATGAATCATGCGAGAACCGGGCCGCTGTCTCCATCCCATAACCACTTCAATGTCGAATTCACTAATTTTTTGGACATCGTTCAAATTTAACTCCAAAAAGTTTAAATTCCGGTATGGTGTTATGTTACTGGGGGGGAGGAATGGGAAAAGTGCACCTTGCCGGTATAGTCGTGATAATCCTGGTTCTTGCGTTCTACTTCGGCGATTTTGCCCTGGCAAAGTCCGAAACACATTCAACCGCCCGGGTTGGAGCATTGAAGAACGCCAACGCGACCTTCTATACTGGCTTCTGCGTTTATCCTGACTCTCCATTTGGAAAACTCGTGGCCGGTGAGCTGATGTCCAAGGGATACAGGGTTCTTCTCCTTTCGGCCCCCGTTGAGTGCGACGGTCAATTCTTAGCCGTGTGGGTTGAGTGGTCCAACGTCAGCTATTTCCCCGTGTTTGCGCGGGGTGAGGTAAGGGTCGTCGCGATATACTCAAGCGCCGGCGATCCCTCTCACTACCTCAGGTACAGGAACGCCACCAATAAGAAAAGGGCGCTGATAGAGTTCTTGAACACCACGGAACCACAGGTTCAGGCGTACATTCTGGCGGACATCTCCGACGAATCGGTGGGAATTATAAGCGTCAGGGGTTATCACAACTACCTCCTGAAACAAGCGGCCGAAGTTATAGCCGGCCAGGTTCAAGACCTCGAACTGGAGGGGAAGAGGGAGAAAAGCTCTGATTAAATGAACCTTGAGCTCTTCACCTTTAGTTTTCCCTCTTTGTAAAGTCCCAGCAGTATGTCGGCTATCCTCTCCCCAGATTTTCCATCGCCGAATGGGTTCGGCGCGCTCGCCATTCTCCTGTAGAACTCCTCGTCGTCCATGAGCTTCCTCAAATAACCTATCGCCCTTTCCTTTTCGAGACCGACTAGGATGTTGCCACCGGCCTCAATCGTTTCCGGCCTTTCCGTGTTGTAGCGGAGGGTTAAGCAGGGCACGTTGAGGATTATCGCCTCCTCCTGTATTCCACCGGAGTCCGTCATTATCGCAAAGGCGTTCTTCTCCAGCCTGAGGAAGTCGAGGTAGCCGAGGGGTTTGGTTACAATCAGGTTTTCGGCCGAGCTTACCCTCTCCCACAGGCCGAACTCCTTCAGCCTGTTCCTCGTGCGAGGGTGCATGGGATAAATTCCGGTCATCGGCAGGCTCTCGAAGATTTTCACCAGCTTAGCCAGGTTCTCCCTGCTGTCTGTGTTCTCGGCCCTGTGGGCTGTTATCAGAACGTACTCCCTTGGCCTCAGGCCGAACCTTTCCAGGACGTCGCTCTTGCTCTCGGCCAGCTCAGCGTTCTGAAGAACCGCATCAACGACGGTGTTGCCGACGACGTAGACGTTCTCCGCTATGCCCTCGCGTTCAAGGTTCTTTCTGGCCTCCTCGGTCGGCGCGAAGAGAACCTCGCTCGCGTGATCCGCTAAAACCCTGTTTATCTCCTCCGGCATCGTCCTGTCAAAGCTCCTCAGACCCGCTTCAACGTGAGCCACAGGTATCTTCAGCTTGACGCTTGCCAGGGCTCCGGCCAGAACCGTGTTGGTGTCTCCCTGGACAATGGTTACATCTGGCCTTTCTTCCATCAGAACCCGCTCGATCTTTATCATCGCCGTCCCGGTCTGCTCCGCCTGTGTTCCGGAGCCGACCTCCAGGTGGTGGTCTATCTCGGGAAGCCCGAGCTCCTCAAGGAAGACCCTGCTCATCTCATAGTCGTAGTGCTGCCCCGTGTGCACGAGGAGCGGTTTAACCTCTCTCTCCTCAAACGCCCTTATGAGGGGGGCGAGCTTTATTATCTCCGGCCGCGTTCCAAAGACGAAGGCGGGCTTCAATACTCTCCCCTCCCAACACCCCTGAAGACGAATCCGCGGGGCGGTTTCTCCACGACGTGCCTGCCGTCTATCAGAATCCTGCTTCTCATGAGCTTTCCGAGTTTCTCCCAGTCGAGAGACTTGAAGGCTGTGTGGTCGGTCGCTATGACGACCGCGTCGGCTCCATTAAGAGCGTCTTCAACGCTTCCCGCGCTCCCCCCGACGAAGGGGTCGTAGGTTCTCACCTCCGCGACGTCACCCTCGATGGCCCCTATGAAGGCCAGGGCGGGGGAATTCCTTGTGTCGTCGCTGTCGCCCTTGTAGGCCAGACCGAGAACCGCCACTACAGCGTCCTCCGGTGGAACGTTGAGTTCCCTAAGGGCCGAGAAGAGCAAATCCTTGGTGAAGAGGGGCATCGAGTCGTTTATCTCCCTTGCAAGCCTTATCAGCCCGAAGTCCTCCTTCGCCGGCCAGAGGAGAAGGTGGGGGTCCTTCGGAAGGCAGTGGCCGCCGACGCCTATGCCGGGTGAGTGTATCCTGACTCTCGGGTGGGTGTTGGCCAGCTCTATCGCCTCAAAGACGTCTATCCCATACTGGTGGGCGAGGAAGGCGAATTCGTTCGCCAAGGCTATGTTGACGTCGCGGAAGGTGTTCTCCATGAGCTTGACGACTTCACTAACGGTGGAGCTGGTCTTGAAGGTCTGCCCCTTGACGAAGGAGCGGTAGAGGCTTTCGGCAAGCTCGGCACTTTCGGGGGTTATCCCGCCGAAGATGCGTGAGTTGTAGACGAGCTCCTTAAATATCCTCCCCGGCATCACCCTCTCCGGGGCGTGAACCATGTGGAAGTCCCTTCCAGCCTTGAAGCCCGTTAGCTCCTCTATGAGCGTTGCCATCTTAACTGTGGTGAGCGGTGGAACGGTGCTTTCGATTATTATGAGGGAACCTTTTTTCATCGTGTTGGCAACCGTCTTGACGGCGCCCTCTAGGTATGAGAGGTCAGGAGTCTTGTCGTCCTTTAAAGGCGTCTGCACGCAGATTATATAGGCATCCTTGCCCCTGATGTCTTCCGGGTCAGATGTTGCTCTCAGGTTGCCGTTTTCAATGGCCCTTTTAAGGAGGCTGTCTATCTTCGGTTCGACGATGTGAGCCTTCCCGGAGTTTATCTTTTCAACGACCTCCTTTCTAATCTCGTATCCGGTGACTCTAAAACCTGCGTTGGCGAACATTATCGCAGTTGGAAGACCTATGTAACCCAGACCTATCACGGCTATCTCTACACTTCTGTTTTCTATCCTGTCCAGCATGCTTTCCACCCACTACCCGTAACTCCGTCCCTGAATAAAAGCCTTTTCCAAAAAACGATTTCCGGCCGGATTTCCCTCATCTGCCTGACTTTGACCTCTCTCGGCCCCTCCAACGTTTTTCTTCCCGCAGGATATCGTGTGCTTTTCTCAATTTCACCGAAAGAAAGCGTTTTAAACGTTCCTTGGCCTTAAAACGGCATGACAAAACTTTGAAAAGAACGCTTCACAATCGTTTTTGGGAAAGCCTTATATTGAACAGAGTTGTCCAGTAATTGGGTGGTAAAATGAAAGTATGGATTGACATCACGAACGCCCCTCACGTTCACTTCTTCAAAGGTGTAATAAGGGAGCTTGAGAAGGCTGGACATGAGGTTCTGGTCACGACCCGTGAGTTCGACGGGCTCACCGGAATCCTCGACATGTTGGGATTTGACTATTATGTTGTGGGAAAGCACGGCGGTGCCACCCTTGAAGGCAAACTCCTGGCGGGTACCGAGAGGATGTACAAGCTGTCCAAGCTCATAATTGAGGAAAAACCCGACCTGGCCCTTTACAAACACTCTGCTGAAGCTCCAAGGGTTGCCTTCGGCCTCCAGATACCCTCGGTAGGTTTTGTTGATAACGAAACGGCCGTTGCCCAGAACAAGCTGATACTCCCCTACACCACACTCCTTCTCTACCCAACAGCCATTGACGCCTACGAACTCCTCAGATGTGGTGCCGACCCAAATGGGATGCGCCCAGTTAAGGGCTTTTCAGAGCTGGCCCATCTCTACGGCTTCATTCCAGACAGGAAGGTTTTGAAGGAGCTGGGTCTAAGGCGCGGGGAGTACATAGTCATGCGCACTGAGCCGATAAAGGCCAACTACTTCAACGGGCCTCCGAGGAGCGTTCTTGAGGACGTTATTCCGCTCCTCCCGGATGTCCCTATAGTACTTTTCCCAAGAACAGAGGAGCAGAGGAGACGTTTTGAACACTTTGAAAATGTGCTGATGCCTGAAAAGCCGGTTGACAGTCTCAGCCTGCTATACTACGCTAAACTCATGATAGGTGCCGGTGGAACAATGAACAGGGAAGCCATAGCCCTCGGAACCCCTACGATCTCCACCTACCCCGGAAGATTGCTGGCAGTCACCAAGTGGCTCGTGGAGAAGGGTGTGAAGTTCCACTCAACCGACCCGGTGAAGGTCGCCATGATGGCGGAGCGCATGATGGAGATGAACGGTAGCTACCGGACCTACATACGGAGCGTCGTGAGCGGTTTCGAGAATCCAATGGATGTAATCCTGCGCGAGATAGAGACCTACGAGGAGTTCGGAACGTTCATGACGACGAAGGTGGAGGAGACTTCAGACCCCGGCAACGCGCGGGGTTATGTAGGCCTCAATGAAGGCCGCAACAAGGAGGAGCAGAACTGAGACCACAAATAGTTTCAGGGCTTTTTCCGCCCCTTTCCTGAACCTTTCTCCAGTTTCACCTTCTCCCCTAACTATCTCACGGTACCAGACTATCCCGGAGACTCCCGCGAGTGCTATCGCAGGTATCTCAATAACCCCGTGGGGTATCAGACCGAGGATTATCTGAGAAAAGGAGAGTTCGCCGTTTTCTTGAACCGCTCTGACAACGAGACCGACCATGAAGCCGTTGAAGGCCATTATGAGCCAGGGGCCTATGCCAAAGAAAAGGCCTGAGAGTAACATGAAGAGTGCCACCATGGAGTTGTTGGTGAATATCTTAACGAAGTTCTCAAAGCTGGAGTCGGAGATCGGCCCTATCTGTTCGGCGAGTCTCTTAAGGGCCTCCATCGCGGCGCTGGGATTTCCAACCGCGAAGGCATACCCGATAAAAGATGCCGCAAGGAAAACCATAATGAGATATCCGAAGGTTTTTCCGGGAACCTCCACATCAACTTTGAGCAATGGGGCCCACCTCACTCTCTGAGGGCGTTCTTCAGGGCTATCTTGAAGTCCTCAACGTTGACGTAGGGCATCTCCACGTCCATCCTCACCGCAAAGAACTCGTCCATCACCCTCTCCAGTTCGTCAAGTCTGTGTCCTTCGAGCTCTCTTTCGAGTTCCTGGACGGTCTCTTCGGGGTGTATGAAGAAGTCTCCGGTAATCTTAACGTGCTCGGCTATTCCATCCCTCTCATCGAATTCTATCCTTATCAGACCCTTCTTGGCCTTGTGCTCTCCAACGTGGTGCTTCATACCCATCCCCAAAGTAAATCCGTCGGAGAACTTTTTAAAGGTTGGGTATAAGTGGTTGCGGTGGTGGGAATGGGATACTCTCAGGTTAAGGATAAGATCAGGCTCATCCTCCGGGAAACTCTGAAGGAAATGCTTGAAGAAGAAGGAAAGGAATGGGAAGGCGAGATAACCTTTGACGACACTCCCAGTATAGAGCTCGGTGATTTTGCAACGACGGTTTCCTTTCAGCTTGCCAGGGTTTTCAGGAAGGCTCCAAGGCTCATCGCTGAGGACATAGTTGAGCGGCTGAGGGAGAGGCTTCCCGACGAGATCGCGGATGTCAGGGCTGTGAATGGCTACATAAACTTCTACCTGAACTACGACGTCTTTGGAAGGGACCTCGTTCGCGAGATTCTTGAGACCGGGGAGGCCTACGGCGAAAGCGACCTTGGAAACGGAAAGAAGGTCATTGTGGAGCACACGTCAGTCAATCCAACCAAGCCCCTCCACATGGGGCACGCGAGGAACGCGGTCCTCGGTGACACGATGGCGAGGATCATGAGGAAGCTTGGCTACACCGTTGAGGTTCAGAACTACATCGACGACCTCGGCGTCCAGTTCGCGCAGGTTCTCTGGGGCTACCTCAACATGAAGGAGGAGTTCGAGAGGATCGAGGCCGAGCTGAGGGAGAAAAACCTGAAGGAGGACTTCATAGACCACGTTATGGGGCTCCTCTACGTCGAGGTGAACAGGAGGCTTGAAGAGAATCCAGAGGTCGATAAAGAGGTTCGCGAGCTTATGAAGAAGCTTGAGGAAGGCGACAACGAGATAGCAGAAATCGGGAGGAAGCTGGCCGAGCGCGTGGTTAAAGCTCAAATGCTCACCACCTACCGCATGGGCATAGCCTACGACCTGCTCAGCTGGGAGAGCGACATAATGAGGAGCGGAATATTCGGGGAAGCCTACGGGCTCATAGAGGCCAACGAGAACTTCTTCTGGGCCACGGAGGGGAAATACAGGGGAGCCTTCGTGATGGACCTCAGAAAGCTCTTCCCCGACATGAAGAACCCCTTCCTCGTCCTCAGGAGGAGCGACGGGACCGCCACCTACACCGGCAAGGACATAGCGTATCACCTCTGGAAGTTCGGCAAGGTAAAGGCCGATATGCTCTACAGGCCCTGGGACAAAATCGGAAACCACGAGACGTGGACGACCGCGCCGGACGGAGAGGAGATGCCGGGTAAGTTCGGCAGGGGGGACATCGTCATAAACGTCATCGGGGCGGAGCAGAGGCACCCGCAGATGGCGATAAAGTACGCCCTCCAGCTCCTCGGCTTTGAGGATGCCGCCGGGAACTTCCACCACCTCGCTTACGAGCACGTTGTGAGGGAAGAGGGCAAGTTCTCGGGAAGGAAGGGAACCTGGGTCGGCTTCACCGTCGATGAGGTCCTCAACGAGGCCGTGCAGAGGGCGAGGGAGCTCGTCGAGGAGAAGAACCCAGGCCTGAGCGAGGGGGAGAAGGAGGAGATAGCTGAAGCGGTTGGAGTAGGCGCGGTTCGCTTCAACCTCGTCAAGTACAGCCCCGACAAGGTGATAACCTTCCGCTGGGACGACGTGCTGAACTTCGAGGGGGAGAGCGCGCCCTACATACAGTACGCCCACGCGCGCTGCGCCTCTATACTCAGGAAGGCGGACGAGAGTGGTTTCAACGTCGAGTGGAAATCCCTGCTCGAAAAGGCCGACTTCTCAAGGCTCACCAACAGGGAGAAGGAACTCATAAAGCTCCTCGCCAAGTTCCCAGAGGTCATAGAGAGCGCCGGCAGGGACATCAAGCCCCATCTGATTCCGGCTTACCTCAACGAGCTGGCCTCGCTCTTCAACAAGTTCTACATGGACCACCCGGTGCTTAAAGCCGCAGAAGGAATCAGGGAGGAGCGCCTGTTGCTCGTTTTGGCTGTCAAGCAGGTTCTCAGGAACGGGCTTGAGTTGCTCGGCATAGAGGCGCCGGAGAAGATGTGATTCAGCGTTTCTAATTTTATTTTGTATCGCCCCCGATACCAGGTATCGGTGCCGGTACTTAGAAACTTCCCGGAACCCTAAAATACCTTCTGCCCCAAACATTTCCGGTGGTCTCATGCGCGGTGTTATAGTACCCCTGGTGACGCCCTTCAACGAGGACTACTCCATCGACGTTTCAGCTCTTGAGGAGCATCTTGAGTTCCTCCAGAAGGTCGGTGTTCACGGGATATTCATCAACGCGACAACCGGTGAGTTCACGAGCCTCAGCATCGAGGAGAGAAAGTTTCTGGCCGAGAGGGGCAGGGAGCTCGTCAATGCTTCCTTCTACCTCGTGGGCACGGCATCTTCCAGCACCTCGGAGGTCGTGGAGCTCACAAGGCACGCCCAGGATATTGGAGCTGACTACGCCGTCATAGCGCCCCCTTACTACTGCCCGCTGAATGATGATGCTCTCTTTGCACACTACTCGACGGTGGCCGAGAAAACGGACATCCCGATCATCCTCTACAACATCCCGTCCTGTGCCAACCCCCTGAGCGTTCCCCTGATCAAACGCCTGGCTCTGGAATATTCGAACATCGCAGGGGTCAAGGAGACGATTGACAGCGTTAACCACGTCCGGGACGTAATCCTTGATGTAAAGGGCGAAAGGGAGGACTTCAGGGTATTCACAGGCCTCGACCAGCACTTTCTCAACACGCTCGTTCTGGGCGGGGACGGGGGGATAATGGCCTGTGCCAACTTCGCTCCGGAGGTTCACCTTGCCCTCTGGAAGGCCTTCCAGGAAAAGCGCTTTGAGGAGGCTTTCCAGCACGCGAGAAAGCTTGCGAGGCTCTCGAAGGTTTACGACATTGCCTCATCCTTCGGTTCCGCGATAAAGCTCGCCATGTCGCTCAGGGGATTCTCGATAAAACCCGTCCTCAGGCCTCCGTACGTGATGGACGGCGAGGACGTGAAGGAGGAAATAAGGAAACTCCTCACCGGGGTGCTGGGCTGATTCCGTCTCCCTCTACGAGAGTCCTGAGATCCTCTAGGTCGAGCATCCCGTCGGTCTTATCCTCTATTTTCCTTGCCACCAGGAGAAACCTTTTTTCTCCATCGAACCTGTCCGCCTTTCTTCTGAGGCCCTCCAGTATCCTCTTGGCTTCCTTTCCGCTCAGCTTTTTCCACTTGACCTCCACGAACAGAAACCCCCCATCCAGCTCGGCTATGGCATCTATCTCCTCACCCTTGTGCCACCACCGGTGAACGCTCCTCTGGCCGAAATCGATGATTCTGAGGGACAGCATCTCCCTAACGAGCCTCTCAAACATCATCCCGTAGTAGGCGTTGATGTCCCGCTCAATCCTCTCCCACACCTCCTCGACGTGTCCCAGCTCAAGGTCTGAGAGGTTGGGATAGACGTAGCGGAACCAGAAGGCGAAGAAGTTGTCCCTTATGAAGTACCTCCCCCGCTTCCTCCTGCCATAGGGCAGTTCATAACCAACCATGTCAAGTCTCTGGAGGATATCCAGATATCTGGACAGGTGACTCCTTTCCAATCCCGTGTAGCCTGAGAGCTCACCGAGGGTCTCGTACCCGAGGGCGAGGCCCTTGAGGACGAGCTTGTATGTTCTCGGCTCCCTGAACTCCTCTCGCAGGAGGAACTCCGGCTCCTCGTAGAGAATCTCCCCTTTGCGGAGAACGAGCTCTCTTATGGCCTCCTCCGTCGTCTTTGTCCCCACGAACTCCAGGTAGAACGGAACGCCCCCGAAGACCAGGTACGTCTTCACAAGGTCCTCAAAGTCCTTCCCCGGAAGCATCCTGGCCGCGGCTCTGATGTCAAAGGGGGAGACCTTCCACTGTCCAGTTCTTCTGCCGTAGAGTGGACTTTTGTACTCCAGAATTCTCTCCATCATCCCCACCGAGGAGCCACAGAGGATTACGAAAATTCCCGTATCCTTCAACCCCTCATCCCATGCCTTTTGCATCTTGCTCAAGACGCCGCTTTCAAGCATCGTGAGGTACTGGAACTCATCAATGACGAGGGCCACCCTTTTCCTTCCAACCTCCCTGCCGAAGTTGAGGAGGAGCCTCGTGAACTCGCGGATGTCCGTGAAGTAGTCCCTGCCTGTGAAACGCGCGAGGGCCCTGCCGAGATCCCTGATGTTTTCGGCCATTGAGTCCGCCGTGGCTAGATGATACACGCCCGGCTTCCCTTCGAGGAACCGTTTAATCAGGGCCGTTTTCCCCACGCGCCTTCTTCCGTAAAGGATTATGAGCTGGGCCCCAGGCTCGTTCCATTTTCTTTCTAGGAACTCCAGCTCGCGCTCCCTGTCAACGAACAATGAACCCACCAACACAAAATTGTGCACACAGATTATAATAATTTCGGTGTATCATTGTCAAGTTCCGTTCGGAGGAGAGGATACAATGGAGAATGTGAGCGGTTGGAAGCCGGCGTGGAATGGAGTATCTGACCTCCGAGCCTGTAACGTAGAATAAGAAACGGGAAGGGAATTTCAGTGAATCTTGTACCTCAGGAACGCCCCAAGGCCGCCAAAGGCCTTGTAGAACTGCTGGCCCTCGTCCGTGTCGAGGGAAATGATTTCCACGTTCGAGCCGGCCTCCTCGGCCATCTTTATGAACTCCTCCGCGACGTCCCACTTCTCAAAGGTTATGTTCTGGCTGCCGCACTTGGGGCAATGGGTGAGCTTCTTCCTGTAGACGTGGAACTCCTGCTCGCTCATCGTCTTCTCCTCGCTCCAGCCGCAGTTGTTGCACTTGGCCCTAACGCGAACCTTGTCGTAGCCCTCGCTGATGAGGAGCGTGTCCACGGCGCCGAGTTCGAGCGCCTGCCTGACCTCCTTTTCACCGTAGGTTATCATCCCCGTGTCCTTGACGAGGTGCCTGAAGAAGTTCTGTATGAGGTGCCTCTCCTTCACCGCCTCGTGGTCCTTGAGTATGTCGCTGGCCTTCTCGACGAGCTCCCTCAAGCCGTACTCGCCGTGGTAGCTGATGTCAACGACGCCTATTACCTTCTTTCTGAGCTCGTGGTGGAGGTAGTCGCCCTCGACGAACTCTTCCTTGGTCGGCCCCGGGCCGCCGATGATTATTCCCCTCAGCTCGCCCTTCTCCAGGAGCGGGAGGAAGGCCTTGTTGGCGTGCTCGCCAATCCTTTTCATAAACTCGTGGGTCTCCTGCTCGCGGATCCTCTCGTAACGCCTCGCGGACTGACCACCAGCCCTCGTCTTTCCGGGGACGTTTGAAGTCAGCTCGTCTATGACCTCAATGCGCTTTCCGCGGAGTAGTCCGATGGTCGCCTCGTTTTTCTCCACCGTTATCAGGCCGTAGGCGTCTTTAACACGGAGCATCTCCTCAAGTGGCTCGGTTATAAAAGTCTGGTCACATCGATAGAGCCTGACCTTCAGCGGCTCAGGGGGAACTATCGCCCAGAGCCTGATGTCGCTTACACCTTCCTGCTCGCTGACGTTCCCGACGAAGAGAGCGAGACCGTTCTCGGGCGTCTTCCGGTAGAGCTTGAGGTGCTGCATGGCCCTTTCAAGGGCTCCGAGGACGTTCTTTCGGGTCGATTTGCTCTTGATGTTCTGAGCCGTCCCGTACTCTTCTCTAAGCTGCTGCATGACCTTGTTTATGTCGTAACCCGCGGGGATGTACAGGCTGACCAGCTCGGTAGCTCGACCTCGATAACTCTTCAGCTCCTCGACCTTCTTTTTGAGCTCGTACATTTCAGCGGACTTGTGAGACATGAGCATCACTCTCCGAGAATTCTCTCCCGCACGAAGAAAAACGTGGGGAATTTATAAAAGTTTAGGAAGAAACGGCTAGAACCAGTAGGCTATTATGAGTGCTATGACGCCGAGTATTCCGCCTATGGCGACCACCAGGATGTTCAGTGCCGTCAGTGGCACGTCGGATATCCCTATCCAGTTTGTGAACCACAGTATTATCAGACCGATTATTGCATTGGCCACTAGGTACTTGATTATGCCAAAGCCGACCTTGACCACCAGCATGATGGCCAGGAAGAGGAAAAACAGCAGCAGCAACTCTTCAAGCATGGTATCACCTGGAGTAGTTAATACTGAACCATCCTTATTAACCTTTCGCAGAAACTGAAACGAAAGCAAAAACAAATCAATAGAATTTCAACTCATGAAAGTTTTTCGAGGGTCTCCTTTGCTATTTCCCCCAGTGGGATCCACTTTTTGCCTTCGAAGGGAAGTATAACTTTATCCTGCACGTTGACGAGCTCTTCGACCTCTTGCCTCAGCTCAGAGAGGCCCAGCTCTCCCACCACCATCAGCAGGAAGCCCTTCTGATCCTTGGTGCCCTCGGTCAGACCCCTTCGTATGACGTCTACCATCCAGCCCCTATGCTTTGAGGTTATCTCCGGAAACCCGGTCACTATCTTGTAGGATAGCATCATGGCGTTTTCACGCACGTAGGGGTTCTTTCGCTCCATCAGCCTCATCAGCTTCCTGAAGAACGCCTCAGAGAGGTAGGGTTTGGCCGCCGATGGGCTGGTATCCAGAACGTTGGTGAGTATCAGTAGCGTGTCCCCGACTATCCCAGGATTCGGGTCGTCGAGGAGTTCAAGGAGACTGTTAAAGGCTTTCCTGTCTTTTACTGCCATCGCGACTATCTCATCAAAACGCTCCTCTTCTATGAGCTTTTTTATTTTGCTCTTCTTTGAACCGAAGGAGAGGAATCCCATGTCCATCACCTGGAATAAAGCTGAAAATGACATCCTAAAAAGGTTTACCTTGTCACCTAGTTGTGTTACTCAGGTTCTGAAGGTTTTTGGATATATTTTCTCCCGTATCACTCATTTGAGCTCCCGCCCATCTAGCGAGTCCTTTGATTCCTATTAACTTATAAATTATTATAGCGGCTATTAACATTCCTACTGCAAACATCAGTATGTATTCCATAGATGCCTGGGCGTTTCTATCCATTATTGGTCACCCCATAGACTGTAATGCTCAAAATGAGATCCTTACCGTGAATTTAAAAGGTTAAAAAGTAAAATTAGAATGGAAGCAACTCAACTAGTGCTACTTAGGTTTGTAAGGTTGCTCTCTAATGCACTTGAGGTATTTTTGATGGTTTCTGTAGCAGTGCTCGTCCTACCCTGGAGCTGCCTGACCACAATCAGGATTATTATCAGGGCGGCAGCAATCATAAACAGGTACTCGATGGCACCTTGGGCTTTCCTCTTCATGTTATCCACCTCCGAAGGATTACTTCATGTATTAATGCACTGAAAAAGCTTATATAGCTTTCTCCTCAAATTTAAGTTAAATCTCCCCAATACTGCAGAAAGCCCAGAGGTGGTCGTGTGGAATTAGTGGCAGTACAATCGGAGTCCGTCAATATTGAGGATTGTGTGAAGGATGTTGTAGCAAAGTCAAAGAATCTGCTATCTAATCGTGGAGGTATTATATATTCCTCAAAAATCCACCTTACCTTCGGAGCTTTCATGAATCTTACGGTAACCCTTCTGCTCGATCCCCAGGGTAACGCACGGAAGGGGGTTCTGGCCGATTATTCTCCTGGAAAGCACAAAGAGGATGCCATTCAAAAAGCGCTGGAGAAGCTCAACCGGGCCCTTCCAAGAGACGCTAAAATCGTCGATTTCGAGGTTGGAACTTATACAACACCCGTCACCAGGCGAACATATGCGGTTGCGGTTCTTGTTTACAACGCACCCCTTGAACCCAAAGCCTTTGATGAGTACACCATAAAGGAGCGGAGGGAGCTACTTGCCAAGGTTCTCAGGGACTTCAACTACAACCCCAAGGTTCTCAACATATCGGAGATAGCCAGGATGTTCGGCGTTTCGAGGGACTCCATATACTACGACATCGAACAGATACTCAAGGAGAGAAAGGGAATCAACCGCTGACCCACATCGGTCTCGGCGTTGCGGAGATTATGAATATTATCACCGCAATGACGGCCAGGAGAAGCCTCTTTCTTGACACTGGGGAGACCTCGTCAAGTGCCCCAGGATTCCCAACGGAGCCCATCAGGAGAACCAGCATTCCCCAGATGAGCCAACCAACCCAGAGGAAGCTCATGCCTATGAGAACTAGACCAACGACCATCGTGAGGTACCTGTGGGCCTTCTCCCCGAGGAATGAGCGGGCTATATGTCCCCCGTCGAGCTGGGCCGCCGGGATGAGGTTGAGGAATGTCACCAGAATTCCAACCCATCCCGCGATGGCGACTGGATGAAGGAACACGACACTGTTCTCGGGGAACGTAACCACGTATTTCTCTATTAACATGAAGAACAGGTTCTCGCCGAAGACGATTCCCCCCTCGGTGGGCGGAACCAGGTTCTGGGGTATCGGCACCGAGAGCTTCAGCCCTATTATGCTCACTGGTATCGCTACCAGAAAACCGGCTATAGGGCCGCTGACGCCGAGGTCTATGGCGGCATTTCTCGTCGGCAACGGTGATTTGACCCTTATAACCGCTCCGAGGGTTCCCAGCATGCTGGGGAAGGGGATGAAGTAGGGCATCGTTGCCCTGACGCCGTGATAGGCCGCGGCGATCTTGTGACCCAGCTCATGGGTTCCGAGTATGGCCATCACACTTATGGAAAAAGCCACCGCGTTGACGTAGGGATTCCTTATCCCAGGGAGATTGTAGTAATCGAGGAGCTGGATGTAGAGGGATGAAAGGTAGTAGCCCGCGAATAGGGTTGTGAATATCGTGGCCACCAGAAAAATCCACGGGAGCCACCTGTTGTCCTCTTTTATTCTTTCGGCAGGAAAGACAAACAGCAGAATGTCCCCCCCGCGTTTTTTGAGAGCCGCCCAGTAGCCGAGCTCCTCCAGTTCGTTCAGAACCCTCTCAAAGTTCTTCTCCCTGATTGCATGAACCCTGAACACAAAAACTCTCCCATCTATTCTCTCAAGTTCCGCATCGTAGAATTCCATAACTTTTCTCTCAACTGCCTCCGGGAGGAAGGTAACATCCTGATTAATCGGGAGCGTTAATTCCTCCGGTTCGGTCTGGAATTCCACCAGAACCATGTCCCCACCGCACTCGGGGCAGGCCCTCTCGATTAGGGGTTCCGTGGAGTCAACGACCTCCCTGTGTCCGCAGTTGATGCACTCGTAGACTCCCTTCGGCATTTTGGCTCCCTTGAAAGGAATTGATGGGGAGCTTAAAAAGGCTATTCCTCAATTTCGACCAGTCCCTCATCGGCGTTAACGGTGGCCCTCTTTCCGCTCCTGAGCTTTGAGACGTCTATCCCGTCCACCATTGGAATTCCGGCTATTATTGCCCCGGTCGCGACTATCGTCTCCGCTTCCCCGACCAGAATTGCCTTCGGCGCCTTACCGTTCTTTTTAAGAGCGTAGATGACGTAGGAACCAACTGTGGAGCCCTTCCCCCGTGGAAACGCCAGTATCTTGCCCGCGATACTCTGCCCCCTGATGTCGCTCTCGGCGTCCGTCACTATCCCGGTTTCGGGGTCGACACCGCCGAGGAACGATAGGGGCTTTCTGGAGACTATCAGCTCGCCCTCTGCCTTTCCTCCGACTATCTTCCTTCCCCTGAGCTTCATGTTCCCACCTCACGGTGCCTCCCGTATTAGGCTCTCGGCATCGTCGAGCCTCACCTTAAAGCCGAAGGAGCGGAAGTAGAAGGCGCTCTTACCGCTGTTGGTGGCCACACCCCCGTACCATCCCTTGATTGGCGACACGACGAAGCAAACGTCCGGGATAATGCGACCGTTGTAGCGCTCTATCGTTTCGGTGTATCCGAGTGCGTCGGCCAGAGCCTTAACGGCCCTGCTCGCGGTGATGAAGAGCGGTATCTTCAGGGGCCTTCCGCGCATCCTCAGCAGCTCGGCAATCTCCTTTATCTCGGCCAAGGAGGCGTGTGGACAGCCGATGAGGAGCATGTCAATCTCGCTCCAGTCGTCGGAAAAAGCCTCCCTCACCGTCCGTACGTCACTCTCTTCTACGGTTATCGTTTCAAGCCTGTCGTCAATGGCCCGGTGGTACTCGGGCGTTTCGCCTTCAACGTGGTAGAGGGCTATCGAGCCGCTCGCGGCCATAGCCGCGCCGAGCTCCTTGAGGTACTCCACGTTAGAGGGTTTGAGCCCTCTGAGATAGGGGACGTCGTTGCCGAGGGCCTTACCGAGGTGGTAGCCGAGCGCCGAGTAGTCCACGAAGGTCTCCACCTTTGCATCAACCTCGACGACCACCGTTGCTTTCCTGTTCTCGTCGAGATGGAGGCCGTAGTTGGGGGTTTTGCCCACTATCGCGGCGGCCAGGCTTGAGGGGCCGCCCTCGCGGTTGGTTCTCGCTCCGAGTATGGAATTCGCGAAGCTTACAGCTGAACTCTCGCTCCAGGCAAGGTGATCACCGAACTTCGGAAGGTTCGCGCCGTAATAGGGGGTGCAGGTGGATGTGGTTTCAATTCCCATTCTCCGGTAGAGTTCAAGAACCTGCGCCTGTTTCTCCATGAACTCGTCGTCTCCTATCCCCGCCGGGTTGAGCGTCGTGTAAACGGAGACCTTCGCGCCAGCATCGGCGAAATCCCTCAAGAACTCGATTCCAGCATCGCCGATGTTCTTGTAGGAGACACCGGCAATCTGGGCGCTTTTAATGGGAATGAGCCTGTCCGCACCGTAGATTTCACCGAGGGCGACCAGTATCTCCATGGCCTTCTGGAGTGCGTAGCCGTACTCCCCTGCGAGTATGAGCTCCTCCTCCTTCGTCAGGTACATCGTACCACCTATTCGGTTCAACGCTTAGCTGCTTATAAGGCCTTTCTTCTACCGATGAAAGTTATAGTAATAGCAGACATGTTCAGAAATTTTTATAGTATCTAAAGACAATAAGTAATGCCCAACTACCGGGAGGTGCCCAGGATGAGATTTAGTGTTAGAAAATTGGTAATTGTTTTATTTTTGGTTCTCTGTAGCATGCTGGCAACTCCAGCGGCGGCCTCCGACACCTACGACGTCGTGCTCTCGGACACCGGACCAACCTTCTACGCTACCAAAGGAGTAGGGGTGTGGCCCTTCATCCACACATTCAAAATGCAGGGCGAAGTGATATCGTACTCGACCTCTTGGTACTATGGCTCTGGATATTCACAGATATCTTTCCCCTTCCTGGGACTTTACTCCCTGGACTACGCCTACGTCCGCCTCACCAACAGCGCCGGCTTTTACAGGTCATGGACATACCACCAGGCCAGTTTTACCTGCAACTTCTACTACCCGTACCTCAGCGACGCCGATGGTGGACCAAGCTCCAGACTTACCATGAAGTGGCACTATGAATTCGTAGGAGATTTGGGCTCCTACTGAGGAGGTGATGAGAGTGAGGAGGTACCTCATCCCAATCTTTGTGCTGGTCCTTCTCGGGGGAATGCTTGGAGCAGCCTATGCCTTTTCACAGCCGCCTTCTCAGGAGGCACTTGCATCGGCAATAGGGAAGATGAACAGGTATCACTTCGTTCGTGAGATAGAGTTCAACCAGTACAAGGTCTACGTGGTTGGTAACGGGAATTCAAGGATTGTCAAGAAGGACTTTGCATACCATGGCAAAATTGTGACTACTGGTGCCGTTGACATGACCCAGGGCATTGTTACAGAGTCCGAGGAGTACTACATCAACGGTTCGTTGGTGATGCACGGCCAGATAACCGTCAACCTGATAACGGGAGAAGTTTCTGGCACCGTAACCCTCGCAGATGGAACCACAATGGACGTAAAGGAGCTCTGGAAAAAGTACTATGGGGTAGACAGCGAAACGGCTGTGAACATGATACAGGGAACCCTTCCAACACTGGCATTCAGGAATGCCGTTCTTAACTCCCGAGACCTCAAGAAGGTTAAGAGCTCAGTTTCCCTGTCCGACAGAATACTGATGGGACTGGGGCTCAAGGAGAAGCTCTTCGAGTACGAGTTTACCACAAAATCTGGCAAGACATGGCACGTATTCGTTGACTCCAATGGCGTTCCACGCAGATTTGAATTCAAAACGGAGGATTCAGAGATAGTAGTTCGCATAACCCCCGAGGGATAATATCTACAGGGTTACTTTTCCATTTATATTTTTGTTCTCTGGCTTCTTGCAGTTTCTAAGTCCCGCAAAATTTATAAACCCTGCACGGTTCACTAACTACGGGTCGTGCAGCGGGGTGGGGCAGCTAGGAGTGCCCGCCGGGCTCATAACCCGGAGGTCGGAGGTTCAAATCCTCCCCCCGCTACCATGTTCATTTCTGTGCGTTGGTGTCTTTGTTTGTACAGTAGTGACTGTGTGTATGCTCGGCGATGGGGTAAACTTTTTATTGTTGCGCGTGTTACGTTAATCGATAGTCATGAGAAAAATTAAAGATCTGGATGTAAATGAACTTCACAAGGTTGTTGAGAGGGTAAAGTTCCTGCGTTCTATGGGATGTTCCTATGGCAAAATAGTCGATATCATAGCCGATGAGTACCGGCTCAGACTTTCAAAGGCAACGGTGATCCGCTGGTGCAAGGGCACACACGACCCGTTCAACCGGATTAAACGCATCGTGACAGAACCTTCACCGGAACTTTCCTATGTAATCGGAGTTTATCTGGGCGATGGGAGTATTCACAGGAAATCCAATGGGAAGTATCTCATCAAGCTTAAGGTCATTGATGAAGAGTTCGCTAAGGCGTTTGCTGAGTCACTTCAACGGTTGGGAGTCAAAACAACTGTGGGTCTTGAAAGTGATTCGACCAGGGTGGATAGGTTCTATGTTGAAGGGAGCAACAAAACATTGTTTCAGCTTTTAAGCAGCTCAAAGGAGACCCTGTTCTCCCTGTCGGAGAGGTATCCGGTGCAGTTCCTTAGGGGGTTCTTTGATAGTGAGGGATTTCCAACTGTGAATGCCGGGAAAACGTTCGATGTTAAAGTCGGGGTCGTCAACTCAGACGTTCAGGTTCTGAAATTTGCCAAGAAACTCCTTAAAGAACTGGGGATTCGTTCACGGATGGTAAAGTTATACTCTAAAGGTCACGAATTCACGATTCGAGGAGAGGTGTACACCTCAAACGTTGATATGTTCGTCCTGTGGATTTCACGCTTTGGGGATGTGGTATCTTTTTATGAAAACGTTGGTTTTACGGCAACGAGGAAATCAGAAAAACTTCGGAGAGCTATAGAGCTGAAGGAAAGTTATCCTCCAGCAGAGGCTATCAGAAGGTGGCTAATCGAATACGAGAAGCGTGGACGGGGATACGTCAAGAGGGCAAACCTTTTTAAACCTCCCATCAATTCCCAACGCGAAGGGGCGGCTGGCGGGAGCTGGCCGTCACCGGGAGGTGTATGGTATGGCAAGGATACACGCGAGAAAGAGGGGTAAATCAGGTTCTAAGAGGCCTCCGAGGACCGCTCCGCCGACCTGGGTCGAGTACACGGCGGAGGAGGTCGAGGGGCTCGTTATCAAGCTCAGGAAGGAAGGTTACAGCGCGGCGATGATAGGAACGATACTCAGGGACCAGTACGGCATTCCGAGCGTCAAGCTCATCACTGGCAAGAAGATAACCAAGATTCTCGAAGAGAACGGCCTCGCGCCGCAGATTCCCGAGGACCTCATGGCCCTCATCAGGAAGGCGGTTAAGCTCAGGAAGCACCTTGAGCAGCACCCGAAGGACAAGCACTCCAGGAGAGGTCTCCAGCTCACCGAGAGCAAGATTCGCAGGCTCGTCAAGTACTACAGGAGAACCGGCAAGCTGCCGGCGAAGTGGCGCTACGATCCGGAGCAGGCCAAACTCCTGGTTCGCTGATTCCCTTTCCTTCTTATAAGGTGGTAAAATGGACAGGGGCGCTTTCTTGGAGAAGGCCCGAGAGGGAGCAGAGCTAATCAAGATGCACATCGAGCTAGGGCACACTATCAGGATAATCTCGCACAGGGATGCCGATGGAATTACTGCTGGAGCGATTTTGGCGAGGGCCGTTGCCCGCGAAGGCGGAACGTTCCAGCTAAGCATCGTCAAGCAGCTCAGTGAGGAACTCATCCAGGAGCTTGCCTCTGAGAAGCACAGGATATACGTCTTCAGCGACCTTGGAAGCGGCTCAATAAGCCTCATCGAGAAACACCTTGAGGGGGCGACCGTTGTCGTTGCGGACCACCATCCCCCCGAGAAGGATGAGTTCTCCACGGATTCCCACGTGCTGGTGAACCCCGTTCCCTTCGGTGCCAACAGCGTTCGTGATTTGAGCGGTTCGGGGGTTGCCTACTTCGTCGCCAAGGAGATGAACGAGAGGAACATGGACCTGGCCTACATTGCCATCGTTGGAGCCGTTGGCGACATGCAGGAGATAGACGGAACCTTCCACGGGCTCAACAACGACATACTTGAAGACGGCAAGAGGCTGAATATCCTGGAGGTCAGAAAGGAGCTCCGACTTTTCGGGCGTGAAAGCAGGCCCCTGTACCAGATGCTGGCCTACGCCACCAACCCGGAGATTCCGGAGGTCACCGGAGACGAGAGGAAGGCCATAGAGTGGCTCCGGGCCAGGGGCTTCGACCCGGACATGAGGTACTGGCAGCTTCGCGAGGAGGAGAAGAGGAAGCTCCACGATGCCCTTGTGATACACCTCATCAAGCACGGTGCCCCCAAGGAAGCGATAGACAGGCTCATCGGCGACGTGGTGATAAGTCCGCTCTACCCGGAGGGCGATCCCAGACACGAGGCGAGGGAGTTCGCGACGCTCCTCAACGCCACCGGGAGGCTGAACGCCGGAACGCTCGGTGTTGCCATCTGCCTCGGCGATGAAGAAGCCTACAAGCGTGCCAGGAAAATGCTGGAGGACTACAAGAGGGAGCAGATAGAGGCGAGGAAGTTCCTCATTCAGAACTGGGGCATGGCCGACGAGGGAGAGCACGCCTACGTCTTCTACGCCGGCAAGAACATCAGGGACACGCTCGTTGGCATAGCGGCCAACATAGCGATAAATGCCGGCCTCGCGAACCCGGAGAAACCTGTCGTCGTTCTGGCGGACAGTGACGAGGACGAGAACCTCGTGAAGGGCTCGGCCAGGACAACGGAAAAGGCCCTGGCGAAGGGCTATCATCTCGGTGAGGCTCTCAGGGAAGTTGCAGAGAAGCTCGGCGGTGAGGGCGGCGGGCACGCAATTGCTGCCGGGATACGCTTCCCCAAAGGCAGGATAGACGAGTTCATACGGCTGTTCAACGAGGCCTTGGCCAGGCAGGTGGAGGGAAAGGGCGGTGAGGATTGAAGCTAGGGCGGAGATAGTCTGGCACTACGGCGATCCTGGAAGGGCCGAGGCGATAGCCGGGGCACTCGAAGTGGACAACGTGGGCCTTCCTGAGAGCCTAAAGAAAAGTTTAAATGTGCTAACCCGATGGGAAGATGGGGACGTCATAACAAAGGTTAAATACTCGGGTGAGATTGAGACACTCATCAAAGCGCTGGACGATTTGGTGTTTTCAATCAAAATCGCCGAAGATGTTACCGAAAAGGTGTGAACTGGAGGTGTTGGGATGGCAAAGGGTAACCCAAGGAAGAGGGCTGCTGCTACCAAGGATAAGTGGAAGATGAAAGAGTGGTACATAGTTTACGCTCCGGACTTCTTCGGGAGCAAGGAGATAGGTCTCACTCCAGCTGACGAGCCCGAGAAGGTCATCGGGAGGGTCATCGAAACCACCCTCAAGGACCTCACCGGCGACTTCACCAAGGGCCAGGTCAAGCTCTACTTCCAGATCTACGATGTCAAGGGCCAGAACGCCTATACCAAGTTCAAGGGGCACACCCTTGCGAGGAGCTACATAAGGAGCCTCGTCAGGAGGAGAACCACTCGCGTTGATGGGATATTCAACGTCACCACCAAGGACGGCTACAAGCTGCGCGTCATGGGCATGGTGATAGCCTACCGCAGGATACAGACCAGCCAGGAGAGGGCCATCAGGGAGATAATCAGGGACATCATCTACAAGAAGGCCGAGGAGCTGGACTACAAGGACTTCATCCTCGAAGCCGTCAGCGGCAAGATGGGAGCCGAGATTGCCAAGGAAGCGCGCAAGATATACCCGATCAAGAGGGCCGAGATAAGGAAGATCAAGGTCCTCGCCGAGCCGGAGGCTTGATGCCTCCCAATTCTATTCTCTCGCATCTTGCTCGGCAGGCTTTTAAGTGAGGAGCCGCTTTTTCTCCTGGAGGTGCCTTCATGAAGTTCATAATCAAGACCCAGCGGGGAATGGAGAGTGTAGCTGCCAACTACATACGGGAAGCCCTTCCAGACGCCAGCGTCTGGGCTTCTCCCATGGGCTACTCCGGCCTGGTCATCGTCGAGACCACCGATGAAAACGCCGGTGAGAAGGTGCTGGAGATACCTGAGGTGGAGAGGATTATCCCGGTCATTGTGGAGGTCCCGGCGGAGCTTGAGGAAATCGTGGAGAGCGCCGAGAGGCTCGCCCCTCTGATAGGAGAGGAGGAAACCTTCGCCGTGAAGACAAAGAGGCGCGGGAAGCACGGGTTCACCAGTATGGACGTCAATCGCGAACTCGGTGCGAGAATAAGGGAACTGACCGGCGCCGACGTCAACCTCAGCTGGCCTGACAAGGTCGTTCAGGTCGAGATAATAGGGGATAAAGCCTACATCTCGGTTCTACCTGGGGAGGAGTTCAGGAAGTTCACGCCTGACAAGATAGACGCCAGGAAGCTCTTCCGCAAGGTCACCCTCGTCCAGATGCCCTACTGGGGCGATTACAAGGCCTGCAGGAGCTTCGGTGAGAAGATAGGTCGAGCCGCTCAGGCTTTCGAGGTCAAGGAGCTTATCATAGCTCCAAAGGAAAAGATGGATGCCTTCGAGCTGGCGGAGTTCATAAGGGGCATTAAGGTCGGCCAGGAGAGCAGGTATCAGATACAGCGCGAGGCCTACCCCTGGAAGGTCGAGAAGGTTCCGGTCTCGGTCTGGGACCTCTACCAGGTCGTCAGGGACAAGAGGCGGAGCAAGAGGCTGCTCATCATCACCGACCCAAAGGGACCGACGCTGGCGGAGGTGAAGGAGCACATCGCAAGGGATATGTTCTACGCCAAGGAGATTGTCATCTTTGTCGGCTCCCGCGAGGGCATTCCACGCGGCCTCTTCCGCTTTGCGGACTACGTGGTGGATCTGGCTCCCTACATGACATTTGCAACTGAACACGGTATTCCCGCTGCTCTCGTCTCGCTTTGGGAGGTCTACGAAGAATACGCCCGAAGAAGGGAGAAAAAGGCATAGACTTTTCTTTTAATTCTATTAATTATGTTTCCGGCGAGGCGTCAGACCCTAAGGTCCTCCTCACCGCTCGGGAATCCACCGTACTCATCATCCGCCAACGGGGATTCTCGCGAGAATTTTAAAGCTTCACGCCAGGAGGTAGAAGAGTCCGGCACCCACGAAACCGCCAAAGAGCGATGCCAGAAAGTTCGTGGAGTTGTTGTTGGTGATCCCCTCTTTCTCAAGGGTTGCCCCTATTAGACTGTCCAGATTAACGCCGATGAAGCCTCCGAGGGTAACGGCCAGGAGCATTATGACCTTCTCGGACGTCACTGGGAGTGCAAAAAGGGCCATTATCAGGGCGCCTGCAAATGCGAACAGTTCCCCTGCCCATGAGACAGCGCCGTTTGTTCCAGGTTTAACTGGTTTAAGTGTTGTAATGAGCTTCGGGCTTTTCCCAAATATTTTACCCAGTTCACTTGCCAGTGTGTCCCCGTTAGCGGTTGCAATCGCGGCAAAACTGGCGGCCCAGAAAACGTCCATGTTAGAGAAGTACTCGAAGGTGAGAAAAATGACCGCGGCAAGTCCGTTGCCAAGGACGTTGCCCCAGCTTCTTATCCCGTTTCTGCTCTGGGCGGCGCCAAGCTTGGCCTTCTCCTTGAATTTGTACTTGGTGGCCAGAACGCCGAGGACCACGAAGGTTAGAAGTGCTGCAAACGGATACGCTCCACCCAACTCTATGACGGACAGGCCAAGGAGTGCCGCCGCAAGGGCCCCCTTAGCGTCCAGTGCCTTGAACCTGTAGGAGCCAAAGCCGAGTCCTGCAACCACTACAATGTCCACTGCCGCTCTCTCAAGCATCTCTGCCACCTGGGAGAAGTGCAGGAAGAGGCTTTATTATTCTTTCCCTCGGCGGTTGACGAAGGGAATAAAGGGAATTAAAGAACCTCGAACTTGACGGTCTCGGTCACGAAGGTTATGTCGAGCTTGTCAATGCCCGGTATCTTCTTGGAGACCTCGTTTATTATCTTCTCAAGCTCCTTCATATCCTTGGGGCCCACTATGTGAACCACGAGGTTGTGGGAACCGAGAGCGCGTTCGACGATCTTGATGTTCTCATCCTCAACGAGGATGGGGATTATCTCGTCAATATTGGCCGAGGGTTTGACCGTTATTCCAAGGATTACATGAACGTATCCCAGGGCATCGTAGTTGGGTATCACCGTGTACTTCCGTATGATGCCGTTCCTCTCCAAGCGGTCCATCCTGCGGGATATCCTCTGCCTGGTGGTGCCGAGAATCTCGGCAAGCTCCTTGTAGGTAAGGCGGGCGTTCTTGGCGAGGAGCTTCAAAATCTTTATGTCTATTCCGTTTATTTTATCAGCCATGTCTCCACCTCCCCCGAATTATGGTGGAAATTGAGCGCCCGATTATAAAAATGTTTCGATAAGTTGGAAGATTTCTAATCACTTGGTAACCTGCATCCCAGTGTTTCTTGTATAACTCAGTTATACGATAACTCTCTATGTTACAAATCCTTATCTCAATTGATGTAAATTTCATATGTTGCTCCACCTGTCCCTGTCCCGTTCCTGGTATTTTTCTATGGTCTCTCTGAGGGCTTCCGTGAGGTCCACACCGTAGTAATTGGCGATGCAGGAGAGGGCAAAGACAACATCACCAAGTTCTTCCTTCAGGTGCTCTCTGTCGCCGGAGCCCTTAACGCCCTCCACTTTAAGGAGTTCATCAGAGAGTTCCCCTATCTCCTCTATCAGGGCTGCGAGCATCTCAAACGGCTTCCAGTATCCTCCAAACTCCCTGACAATCCTATCGACTTCCCTTTGAAGGTCGTTCATCCCCTACACCAGCTCGATGCTGACCATATCCAAATACCTCTTAAGGGCCTCGGTGTTGGTTCTGTAGAAGTGCATCTTGCCCTCCTTCCGCTCCTCTATAAGCCCGAGTCCCTTGAGGGTTCTCAGGTGATGGCTTATGAGGGTCTGATCCTGGTCGAGTATCCTTGAGATTAGGCACACGCACAGCCAGTTGTCCTTCAGGAGTTTGAGTATCCTGAGACGGAGCGGATTTGAAATCGCCTTCAGGAACTTTATTGTATCGCTTTCCACCTGAAGGTCAACTTCCCTGTCCAGGTCAGGTATTCCACAGGTTTCCGCACACTGCAGGACTGTCTTCCTTTGCCTCTCATTTAGCTCGTCCAAAAGGTCCTTGATCTTCATGGGCAACACCTGTAACTGGATATGGTTGGTTTCCTTTTAAGAATTTTCACATGAGGTTATTCTACAACTTCAATCTTCAGTCTGGTCCCGTCACTGCGGTACGCTCTCACACTGTCTTCTGTGAAGGGATAGGCGATTATCAGGTGAACTCCCCCAAATTTTGAGAAGAAGTTCAAATCCGCCTGGGAAGGCCAGGGACTTGGCCCTGGATGGGAATGGACGGTTCCCTTGATGCTCTCATCGTAGGGCAGCATCCATGTGTCAAAGAACGCCGAGCTACTCCCAAAGTGCGGGTTCGGTGCTATCAGAACCTCCTCGAAGACTCCATCTTTCTCCCGCAGAAAGCCCGCGAACTCGTTCGGATAAAACTCGCGGGCAAGCTCCAGCAGGTACTCCAGAAGTTCGCGTCTAATTATTACCGCTTCCATTTCGCTCACCGAAAATATTTAAAAATTCAGAGGACTGCTATGGCCTCTATCTCCACATCAACCCCTTTGGGCAGGTTGGACACCTCAACGACGGCCCTGGCAGGTTTGGACTTCGAAAAGTAGCGGTTGTAGACTTCGTTGAATCTGGCGTAGTTTCCCATGTCCCTGATGTACACCGTCACCTTCACAACGTTTTCGGCGCTTCCTCCAGCGGCCTCGACAACCGCTAGGAGATTTTTGAGTGCCTGGTCTGCCTGTATCTCTATGTCACCGGTCACGAGCTCTCCAGTTTCTGGGTTTATCGGTATCTGCCCAGAGATGAAGAGAAACTTTCCTTCCGCAATGACTCCCTGGCTGTACGGTCCTATCGGCTTGGGTGCCCTTTCGGTGAGAACGGTCTCCTTCTTCATGCTTTCACCTCCGGAATTGAAATCAGCGAAGCGAAGACTCCTCATCGGTTCCCCCTCGGGTGTCCTTGGCCTCATCATGCCCCCATTCACTTCTTCTCCAGGTACTTCTCAAGGCTCTTGGCCGGGACGTCCAGGGAGAGCCCTATCTTCTCAAGGGCCTTCCTCAGGGCATAGACCCTCGCATGCTCCTGAAACGGGTCGGGAGCATAGTTCTCGGCCGGAAAATGCCTGTACTTCTCCACGACTGCCGGGATTTCGGCCTTCTTAACCTTCTTGAACTCACCGAACCAGGAGTCTATTCCCTTGACATCGATGCCCGCGTAGACTGGGAGCTTGAGCGTGATGCTCTCGTTTATACTCGCGAGAAGCCGGGCAACGTCTGCCATCGGGGTCTTGTCGTCGATTATGAGCCTTCTCACGGCCCTCCACTGGGTTTTTCCACTCACGTGGAACGCAACAAAGTTCACGTGGTCCTCGGTGTACGGGAAGACTATCCTGACCTCGCTCAGTGGCTCTTCCGGATACTCAACTGGAACCTTCTTCGAGAGCACTTCCCTCACGAGTACCGCCTTGGCCACGTCAACCAGGTGCTTTCTGAGCTTTTTGTCCTCTTCAAAGATGAGGGCACCGAGCTTTCTTGCCGTGCCCGGCGACTTGAGGGCAACAATGGCATCGCTCAGGTCCTTCCTCCCGATTTCCTCGGCGAGGCTCATTATGCCGGCAACGTTCATGACCTCCGTTAGGTACTCTGGTATCTTGGCATTGACGGTGTTGGAGATACTGGCAATGAAGTGGGCCACCTTCTCGTCCTCCATGTCTATCAGCCTGTCCGCCACCTTCCAGCTCCCGTGATGAGCCGTGAACACAATCTGATCTCCAACCTTCATCGCTTCCACCAAAGGCTATGGATAGCAAGGCCTATTTTAGCTTTTTCTTGACCTTCTCAAAAAAGTTATAAATCGCCCCGAGCATTCCAGTTTGAGAGAGTGGAAGAGGGAAGCAAAATGGGGGAAGACGAGAAGGTCAATAGGGAAGCCCTGGCCCCCAGGGAATATGGAGAGAGCCTTGATCTGGGCATGGAGTTCAACACGACCGAGGAGATTAAGGTACCCGAGAAGCTCATCGATCAGGTCATAGGTCAGGAGCATGCGGTTGAGGTTATCAGAACCGCTGCAACCCAGAAAAGGCACGTTCTTCTCATAGGTGAGCCGGGAACCGGTAAGTCAATGCTGGGTCAGGCGATGGCGGAGCTGTTGCCCACCGAGAATCTTGAGGACATACTCGTCTTTCCAAACCCCGAAGACGAAAACATGCCCAAGATAAAGACCGTCCCGGCCTGTCAGGGACGGAGAATAGTCGAGAAATACCGCGAAAAGGCCAAGGGGCAGGAGAGCATAAAATCGTACATCCTTTTGTTCGTCATGTTCACGGTCATGCTGGCACTGTTTATAGACTTCAGCGCGACCACGCTCCTTATGGGGCTTTTCGTGGTTATACTCACCATAATGGCGCTCTCCAACATGCGCCTCAAGGGTTCGGTTCTGGTTCCCAAACTGCTCGTTGACAACTGCGGCAGGAGCAAGGCACCGTTCATAGATGCAACCGGTGCCCACGCCGGGGCGCTCCTGGGTGACGTGCGCCACGATCCCTTCCAGAGCGGCGGCCTGGGAACTCCTGCCCACGAGAGGGTTGAGCCGGGGATGATACACCGTGCCCACAGGGGCGTTCTGTTCATAGACGAGGTGGCGACTCTCAGTTTGAAGATGCAGCAGAGCCTCCTGACGGCTATGCAGGAGAAGAAGTTCCCGATAACCGGCCAGAGCGAGATGTCGAGTGGTGCAATGGTCAGGACGGAGCCAGTCCCATGTGACTTCGTCCTCGTCGCCGCTGGAAACCTCGACACCGTTGACAAGATGCACCCTGCCCTCCGTTCGCGTATCAGGGGCTACGGTTATGAGGTTTACATGCGCACCACGATGCCGGACACCATTGAGAACAGGCGCAAGCTCATTCAGTTCGTTGCTCAGGAAGTCAAACGCGATGGCAAGATTCCGCACTTCACCCGCGATGCAGTGGAGGAGATAGTTAGGGAGGCCCAGAAGCGCGCCGGCAGGAAGGGGCACCTCACGCTTCGCCTCCGTGACCTTGGCGGTATCGTAAGGGCAGCTGGTGATATAGCCGTCAAGAAGGGCAAGAAGTACGTGGAGCGTGAGGACGTCCTTGAAGCCATAAGAATGGCCAAGCCGCTGGAGAAGCAGCTTGCTGACTGGTACATAGAGAGGAAGAAGGAGTACCAGGTAATCAAAACCGAGGGAAGCGAGATTGGACGGGTGAACGGCCTCGCGGTTATCGGCGAGCAGAGCGGTATAGTGCTTCCGATCGAGGCTGTGGTTGCCCCTGCGGCGAGCAAGGAGGAGGGCAAGATAATCGTCACCGGAAAGCTGGGCGAGATAGCAAAGGAAGCGGTTCAAAACGTCTCGGCAATAATCAAGCGTTACAAAGGAGAGGACATAAGCCGCTATGATATACACGTCCAGTTCCTCCAGACCTATGAGGGCGTTGAGGGTGACTCTGCCAGCATAAGCGTTGCCACCGCCGTTATCTCGGCCCTTGAGGAAATACCAATAAGGCAGGACGTCGCTATGACCGGTTCGCTCAGCGTTCGCGGTGAGGTGCTCCCGATAGGCGGAGCGACGCCAAAGATTGAAGCGGCGATCGAGGCTGGAATAAAGACTGTGATAATACCCAAGAGCAACGAGAAGGACGTCTTCCTCAGCAAGGACAAGGCCGAGAAGGTGCAGATATTCCCCGTCGAGACCATAGATGAGGTTCTCGAAATAGCCCTTGAGGAAGGAGAGAAGAAGCGGGAGCTTCTAAGGCGCATAAGAGAGGCCCTCCCGCTTTCCCTTTGAGTTCTCTTTTGTCTCCTGTGGGGACATTTCTTTCATAGTCTTCTACACCTTTGTCCAGAAATGCTTAAAAAACGTCCCAATCACGTTACCCAAGGAGGTGAGCTAATGCTCAAAGTTGAGAACCTTCACGTCTCGGTAGATAACAAGAAGATCCTCGATGGGGTGAATCTGGAGGTTCTTCCCGGCGAGTTTCACGTGATTATGGGCCCAAACGGCTCCGGGAAGTCCACGCTGGCTCTTACGATCGCCGGCCACCCGAGGTACTCGGTTGATGAGGGGAGAATAACCTTCAACGGTGAGGACATTACGGAGCTTGGCCCGGACGAGAGGGCGAAGAGGGGGATAATGCTTGCCTTCCAGCATCCGCACGAGGTGGAGGGAGTTAAAATAATTGAGTTCCTCCAGCAGGTTCTCGCGGAGCTCAAGGGACTGGACCCCGTTGAAGCCTACGACCTGATAGTTGAAAAGGCCAAGGAGCTGTGGTTCAGCGAGGATGATCTGCACCGCTACGTGAATGTGGGCTTCTCCGGAGGAGAAAGGAAGAGGCTTGAACTTCTCCAGGCGATTCTCATCGAGCCAAAGCTTCTCATCCTGGACGAGCCGGACAGCGGTGTGGACGTTGATTCCCTCAGCGTCATCAGCAGGAAGATAGAGGAGCTCCATGAGAATGGGACGGCCGTTCTTCTGATAACCCACTATGGAAGGATACTCGGACACCTCGATCCCAGCAGGTTCAGGGTTCACGTCATGCGCGAGGGGAGGATAGTGCTCGAGAGAGGCGGTGAGTTCGTTAGAGAGATTGAGGAGAAGGGCTTCCAGAAGATATTCGAGGAGTGTGGTTGCGATGAGTGAGATAACTGTTCAGGAGGCCAAGGAGATAATAGCGCAGGAGATAGAGAACCTCGCCAGGAGAAACAAAGAGCCGGAGTGGATGACGCGGATAAGGAACAAGGCTCTGGAGGCATTCGAGAGGGCTCCCCACAGGGACCCAATAATCAGCGAGGAGGAGCTGCTTCAGTTCATCGCCAAACCCGAGATAGAGGGTCTTCCTGCTCACATCGAGAGCCTCGACGACCTGCCGCCGGAGATGAAGGCCCTCCTCGACAGACTGGGCATTTCAGAGGTCGAGCAGAAGTACATAGCCGGTCTGGCCGTTCAGACGGACACGGGTGTAATCTACAACGAGTTCCTCAAGGAGTGGGAGAAGAAGGGGTTGATAGTGCTCCCCATGGAAGAGGCCGTCAGGAGGTACCCGGACGTTGTTAAGAAGCACTTCCTTCAGATGTTCCAGGCGGACGAGAGCAAGCTTACCGCATACCATACTGCCGTCTGGAACGGTGGGATATTCCTCTACGTCAAGGAAGGGCTGAAGGTTCCCTTCCCGCTCCACCTGTTCTTCCTTATCCAGGAGAGCGCCCTAGCCCAAGCACCTCACATAATCATCATAGCCGAGCCAAACAGCGAGTTCCACCTCATAGAGGGCTGTACCGCCCCGGTGCTCGTTAAGCACTCACTCCACCTCGACATGACCGAGGCATACATCGGCGACGGCGCTAGGGCACAGCTTACAGTCCTCCAGAACTGGCCAGAGTACGTGCACACAAGACCGATGACCAGGGCAAGAATTGGTAAGGGCGCGCGCTTCATCAACACCACCGTCGGCCTCGGAACGGGCAGGAGCAACATAGCCAATCCCAAGTACTGGGTGGACGAGAACGGCTACGTCGAGCTGAACGGCATAATCCTCGGCCAGAAGGACTGGTACGTTGACCTCGGCGGTGAGATGTACCTCCGGGGCAGGGGCGCCGCCGGAATAAACGCGAGCAAGGCAGTCATAATGGACGAGAGTACCGTGATAACGAGGGGCGTCATCAGGGCAGAGGCGCCGAAGACGAAGGGGCACATAAGCTGCGACGCCCTGCTGATGAGCGACAGAGCCGTAATGGAGACCTACCCCGGCCTTGTGAGCAGGGTCGATGATGCAGAGCTGAGCCACGAAGCGGCCATAGGCAAGATACGTGAGGAGGAGCTGTTCTACCTGATGTCAAGGGGACTCAGCGAGGAGAAGGCGACTCAGCTCATCGTCAAGGGCTTCCTTGAACCCATGCTGAAGGACATCCCGATGGAGTTCCTCGTGGAGATAAGGAAGATAATAGAGCTGGCTGTCAGCGGCGGTATGTGATTGAAAAATTTTTCTTTTTGTCTTCTGACGCCCCTAATTTTTCCCGCTTTTTGCCCGGAACTCCTAACGAAGTGTTTTAACCCATCCACCATTTTCCCGTAAGGTGATAACATGGACCCGATGGCAAAGGCTTTTGAAGAGGCCAAAAAGAACCCGGAAATGAGGAAAAAGCTGAAGGTGAAGGCCGCCTTTTCGATGCTACTGTTCGTGATGTTCCTGGGTGTGATATTCATAACGGTTGGGACGGCAATTGCCAGTAAAAACGGCAGCTTTCTGGGAATGACCCAGCTCGACTTCCTCAAGCTCCGCGCCCGCTACGGCATCGTCATGATGCTCCTCATAATAATCCATCTGCTGATGAACAGAAGCATCATGAAGAAGGAGCTGGAGATGCTGTTTGGTTGATCTCTTCGGTTCTTCAATTCAGTTTTTATTTAATTCCATGATTCAGCTTCTGCAAGTTTTTCAACGAGTTCGACCACTTTGGGGAGGGCCTTCTCGACTTCCTCGCTCAGCTCCATGCCTAGGTCTACCTCCTTTGCAACGACGCCAATGAAGTGTATATCCGCTTTGGCAAGGCGCTCATCCAGGGCCATTAGAAGCTTAAGGCCGTCTATCGCTCCCATAAAGTGGGCGCTCCTTATCTCCCCCTTCAGCTTCTCGAAGACCTCCTCGCCCCTCAGGTGGATTATCTTTCCGGGCTCAAACTTTTCGCTCAGGATTGCATCAATGATTATCAACCGCTCCTCGCCTTTGTAGTGGGCGGAGAGCATGAATATGTCCGTGCCGACATCGAGAACGTTGTAGCCTTTTTCCGCGAGTATTCTTCCGGCTTTGAGGCCGACTCCGTCGTCCTTCATAAGCTCGTTGCCGAGTGCGAGAATCAGTGTCCTCATTCGCAGACCTCCGGGAAAGAATAGAGTGGGAGAATAAAAAGTTGCCTAAAGCCTCGCCACGTGCACCGAACAGGAGATGCACGGGTCGTAGGCCCTAACTACCATCTCCGCGAGGTACTTGAGCCTCTCCGGGTCGTCGTTGTAGTGCTTCTCGGCCATCATCCTCACGTGGACTTCCATCATGGCGAGGTTGAAGGCCGTGGGCGTTATGATGTCTGCATAGGCGACCCTTCCGTCCTTGACTTTGATGGCGTAAACGAGTATCCCGCGCGGTGCCTCCGTTGTGGAAACGCCGAACCCGTCCCTTATCTCGACCTCGTCCCTCGGCCTTATCGGCCACCTCGCCAGGGCCTCGTCTATGAGGTCTATCGCCCTTTCGGTGAAGTAGACCAGCTCAAGGGCCTGGGCGAGGTTGTTGGCGAAGGGGTTGGTCGACCTGAGTAAGTCCTTGTGGCTCTCGTAGAGCTCCTTTGCCCTTCCGTAGAGCTTATCTGCATGATTGACGACGCGCGATATGGCTCCCGTCATGAAGGGCTTCTCGTCGTTATAGAAGCTGTGCTTGGCGAAGCTGTGCTCCACAACCCGCTCAACCATGTGCTTCTTGTAGTCCTCGCTCGGGAACTCAAAGCCATCGCTGACACTTATGGCGTCACCGTAGATTCCATACACGTCATCCCTCGGCTTCACGGCCATGTGGATTATCGGTCCCTCGACCTCCTCATACTGCTCAAGCTTGGAGAACAGCTCGAAGGTGTACTCGGCCTTCGGGAGGGCCTCCTGGAGGCGCCTCTTCATCTTCTCAAGGGTAGCCCTGCCGGGCAGCTTGCCGAAGCCTCCGAGAACGACGTTCTCCTGGTGTATTGCCCTCGCACCGAGCTCATCCATCATCCAGCTTCCGAGATTCTTGAGATCGAGGGCTATGCCTATCTCCTTCTTGTACTCGTCCACCATCTTGAGCGGGTTGGAGTAGCCGAGGTAGTCCGGAAGGACTAAGAGGTAGAGGTGCAGAGCGTGGCTCTCTATCATGTCGCCGATGTATAGAACCTCCCTGAGCGCTTGGATCTCCTCGCGCGGTTCAAAGCCAATCGCCTTTTCAGCGGCTTCCACCGCGGTGAGCTTGTGGGCAGCCGAACAGAATGAGCATATCCTCGGGTAGACCGCCAGGGCCTCGTCGAGCTTCTTACCCACGGTGATGGCCTCGAAGAACCTTGGCCCCTCTATGATGTTGAGCTTGACCTCCTTGACCCCCTCGTCGCCCACTATGATCTCCACACCGCCCTTGCCCTCAACGCGCGCTATGTGGTCAACGGTGATCGGAAGGTAGAGGCTCTTCATTCTTCCACCCCCTGGAATATCTTCTCAACCATCTCTTCGAGCTTCGGGTTGTGGGCGTTGAACATCTTCATGCGCTCCAGTATCTCCTCCTTGGTGAGTCCCTTCTCCTTGAATGTCTTGGCCAGTGAGTCGAACCAAGCAACATCGTAGCCTATCGCGCCGCGGCAACCGATGCATGCTACCCCGAATCCAGGACACCTCGCGTCGCAGCCGGCCCTCGTTATCGGTCCAAGGCACGGTTCGCCTTTCTCAATGAGAATGCACGGGTGTCCCTTCAGCCTGCACTCAACGCAGACGGGGTAGTCGATGTCCTCCGGCCAGGAGCCGACGAGGAAGGTGCCTATCGCGTAGAGGAAGTCCTTCTTCTCCGGCGGGCAGCCGTAGATGCGGTAGTCGACTTTGATGTAGTTTTCAACGGGCTCGGCCATCTTCGGCTCGAACTTGACCTTTCCGTCGCCGTAGACGGTCTTCCAGAGCTCCTCAAGGCTCTTGTCCTTCTCCCAGCTCTGCACACCGCCGTGGACGGCACAGGAGCCGACGGCGACGACTATCTTCGCGTTCTCGCGTATCTTCTTGACGAGCTCAATCTCTTCCTCGGTGGAGACGCTTCCCTCGATGAAGGCTATGTCCACCGGCTCGTCCTCGTAGCTGTCCCTCTCGACCATGAACCAGCAGACGATTTCAGCGTGCGGGAGCAGCTGGAGGAGCTCGTCCATCATGGCCAGCTGGAGCTGACAGCCGTAGCATGAGGTGAGAGCGTAAAATCCAATCCTGACCTTCTTCTCCATCTCCACCACCTCAGTCCAGTAAGCCAGGCGTTGATACTATGTCAAAGTACGTGAAGACCGGGCCATCCTTACAGATGTACTTCCAGCTCGTGCTCGTTCCGACGTTGCAGTGGCCGCACTTTCCTATTCCACACTTCATCTTCCTCTCCAGCGTGACGAATATGTTCTCAGGCCTGTAACCGTAGTTGATGAGGGACTCGAAAACGGCCTTGTACATCCTGGGCGGACCGCAGATGGCAACGGCAGTGTTCTTCGGGTTGGTGTTGGCCTCAACTATGAAGTTCTGCGGCCTTCCGTGCAGTCCCGGCCACTCCGGGTCGCGGGTGACGCTCTGGATTATCTTGACGTTCTCGGCCTCGGCGAGGTCCTTCATGGCCTCAAGCTCCTTGTAGAACAGGAGGTCCTTTCCATAGCGGGCCGTGTTGATGAAGGTTATGTTGCCGTACTTCCAGCGGTTGTCCATGGCGTAGAGGAAGACGCTCCTGAGCGGGGCGGTGCCAAGGCCGGCCGCTATGAGCAGTAAATCCATTCCCTCCCAGTCGTCAACGGGAAAGCCGTTTCCATAGGGGCCGCGAACGAGGACGGTGTCTCCGGGCTGGAGTCTGTGGATAACCGTGGTGACCCTTCCGGCTTTCCTGATGCACAGCTCAAAGAACCCTTTCCTCATGGCGGAGGAGCATATGCTTATAGGAACCTCTCCGACACCGGGTATGGTGAGCTGGACGAACTGACCGGGCCGGAAGGTCCATTTCTCCGCCAGCTCTGGGTCTTCGAACCTGAAGAGGAACAGTTTCTCCTTCTCGGTCAGCTGGTAAACCTTGAGCACCTTGGCCTTGTGGAGCGCGTAGGGGTTTTCGTTGGGCATCATAATCTCTCTGGGAACTACCTCGCTCATATGTCCTCACCCCTTATCTCCGAGGCGTAGGCGAATCCCCTCTTCGGGATCTCCTCGCTTATTTCGGACGGACAGGTCTTTTCACCCTCGAGACCCATGATCGTGCGCAGGTTCTTCACGAAGCTTATTCCCGCCGGGCAGAAGTAGGTGCACCTTCCACAGCCGACGCAGTAACTTATGCCGAGCTTCTCGTTGTAGGAGTTCTTACAGAGGTACCTGTTGCGGAAGCGGTCCTTCTTGGTCGGTCTGAAGTTGTGCCCCCCTGCAACCAGACCGTGGCTCCTGAGCTGGCAGGAGTCCCAGCGCCTCTCGCGGTAGCCGGTGTTCCCGTCGAGGTTGACTATGTCCTGCACCTCGTAGCAGCGACAGGTCGGGCAGGTGGTGTTGCAGTTGCCGCAGGCGAGACAAATTTCCGCCTGCTCGTCCCACATCGGATGCTCCATTTCCAGCTCGAGCAGGTAGCGCAGGTTGCTCCAGTCCTCGTGGTATCTAAACGACCTGGAGCGCCTGTTCTCAAACTCCCTGAAGTTGCAGATGTCCTCGGTGGTGACCTCCTCGAAGAGCTTGATGTTCTTGTCTACTATGCGGTGCCCGGTTGGGGTTCCAACGCGGACGAGCCAGCCGTCGGGGAGCTCGTGCAGGAACAGGTCAAAGCCGTCGTCTGCAAAATCGGTCTCGCGGAGGTTGCAGAAGCAGTACTCGTCGGGCATACAGCTGATGCCTATGATGATGCCTTTCTCACGCCTTACCCTGTAGTACTTGTCCGGGAGTTCGTCGAGGTAAACCGTGTCGAGCACCTTGAGGCCAAAGATGTCGCAGGCGTGGAGACCGAAGAGTATGAACGGTTCGACATCCTCTATGACCTCCCTGTACTCCGCTTTTGCAAGGTTGAACTCGAAGAGCTTCTCCCTCGGCAGGAAGAAGAACTTCTTCGGCGGCATTATGGTCCTGTTGTAGTGGAACTCGACCTTCCTGACGTCGTCTATTTCCCTGAAGTCGTAGAACTTCTCGGATATCTTAACCGGGGCGTAGAGCTTGCCCCATTCCTTCAGCCTTTCGAGGAACGCATACGTGTTCTCCTTCGGGAGCTTAACGTATCTCAACCCAACCACCTCCAATGAACATAACTATGCATGTGCTCATCTTTGTCCCCTCAATTGAGGCTTGGCCGGAGGTTAAAAAAGCGTTTTTAAACCCGAAAATTCTAAACCAAAGGTTGAGAAGAGTTCGTTGAGCCTAACACGCGGTTCTTTGGATTACATCTTCACATCGGAGGGACTTTTCCTAAAGTTCTCCACACCGTTAGAGCGATGAACCACTAACGATTTAAAGCCCAAGGGCGACCCCCAAGGGGTGGAAAAATGAGGTGGCCGTTACCTTTCATCCTGATTCTCCTCACGTTGACCCTCGTAAGTGCCCAGCCCAACTGGGAGTGGACGTACCACGACGAGTGCATAGTGTTCTCCATGGCCTTTAACGATAGGGGGGACCTGGCCCTTGGTTTCGGCTACGATGCCATACTCCTCAACCCCAACGGGAGCAGGGAGTTCAAGGCCCCTGTGAGGGGCTTTGCGTATTCGATTGCCGTTAGCGGGAACGGAACCGTCATCGTTGGAACCGACGGCAACTGGGTTCAGTTTTTTGACTCTGGTGGAAGGCTTTTGAGGGAATACAAGACCGAAAACGTCGTTTACAGTGTGGACACTTCGCGGGATGGAAGGAAGGCTGTGGCTGGAAACGTTGATGGTTTCGTGTACTTCTTCAAAGACATGAAACCCGTGTGGAAGAGGAGCATAGGCTCTTACCTCTGGAGTGTAGTCCTTGTTGGTGACAGAATCCTGGTTGGCGGTGATGAGGGTAGATTCGTTGCCTTTGGGGACGATGGAAACCCCATTTTCAACCTTACCCTTCCCGGGGAAGTGAAAAAAGTTGCAGGGGACGGGGAAATGGCCGTTGCCCTGGCGGTTTCTCCGGATGAGACATGGAGTTCCGTCTACGCCTTCAACTGGAACGGGAAAGAGCTCTGGGAGAAGACTTTCGATGGCCTCATCCGGGATATGGAGTTCGATGGGAAGGGAATAGCGCTGGGGGGCAGCCTCAATGAGGTCATTCTCCTCGACAGAGAAGGGAACGTGGTGTATTCCGTACCCTTCTACCTTCTCGTCACCGACGTGGCGACCGCTGAAGGTTACACCCTGGCTACCGGCGGCGACGAAGCGGTTCTCGTTGCTCCAAACGGGACGGTCCTCTGGGATTACTCCCCCAACGAGACCGTTGAGAAGGTAGCGATATCTCCTGGGGCGAGGTACTTGGCCCTTTCACGCAGGTTCCACGGCAAGGACATCTGTGAGGCAAACGTTGACTTTATGAGTCTTGGGGAGCATGAATCCAGTACTGCCCCTGAGGTGCCGCCCAGAAGGGAGCTCGGAAGTCCCTTGGTGGCGGCTGGACTGGGTGCATTCATACTGCTGGTGCTCGCACTCCTGTGGAGGGAGATGAGAGAGTGAGGCGGGTTATAGAGGCAAAGGGACTTACAAAGAGGTACGGTGACTTCACTGCCGTCGATGGGATAAGCTTTGAGGTCAAGAAGGGGGAGATATTTGGTTTCTTGGGCCCCAACGGTGCGGGAAAAACAACCACCGTAAGGATGCTCTCAACGCTGACCCCCATAACGGCGGGCGAAGCCTATGTAAACGGATATGACGTTAAGACCCAGCGACTGTACGTTAAGCGCAGCATAGGAGTTGTCCCCGACGTCTCAAACCTGTACGATGAGCTGACGGTTGAGGAGAACCTCCGCTTCCTTGCGAGGCTCTACGATGCCCCGATGGAAAACGTCTCCCGCCTGATAAGGGACTTCAACCTTCCTTCGAAGAAAAAGTTTGGAAAGCTCAGCTCGGGCTACAGGAGAAGGGCAACTATCGCGGCGGCACTCATCCACGAACCTCCAGTGCTCTTTATGGATGAACCCACCGTGGCCCTGGATGTTCAATCCGCCAAGCTCGTCAGGGAGATGATACTGGCACTCAACAAAATGGGAAAGACGATTTTCCTGACGACCCACAACATGGCCGAGGCAGAGAGACTGCCCCACAGGATAGCAATAATCAACCGGGGAAAAATCGTCACCATTGGAAAGAGAAGTGAACTGAGAAGGCTCGTGGGGGCTGGGGTTAGGATTCGGCTCAAGGTAGAGCCCATCAGCAACAGACTTTTGAAGTTCCTGGAGCCTTACAATCCTGTATTTGACGAGGATTCTATAGTGGTGACCGTTGATGACCCCGACGGGTTTCTGGAGGACTTCTTGAGGATCAAGGAAGAGGTTGGATTCGCTGTGAGGCATCTCTCCACGGAGCTCCCGAGCATAGAGGAGGTCTTTCTTGAGCTTACGGATGACAACGAGGAGAGAGTCTGTCCGGCGACCTGCGGAGGGTGTCCGATATGAAAAAGGTTCTCGTCATAGTTAACAAGGAGCTCAGGGAATACCTCCTGAAGCCGGGCTCAATCAGCTGGGGACTTATATTTCCCCTGGTATTCACCTTGGCTTTCATCGTCCGCTTCGGAGACGTTGACCACCTTGCCCCTGGCCTGGTCAGCATCTCGTCCCTCTTCGCCACGACCTCATTCGTCTCTTCGTCTCTGATTTTTGAAAGGCGGCTGAAAACGTTCGAACGCCTCCTCCTTGCGCCCATAAGATACGGGGAAATAGTGGTCGCCAAGGTTCTCGTTGGCTCACTCTTTGGCCTCATGGTGAGCCTCGTAACCCTTCTCCTTGTGAGGTACTTTATGGTGTATCCCGTGTGGAACTGGCCGCTGACTGCCATCTTTCTAATCCTGGCCAACGTGGCCTTCTCTTCCTTTGGTGTCTACGTGTCCCTCACCGTTGAGAACCCGATAAACGTTATGACGTGGCTCAACCTGCTCAGACTCCCGATGATATTCACGAGCGGAGCGCTGGCATCGCTAACACTCTTTCCGAAGTGGTTCGTCGTTGTCGGTCTCTTAACGCCCATGACGTACTCGGTTGAGGGGCTCAGGTATTCGATGCTGTACTACTACGACATCGTGGCACCTCTGTACGCCTTTCTGACCCTCCTCCTGACGGCCCTGATTTTTATCACCCTTTCCGTGAGGAGGATAAAGGCCCTCTACTGACCCGAGGCCCTCCTTCCTATCCGAAGGGCCAAGAACAGGACTATCATGAAGATCGTTATGTAGTAGCTCCACTGAAAGGGTACGAGACCCATTATCCCGAGAGTGTAGATGACCGTTAGAATGATGACCACGACGAGCAGGATTCGGTAGAACGTCTTCCGCTTCATATTCCCACCAGGAAAAATTGGAAAGGGGCTTTTTAACGATTGCCCGGAAATTGAAAGGTATCAGCCTCCGGCAGAGGCCGTGGCGTTGCACGCGAGGGGCTGGGGTTGGTAGTTGAAGACGTCCGGATGCAGGTATTCGGCTATCTCCTCAAGGCCGTGGACTATCCTCGGTCCCGGTCTGACCACGAGGTTTTCATCGCTGAGGACGTAAACACGCCCGTTCTTGACGGCATCGACCTCTGACAGTGGGCCTGAGCAGAGATCCTCTGGATTTACCCCTGCATTCGGGGAGATTATAATAACATCCGGGTTCCTGGCGATTATCTGTTCCTCGCTTGCCGCTCCCCATCCGCTTACATCGCCGAATACGTTCTCACCGCCCGCGAGCTTTATGAGGTCGTCCACAAAGGTGCCCGCACCGGCCGTCCAGTAGCCGTTGTAGTAGCTGAGGATGAAGAACGTCCTGACCTTTGGCTGCCCGGCGACCATGGAGGAAACGTAGCTCACCTTGGCCTTCATCTCGGCTACTACGGACTTGGCCCCCTCCTCGCGGTTCGTCACCCTGCCCAGAAGTTCGATGGCACTGTAGATATCTGTGATGTTCTTGGGATCCACTATGATGACGGGGGCTATCTTCTCCAGGCTGCTGAGGATGTCTTCGGAAAAGCTGTCGGCGAGTATGAGGTCTGGCTGGAGGGAAGCGATTACCTCCAGGTTTGCGTACTTTCCGTAGCCGCCAACGCTGGTTATGTTCTTCACAGCGGGCGGGAAGTCGTCGTAGTCGGTCACTCCGACGACCTTGCTTCCGGCGCCTATGTAGAACAGGCTCTCCGTTATGCTGGGCGCGAGTGAGACTATCCTCCGGGGCTCGCTTTGAATGGTAACCTCCCTCCCGGCAAAGTCGGTGACGGTGATGGGATAGCTCACCCTGAATGCATTGGGGTGGAGGAGCTTTGCCACAGTCTCAAGCCCTTTAACAACGCGGGGACTTGGGTGTATCAGGTCGTTCTCGTTCTCAATCATATAAACCCTGCCATCCCTGGCGGCCTTTGTATTCGCCAAGGGGCCGTTGTAAACGTCCTGAACGCTCATACCGCAGTGGGGGGTGAGCAGTATCACATCCGGATCGCGTTCCAGCACCTGCTCAGGGCTCACCGCCGGCCATCCTTTGGTGTCATTGAAGATGTTTTTACCACCTGCCAGTTCAATGACGTCGCTGATGAAGGTTCCGCCTCCGGCCGTCATGAGCGGATTGTTCCAGACCACGTAAAAAACACCAACCCTGGGCTCTCCAGACACCATAGAGCTTACTGCCTTTATCCTCTCCTGAAACTCAGCCGTGGCCTTTTTGGCTTCTCCCTCGGTGTTGAAAACCTCTCCTAGGAGCTCAAGGGCCCTGGGAATGTCGCTTATGCTGTGGGGGTCAACGACTATAACTGGGGCTATCTTTTCAAGATCGCCGAGGATTGCCATTGAAAAGCTGTCGGCGAGTATGAGGTCCGGCTGGAGGGAAGCGATCACCTCCAGGTTTGCGTACTTTCCGTAGCCGCCAACACGGGTAACGTTCGCAACTCCCGGCGGAAAGTCATCGAAGTCGGTGACTCCCACTATTCTGTCAAAGAGACCGAGGTAGTAAAGATCCTCGGTTATGCTCGGGGCGATGGTGACGACGCGTTTGGGTTCGGATTCTATCGTGACTGTTCTGTTGGCAAAGTCGGTTATGGTTACGGGGTAGTGGCTTTCCACGGAGGGCGTCGTTTCCGGCTCGGGAGTGCTTGAAGTCGTGATGGTGGACTGTGAGGTGCTCTCACCGGGAGTTTCACTGTTTGTGGTCGTGGTGGCATTTCCAGCGATACATCCTGCCGCGACGACCGCTCCCAGCATCAGGAGCATGAGCAGGAGGGCGGTCTTTTTCATGGACATCACCTGGATTATTTGTCCATCACTGATTTGGCTGGGGGTATATAAAGTTGTTGGATATTTTTGCCAGGTAGAAAAAAGAGAATGCTCAAGGCCTCTTTATGAGGAGAAACATCAGGGCTGCTGTTCCAATGAGCAGGACAACGATGACTCCTATGATCCAGAGAGGCGCTCCTCCGGAGGTTTGGGTTGTCGTGGTGACCTCACCGCTTGTACTTTCCTGCACGGTGGTCGTTGTTGTGGTAGATACGGTGCTCGAGGTAGTTCTGGTTGTGGTGGTTGTCGTTCTCGTTTTTTGGGTTGTAGTTGTAGTCGTTGTTTCCACAGCGGGCTTCATTTTGGCGGCCTCCATAGTCGCCCACTGGAGCAGGTTCGTAACGAACTGCTGGCCGTCGAAGAGGTAGCTGCCGTACCTGTTAATCCATATTGGAACCGGACTTCCATATGGGCTTTCGGCGCTGACTATAAGAAGGCTCTCCGCGCCGTTGGGAAGCTTTACAAACTCGGCCGCAAGGAGCGTGAACAGTCCCTGCTCCCATGCCTTGTATGCCCTTGCCTCGGGAGGGTAGTCGTCCTCTATCACTCCATTGCCGCTGGTGGTGACTATTCTGTAGACGCCCTCAGGGATCTCTCCAGCCACGAGGGGATGCCATTTGCCCCCATCGTCTATCCACGCTAGGATTCCCGGTTCATGGAACAGGACCTTGCCAATCTCACCCTGGTACCCTCTGTTGAGGACATTCGCGTTCGGGGTTTCTAGGTCAACCCTCACAAAGCCTGAAACGTAGGCACTCTTTCCCGCGTTGCTGAAGGTGTCCTTTGCAGTAGCGTAGTCAATTCTGAGCTTTGCTCCCGGTATTGCTGAGAGGAGTTCGTTGGCATTGCGCTGTACGTAGGCGCTCTCCTTTCTGTCGCAGTCGCCGGAAACCCAGAGAACCTTTCCCCCCTCTGAAAACCACTTTACGATGGCGGCAATTTCTTCCTGTGAGAGACCCTTCCATAGCTGTCCAATTATCAAGACGTCAACGTTTTCCAGAGCATCGTAAGTGACGGTGCTTCCAAGATGGGTTACCTTTGCTTTCCTCAGCTCTGGGCTGTATCCTATGTAACCCCACTCGTACCATGACAGGGTAGGTATAATGCCCTCCGCAACGATTCGACCGGTTGTTGGGTCAACTATGGGCGAGACAAGTGCGACCGTTCCCTCATCGTGTGAAACATCTACGGCTATACTTGCGGCGCTGACGTGGTGGGAGAAAAGGATAACTAAAACAATTAATGTGATTGACTCTCTCTTCATCGGCTATTCCCCCGCGTACTTCTACCCCTTAAGAATACTGTGGTGACGTACGATAAAAACGTTTCCAAAATTGGAAAATGGTGGAAAGAACATTACTCCTTTTCCCTTCCGATTCTGAATATGTCCACCCTTGTTATGATGCCCTTTACCTTTCCCTCTCTATCTTGAACGAGAACCGCCGGATGTTCCTCAAGCAGGTACTTGACAACCTCCAAGTCTTCGTCCTCGTTAACTATTGGAAACGGCTCCTCCATGACCTCCATGACCTTTCGGTCGTAGATGTCCTCGTACTCTAAGCTCTGTCTTACAAGGGTCTTCTCGGTAACCGACCCCACCACCTTGTTGCCAGCTATAACAGGAATCTGGGAGATGTTGTGCTCGTTCATTATCTTGATGACGTTTTCGACAATTTCGTAGGGTTTGACCGAAATAACAGGGGATGACATGACGTCTTTTGCCTTGAGCTGTGCCTTCTTGCATTCCAGCAGGGCCTGCAGAATCCGGTTAAAGGTTGAAAGCCTGGGGTCAACCTTCCCCGCCTCAAGTTTGGCGATGTAGGCCTGTGTCACCCCAGCCTTTTTCGCAAGTTCCTCCTGGGTTATGTCGAGTTCCTTTCGGATTCGCCTTATATCCTTGGGATCTATGGGGCGGGGAATTATCACCATACATAACCACCGGTTATTTACTTCAGTCCTGGAAGTTATAAGCCTTCCTCAGAAGGGCGTCGAAGTGTGGGCCGGGTACAGAGGCCCGCGTTCATTCGCTCGCGCGGGTGGATGCCCCCGGCCCTGTGGGCTCGGCGTGAGCACACTCCGCTCACGGAACCCGATGCCTCGCGGAGGCGGGTAAACCGAGCCCATGAGGAGACTACTGTCCCCTCACTGTCGGCGATTAAATATCCGGGTGAGAACTTAAAAACCTGAGCCTCATGCCGTCGAGATGAGTATCACCCCAAGGATCGCAAGGACGAGGCCTTCGAGTATCTTCCTGTTGGGCGGTTCCTTGAGGATTAATATCGCCAGGGCGGAGGCAATTATTGGGTTCACCGCCGATACCGGGGCGGCTATCTGGGACCCTACCTGGTTTATCGAGTAGACGAAGAGGTACTGTCCAAGGAGCAGCCCCGTGGCAGCGGCCCCTATCAGGAGGAGCGCCTCCCTTAGTGTTATCCTCCTCAGCTCACCGGCGTATCTCGGCAGGAAAAGGGAAACCGCCAGAGCCGCGAACATCATCCTTATCCCTGCGAGTGTGAGCACATCCACGTAGCCGGTTAGCCAGTCCATGGTGAGTATCGCAAAGCTCCATGAGAGGGGGGCGAGGAGCGCGAATACAAAACCCCTTGGGTCAATTCTCTCTTCCTCCTCGGCCCGGCGGACAACGACTATCGCCGTGACGACGAGAACCGCTCCGATTATCACCTGGAGACTTATTCTTCGGCCCAGGAAAAGAAACGCCCACAGTATGGCCCAGAGTGGATACGTGGAGGTTATTGGAACCGTCCGTGAAACGCCCATAATCTTGAGGGCGTTCAGGTAGAAGTAATCGCCGATAACGAAGCCAAAGGCTCCGGAGACGAAGGCCACCGCGAGGAGCTTCGGGGACAGCTCGGCAACCTTCGAAAAGGTGCCGTTGGCCAGGAAGATGGCGATGAACATGACCGAGACTGCGTAGAGCCGGAATATATTGGCCGCAACGGGGCTTTTGTGCCTCATACCAGCTTTTATCAGTATTGTGGATGCCGCCCATGAGAAGGCCGATGCTAAGGCCGCCAGAACTCCGAGGATCAGGCTGTCCATGTAAGAACCGCTGACGTTTAGCTTAAAAACTTAGCGTTTCGATGGTGGACGAAGAACTCATATGGCCATGGCCAAAGGAAGGGTGTAGAACCACTCCCCGTCGACCCATACATCGAGAATCTTACCGGGACGGTAGTTCCTGCGGGTGAAATACAGGATGTAAGCATAGCCGTTCATAATAGCAAAGACCAGCACTGGCAGGTACTCTCCAAAGTATCCAAGGCTGTGCGCCACCACGAGCCAGGGTATGAACGTTGAGTTCAGCAGGAGCAGAAGGGCTCTGCTTCTCTCCAGACCCAGCTTCACGGGAATAGTCTGTATGCCGTTTATCCTGTCCCCCTCGATGTCCCTGACGTCGAAGAGCATCGTGTTTATCATACTCTTCATGAAGAAAAAGTAGTAGATGAGGGCGACCTTCCGAAGTGGCACTTCGCTGGCAACCAGATAAGGAAGGAACGCGGTTCCGTTCGCCCAAGTAATGGCTATTATCAGGTTTTTGACACCGGTGATATCTTTGAGCCGCGGATAGCCTGGGAGTAGCCTGATGCTGTAGAGGGCACCTGCAACTATAGGGAACAGAACTACCAGAACGGCCAATGGGCTCGTAAGTGCGCTCAATATAACGGCCAGAACGAGGGACACAACCACTGCGTATTTAAGCGCCTTGGCGACCCTCTTTACATAGCCAACCCTTTCCGGGTTGTTGACCTCGTCCTCCTTGATGTCGGTAAGCTTGTTGATGCCGTAGACGCTGAATACCAAGAGGAACGTGGCGACCAAGAGGTTCCATCGAGGGGATACCCCGTATAACAAGAATGAGAGGTAAAGTTTAAACACACCGCTCGCGGCGAGAAATATCGATGTGGAGATGAGAAAATTGAGCAGACCCAAAACTAACCCAAATCCTGAGCTAACAGCGCTCCCCTGAGAGCATCGGGTATAATCGAAGGAAAGCCTCATACCCTTCATTAATCTGTGATTAAACCGGTCAGATAACCCTCTCTGCCCTCCTTCTATAATACTCGAAGAGCTCTATCCCCCATTTCTTGGCCCGCTCGGTGGTGCTTATCAGGTCGTTCATCATGTCGTAGGTTCCGTTGGGGAGGAACAGGCCTAAGGACAGGAAGTTATTGGTCACGGTGAAAGCAACCTTCGGGTTCTCATCTATAACGTATAGCCTGACATTCGGAAGGTTCCGGACCTTTTCGACGGCCTCAGGGGGAGACAGCTCGATTAGCTTCTCGTAAACGGTTCTGGTCGTTATTATCTCAATGTCCACATCCTCCCCAAACGCCAGCTCTAGGAATTCCTCAGGATAATCGGCAAACAGTATCGGAGAGACTCCCTTAATCCATTTGGACGTTCTTATGAGCTCCATATAAATTTCATGGGGCAGCTTCAAGTACTCCGGCGTTGTGGTATGGAGTTCCGAATCCCTAAGATCGCCTATCCTCAGCAGAAGTTCTTCCGGAATGCCACTCAAATCGTGAGAGAGCCAGAATTCCTCAAATTTTCTGATGCTCTCAAGGGCCCCCATTATATTCTTTACCTGGAGGGAGATGAGGTATCCTATGTTGGTGAGCTGGTACTGTTTAGTCTCAGGGTCTTGGATTATGAGCATCTCATCCATAAGATCACTGAGGGCGTGTGATATGGTGGATTTGGTTGATCCCACTTGGCTGTGAATCTCGCCGAGGGTTTTTGGGCCATCTGAAAGGGCGAGCAGCACTTTATGACGCACGCTGGAGGTTATAACCATTTTGAGCACGTTTTCAGGATTCATGGCGTCTCCTCCCGTTCTTTTTTCGTTGTCCTCCTAATAAACTTTTCCCGAATTTGTAATTTTTGTTCGATTAGAACAATTTTGTTGTTGAAGAGCAAAAACGTTATATACCCAAACGTACAAATGAGGTAGCGTGGAACACATGAGGGTGGTAACGTCCGGAATAGACTACATAGACGCTGCCGTTGGCGGTGGAATCGTGAAGAACTCCAGCTTGCTGGTAATATATGACTCTTTTTCGTTAGGCTGGGCATTGCCCTTTGAGATACTGAAGCATCAGATATCAAACGGGGCTCTGGGGATTATCATAAACTACAACCTTCCCCTTCCAAGGCTGATTTTGCGCGCCAACTCCGCGGGTCTGGATGTTGAGAAGGAAGGTGAGAAAGGAAACCTCGTCATAATCGATGTGTTTGGGTCGAGGTACGGCTTCCATCACCCCGAGGATTACGTTTATCGGATAGAGGGCTTCAACCCGGAGACCTACATTCCAAAGCTTGAGCAGATATACCGCGGAATATTCAGAAAAACCGACAAGACGGAGGTCGTTGATTTCGTGTTCTCGCTCGATGGAATGGCATTCGAAATCGGGGAGGAGAGAAGCATAAAGCTCACCAAGCGTCTCCTTTCCAACCGTATCATAAACGGCAGGCATCTGTTCTCGCTATATCTCCTTGGGGCAGATAGAGTTTCAAAAGGATTTCTCTCCTGGAATATCGAGTTCAGCGATTACGTACTTGAGTTCTCCAGTAAGAAGGGGGATTACGGTATCTCCGAGCAGATGTACGTTCTTAAGTCCCCTCTGGCCAAGTTCGAGCCCAAGGCTTACAGATACGATACCAAGCATCAGAACATCATGCCGCTCGTCGCTCCACGGGGCTGAGGGGCAGGGTTATAAATCCTCGGACACAAAGCCAAATGTGTGATGACCTCGGCAGAACTGACGTCAGGATGATGACGATCTTGAGTGCTGATGGATAAAAAGAAATCAGCGGATGATAATGTTGAGCCTCCTCAGCTCTATCCTTATGCTGTACTCCTTTGAGACTTCCCTCAGGATACGTCTTATGGCGTCTTCGATGTCTTTTTTGATTTTGCTGTCCGAGACCCCCGAGAACGAACCGAAGAGGCCTCCTGTCTCCTCCCTCAGGAAGCTGGCTTCGATATCGAGCTGAATCGTTGAATCCTTAATCTCGTGGTTCAGCTTGAGCCACTTGAAGGTAACCCTCGGAATCAGTTTCATCTCCGCGTGTATCCTAGTCTTTAAGGTCTCAATGGCGGGCTCGATGCGCCCCTTAAGCATAGTCTCCTCGGCTTCTTTTTTCTTCTCCTCGGTGAATGGTGCCAGTTCGTCTATTCCCGCCTGCTTTAGAAGCTGCTCGACCTCTTTTTCGAGGAGCTCCTTCTTTGCTAGAACCTCCGCGGCTTTGCTCGAGGTCACTACCGTAGTCTCCCGAGCGGCCTTGGATGTGACTGCAGGAGTGAGAACCTCAACGTCAATGTTGTGCACCGTTATGTAGCGCTTGAGGGACCTTCCGAGCTCCCTGGCGTGCCGGGTGAGAACGTCCCTGGCTATTCTCTCAACGGCTTCCTTGGCCATTCCAGCCTCAGCGACCATCGATAGGTTTATCTCGAACTCCCTCCGCCCCTTCACATCAAAATAGGCCTTTTTGACCCGGATTCCAGCACTCTCTATTTCCGTGATGACCGTTCTGGCGTATGCACTGAAGTAGGGCCATACATCCTCAAGAACCGCGAGGCTTATTCTCCCGTCTTTTGTAACGTTACCCGTCTTCTTTTTGTCCTTGTCAACGATCTCCTGGGGCTTCACTTCCTGACCATCTATAACAACACTTACGTCCTTGACTATCGGTTTAACCTCCGCCTCCCTCAGGAGAACCGGAGCGTACTTGCTGACCGCGTGGAGCATCCTCTTCTCTGCTATTTCTATATCCCTTGCGCTTCCATCGGAGTTCCCGTAGATGCGGACGTTGAGGTAAGCCACCCCTTCACCGACGTTGGCATCGAACTCAATTCTGTTGATTCTCAATCCCCTGATCCTCTTGGCCTCCTTGAGCAGGTCTTCTGCGTAGAGCTGGAAGGCCCTCTCAGGAACACTTCCTCCACTCAGGTTAACCACAACCTCGGGCTTTCCGGCGGGGGCTGCTTTCTTCTCCTCCGTGGGCATCGGAGCTGGTTTTGGCTCCTCAGGTACAATCTCTTGTTTTTTCTCGGCAGCTTCCTCGGCCCTCTCTTCGGCCTTTACCTTTTCGACTACTGGAAGTGTTGCTGGGATTTCACTTTTGGTCACCGTCGCGGTTGCCGTTGCCTTCATTTCCTCAGTCTTTGTCGGTGGTCCTTCCTCCCCCGTTTCAAAGAACTCTGCGAGTGATGTCTTCGGAGTCTGAACGTAAACATCAACGTTATCCGCTATGGAGAGTTTGATTTCCAGCTCATCGAGGTCATACACGTCAACGACCATGGGTTTACCAATGAGTGACTTCAACACGCTGATTGCCTCTTCCCCGCTGAGGTTCTGCTTCTTGTCCACGAGGAGACATTCCGCGGCCAGAATCTTGGACCTGTCGAGGAGTATGGTAAGGTAGTACTTACCGCTCGAGTCCTTGGCAAATATCTTTAGAAACGCTCCGTTGCCCTTCGAGAGACCCTTTTCAACGAGGTTCTTCAGCTCCCCCGCCGAGGTCACTACCACGTTCTCCATGAGCGGCTGCTTGTCCGGCAACTGCATAGTCATCACCATTAGCTATATATATCCCTCCATCAAAGAAATCCCGAAAGGAGTTCACCGTCTTAGTATATTGGCGCTTGTATTTAAACATTATTGTGCAAAAAGGTGAGAAACATGCGGGTGCTGATACTTGGAGGTGGCGCAATCGGCCGCTCGATAGCGGAGTCCCTCAAAGGAGAGTTTGAGGTTATAATCATTGAGAAGGATCAACTCCGTGCAAAGGCCCTTGAGGATAGCGGTTTCCAGGTCGTTCAGGGCGATTTTTCATACACCGCGACACTGCTGAAGGCGGGTATAGACAAGGCCGAACTCGTTATAATCACCACAATGAACGTTGACACCATAAAGAAGACCGTTTACGTCATAAGAACCAACAACAAGGAGGTTCCCATACTAACTGTTCTTCCCGATGAGGTCAACCTTGATGAACTTGTCTCACAGATAAACGAGGAGTTCGAGGCGGAGGTCAAAGTTGACTACGCGATTTCCCCAAGGAGTGCCCTCAAAGATGCAATGGTTAAAACAGTTATGATGCTTGGCGAAAAGAAGAACGCAAACCTTCTCGTGAGGAAACTCAAGGAGCTCAAGTCCAAAAACGATTCAATCCTCATAGTCATGCACGATAACCCTGATCCGGATGCCATAGCCAGCGCGACAGCGCTCAGCGTCATTGCCCAGACACTTGGCTTCAAGACCCAAATCGTCTACGGCGGGGAGATAACCCACCACGAGAACAGAGCATTTGTCAACCTTCTGGGCGTTGACATAAGGAAGATTTCTCGCGGTTCCTACGAACTCAAGCGCTATCCAGTTATAGCACTCGTTGACTGCCAGCCAAACGGCAACCTAACGGTACTGGAGAGTAGCGACTACGAGAAGATAAAGATACTCATAGACCACCACCAGATACTCCAGCACCTTCAGGAACTCCTCCCCGATGATGCTTTCCTCGATATTAGACCCGAGGTAAATTCCTCCTCCGCCATACTGGCCGAATACCTCCGCACCCTCAATATATCGGTCTCACCGGTTCTCGGAACGGCCCTTTTCTACGGCATATACATAGACACCAAGAAGTTCTCCAAGCTGAGCCACGTTGACCTCAAGGCCATCGAATTTCTCGCGGGTAAGGTTGACTACGAGCTCCTTGACAAAATAGAGCATCCCGACATAAGCACCGAAACGGCTGAAATACTCGCCAAGGCCATAATGAACCGCCGCATATACAAGAACGTCGTCATCAGCAACGTCGGTTTCATCACCAACCGCGACGCCATAGCGGAGTCTGCCGACTTTCTCCTCCGTCTGGAGGGTATAACGACGGTTCTGGTGTTTGGAATCGTTGACGACAGAATAGAGATATCTGCGAGAACCCGCGATGTACGGGTCAACATCGGAACCGTTCTCAGGGAGGCCTTTGGAGACATAGGTAGCGGCGGAGGACACGCGCAGTCAGGTGGTGCCAGAATCCCGCTTGGAATATTCAAGCTCGCAAAGGACAAGAACTCTCTCCTCAGACTGGCGGAAGAGGCCATAACAGAAAAGTTCCTGGACGCGCTAAAAGTTAAAGAGGGCTGATTACTCCTCTTTTGCCTTTACAAGTATTATGTCCCCAATCGCGGTGACCCTGTCGTAGGGAACGCCCACTTTCTCCCCCGGGAGGCCCAGAGCGAGTATTCTAGCTTGTCCCCTGTCAATTTCAATCAGTATCTCGTCAACGTACCCAATGTAGTAGCCCTTGGTGTTGTATATCTGCTTCCCGTAGAGCCTTGAGAGGCGCATCACCATTTTAATCACCGGATTAGGTTATCGGTGAACGTATTTAAACGTTACCTCCGTGGAATGTTTCTGGCCATGTTGAAGGCCCACCTTCCAAAGACCGCGAAGAACGCGAGTATGGCTCCCATGACTCCAATCGTAAAAAGACCCACAACGGCTCCTTCGGTCCCCTGGAGTGGCTGATAGCCCTTAAAGACCAGCATGGCAACGGCAAAGCCTCCGAAGTAGGTCACGGGCACGAGGAACATGTCGAAGAAGCCGCTGGCTCCGACGAACATCATAGTCACAATTACAATGGCAAGGAACGCGTAAATGTCCCGGGATGCAACGGGCTTCACCATCCACAGACCGGCGAGGAGAGACGTGGCGGCAAAACCCAGCGGAAAGGCGTACGCCGATGCCCTGCTCTCGATGGGGTACCTCGCTCCAATGAGGGCACCGAGCAACATACCCGCGTATATCAGGTACACGAAGTTTTCGTTCCCCATGGGAGAGTACATGGCAACTGCCATTATGAACCCGAGGAAAGAACCAACACCGGCCCATGTTAGTATGGACTTCCAGTTCATCCTTTCACGACCCTCACCGTTATCCTGTCACCGTCCCTCAGGCTGAGGACATCCCTCAGACAGACTGGGGCAACTATCTCTGCTATCTTGGGTGGATGAACCGTCCGCGACGGTATCACTATCGCCCCCTCGACGTCCCCTATCTGAACGCGGTAGGCCTTGACGTCACCGAAGGTTCTTCCCTCCTTCACGAATCCTGGAAGGATAACCGGCCTGACACCACAGAGTGCATCGAACACGGTCTTTGGAAACAGCACCCTGATGTTGAGAGTTCCGGGATACGGTTCAAATCCTAGGTATTCTCTAATTAGGTGGGCATATTGCCTGACGTAGTACGCGCCCTCCCCTATTCCGGAGATGACCTCGCCTATTATTATCCCGTTGTAGAGGGCCTCTGAAATGGCTTCACACAGATTTTCAAGGAAAGTCAGACCCTCATGGCTGATTTCCACGTACGTTTTTCTTCCCACCACCTCCTTGTCCACGAGCCCCTCTTCCTCCATCTCCTCAAGGAGCCTGAGAACGGACTGGGGAGAGGTTCCCAGCTCGCTGGCGAGTTCCCTGAGGGTAATTTTTATCTTCTTTCCAATGGCTCCCTTTCTGGCCAGCAGTATGAGCATCTCTATCCTCTTCATGAGCCTCCCCTCTTCGATAGCCTGTCGGCGAGCCTGAGTGGCTTTGGATAGCCTCTCTCAAGCAGGGGCTCGATGAGCCTCACCGCAGAGTCCAAGTCGATTAAATGGCCGACGCTTACATAAGCTTTTCCCACCTTCCTGAAGTCTTTTTCCGGGACTCCCCTCAGGGGCCTCTTGGCGACCCCTATCACGGGCCTTCCGAGGAGCAAACCGATGTGAGAGGCCAGTCCATAGCCCCTGGGATGCGCTTTCCCGTGACCCTCCACGAGCAGGAGGTCGAATTCTTCCCCCCTCAGGGCCAGCAGGATAGGCCGGGTCTCCCTCAGAAAAAAGAATGTGGGTATATAAGGGAACTGAACCTCGGTCTCTACGACCTTCGTCCTCATGACCTCGCAGTCCGGGTAGGAGCAGAGGACGAAGGCAGTTCTTGCGGTCTCTTCCCGGTAAGAGACATCGACCGCCGCGATTGTTTTTACACTTTCCTGCCCGAGCGGTCTCTCCTCTATCCTAGACGCCAGCTTTTCTTGGACCTTCCTGATCCTCTGGAGCTTCTTCTCGAATTCCATAATCACATAATCACCGAATTATGTAATTATGTTATCGTTTTCTCCCAATCGCGGTTTCCAGCTTCTCTTCCAGCTCCCTGCTCAGTTTGGCCCTCGTTAGGTCCTCAAGGGTTCTCTCAAGGATGTGTCTGGCCTGGTCCTGCTTGCTCCGGATGTTTACGAGCCCCTTTGGATACTCCAGAGTCATCAGCTCTTCGTAGATTTCCTCCATGAAACGGTACACGTCCTCTGCCTTCTCGATGTCCCCCTCCAGGAGTAGTATCAGGAAGCGCCTCCTCAGCTCTCCGATGAAATCCCCTATTCCGAGTGCGTAGTCCGCGTGCGGTACTCCCAACTCTGCTGGAGAGGGGAACGTCCCGCCGGTGATGTACGCGAAAAACAGGCTCGCCTCCACAAACTCCTGGTGGGCACTCTGGACATAGCCCGTAAAGTATATGTCGGGATGTCCGCTGAGCTTTTCCCTCAGTTTCGTTACCCTTTCACCTGCAAGTTTGAGGCGGTCGAAGGCCTTTTCCGGTTCGCCGCGGTGGAGGGCCTTTATCGCGTCCCCACTCAGGCGGACTATCTCCCTCGTGAGCCTCAGGGCCTCTTCCCTTAGAACGTCTTTCTCGTCGAGAACCGTCCTTATCTCCTCGATTATCTCCTTCATCTCCATACTCTCACCGGAGGATATTGGGGAGAACAGGTTAAAAATGTGGGCTTGGCCATCCCCCACCGTCATCGAAGGCTCCGCCACCCTCGGGCGGTCCGGAGACCAAGCCCTGTCCGCCCGGCATCGTCGCACCCCATCACGGCCGCCCAAAAGCTCCGGGGCCCGGGCCACCGGGCGTCGTCGGATGCCGTATGGAGAATTTTCGAGAAAAATTTTAAGAGTTTTGGTATTAATAACTCTCAGGAATATTCGGCTTCCGAATTCATGCCGAAAAATATATAAGCGAATGAACAGACCCGTCCAAGACAATAAGTTGAGGTGACGCTCATGGCGGAGAAGGTTAGGAACATAGTGGTTGAGGAGCTTATGCGAACTCCGGTTGAGATGCAGAAGGTAGAGCTTGTTGAGAGGAAGGGAATCGGCCATCCGGACAGCATAGCCGACGGCATCGCCGAGGCCGTCAGCAGGGCTCTCAGCAGGGAGTACATCAAGCGCTACGGCATCATCCTCCACCACAACACGGACCAGGTCGAGGTCGTTGGAGGAAGGGCCTATCCAAAGTTCGGCGGCGGTGAGGTTATCAAGCCGATATACATCCTCCTCTCGGGAAGGGCCGTCGAGATGGTTGACAGGGAGTTCTTCCCGGTTCATGAGGTAGCCATCAAAGCTGCCAAGGAGTACCTCCGTAAGGCGGTCAGGCACCTCGACCTTGAGCACCACGTCGTCATAGACTCCCGCATCGGACAGGGAAGTGTTGACCTTGTGGGAGTTTTCAACAAGGCCAAGGAGAACCCAATCCCCCTCGCCAACGATACTTCCTTCGGTGTCGGCTACGCCCCCCTCAGCGAGACCGAGAGGATAGTCCTTGAAACTGAAAAGCTCCTCAACAGCGATGAGTTCAAGAAGAAGTGGCCGGCGGTGGGAGAAGACATCAAGGTCATGGGTCTCAGGAAGGGCGACGAGATAGACCTCACCATAGCCGCCGCAATAGTTGACAGCGAGGTTCAGACCCCTGAAGATTATCTCGCGGTCAAGGACGCCATCTACGAGGCCGCCCGCTCCGTTGCGGAGGAGCACACCGAGAGGAAGGTCAACATCTACGTGAACACCGCCGACGACCCCGAGAAGGGAATCTACTACATCACCGTCACCGGAACCAGCGCCGAGGCAGGTGACGACGGAAGCGTCGGCAGGGGCAACCGCGTGAACGGCCTGATAACCCCGAACAGGCACATGAGCATGGAGGCAGCTGCTGGAAAGAACCCGGTCAGCCACGTGGGCAAGATATACAACCTCCTCTCGATGCTCATAGCCAACGACATAGCAGAGCAGGTTGAAGGGGTTGAGGAGGTCTACGTCAGGATACTGAGCCAGATAGGCAAGCCCATCGACGAGCCGCTCGTCGCGAGCGTTCAGGTCATACCAAGGAAGGGCTACAGCCTGGAGACCATCCAGAAGCCGGCCTACGAGATAGCCGACGCTTGGCTTGCCGACATAACGAAGATACAGAAAATGATACTGGAAGACAAGCTCAACGTCTTCTGAGCTCTTCCCTTTTTAAAGTTTTGAAAAGACTTCAAACGGCGGGATAACCGTTCTGCTTGAGAACCCTTATGAGCTTTGCCTCCTCCAGAGCGAGGGCGACCTTTTCCTTCTTGACCTTGGCTAGTTTCTTGGCGGCCACTTTTTTCTGGCGGGCCACCCTTATGAGCTTGGCCTCCTCAAGCATGAGGAGCTCTTTCTGCTTCTTCACAACGTGCAACTTTCTTTGGAGTAATTTTAGCCTTTCCATCTCGTGTCACCTGCGTCTATATAGAAACTATAGCCCTTAAAAGGTTTTCGCTGAATGCTATATGTACATTCGACAATCAACGAGGAACAAGCATATAAACTTCTGGCGACAAAATAAAGTGAGTTCTCGGGGGTAAATCAATGATAATCGCCGTGAGTGGTACTCCCGGAGCCGGTAAAACCACGGTCTCCAGAATCCTGAGCGAAAGACTTGGGTACGAATACGTGAGCATAAAGGATTTTGCACTGGCAAAAGGCATCGGGGAGAGAGTGGGGGATGAAATCGAGATAGACGTGGATGAGCTTTCCCGGGCCATTGAGAGAGAGTTTTCCGGGAAGAACGTTGTGATTGATGGGCATCTGAGTCACCTGGTTTCGGCCGACGTTGTCATCGTTCTCCGTCTTCATCCCAGAATAGTGGCCGAGAGGCTCAACTTCAGAGGATACTCCCGTAAAAAGCTTGCAGAGAACGTTGAAGCCGAACTCGTGGACGTCATCCTCGTTGAAGCCATTGAAGAGAACGAAAACGTCATAGAAGTGGACACGACGGGGAAAACTCCCGAGGAAGTTGTTAGCGAAATCCTATCCCTCCTGGAGAAAGGGGTGAAGAGAAGAGTTGGAATAGTTGACTGGAGTCACGCCTACGATGACGTGGTTCAGTACCTAATGCTTGGAGGGGATTAAATATGGGAGCCTTTAAATGGCTCAGGGTTCTGATCACTGTACTCATTGTTGCAATTGTTCCGGCCATCTTGGGATACCTTCTGTGGGAGAGGAGAGGCCTCACTGCGGCCATCCTCGTGGTTCTCATCGCTTACTGGCTTGTCTACTGGTATGGTGACAGGGTTTTGATGAGATGGTACCGCGCAAGGCTCGTCGGTGAGGGGGATTACCCCTACCTGTATGCCGTGCTGAAAAAGCTGGCTTCCAGTGCCGGGATTCCGGTTCCCAGGTTGGCTTTGGCTCCAGTTGGGACCCCCAATGTATTCTCCGCGGGTAAAGGGCCCGGAAGCAGCACGATAGTTCTGACCTATGGTCTTCTCCGGGTTCTGGATCCCGAGGAGATAGAGGGTGCCATTGCCCATGAGATTGCACACATACTTAACAATGATACCCCTCTGCAGACTCTCGTTTCCGTTCTCACAGGATCCCTTCTGGGGGTGGCCTATTACATAGATCGTTTAATTCGTTCCACCTCCCGCACCAGAAGGAGTAACCCAAACGATGGACCCATTCTGAGGCTCTTTACACCTCTGGCGGGAATTCTCCTTCGTGTTGGTCTCAGCCCTTCACGTGAATATGCCGCTGATGAGCACGGTGCAAGGATAAGCGGAAAGCCCCTCGCCTTGGCCAGTGCCCTTCTTAAACTTGAGAAGGCGATCTCTTTCCGTCCAATGAGGGGAGGAAACCTTGCCACTTCTCCCGTCTTCATAGTCAACCCGTTCCGAGGTGAACTCGCGGACATGGTATCCACGCATCCCCCAACTAAGGACAGGGCCGAGAGGCTCCTGAAGCTCGCGGAGGAGATGGGCATCTACACCTAAGGGGGTGATCCCTTGAGGTTCGTGGCGATTACCGATATCCATGGAAACTCCAAGAGGGCCCGCCAGCTCGCCGAAATACTGAGGGGCGAAGAATTTGAAGCTCTCCTCGTCGCCGGGGACATCACGCACTTCAGCGGCTCTGATAAGGCCAGGGAGGTCTTGGAACCACTGCTTGAGCTAGGAATTCCCATGGTGGCGGTACACGGAAACTGCGATGGCAGGGACGTTCCGGAGCTCCTGACGGAGTTGGGCATAAATGCCCACAACAGACGGGTTGAGATTGGTGGAGTTGGCATAGTTGGAATCGGCGGCTCCAACATCACGCCTTTTCACACCGTGTGGGAGCTGACGGAGGAGGAGATCGGGGGGATACTTGAGAGAAACTACCGTGAGGGAGACGTTATCCTCTCCCACGTTCCTCCACACGGAACGATCGCCGACAGGGTTCACTTTGGGAGGCATGTGGGAAGCCGGGCACTCAGGGACTTCATTGACGAAAAACAGCCTCCCCTGGTTATCTGTGGCCACATCCATGAAGGGAGGGGCATTGACCGGATTGGAAAAACAGTGGTGGTGAACCCCGGCCCGCTCTTCAGGAAGTACTACGCCGTGATAGAGCTCGAAGAAGAAATAAACGTGGAGCTGAAGAAGCTTTAGACGAGCTTCTTCTCCCTCAGCACCTTCTCCATCCTGTCCATGGCTTCCTCAAGCTGCTCGTATGCCGTCGCGTAGCTTATCCTGATGTAACCCTCCCCGGCGCTTCCGAAGGCTGAGCCGGGAACGACCGCTACCTTTGCCTCCAGAAGCATCAGCTCGCTGAACTCCTTGCCGGTCAGGCCAGTGTCCCTGATGCGCGGGAATATGTAGAACGCTCCCTTCGGCTTCACAGTTGGCAGGCCCATCTCGTTTAGACGCTTCCAGACGAGGTTCCTCCTCCTCTCGTACTCTCTTCTCATCTCTTCGACGGCCTCCCAGCTCCTCTCGTCCTGCAACCCTTTGGCGGCCGCGTACTGGGCGAATGTAACGGGGCAGGTGGAGTTGTACATCTGGAAGCGGGTCATCCTCTCGATTATCCACGCCGGAGCTGCCACGAAACCCAGCCTCCACCCGGTCATGGCGAAGGTCTTGGAGAAGCCGTTTATCGTTATCGTCCTCTCAAACATACCATCGAGTGAGGCTATACTGTGGTTTCTTGCACCGTCGTAGACGAAGTGCTCATAGACTTCGTCGCTGAAGACGATGAGGTCGTGCTCCACGGCGAAGTCCGCTATCTCCTCAAGGTCTTTCTTTGTAAGGACCGCGCCGGTGGGGTTGTTTGGGGTGTTTATTATGAGAGCCCTCGTTTTTTCGCTCACGTGCTTCTTAAGGTCATCAACGCTAAGCCTGAACTCGTTCTCCTCGTAGGTTGGCACCTCGACCGGCTTTCCGCCGGCGAGGATTACCGCTGGAGCGTAGCTGACGAACATCGGGCTCGGAATGAGAACCTCCTCCCCGTCCTTCAGAAATGCCGCCAATCCCATAAGAAGCGCTTGATTTGCCCCAACGGTCACCATAACCTGGGTTTTCGGGTCAACCTCAATGCCGTTCTGCTCCTTCAGCTTCCACGCCAACGCTTCCCGGAGCATCATCAAACCCGCGTTCGGCCCATAATGAGTCATTCCCCTGTCGAGGGCCTCTTTGGCGTATTCCTTGATATGCTCAGGAGTGTCAAAGTCCGGTTCACCTATTCCAAGTGATATCAGGCCTTCAACACCCTGGGCGAGGTCAAAGAGCTTTCTAATCTCAGAAGGGTTAACGAGTTCCAGCCTGTCGCTCAGCGCCATAAGCATCACCAAAGGAGTTTGGGGATAATGTTTATAACTTTACCTCAACGAAAAGATGTTCATCGAAGTGCTGAAAGGTTCACTGATGAACAGCAAACCCCTCGACCACAAGGACGTCCAGCTCAGCGGCTCTAAAGGTTCCCAGCGCGTCCCCGGGAGAGCAGACTATAGGCTCGCCGTGCATATTGAAGCTCGTGTTGAGAACTGCCCCGAGCCCGGTTCTACGCTCAAATGTCTTGATGACGTCGTAGTAAAACGGATTGACTTCCTTCCTCACCGCCTGCGGCCTCGTCGTACCATCAACGTGGACCACAGCTGGGGCGAGCTCTCCGAACTCCTCACTCGCGGTGTAGCTCATCGTCATAAACTCGTTTGGCAGGCCGTTGAGGTCTTCGAGGTATTCCCCTGCCTTCTCCCACAGCAGGGAAGGCGCGAATGGCTGAAAGACGTCGCGTTTTAAGGCCACGTTGAGTCTCTCCTTCACGCGCTCATCGCGGGGATCTGCCAGAATCGAGCGGTTCCCCAAGGCCCTCGGCCCGAACTCCATTCTCCCCTGGAAGAAGCCGACGAGTTTTCCCTCCACCAGTGCATCAGCAACGAAGCCGGCATCAACCTCCTCAAACTCGAGGCCTTCCCTCCTCAGGAACCCCTCAACTTCCTCTTTCCCATAGGCCGGCCCCAGGTAGACGTGCTCAAGCTTAAAGGGCCTCCATCTTCCGTCGAGCCTGTCCATCTGAGCTTTCACGAAGACCGCCGCACCGAAGGCCAAACCTCCGTCGTCCATCGCCGGAAAGATCCAGAGGTTATCGTCCCCGAAGATTTGCCTCAAAACGGCGTTGGCCTTGACGTTCTGGGCGACCCCGCCGGCGTAGGCCAGAGGAAGACCCCTTCCCTTCAGCCTGAGCCCCAGCTCCCCGATGAGCCTCTCAAGATGCCTCTGAGCGCTGGCCGCTATCTCTATCGCCTTCTTCTGGAGCTCGCCGTCGAGCTTCCCGCGCTTCATCTGGTTTGCTATCTCCCTCGCCTTTGAGAATGGATAGTGGAAGAACTCGGCGAGCTTTCTCGTCGCTTCCACACCGATGGCCTTGAGGTGGTTGTCGAAGCTCAGACCGTTCAGCTCGATTATCGAGCTCAAATCGTAGGCCGGCCTTCCATAGGCGGCCAAGCTCATTACTTTACCCTCGTGGCGCATCGGCCTGAAGCCGAGCAGTTCAGTAACTGACGCATAGAAGTCGCCGAGGGAGTCGAGGTAGGTGCTCTGTGCTATTCTCACCATCTCCCCGTCCCTGGCCACGTATATCGAGGAGCTTAGCCCGTCGCCGGCCGCGTCTATGCTTATAGCCAAAGCCTCTCGCCAGCCCGAGGTGTAGTAGGCCGAGGCCGAGTGGGCTAAATGATGCTCGACGAAGATGACTTTCCTCTTGAAGCCCGGACCAAAAACGGCTTTTAGATTTTCCTCAAGTTCCAGAAGGCGTTTCTGCTTCCTGAATATTCCTGCAACGGCGATGATTTCGACGTCGTCTGGATCTGCCCCTGCCATCCTCATGACTTCCCTCACGCTCAGGAGGGGAAAACCCCTGTACTTCTTGACCCTGTTGAGCCTCTCCTCGTTAACGGCGAATACCCCTTTCCCATCAACGAGCACCGCGCCAGCGTCGTGGCCGTCGTGGATTCCCAGAATCATGGTGGTGCATTCCATCTTCCTTTTTTAAACGTTGGGGAAGGGAAGAATTTAAAAATCCGAGCGAATGAATAGGTGTCCGGGGGTGAAACCATGAAGAAGGTTGCTGCAATCCTGGCCCTTTTCCTCCTGGTGTTCGTCCCCTTCGCAGGAGCTGTGAGTGCTGCGACGTGGAGCTATGAGAGTTTTATCAAGCAATCGATGGCTTGGTACTATCTGTATCAGAGCAATGAAGACAAGTTCAAGGAGCTCTATAACCTCAGCGTCCAGATGAACGTCAGCAACGAGACCCTTTCACTCGCGATGGAGCTCTACAACAACGCAAGCGCCGAGTACAACCAGGCCCTGACCTACGGGATCCCGCAGGAGAGCCGTACCCTCAGCTGGGTCGTTTTCAGCGTCCACATAAGAAAAGCCTACATTTACATGAGTCAGGCGGTTGAGCTTCTTGAAAAGGCACTCGCCCCGCTTGAGAATCAGACAGCCTGATTTTCTTTTATCCTCTTTTTGAAAAATGCTAAAAGAAAAGTCATCAGTAGGTCCTCGCGAACCTCGCGATGAACTTGGCCTCCCTGCCGCAGACGGGGCACTTCTTGCCCTCGATGCCTTCTTTGGCCTTCTCCTCCGGATAGGGAGTTCCGAGCATCTTGGCGTCGAGTATCTCCTCCATCTTGAGGCCGCACTCCTCATCACCGCACCAGGGGATTTCCACTACCCCGCGCCTGTCCTCAAAGACGGCCCTGGCCTCATCTATGGTCTCGACGCGCTTTATATGGCTCTCAAGGAATTCCCTGGCACGGACATACAGGTTCTCGTGAATCTCATCGAGGGTCTTCCTGACTTCGTCAACTATGGCATCACGTTCCACGGTGACCTTCTCAAGGGTATCGCGCCTCGCGAGAACCGCTTTCCTGCCTGCAACGTCCCTTGGGCCGACCTCTATCCTGAGCGGAACGCCCTTCAGCTCCCAGTCGTAGAACTTCCTTCCGGGTCTTATGTCGCGCTCATCAACGTGGACTCTGAGGCCAGCCGTTCTTAGCTCCTCGGCAATTTCCCTCGCGTAGGCGAATACATCGGCCTCGGCGTCCTTCTTGGGAATCGGGACGATGACGACCTGTATGGGGGCTATCGTCGGGGGCAGGACCATCCCCCTATCGTCGCCGTGTATAGCTATAACCGCCGCGAGGAGGCGCTCGCTCATTCCGAATGTGGTCTGGTGGACGAACTCATGCTCGCCGGTTTCCGTCTCGTACTGGATGTTGTAGGCTTTAGCGAAGTTCTGCCTGTAGTTGTGCATCGTCCCTATCTGGAGTGTCCTGCCGTCGGGCATCATAACCTCTGCGCCGAGGGAGTAGTAAGCACCGGGGAACTTGTCCCATTCGGGCCTCCTGGAGACTATGTACGGCAAGGCCAGGAACTTCGCAAGCCTGTCGAATATTTCGAGATCCTCCTTTATCTGCCTCTCAGCATCTTCAAAGCTGTCGTGGGCTGTGTGGGCTTCAAAAAATCTGCTTATCTCCCTGACACGGATTAGAGGCCTCGTGTGCTTGGTCTCGTAGCGGTAAACGTTAACTATCTGATAGATTTTAAACGGAAGATCCGCGTGAGAGCGTATCCAGAGGGAAAACATTGAGTACATGGCGGTCTCGCTCGTTGGTCGCAGAATGAGCCTGACGTCGAGGGGGTCATGACCCGCATGGGTGACCCAGAAGACCTCACCCTCGAAGCCGGCTATGTGCTCGGCCTCCTTCTGAAACTCGGTCTCAGGAATGAGGGCCGGGAACAAAACCTCCTCGTGGCAGGTTCTTTCCATCTCCGAGTGTATGAACCTCTCAATGTTCCTCATGATTTTCAATCCGTACGGGAGCCAGATGTTCATTCCCTTGACCGGATAGCGTTTGTCCTGGATTCCAGCCGTCTCAATCAGCTCGTTGTACCACTCGCTGAACTCCTCGCTCCACTTCTTCCTCTCCACCTTGCTCATCCACACCACCTAAAGGGAGAAACCGGAAAAGTTTTTAAGTTTTCCCGGTGGCGGCTCGGCCTTTTGACGAATTCCATCAAAAACCTTATTAGGTCCGTTTCGACAACCATCTTAAGGTGGTATCATGAGGCCGAGGGTGGCCGTTCTTTTTAAAATGAAGAGCAAACCCGTTGAAGAGCTGAAAAAGTACGCGGACGTCGAGTTCATTCTCTATCCAAGCGTGGAGGAGCTGAAGGAAAGGATAGGGGAGTTCGATGGGGTGATAGTTTCCCCGCTCAATACGCTCCCCGGTGATGTCATCAAGAGAGCCGGGAGGCTGAAGGTGATAAGCTGCCACTCGGCAGGCTACGATCACGTTGACGTTGAGGCGGCAACGAGGAAGGGAATATACGTGACCAAAGTGGCGGGAGTTCTCAGCGAGGCCGTTGCCGAGTTCGCCGTCGGCCTTACCATAGCACTCCTCAGGAAGATAGCCTACGCCGACAGGTTCATTCGCTCCGGAAAGTGGGACTCCCACAGAACGGTGTGGGGTGGTTTCAAGGAGATAGAGACCCTCTACGGCAAAAGGGTCGGAATCCTCGGTATGGGAGCGATAGGAAAAGCTATAGCCCGGAGAATGAAGGCGATGGGGACGGAGATATTCTACTGGTCGCGGTCGAGGAAGCCCGATATAGAGGAGGAAGTCGGTGCAAGGTACCTCCCGCTCGACGACGTCCTGAGGGAGAGCGAGGTCGTTATCTTAGCCCTCCCGGCCACGAGAGAAACCTATCACATCATCAACGAGGAAAGGCTGGAACTCCTCGAAGGCAAATACCTCGTCAACATCGGGCGCGGAACGCTCGTTGATGAGAACGCCATCATGAAATCCCTCAAGGAAGGGAAACTGAAGGGGTACGCGACGGATGTATTCGAGAACGAGCCAGTGCAGGAGCACGAGCTTTTCAAACATGAGTGGGAGACGGTTCTAACGCCCCACTACGCCGGCCTCTCCAAGGAGGCCATGGAGGACATGGGCTTCCAGGCGGTGAGGAACCTCCTGGCTGTTCTCAGGGGTGAGGTCCCGGAGACGCTCGTGAACAGGGAGGTTCTCAAGATACGCCCACCCGAGAAGGTTAAGATGCTCTGAGGTGGTAGCATGCTCGTCGATGAGCTGAGGGAAATCACCCGGGTTCCGGGGATTTCCGGCTACGAGGAAAAGGTCAGGGAGAAGATTGCGGAGTGGGTCGAGCCGTACGCCGACTACACCGTCGATACCATTGGAAACCTGCTCGTCGAGCTCGGCGAGGGCGAGCTAAAGGCCATCTTCATGGCCCACATGGACGAGATAGGGCTTCTCGTGACGGGCATAAGGCCCGACGGAAAGCTGACCTTCAGGAAAATCGGCGGCATAGACGACAGGCTGCTTTACGGCAGACACCTCGACGTGATAACCGAGAGCGGGAGGCTCGACGGCGTCATTGGCGCCCTTCCGGTGCACCTCAACCTTGAACGGAAGTTCGACACCGTTCCATGGAGCAAGCTCGCCATAGACATTGGGGCTGAAAGCCGGGAGGAGGCTGAAGAGCTCGGCGTTAAGGTGCTCGACTACGCGGTCTTCAAGAAGCACTTCGCGGTTCTCAACGGCCGCTACGTCTCCACCCGCTCCCTCGATGACCGCTTTGGGGTCGTTGCCCTCGTGGAGGCGATAAAGGACCTTGTTGACCACGACCTCGACGGGCGCTTCATCTTCGCCTTCACGGTCCAGGAGGAAATTGGCCTCAAGGGCGCCCGCTTTTTGGCGGAGCACTACACCCCGAAGTACGCCTTCGCCGTCGATTCCTTTGCCTGCTGTGGCGAGCTAACGGGTGACGTCCGCCTCGGCGGAGGAGCGGTGATAAGGGCAGTGGACAACTCGGCCATCTACACGAGGAGGCTCGCCAGAAAGGTCGCGGAAATAGCGTCGAGGAACGGGATTCCCCTCCAGATTGGCGTAACCGGCGGTGGAACCGACGCCTCGGTCTTCCAGGGAAAGAGCGAGGTTCTGGCTTTGAGCGTGCCCATAAGGTACCTCCACAGCGAGGTGGAGACCCTTCACCTCGGAGACCTTGAGGCCCTGACAAAGCTCATAGAGGCGATTGCCTTCGAACTGTAAGCTTTAAATATCTCCTGCACCTAAGTGGGATTGGTGGGAAAAGTGGGACTAACGAGGATAGACACCAAGGGAAGGATAGTAATCCCGAAGGAAATCCGGAAGAGGATGGGCATCAAGCCGGGTGAGGAGTTCCTGATAACGGAGATAGACGGAGACACCATAGTCATAAAGCGCTTTGACGTCAGGAAGATGCTCAAGGAGATTATAAAGAACGCCGGAGGGCTGGACCTCGACGAGCTTGAAGGGGAGATAGAGAAAGAGGGGAGCAGGGTTGCAAAGGAGCTCTACGACCTCTAAGTTCCTTCTCGACACTAACGTCTTCATTGCGACTGTGAAAAAGGGCTGGACCGACACCACCGAGTTGGTACTCCGCCTCCTTTCGAGCCAAGAATACCACATCGTCGGGAACGACGTTCTTCTCGCGGAGTATCGAAAATACGCCGAGCGCCTAAACGCCCTGGACTTCTACGAGTTCCTGAGGCTCAGGATGGAGGTGGTCAATCCCACCAGGAAGGAGGTGCTCAGGCTTCTCCCTTACTTCCCTCCGAGCCAGATGGCGGATGCCGTCCATGCCGCCACGTGCCTGAAGACGGGGGCTGTTTTGATAACCAACGACAGGCATTTTGATAGGGTTGCGGAGGAAGGCCTGATAGAGGTGTGGGACATAAGTAAAGCGATACGGAAGATCCTAAGGGGGTGATTCCTTGTTCAAATACGTCTCCTACTTCGCAGTCGGGATATTCATAGGCATCCTCGCGGCGCTCTTTGGCCTCGGTGGAGGCTTCCTGATAGTCCCAACTCTCAACTTTCTTGGCGTTGAGATACATCACGCGGTGGGCACATCAAGCGCGGCAGTTGTATTCACCTCCCTCAGCTCGGCGATAGCGTACTCAAGGCAGAAGAGGATACACTACAAGGTCGGCCTCCTGCTTGCCTCAACGGCCGTAATCGGTGCCTACATCGGTGCGTGGCTCACGAGCTTCATAAGTGCCGCCCAGCTGAAGGTCATCTTCGGTCTCGCCCTTGTAGTAGTCGCTGTCAGGATATACAGAAAGAAGACGGCCGAGCCGGGTGAGGTCAAACTTGAGGAAGTGGGGGTCAACTACAGGCTGGTGCCGATTGGAGGTTTCTTCGCGGGAATCGCCAGTGGTCTCCTCGGCGTCGGCGGGGGAATAATCAACGTGCCCTTCCTGACGTACCTCGGCCTCCCCATACACTACGCGGTGGCGACTTCAAGCTTTGCGATAGTGTTCACAGCAACCGCTGGAGCGCTCAAGCACTACGCCATGGGCAACGTGGAGGCGCAGTGGCTGGTTCTTCTCGTCCCGGGGCTTATAATTGGGGCCCAGCTCGGTGCGAGGATAGCGAAGAGAACACGGGCGAGCAGTCTTAAGAAGGCCTTCGCCGTTGTCATGGGGCTCTTGGCCCTGAGAATGATCCTCAAGGGACTCGGCTTTCCGATTCCCTGAGCTTTTCTTTCCTTCTTTCCATGACGTAGGACGCTCCGAGAAGTACTGCCACCGCGATTAGAACCAGCCACGCGATAACCAGCGGGCAGTCGTAGGGGTAGTAGAAATCTCCCGTCGGGACGTATGGTAACGAGACCAGGAGTAGCATTACGGACAAGATGAATCCAAGGAACCCACCGATTACGAAAAGCACTATGTTTCCGCTACCATAGCCCATCTCCCCGTCGATGGCGAGCTCCGCGCTATACCCGACCACCACGGTCAGGACCAGGACAACGGCGGAGAGAATGAGATTCGCCGAGCCAAGTTTTTTCCTTCCCCACTCGTACAGGCCGTAGGCGAGAACCAGAAGCAACCCGCCGGCTGAAGAACCGAGCCACACCGAGAGGTCCTTGTAAAAGCCATATGGAGCGTCCCAGTTGGCGAAGGCTATAGAACCCGGCTGGGTCACCACGAATGCAAGGACCACCAGGAGCCAGTACCTTTTCCAGCCCATCGCCCTCCCAATCATTAACGACTCCGAGGTTTAAATTCCTGACGGAGTGCCGGCCAAAATATATAAACCTCACCGGTAATACCGGCCCGATGCGGAATGCTTAACCCGGTGATGGCGGTTTTAATCGGCGCACTCATAGGCACGGTGGCAGGCCTCTTCGGGGTTGGGGGAGGCTTCCTAATAGTTCCTTCACTGGTGTTCCTGGGACTGCCCATCCACCTGGCCATCGGGACAAGCCTTGCGTGCATAACGATAAGCTCCCTCTCATCGGCCTACGCCCACATCCGGGCCGGCAGGGTCCTCTACCGTGTGGCCTTTTTGAAGGAGGTCTTTTCGATCCCCGCGGCGATGGTGGGGGCGTACCTCTCCGGAATGCTGAACCCAAACGTCCTGGAGGCAGTGTTTGGAGTTCTCCTGATGTACGTTGCCTATGCATTCGTCAGGAGGAACTCCGTGAGGGCCCGCGGCGACTTGAGGATAGACTACCGGAAGGTTCCACTTATAGGCGCCCTCTCCGGCCTGACCTCAGGACTTCTTGGAGTCAGCGGCGGCATACTGAACGTCCCGCTCTTTCACACCCTCGCGGGTCTCCCGGTGAACTACGCCGTTGGAACGTCCAGCCTCGCGCTCTTCTTCACGGCCCTCGTGGGAACGGCCACCCACTACACCCTGGGCCAGGTGGACGTCGAGACCGCCCTGCTTCTCTCGCCCGGCCTCATAATCGGCGCCGCCCTTGGCGCCAGGCTCGTTCCGAGGCTGCACCCGCGGAGGTTCAAGCTTCTGTTTTCGGCACTCCTCGTGCTGGTCGCGATAAGACTCCTCCTCCGGGCACTCAAAGGTTTTTAACCATACCCCCCAACTTCCTCCGGTGAGAAAATGAAGGAGCTCTTCGAGAAGGTCAAGGAAGAATACGGTGTTGAGATAGTCGATGAAAACGACATGAGTGGCGCCTGGAAGCTGGTGGAGATGCTCAAGGAGAAGGGCTGGGTCGTTTACATCATCACCGCGAGAGGCCGCGAGCAGGTGGATGCCTGGCACCCAAGCTATGGAAGCCTGTACGCCCAGTTCGGCGAGATGCCCCACTTTGAAAGCGTGGTGGAGGGTATCTGCCTGACTGCGCTCCATGTAAGGGAGCTTGAGAAGAATGGAACGCTTTGAAACGTTCGTTCCATCGGATTCCTCAAATAACTCTAGCGCCTAGCCTTCATCGGTGATGTCCATGGGAGGTGCAAAGTTCGGGGCACTGGCCCTTGCCCTGTTGCTGCTTGGGAGTATAATACCGCTGGGTCTGGCAGAGGGCAACAACACCACCGGCTCGTACACCGGAGCGCTTGACAACAGCACGAGGGAGATCATGATAGCGGGCCAGTTGATTGACCAGCTTCAGAGACTGAGCAAATTTGCCGAGGAGAAGATTGAGCCCATAAAGGACAGGCTGCCCGAGAACTCCACCATACTCGTTCATTATGAGCTGGCGGAGGACTACAGGGATAAAGCCATCAGCGAGTATGAGGCTGGAGAATACTACGACTCGATACTGGACAGCTTAACGGCTATGCACCACTACAAGGTTGCCCTCTCGGCGCTTAAGGAGGCCAAGGAGAAGGTTCAGGACGTGAGGGAACGCATTAAGATTGAAATCGAGCGCATGACGGAGTACTTCCGGTTCGTTGAGAGGACCATAAGACTCGCCGAAAACCAGGGAATAGACGTGAGCAATCTAACCAGGCTTTACAACGAGACCAGGGACGCATACAAGACAGTCCTTGATGACCTCAAAGCTGGGGACTACGAGAAGGCGAAGGCCGACTATGAAACAGCCAAGGAGAAAAAGGCACTCCTCGATGAGGAACTGAGGAGGGTCAGGGAAGAGCTTGCCTACGCGAACGCGGATAAGATAGTCCGGGACTTCCTCCTCAAAGGCGAGAAGGGTATGGAGATAGCCCAGCGGGCGATCGAAAAGGGACAGGAAAACGGTTATAACATGACCGAGCTCCAGGAGAGGCTCGACGCCTTCAGGGAAGTGTACGACGAGGTGAAGGCCCTCGCCGATGAGGGCAGGTGGGAGGACGCTTTGAACGTCATGAAGGAGAACAGGGAAACTATAGTCGAATTCCACAACGCCGTTGGTTTCGTGCTCAGAAAGGCCCGCGAGAGGGAGCTTGAGGAGAAGCTAAAGGACGTACGCGCTTTCCTCAGGGAGATGAACGGCAGAATCCAGAGGGATTCCAAAGCTCTCAGGGAGCTCGGTAGGGAAGGCGTCGACACGACCCGCGCAGAGATTCAGCTGAGGGTGGCCGCCCAGGAGCTGAGGATAGGGGTCGAGCTCCTCAGGCAGGGAAGGCCGCTCCAGGCAAAGGCGCACTTCGCGATAGCACTGGACATGCTTCACAGGGTCGACGAGTTCATACTCGCCCACTCCTGAACCTTTTCCTTTTTCACCATGGAGGGATGCTTAAATGAGGCTCGATTACCTCGCGGTGTTCATGGTAACCCTCATTCTTTTTCCCTGGGCTAGTTCCTATGCCGTCTCGTCCCTAGTTTTGACGGTTTACGATGACGGCTATGTCAAGGTTGAATACGAGATTCTCCCGGAGGAGTACTCCTCCCAGATTGAACTTCCCCTCCTCGGCGGCCACTACGAAAACGTCATTGTTGAGGACGGAAACGGGAATCCTCTAAACTTCAGGCTTGAAAACGGAAGCATTCTCGTATACTCTGGAGAAGCGGACATCGTCAGGGTATCATATTACACCCCAGATCTGACCGTGAAGGAGGGCATCGTCTGGACGCTTCACGTTGAGACCAACGATTCCTTCACCGTGGTTCTGCCGGAGAACGCCATAGTGGTTGACCTCAGCGACATACCGCTTGAGATAGCCGGAAACTCGATAACCATGCCCCCCGGCAACCAGAGCGTCTCGTACACCCTCAACGGCAGGGCGGCAGGTGAGGGGAACGAGGCCGGTAGCTTACCCTATCTTGCCCTCGTTGGTGGCCTCGCGGTGGCTGGAGCTTCCACCTACATTCTCTGGAGGAAGGGCAGAGGAAGGTCGATGCCCACCCGGGAGGAGTTCGAAAGGAAGCTCGACAACGTTGACCTCAACGAGGAGGAAAGGCGTGCGTTGCTATATATCTTCGATAGGGGCGGAAGGGCCAGCCAGGCAGAGGTCAGGGAGGCGATAGGTCTGCCCAAGACGACAGCGTGGAGGATGTTCAGGCGCCTTGAGAAGAAGGGGCTGGTAAAGGTTCTGAAGGGGAGAAAGGAAAACTGGGTGGAGCTGAAGCTCTGACTACCTTATCCTGGCACCCAGCTTAACCTCTTTGTCCGGCATGAGCAAAGCCACGTTCTCGCCGTCATCGGCCGCCAGAAGCATTCCCTGGCTTTCCACTCCCCTTAGCTTCTTCGGCTCAAGGTTCGCTATGATGACCACCGTCTTGTTGAGGAGCTCGTCCTTGCTGTAGTACTTCTTCAAGCCGGCGACGAGCTGCCTGACCTCATCGCCCAGGTCAACCCTGACCACGTACAGCCTGTCGGCGTTCGGATGGTCCTCAACGCTTATTATCCTCCCGACCCTCAGGTCGAGCTTCATGAAGTCATCAAAGCTGACGTATCCCATGTCCTTACCCTCCTTCTTGGCCTTCTCCTTCTTTGAAGCCTTTTCAGGCTTTTCGGTTTTGACCAGGATTTCATCACCGTAGATGCTCCTGAGGAGTGCCATCGCCTCCTCCCTCTTGGCCTCCCCGAAGCGCTCGATGACAACCTTTACAACATCGTCCCGCCTGTAGTACTTTTCGAGGAGGAGCCTCGCGCTCTCCGGGTTACCCCTGGCTATGTGGTTCACGATGAAGTAGATTATGTCCTCGTCGGTGACCTTCTTGAACATCGGGGTGGCCTTTCTAACCCTGTGGCCGGCCGGAACCTCGGTGAACTCCCAGCGCTTCACCTCCTCTAGGTTGAGGAGGTGCCATATCTTCTCGCTCGCATCGGGCAGGAACGGTTCGAGGAGGATTCCGAGGGCCTTGACGAGCTGGAGGGATATGTTCACGGTTGTGGCAGTCCTTACGCGGTCGGTTTTAGCGGTCTTCCACGGCTTCTGGTAGTCGAAGTAGCGGTTGCCGAAGATGGCCAGCTCCATGACCCTCTTGAGGGCGTCCTTGAAGCGGTACTGACCTATCAGCTCCCCGACTTCCTTGAAGGCCCTCTCGATCTCCTCAAAGGCCTCCCTGTCAAGCTCGTCCAGCTCGCCCCTTTCAGGGACCATCCCATCGAAGTAGCGGTTGGTGAAGGTGAGCGCGCGGTGAACGAAGTTGCCGAGGTTGTTGACGAGCTCCTCGTTTATCTTGCTCTTGAAGTCGGCGAAGCTGAAGTCGCTGTCACGAGTTTCGGGCATTATCGCGGTGAGGTAATACCTCAGGTAGTCGGCCGGGAAGGCATCGAGGAACTCGTGGACCCATATCGCCCAGTTCCTGCTGGTGGAGAACTTCCTGCCCTCAAGGTTGAGGTACTCGTTGGCCGGGATGTCATGGGGGAGAAGCCACTCGGCCTCGGTTTCATCGTCCCTGTATTTACCGTAGGCCATGAGAAAGGCAGGCCAGAATATCGCGTGGAAGGGCACGTTGTCCTTGCCTATGAAGTGTATGACCTTAGTTTCTCCGTCGAGGTTGAGCCAGAACTTCTTCCACTCCTTCTCTTTTCCAGCCCTCTTGAGGGCCTCGATGGTGATCGAGATGTAGCCTATAGGCGCTTCAAACCAGACGTAGAGCACCTTCCCCTTAACGTCCTCGTCGTCGAGAGGAACCGGAATACCCCAGTCGAGGTCGCGCGTTATGGCCCTCTCCTCAAGCCCCTCGTTGATCCAGCCGAGGACGGTGTTCTTTACGTTGGGCTTCCAGTGCTGTCCCTCGACCCACTCCCTCAGCCTGTCCTCGAAGTCCTTCATCTTGATGTAGTAGTGGGCCGAGTCCTTGAATGTTATCGGGTTGCCGCAGATGTTGCAGCGCGGGTTGATGAGGATTTCGGGCGTGAGCGGATGGCCGCAGACCTCACACTGGTCGCCACGCTGGTTTTCTGCCCCACAGTAGGGGCACGTTCCGATGACGTAGCGGTCGGGCAGGAACATCTTGTCGTGCTCGCAGTAGGCCTGCTTGGTGACCTTCTTGACGAGGTGGCCGTTCTCAAGGGCCTTGAGGAAGAACTCCTGGCTTACCCGGTAGTGGACAGGTAACTCGGTCCTGCCGAAGTAGTCGAAGCTTATCTTGGCCCTCTCGAAGGTCGTCTTTATGTGCTCGTGGAACTCGTCAACTATCTCCCTCGGGCTCCTGCCCTCCTTGAGCGCGCGGAAGGTTATCGGAGTACCGTGTTCATCCGTTCCGCAGATGAAGAGCACCTCTTCGCCTTTGAGGCGGAGGTAGCGCACGAAGATGTCCGCAGGGAGGTAAGCCCCTGCCAGGTGTCCCGCGTGTATCGGTCCGTTAGCGTAAGGGAGTGCTGAGGTTACCATGTACCTGACCATTTTAACCACCGTCCCGCTGTGGGTTTGGAGCCTTATAAGACCTGCGGGTTTTAAACATTACGGTGGGTTATTAAGTCGGGAGAAAAATATGCAGAGTTGGATATATCACTTGCCGAGGGAGAGGTTCTCCGCCCTCACGAGGACGGCGCTTTCGGGTACCTCAACCTCCCCGCGGGTGATTATCAACGCACCCTCGTAGGTGGTCATCGTCAGCCTGGTCTTCTTGAAACCTCCCGTCTCGCCAACTATGACGAGCGGCCTTTCCTTGAGCTCAAGGAACTTCCGGAACTCCTCGGGCTCAACGAAGACGAGGACGCCCCCCGCTATCACCCTGTTGGCATTGACGGCCATCCCGCATCCCATGATACCACCCCAAAGGTTTAAGGTCTTCCCATTGATGTGGTTTTCGGTGGTGGAATGAAGGCGAGGGTGGTTGAGCGCTTCAAGTTTGAAGCCGCGCACGCGGTCATAATCAATGGAAAGCCAGAGCAAATACACGGCCACACCTTCAGGCTCGAGGTCGCGGTTGAGGGCGAACTCAGGAGGGGTTACGTGATTGACTTCCTTGAGCTGAGAAGGCTCGTTGGGGAAGTCATTGGCAAGCTCGACCACGGGAACTTAAACGAACTCTTCGACAACCCGACGACCGAGAACGTTGCCCTGTGGATAGCCGAGGAGGTTGAAAAGCGCCTCCCCGATGGCGTGAGGCTGAAACGAATAGTCCTCTGGGAGGGCGACGAGAACGGGGTGGAGTTTGAGTTTTAAGGATTCTCCGCTTTCACTTCCCCCACGCCCTCCGTAAAGGCCATCCCGTTGGTGCCCTTGTCGAATGAGAAGCCATCTGGAAGGGACACCTTCACCGGGACGGCCCGCTCCTTCTCCTCGCTCGGGCTCCAGCTTATGAGGTCGCCCTCCTCGACGTCAAGCGCTTTTATAATCCCCACGGGGCCTTCGATTATGTATTTGGCCGGCTTTCTGGGAGCGTAGAGGCGCCACTTCCTGGCGGTCTTGAAATCGACGACGCGCCTCGTCGAATCGAGCCATATCACGTCTATATCGCTCAGCATGAAGAACATGTGGATCGAGGCGTTGGCCCTGGTCTCGGCGGGAAGGATGAAGACGAGGGCGTGGTTGACGTGCCTTGCCAGCATCAGCCCCCTAAAGCGCTTGAAAAAGCTGTCGGCGAGCTTTACGGGCCCGTGCCACGTCCGCTCTTTGGTCTCGTTGGTGAGCATGTTCTTCTCTCGCGTCGGGAGTTAATAACCCTAACGGCGAAAAACTTTTAAATACAAAAAGTAACTAAAATATGAGAACAGGCTGGAGGTGGTGGGCATGGCGAAGGTAAAGAGAACCCCCGAGAGGATACAGGACGAGATAAGGAGCTACCTCGGCGAGATAGAGTACCTCAGGAGCCAGGTCGGGGTCATCGACGCAACCATAAGCAACCTCCGCACCGTCGATGCGACGCTTGCCTACATCAAGGAGAAGGGCGAGGGCAAGGAGATATACATCCCGCTCGGCAGCGGCATAGCCATCAAAGGCAAGATAGAGAAGCCTGACGATGTCATAATGGACGTTGGAGCCGGCATACTGGTCGGGGCGAGCATCGAGGAGGCGAGGGAGAACATCGAGAAGCGCATAAACGCCCTGATGGAGCTGCGCCTTGCCCTGCTCAGGAAGATAGAGGAGGACGGCAGGAAGGTCACGGAACTCCTCAAGGAGCTTGAGAAGATGAAGCCCGAGGAGAAGAAGGAGTGACCCTTCCTCTTTTTTCGGAGGGTGGACGATGGAGCTGGTGAGGGCGTACGAGAAGGAGCTTGAGCTCCAGAGGCTCAGGGAGCTGAGGGCCTCGCTGGAGCTCAAGCTGGCGGAGGTCAATGAGGCGAAGAAGTATCTTAAATCTGGGGACAGGAAGCTTTACCGCCTTCTCTCGGGCCTCCTGGTGGAGGTGAGCGGGGAAGAGGCGAGGGAGCATCTTGAGTCAATCGAGATGGCCTACAGGCGGGAGCTGGAAAGGCTGAAAAGAAGGGAGGGAGAGATACTCGAGGAGCTCCAGGAGCTCAAAGCTCACCACTCTTAGCCTTCTCCCCAAGTTCGAATCCCTTGTGGAGCGCCCTGAGGTTTATCTCCTCGGTCCCCTTGGGAACGGCGTCGAGAACGGCCTTTTCTATGGCCTCCCTGCTGACAACTCCCGTCCAGGCCGTCAGGATTCCCAGGGTGAGGATGTTCATCGTGAGGCTTAGGCCAGTCGTTTCTTCGGCTATCTCGGTCAGCGGGAGGGCTATCACGTTGAGCTTCTTCTCGAACTCCGCATCGCGGTGCGGGACGAGCTCTTCCTCCACAATGATTCTCGCGCCCTCCTTTACCGTGTGGAGGTACTTGTTGTACGCTTCCTGGGAGAAGAACACCGCGCAGTCCGGGTGGAGGGTCTTGGGGTAGTCTATGGGCTCGTCGCTTATGACGACCTCCGCCTTGCTTGCTCCGCCTCTGGACTCGGGACCGTAGGCCTGGGTCTGGACGGCGTAGAGCCCCTCGTAAACGGCCGCGGCCCTTCCGAGGATGACGCTGGCGAGTATAACTCCCTGACCGCCGAAGCCGCTGAAGAGTATCTCCTTCCTCATTCCTCCCACCCCATCATCTTCTTCGCTCTTTTCTTGTAGGCCTCGTACTCCCTCACGAGCCCCGGTCTGTCCCTGTCGGCGAACTCGCCAATGACTATCTTGCCCTCAAGCTCCTCCGGCGACATCTTCTTCGCCTTCGCCAGCGGGACGGTTATCTTCTGGTACCAGCGGAGAAGCTCCGGGGCCGTCTTCATCCTGTTCCTCCTTCCGAAGCTTATCGGGCACGGAGAGAGGAACTCGACCAGGGTAAAGCCCTCCTTCTGAAGGGCCTTCTTTATGCTGTTGATTCCCTGGAGGTAGTTGAAGACGCTCCACCTGGCCACGTAGTTGGCTCCGGCAGAGACAGCGAGGTCAGCTATGTCGAAGGGGTTCTCAAACTGGCCGTAGGGAGCGGTCGTTCCGCGCAGGCCCTTCAGGGCAGTCGGTGCGACCTGGCCGCCGGTCATCCCGTAGGTGAAGTTGTTGATGAGTATCACCGTGACGTCGAGGTTCCTCCTTATGGCGTGGATGAAGTGGTTTCCGCCTATTGCCGCGGCATCTCCGTCGCCCATGAAGGCGATTATCTTGAGGTCCGGATTGGCGAGTTTTATGCCTGTTGCAAAGGCCAAAGCCCTCCCGTGGGTCGTGTGGAGGCCGTCGAAGTTGACGAATCCAGGCACGCGGGAGGAACAGCCTATTCCGCTGACCCAGACTATCTCGTCCGGGTCGAGACCAAGGTCGTCTATCGCGCGGAGCGTGTACTGTAGGGCCGAGCCTATCCCACAGCCGGGGCAGAATATCGTCGGGAGCATGTCCTTCCTCAGGTACTTGTCTCGAATATCGTAAGCGGACTTCAGGTACATTCAGCCCACCACCCTCTCGACTATCTCCATCGGAGTGTGAACCTCGCCGCCTATCTTGGGTATGAGCTCAACCTCCGCCTTCCCGTTGGCCCCTTCCTTGACGAGGTGGTAGAGCTGTCCGAGGTTCATCTCCGGGACGTATATCTTCTCAACCTGCTCCGCGAGCTCTTCAATCATGTCGAAGTCGAAGGGCCATATCGTGTTGAGCTTCAGCAGGCCCGCCTTGATTCCCTTCTCGCGGAGAATCTTAACCGCCCTCACGCCGGAGCGGGAAACGATGCCCGTGCTTATTATCGCTATCTCTGCATCGTCAAGCATGAACTTCTCGTAGCTTATGATCTCGTCCTTGTGGCTGAGGATTTTGTTGAATATTCTCCTTATGAGCCTCTCGTGGATCTCGGCGTCAACCGTTTTTGGCCTTCCGTACTCGTCGTGGGTCAAGCCGGTGACGTAGGTTCTGTATCCCCTCCCGAATATCGGCATTGGCGGTACTCCGTCGCCGTGGGGATCGCCGAAGGGAAGCTTAGCCTCCTCCTCATTTGCGGGAAGCTTTCTCTCGACAACCTCTATCTCGTCGGGATTCGGGATGTAAACCCTTTCACGCATGTGGGCTATCTCCGCGTCTGTGAGCAGAACCACGGGTGTCCTGTACCTCTCGGCCAGGTTGAAGGCCCTTACCGTGAAGTCGAAGGCCTCCTGAACGGTGGAGGGACTGAGGACGATGAGCATGTGGTCACCGTGGGTTCCCCATATGGCCTGCATTATGTCTCCCTGCGCCCCCAGCGTCGGCTGTCCCGTTGAGGGTCCACCGCGCTGGACATCAACGACGACGACTGGGGTTTCGGTCATTATCGCGTAGCCGATGTTCTCCTGCATCAGCGAGAATCCCGGGCCGCTTGTGGCGGTCATCGCCTTCGCTCCGGCCCAGGAGGCGCCTATTATGGCCGCCATACTGGCGAGCTCATCTTCCATCTGTATGCTCACACCATCAACCAGCGGCATGTAGAGGGCCATAGCCTCGAATATCTCGCTGGCAGGTGTAATCGGGTAGCCTGCGTAGAAGCGGCAGCCGGCGAGGATAGCTGCCCTCGCTATGGCCTCGTCGCCCTGAATAAAGTCGCTCTTACCGACCGGGAAGGGGTATCTCATCTGCATCCCTCCTCATAACCAACCCTGAAGGCCTTGATGTTTATCTCCTCGGTCCCCTTCGGGACGCGTCTCCTTATGGCCTCCTCAACGTTTTCCTTCTTCACAACGCCGGTCTTAGCCACGAGATAACCGAGGGCCACCATGTTAACGGTCAAAGCGAGTCCCGTGTTCTCCTCGGCGAGCCTCGTGAAGGGGGCACCGATGTAGTCCCTGTCCGGCTTTACGAGGTCTGTATCCACTATCAAAAGCCCATCCTTCTTCAGTTCGTCCTTTACGGTGTCGTAGCCGAGCTGGGCGAGCGCAACGAGAACGTCCGCCTCGGTGACCATGACATCGTAAATCGGCTCCTTCGAGATTATCACATCCGCTATGGAGTGACCGCCCCTGCTCGCGGAGCTGTAGTCCTGGGTCTGGAGGACGTTGAGGCCCTCTATGGCTGCGGCCTCTCCGAGTATAACCCCGGCCAGGACGACGCCCTGACCGCCTATACCTGCGAACCTAACCTGCATGGTTCTCAATCCTCCTTAAGGCCGAAATGCTCCTGAATCTCGTCTATCAGCTTGTTGAGTTCAGTGACGAACTCCGGCCTTTCACGGTTCACGAACTCCCCTATGACGAACTTACCCTCAAGCTCCTCAGGTGACATGTTTTTCGCCCTGCTGACCGGGACTGAGTTCTTGAGGAACCAGCGGAGCATCTCGGCCGGCTCCTTCATCCTGTTCCTCCTCCCGTACTGGACCGGACACTGGGAGATAACCTCGACGAGCGAGAAGCCCTTAACGTTAAGGGCCTTCTTTATGCTCTCGATTAGCTGGTAGACGTGGGCTGTGGTCCATCTGGCGACGTAGCTGGCCCCAGCTGCCGCTATCGTCTCGGAGATTTGGAGGGGGTGTTCTATGTTCCTGTACGGGCTGGTCGTGGTTCTGGCTCCAAAGGGCGTCGTTGGGGCAAGCTGGCCTCCGGTCATTCCATAGATGAAGTTGTTAACGAGGATGACCGTTATGTCTATGTTCCTCCTCGCCGCATGCAGGAGGTGGTTCCCGCCTATGCTCGCCAGATCGCCGTCACCGCTTATGACGACGACTTTCTTGTCCGGCAAACCGACCTTGACGCCGGTCGCGAAGGCTATCGCCCTCCCGTGGGTCGTGTGGAGCGTATCAGCGAGGAAGTAGGGCGAGGCTATCCAGGCGGAGCAGCCTATACCACTGACGACAACTAGGTCCTTCGGGTCGAGCTTGAGCTGGTCTATTGCGTTTGCAAAGGCGTTGAGAACGGTTCCACCGCCGCAGCCGGGACAGAGTGCCGTGGGCAGGGCCTCCTTTCGGAGGTACTTAACCATGGGGTAGGTTGAGTAGATTTCCTTCGCCATCAGGCAACACCCCTTATCTCGCGCAGAATTTCCTTAACGGTCAGGGGAACGCCGCCGATCTTGTTAACCCCCTTCAGCAGGACGTCGTCGTTGACGTAGCGCTCGACCTCGATTATCATCTGGCCGAGGTTCATCTCCGGGACGAGGATTGCCCTAACGCGCTTTCCGAGTTCCCTCATTCTCTCACCGGGGAACGGGTGGACGGTCTTCGGCACGAAGAGGCCGGCCTTTATCCCTTCCTCCCTCGCCTTCAGAACCGCACCGAGGGCCGGACGGGCTGTCACACCCCAGCTGACGACGAGTATTTCAGCATCGTCCGTGAAGTGCTCCTCGTACCTCTCGTAAACTTCGCGGTTCTTCTCTATCTTCCGGTGGATTCTCCTCACGAGCCTGTCGTGGACCTCTGGCGTGTAGACGTCCCTCAGCCCGTTCTCCTTGTGGGTAGAGCCGGTGACGTGGGTGAAGTAGCCGTGGCCGAAGAGCGGCATCGGTGGGACACCGTCGCCGTGGGGGTCGCCGAAGGGAAGCTTAGCCTCCTCCTCATTTGCAGGAAGCTTGCGGTAGGTTATCTCCACCTCCGAGACGTCCGGAATCCTTATCTGCTCCCTTGTGTGGGCGAGCACTCCATCGAAGAGAACCACAACCGGAGTTCTCAGCTTTTCGGCGATGTTGAAAGCTCGTATCGTCTCCCAGAATGCGTCCTGCCCGCTGGTCGGCGAGAGTGCAACTATCGGATGGTCGCCGTGGGTTCCCCATCTGGCCTGGAAGAAGTCGCCCTGAGCTCCTTTCGTCGCCTGTCCCGTGCTCGGCCCGCTCCTCTGGACATCAACGAGGACGAGCGGCGTTTCCGTCATCACAGCGTAGCCGAGGTTCTCCTGCATTAGGCTAAACCCGGGTCCGGCCGTTGCCGTCATGACCTTGAACCCGGTCCAGGAGGCTCCGACCATCGCCGCTATGCTCCCAATCTCGTCCTCCATCTGAAGGTAGTAGCCACCGAGCTTCGGAAGCTCGCGAGCCATCGTCTCCGCTATCTCGCTCGACGGAGTTATTGGGTAGCCTGCGTAGAAGCGGCAGCCGGCGAAGAGCGCGCCGTAAGCGACCGCCTCGTTACCCTGCATGAAGTAGTTGCCCGGTTTGTAGAGCTTTCTAAGGAGCCTGAGCTGTTCAGGCTCATCACCGCGAATAATCATAGTCACCACCTTACGGCTATGGCGAAGTCGGGGCAGAGGAGCTCGCAGAGCTTGCACTTGACGCACTTCTCGGCGTGAACGGGAACGGGATAGTGGACACCTTTCTCGCTCAGCTCTTTGCTCCACTCAAAGACCTTTCTGGGGCACATCTCGACGCAGATACCGCAGCCCTTGCACAGAAAAGTGTCCACGTCGATTTCAACGATTCCTTCCGCCTTGCCGGTCACGAGGTAGTCAACCCTTTCGACCACGGTTTTCCCTTCGACATCTGGCATAAGCATCACCCAAGATTTGTTAAGCCCTTTTACGTTTGTCAACATTTAAAGCTTTCGTGGGTGCACATAAATGTGCATCAAAGAATCACGAGGGGCGTTATAAAAAGGGCGAAAAGAAAGCATGAAAATTCTTTCAAAAGCGAAATAACTTCACCACGTCACCAGCTGCCAGTCGAGGAGGCCGTTCTCGACTATGTAATCCCATTTCTCGCGGCACTCGGGCTTGAGATTCTCGATGTAGCTGATGTCCTGAGTCGCGGAGAACTTCTTTATTGCCCTGCCTATGACCCTGTCGTAGTCGGTGAGGCAGTTGTGGGGTCCCCTCTTTGAACCAGCCCCCACCGGATCGCTGAGGATCCTCTTGTTCGGGAAGCGCTTCTTAGCCCAGATTAGAACCTCGACCGCACTCCAGAGCCAGGGCGGGCGGTATTCACCTTTTTCCCATAGCCTCTCGTAGAGCGTCCCCTTCTGGATGTCCGTGATGTTTATCGAGAAGGTATCAGTGTAGGGTTCTGCCTTGATTATGCTCTCCTTGATGTCCTCAATTCCATCCCTCTCGCCCAGGAAGATGGGCTTCAGCAGGAGGTAGGTCTTAACCTTCGCTCCTGCCTCGTGTGTTATCTCCGCCGCCTTAACGAAGTCCTCGAAGGTGTTTCCCTTGTTGATTGAGACGTCGGCAATATCGTCGTTTGCTGTCTCAAGGCCGATCGCAACCTCAAAGTGCTTACCGGGGACTATCTCGGCCAGCTCCTTAACGGCATCGTAGCGAACCAGCTCGCTCCGGCTTTCGATAACTATCTCCTTGACCTCCTCGATTTCAGAGAGAATCTCAAAGATTCTCCTCCTCGTCTCGGGCTTCAGCTCACCGTTGTCGAGGAAAGAGCCGGAGGTGAACATCCTCACGGCGAAGGGACCCTCCTTTCCCTCAATCTTCTTCAAAGCCTCTCTCACGTAGTCCACTATCGCGTCCTGGCTCCACCTAACCTTGGGCGCTGCCGTTGGATATGCGCACATGTAGCAGGCCTGGTTAATCCTGAAGCGGTAGCAGCCTATAGTCGGGAGTATGATGAACAGTGCCGTTCCCGGCTTTCCAGCGACGTTGTCCTCGCTCGTCCAGTAGGTCATTCTCTCACCTAAGCCTCGCTGGAAGTTAGGGTTTTTAAAGGTGAGGGCTTAACGGAAACCATGCCAAGGATACTCATCACGAACGACGACGGGATTTATTCAAGGGGCTTGAGGGCCGCCGTCGAGGCGGTGGCAGGCCTTGGGGAGGTTTACGTTGTCGCGCCCCTCTATCAGATGAGTGCGAGCGGAAGGGCCATGACCCTGCACAGGCCCCTCAGAGCCAAGCTCGTTGACGTCCCGGGGGCGAAGATAGCATACGGCATAGACGGAACTCCAACGGACTGTGTGATATTCGCCCTAGCGCGCTTTACGGAGTTCGACCTGGCGATAAGCGGCATCAACCTTGGGGAAAACCTGAGCACCGAGATAACGGTCTCGGGAACAGCTTCGGCCGCCATAGAGGCCGCCACCAATGGAATTCCAAGCATAGCGATAAGCCTTGAGGTCAGCAGGGAGAAGTACAAATTCGGGGAGGGAAACGAGGTTGACTTTTCAGTGGCCTCTTACTTCCTGAGAAAGGTGGCCCGAGCGGTTCTGAGGAACGGACTTCCCGATGGCGTTGACATGCTTAACGTGAACGTTCCAAGCGATGCCAGCGAGGAAACAGGGATAGCGGTCACGAGGCTCGCCCACAGAATGTACCGGCCTACCATAGAGGAGCGCATAGACCCCAAGGGTAACCCCTACTACTGGATAGTTGGAAGAAAGTGTAAGGAGTTCGAGCCGGGGACCGATGCTTACGCCCTAAAGGTGGAGAGAAAGGTCAGCGTGACGCCGATAAACATAGACATGACTGCGAGGGTTGATCTTGAGGACTTATACGAACTTTTAGTCATTTGACACATCTTTACGTCTCCTAGCATGCAATTGTATCCATCAGGTTCGGTTTGGGGAGGAGTAACGTGCCGACGTATTAATTTCTGTCCACACAAAGGTTATCAAGTGTTTCCGGATATGTCCAAACAGTGATTCCCCCGAAGAAGCGGATACCATCTACGTGGTGGTTCATGATGGACGGAACATGCGCGAACACTATCTTGCATGGGGCAACTGGGGCTCAGATACTCACCTTGTGAAGGTAATTCCTAAGAGGAGGTGAATTCATGAGACTTCGCTCGCTCCTCTATCTTTTCATCTTTCCTGCGTGGGAGTTCCTGCTCATGGTTTCACTCCCTTCGAGGTATTATGTTAAAGCATTCTGCCTTCAAATACACCCATATCCAATCTGCGACTTTCACTTTGGACCGTCAGCAACTTTCGTCCTTTTCGCAACAGCACCGTTCCTAATCGCAATCATCCTCGGCCTCTGGAAGAAATGGGGCAAACTCGTAGCATTTGGAGTTCCTTCCCTTGCCGTCGTTTTAATAACGATTCTTCTCTTGGACATCTTCGAAAGGTCATGGATTTCCTTTTTCGTACCTGCAGCAGTCTCGGTGGTCCTGTACAGCCTCCCAGGTATAAGACTGGACGGCCAGATAAGAAGAGTGGAAAGGCTGATATGGATAGCCACGTCACTCATAGTCTCGTTTATCCTCTGCCTTATGGTGTGGGGTGGAACATCCGTCTCGGTATGAAACGTTTCACCCCTCTCCAAAAATCCTCTCCACGAACCACTTCTCGTCGAAGGGCTTTAAGTCATCGTAGCCCTGGCCGACGCCGACGAAGAGTATGGGCGCGCCTATAGCGTGGCTTATGCTCAGCGCCGCACCGCCTCGCGCGTCCGCATCGAGCTTGGTGAGGATTACTCCGTCGATCTTCACCGCCTCGTTGAACTGCTTCGCCTGCTCCACCACCGAGTTGCCGGCAAGGCTGTCGCCGACGAATATCACCAAATCTGGCTTTGTAACGCGCGCTATCTTCTTCATCTCATCCATGAGGTTCCTGCTCAGCTCGTTCCTCCCGGCGGTGTCTATGAGGACGACATCAAGTCCCCTGGCCTTCGCGTGCTGGATTGCATCGTAGGCTACCGCCGCTGGGTCGGCACCGTAGGAGTGCTTTATGACCTTGACCCCGACGCGCTTTGCATGCTCCTCGACCTGCTCTATTGCCCCGGCACGGAATGTGTCGCTCGCCGCTATTACGACGCTCAGCCCGTTCTTTTTGAGCCAGTGGGCGAGCTTGGCTATGGTCGTGGTTTTTCCGCTCCCGTTGAAGCCCACGAAGGCTATGACGAAGGGCTTCCCCTCCTTGGAGCGTATCATCTCCAGGAGGTCAATCCTTTTTTCAGGCGTGAGAACCTCCAGGACCGCTTCGCGAACGGCCTCCTCAACCAAAGCCTTCTTGTTGGTTCCTATCTTGACCTTCTGGCCGACGAGCTTCTCCTTTATCCTCTCCTTCAGCTCCTCGACGGTCTCAAGTGCAACATCCGCTTCGAGAAGCTCTATCTCCAGGTCCCAGAGGGCGTTCTCGACGTCTTTCTCGCTTATTTCAGTCTGCGATACTTTCTCAACGAATGAGCCCAACTTCTCCTTGAGCTTTCCAAGCATGTTCATCACCTGATGAGCGAGGGACTTATGCCTATATAATTATTATGAAGATGCCCTCGGCGATAGCTGGTGTCATCATACTTCAGACCCGAAACCGCTCGTCATCGGGCGGTTCAACTCTATCCGAACCTCTTATAAACTCAGTACCTCCTGACGTAGGTTTTGCTCTCCACCACCCTGCCGTTCTCAAGGCGCATGACGTCCACTCGTTCGAAGCCGACGGTTTCCCTCTTGTATGCTATTAAATAATCAATGAATTCCCTAATTCCATAGCGCGTTATTGAGTCCTTCACGTACTTGTGCTCGTAGAGCAGAACGAGTCTGTCCCTGTGACTCCCCAGCCATTCCCTGAGCTTTGCCCTCTCAGCCTTTGACCGTGAGAGCGGGTTGACTATGAGGTAGACATCGAAGTCGTCGCTCTCGAAGGGTGAGCCTATGTAAACGTCACCGTCGATCTGAAACGGCAGATACTCCGCAAGTATGCGCCTTCCCGTTTTCCCCCATGCACTCAGGTATATTCTCGCGAGTCTCTTCCCGTCGCCGGTAATTAAAACCGCTCCCGAATTTAATTCGGCTATTTTCTTCAGCATGGTCATCACAAAAAACTTTTACTCCGAGGTTAAAATTCTTTCTCAAATTTTCGGCTCCCAGAGAACCATAAAGTATATATTGCGTTTTAATGCTATACCTTTGAAAACTTGCGGGGTGTTAGCATGAAGAAGCTGTTTAGCCTGTTTTTAATTGGCCTCTTGGCTCTCGGCGTAGTGGCCAGCGGATGTATTTCTCCAGGAAAGGAAGAAACTCAGACCAAGGGCGCCATTGCCATAGTTTACGATGTCGGTGGCAGGGGTGACCTGAGCTTCAACGACATGGCCTACCTTGGAGCTTCCAAGGCCGCAAAGGACTTCAATCTGGAGCTGGTGGAACTCCAGAGCAACAGTGAGGACGACTATGTCAAGAACCTTGAGACCCTCGCAAGCCAGAAGAAGTACCTCGTCATCATAGCCGTCGGCTTCATGATGACCGACGCGGTTAAGCAGGTTGCCGATGAGTATCCGGACCAGAAGTTCGCCATAATAGACGGTTACATTCCTGACAAGGACAACGTCATGAGCATCCTCTTCAAGGAGAACGAGGGTTCTGCCCTTGCCGGTGCGCTCGCTGGTCTCATAGCGGCCAACGACGGCAAGGACAAGGTTGGAATCGTCCTTGGAATGGAGATACCTGTTCTCTACAAGTTTGAGGCAGGTTACCGCTTCGGTGTCAAGTGGGCTGAGGACTACTACAAGCAGAAGACCGGAAATGACGTCAGCATAGACGTCATCTACCAGTACACCGGAACCTTTAACGACGCAGCCAAGGGTAAAGCCGCTGCCAGGGCCCAGCTCGCCCAGGGAGCATGGGTCATCTATCAGGTCGCCGGCGGAACCGGACTCGGTGTCTTCGACGCCGTTTCAGAGGTTCTCGACTCCCAGGGCAAGAAGATGGGTCCGCCGTTTGCAATCGGTGTTGACTCTGCCCAGGACTGGATCAAGCCGGGCGTCATAATAGCCAGCATGATGAAGCGCGTTGATGTCGGTGTCTACACCGCCGTTAAGGATGCCGTGGAAGGCACCTTCAAGGGAGGCATAGTCGAGCTCGGCCTTAAGGAAGACGGTGTCGGCATAAGCAGCGTTGACGACGTCATGGCAATGTTCAACTCTCTCCCGGAGGACACCCAGAAGCAGAAACTCAAGGACCTCGGCTTCAACAGCAAGGACGAACTCAAGCAATACCTTGAGCAGACCAGGGCCCAGGTTCCGGCCTGGATATGGGAGGCCGTCAACGACCTCAAGGGTAAGATAATAACCGGAACTATAAAGGTCCCGGCTCCGATGGACAAGGAAGGCATAGAGAAGGTCCGCGCCGCCAAGACCTGGCAGGAAATGATGGAGCTCGCCAAGTGAGCTCTTAACCCCTTTCTTTTCTCCACTTTAAGGGGGTGCTGTAATGGAGAGGACGCCAATAATCGAGATGAAGGGAATCGTCAAGGTCTATCCCGACGGCACTAAGGCCCTTAAGGGCGTTGACCTTACAGTGTATAAAGGTGAGATTTTGGGTCTCCTCGGTGAGAACGGCGCCGGAAAGACCACCCTTATGAAGATCCTTTTCGGCATGCTTCATCCAACCTCGGGTAAAATATTCATAAGGGGTGAGGAGGTCAGGTTTAAGAGCCCCTCCGATGCTATAGCTCATGGCATCGGCATGGTTCACCAGCATTTCACGCTCGTTGAGGTTTTCGATGCCCTCCATAACATAATCCTCGGCATGGAGGGCCACGGGTTGTTCTCAAAGATTGATGTTGATAGGGCCACAGAAAAGCTTCAGAAGCTCATGGAAGACCTGAACTTCAAAGTCCCCCTGGACGTCCCGGTTGAGGACCTCCCGGTGGGAGTCCAGCAGAGGATTGAAATCCTCAAGATGCTCTTCAGGGACGTTGACGTTCTGATACTCGACGAGCCAACGGCCGTGCTGACGCCCCTTGAGGTTGAGGAACTCTTTGCAGTGCTCAAAAAGCTCAAGGCGGAGGGCAAGACGATAATCTTCATCAGCCACAAACTCAACGAGGTCATGGAGCTCACGGACCGCGTTACGGTTATCAGAAAGGGCGAGGTTATAGGAACAGTCAACACGAGTGAGGCAACGCCCCAGCTGCTGGCAAGGATGATGGTGGGAAGGGACGTCGTTCTCAGGATACAGAAGCCGCCCAAGGAGCCTGGAGAGCCCATACTTGAGATACGGGACCTCTGGGTGAAGGGTGACAGGGGCGAAGAAGCCGTCAGGGGGCTGTCATTTGAGGTACGGGCCGGCGAGATATTCGGGATAGCAGGTGTTGAGGGCAACGGTCAGACAGAACTCATCGAGGCCATCACCGGACTCAGAAGGCCCGAAAAGGGACAGATTCTTTTAAACGGAGTGGAGATAACTGGCAGGAGTCCAAGGGAACTCTATGAAGCTGGAATGGCTCACATCCCTGAAGACAGGACCCGTATGGGGCTGATACTTAACATGACCGTCACGGAGAACGCGATACTCGGTCTCCAGTGGATGAAGGAGTTCCAGCGCTGGAAGGGGACGATAGACTGGAACAGGGCCAGGGAGCACACCAGACAGCTCATAGAGGAGTTCGAAATCGTCGCTCCGGGTGTTGATGCCCCCGTCAAGAGCCTCAGCGGCGGCAACCAGCAGAAGCTCATCGTTGCAAGGGAGGTCAGCAAGAAGCCCGTGCTCATAGTGGCTTCCCAGCCTACGAGGGGCGTTGACGTCGCCTCCACGGAATACATCAGGAACTACCTCGTGAAGCTCAGGAACGAGGGTAAGGCGGTTCTCCTTGTATCCGCGGATCTTGACGAGGTCGTCCAGCTCAGCGACCGGATGGGAATAATATACGAGGGCGAGTTCATGGGCATTGTGAAGCCCGAGGAGGTCACCACGGAAGAGATTGGTATGATGATGGGAGGTATCCGCTATGAAGAAATCAGGAAGTGAGCTCCTCAAATCCCTGAACTTCCGTCCGTTCATCGAGAGCCTCATAGCCATATTCGTCGGCTTCCTCATAGGTGCGATAGTTCTTCTGGCTTTCGGTTACAACCCCTTCGAGGCCTACTACTGGCTCTTCCAAGGTGCGCTCGGCTCCACCAGGGGAATCGCCTCGACCCTCAAGTACGCGACGCCCATAATGCTCACGGCACTAACCTTTGCGATAGGCACCAGAACGGGAATATTCAACATAGGTGCAGAGGGCTCCTTCTACTTCGGTGCAATAGCGGCGGTGATATTCACCAACGTCTGGGACAACATGCTCTTCGGCCTTGTCATGGGCATGCTCCTTGGAGCTCTCTGGGCGCTTCCGGCCGCGGTTCTCAAGGTTTATCGCGGCGTCCATGAGGTCATATCCACGATAATGCTCAACTGGATCGGCTGGTTCTTCGTGCTATGGCTTATAGTCGGACCATACGCCAACCCCAACGACCCCAACAAGACCATCAGGATTCCTGTTGATGCTAGACTCCCGGAGATTGGCTACGGCCTTTCAATAGCCATCATAATCGCGGTGGTAGCGGCCCTTCTGACGTACTTCTTACTCTGGCACACAACAATGGGCTTCGGAATGCGCGCCAGCGGGATGAACGAGAAGGCGGCACGCTACGCCGGAATGAACCCCAAGATGGCCGTTATGTGGTCTTTCCTCATCGGCGGTCTGCTCAGCGGACTGGGAGGTGCCATGAAGATTATGGGTGAAGGCCCCACCTATGCCATCAGTCAGGGAGGAGCTAACATCTACGGCTTCGGTTTTGACGGTATCGGTGTCTCTCTGGTCGGCAGAAACCACCCGCTCGGAATAATCCTCGCGGCGATATTCTTTGGAATGCTCCGCGCTGGAACGGCCCTGATGCAGGCTCAGGCACAGGTTCCGCTCGAAATCATCAAGGTCATCCAGGGAATCATAGTCATAACCGTTGCCATTCCGAGCCTCTACGACCTGATTAAGAAGGCCATTCACAGGGGGGCTGCCCAATGAACGTTGGTGACGTCCTCACAATACTGTTCACCTCCCTCATGGCCATGGTGCCGATAGTGCTCACCAGCGTCGGCGCCGCCTGGAGCGAGCGCGCCGGTGTGGTCAGCATCGGCTACGAGGGTGTTCTCCTGATGAGCGCATTCTTCGGCGCGATATTCGCAGAACTTGCGCACAACGCCATAGTTGGCCTCATCGGCGGAATAGTCGTTGGCGTCCTGCTTGGCATGCTCCACGGCGCCCTCACGGTGTACCTCAAGGGAGACCACGTCATTCCGGGTATAGGCATCAACCTCCTGGCGCTCGGTGTGGTTCCCTTCGGCATACTGGCCTACTGGGGAACCGCCGGGCAGCACCAGCTTCCCGATGACGCGCAGATGTGGCACATCAGAACCCCATACGGCGAGCTGAGCCCCATGGTCTTCGTGACAATAGCGATAGCCATAGTAACCTGGTGGGTGCTCTTCAAGACGCCGCTCGGTCTGCGCGTCCGCTCCGTCGGTGAAAACCCCGAGGCGGCAGACGCGCTGGGCATCAACGTCGAGAAGTACAGGTTCTGGTCCACAGTTTACGGACACGCCCTCGCCGGTCTCGGTGGGGCTTTCATGAGCGTTGACTGGCTCGGCCTGGTTCACAAGACGATGTCGGGAGGCAGGGGTTTCATAGCGCTGGCCAACATGGTCTTCAGCGGCTGGAACCCGCTCGTGTCCCTGATAGGCGGCTGGCTCTTCGGATTCTTCGACGCCCTCGCCACGTGGCTGGCACCGAAGCACATAATCCCCGGGCAGTTCATCCTCATGCTGCCATACATAATGACCATTATCATCGTGGCGGGAATCATCGGCAAGGCCAGGCCGCCGAAGTGGGACGGAAGGCCATACAAGAGGGAGTGATTACCCTTCTTTTTCCATTTCTGTTTCCCCCATTAAGAAAAGTGAAAACAAAGACCCATCACTTCTTCAGTATTACCCCCAGGGCCGTTCCAAGAACGAGCCCAACGACGAGCGAGATTACCACATACTGAGTGACGTCGCTTCTCTGTGTGGGTATCTTTTCCGGTGGCTTTCCTCCGAGGGCTTTGACGACGGCGGCGCTGTTCTCCATGAGGACTTTCGTGTAGGGCTCGTCCTTCCAGAAGACCCTTATCTCCGCGGACGGCTTTCCGCTCTTGGCTGCCAGTTCCCTCGCCGCGTCCTTTAGCTGGTCTGGGCTGTCCACGGCGTAGACCACGACGTCTGCCTTGGCCGCTGTGGGGACAAGTTCATCCACCCCTATGGCCGGCACTTCCTCCTCCGGCTTTATCGAGGCGATTGCTTTGATTCCAAGCCACTCCAGAGCGTACTGGTCTGGGGGCATCTGTATAACCGCCGTGAGGTTCCCATCAACAATGGCCAGGTACGCCTCCGTTATCGCCCTTACCCTGGCTTCGAAATCTCTGTATCCGGCAAGGTACTTCTCTGCGTTTGCGGGGTCGGTCTTTTCCAGGGCCTTTTCGGTGGCTCTGGCGATGGCCAGAGCGTTCGTGGGGTCAAGCCAGACGCCGTGTGGATTGTCCTTGCCCCCGTACCAGTGCTCCGGGAGGTACCTGAAGCCCTCGCGTTTGTAGTCGTCAATGAAGAGCGCCTCGCCCGTTATCGTGCCCTCCTCCTTCAGCTCCGCTATCTTCTTCTCCACCGGGAGATGGCCGCCGGTCGTTACGATGACGCTTGCCCCCCTCAGGAGTTCTATCTGACTTGCCGTGAGCTGGTACTCGTGGGGATCTGCTCCCGGGGGAATCAGGTAGACCACCTCCACCGAGTCACCGAAGGCGTCCTGAACTATTGCCGCCAGTGGTGCGATGCTGGTGACGACGAGCGGTCTATCATCCACGGCGCCGGTGAACGGTGCGATTATGCCCGTGAGGAGCATCATGATTACCAGCAGCCTCTTCATTTTCGGTCACCCTAATTCGATTAGTGTGCCGGGCTTTAAAAGCTGTCGGAAAAGGCGGAAAAGGTTTATAAGCGTGTAAAACTAAATACTCTAGGGTGGCGTCATGAAGAGACTGGTAGCATTAATAATAGTTTTTTTCCTTGCCAGTACTGCCATTCCAGCCGGTGCGTACAGCCTTGATTCCCAAACGACCGTCGCCATTCCTCAGAACTACGAGCTCCTTGGAATTGTTTACTACCTGGCCTATGGGCCGCAGGACCCGTTTGTAACCTATCGCGGGCAGTACCTCAACGATGTTGAATCGTGGTTCGGCCGGTACAGGAATCATGAAGTCGTGAGAATGCTGAGGGAGTACCTCACTGGCGCCAACTCCATCTCGGAGAGGGACTACCGCCTCCTATACCTTGACCAGGTGGCCCTTTCCCTGCCTCCCGGGATGCAGGTGGGTGTTCCGCCCTCCCAGATCAAGAACCTCGCATGGTTCCTGGGGGTTGATACGGAGTGGATGTCCGAGTTCCTTACGGCCCTGAGGGACTTCGCGGAGGAAACGGACTTCTCGGAATTTTACAGCCTCCATGAGGCGTACTATCAAAAAGATATAGACCTCTACGCTGGTGCCCTGCAACTGCTGCCTCCCAAGGACTTTATGGGTAGGTATATGGATTTAACCGGCATTGAATTTAAGTTCCTCCACCCTTACCTGGTGGCGTTCCATGCCCACGCGTACAGGCCGAGGGGTGTCTACGGCCTCGCCGGGATTCAGCCCCTTGTACGACGCATCCCCCAGAGAACTCTGTGGAGCCTCAAAACTGCGAGGGACACGATGTTTGGCCTGCCTCTCAACAGGGACTGCCTCAACAATCCCGGCCTGGACAGGCTTAACTACCTAGGCATGGTGTACCATGAGCTGGGACACGACATATCGACTCGGGAGCTTAACCTTTACGATTCCCTCCCTGAGGAACTCAGCTATCTTGAAAGCACAATTGAAGAGGACATGCCGTATCTGGCCGTCTATGACATACACTTCTGGGGCGACTACGGGATGGTGTACGAAGGCTTCGCGGATGGCTGGGAGGATTTCGCGATTGCGAACGTTGATCCAGAGTACGCCGAACTCGCCATGTGGATGCAGAGGGGATGGGGTGAGTTCTGGATCGATGAGATGGTTGAACTCTACAGGAAATATGCCAACGAGTCGGTCCGGAACAACGGGGATATCCGGATGTACATCCAAGAGATTGCCGAGGAGCTTAAGAAGAAAGTTCCCGAGGAGAATGCCCCCGTTCTCTATCAGAAACGTGTCCCCGTGACCCCGCTGAGGGCGTTTGACAGGGGCGCCATTACTGGAAAGGTTGTGGTGGTCTACGGAACGCAGAATCCGGACCCGGAGGGAACTGAATACGACAGAGAAACCGCCGAACTTATAGCCAACAACCTAAAGACCTTCTACTCCCAGTGGAACGGAAGCGTGGAGATAGTCGTTAAGGCCGACGTGAATGTAACGGATGATGAACTCGGGGAGAACCTCGTTCTCGTTGGAGGCCCCGCCGCGAACTCGATTGTCGCTGAAATGCAGGAGCACTTCCCACTGCGCTTTGTGAAGGAAGGGGACTACTGGGTGATTGAGCACAACACCAACTGGAGCGTCGATTCGTTCATAATAACGGAGAACGAGAGCGATCCGGTACTGAAGGGCCGGCTTGACCTGAGCGACGACCTCACGGCAGCGCTCCTGCTGGCAGTAAGGAACCCCGATGACCCCGAGAACTACATCGTCTGGATAGCAGGGGCGGACCGCTACGGTACGAGGCTCTTCAGAAACCCGACCTACTACCTGTCAAGCTACGAGGTATTTACAGGAAAAGAGATAGAAATGGGCTTCTACGTTCAGCCGCTGGCATCTTCGTGAGGAGATTCCTCTTCTCCGTTCTTTTCATTTCCGTTGCTCTTGATGTGGGGCTTTCCTATGGCTATTGTGAATCCCTTGAAGCTGTCGTCCTTCCTGTTGAACTCTATCGCCAGCGGGAGGCCGTTGTCCTCGTTGAAGACTATGCGCACTATCCTCGCCCGCGAGTGGTCGTTCAGGTAGTCCTCCTTGAGGTCGTCGTAATCTTCGAGAACCCTGTCTATGCTGTCGCTGTGCATATCGTATATCTCCCGGGCGTAGACGCTGTGATTTTTGATCTCCTCGACCTTTTTCTCCTTATTCAAGCTACCACTTCCCGGACTTCATCATGCCCTGCGCCAGGCACCCTCCCTGAACTTAAAAATCTTCCTCCTTTCAGCCATGCGGAGGGCTTCCTCAAGCCTGCCCTTCGGCACCTCGATGCCGTGGAGCTCCTTGAACAGCTCGATGATTTCATCGGTTGTTAGTACCTCCTTCTCCTCAAAGAGGTTGTTCACGAGGTTTATCATGTCCTCGACGAAGTTCCAGGGAAAGATTATCCAGGCCCAGTCTATTTCCTCGCCGTAGTAGTCCGGCTTGAAGCGCGAGCCCTTGATCGTGAGGAGTGTCGCAACCCTCACCTCTGCCGGCTTCTGCCCCTCGACGTAGTTCTTTGCGAGCGTCAGGCTCTCCCCGGTGTCGCTGATGTCGTCCACGATGAGAACCTTCTTTCCACCCAGGTCGTAGTTGCTGCCGTACTTGAGCCTTGCCTTTCCGTCTGGAGTTGCTGTAACACCCCAGTGCTCCACCTTGAGGCTGACGAGGTCTTTGATTCCCAGGTAGTCGCAGTAGAGCCTTGCCGCAATCCAGCCGCCCCTTGCGAGACCGACTATAACGTCGGGCCTCCAGCCCTCCTCCAGAACCTTCCAGGCACCTTCCTTTGCCCACCTTTCTATGTCGTCCCAAGAAGCGAGATAAGCCGGAAACTTCTTCATTGCATTTCCCTTAACGGAGCAAGGGGAAGGTTATATTTAAGCGTTACGCTCGGAGCTTTGACGGGAAGATGGCAAAAGAAGGTTGAGAAATCAGACCTTAACCCTCTTCCACACCGTTCCCTGCGGTGTGTCCTCCAGCTGAATGCCCATCTCCCTGAGCTCGGCCCTGATTCTGTCCGCCAGGGCGAAGTTCCTCTCCTTCCTCAGCTGGGCACGGACATCTATGAGGAGCCTTATCAGCTCTTCCTCCTCGCCCGCCCTCTGCTCCCTGAAGTAGTCCTCGAAGATTCCGAAGACCTCGCTAACGATTCTGAAGAACTCCATAGCCTTGCGGAGGATGCTCTCCTTCGGCCTCTCGACCTTTGTCAGGTATCTGTTAACGGCGTTGCTGATCTCGAAGACGGCCTTCATGGCTTCGGCGGTATTGAAGTCGTCGTCCATCGCCTCGTAGAATTTTTCCCTCGCGCTCCTTATGGCCTCGTAGGCCTCGAACTCCTCCTCGCCCCACTTGAACGATATCTCTGCCCTCTCCATGGCCACGCGGATGTTCTCAAGTGTGTTGTAGAGCCTCTCAAGGTTGTTCTTGGCGTGCTCCATGCCCTCCTCCGTGTAGTCGAGGGGTGAGCGGTAGTGCCTCTGGAGGACGAAGAGCCTTATCACCTCGGGGTCGTAGCGCTCCAGCATCTCCCTTATCGTCACGAAGTTGCCGAGGCTCTTGCTCATCTTCTCCCCGTTCACCATCAGGAAGCCAGTGTGGAGCCAGTAGCGAACCCACTCGTGGCCTGTGCATGCTTCTGTCTGGGCTATCTCGTTTTCGTGGTGCGGGAAGATGAGGTCGTTGCCGCCGCCGTGGATGTCGAAGCTCTCGCCGAGGTACTTGGTGCTCATCGTGGAGCACTCGATGTGCCAGCCCGGCCTTCCCTCGCCCCACGGTGAAGACCACTTCGGCTCGCCTGGCTTGGCCTTCTTCCAGAGCGCGAAGTCCTCCGGGTTCCTCTTGCCTTCCCCAGGCTCGACTCGTGCTCCCTTTCTGAGCTCATCGAGCTTTATCCCGCTCAGCTTGCCGTAGTCCTTAAACCTCTGAACCTCGAAGTAAACCCCATCGCTCCCCTCGTAGGCATAGCCCCTCTCCTGGAGCTTTCTCACGAACTCTATGATGTCCTCTATGTGCTCGGTAACGCGCGGGTATATGTCCGCCGGCTTGACCTTTAAAGCCTTCATGTCCTCAAGGAAGTAGCGGAGAAACCTCTCGGCCAGCTCCTTTGGATCCTCACCGGTCTCATTCGCGCGCTTGATGATTTTGTCGTCTATGTCCGTGAAGTTCATGACCATGAGAACGGTGTAGCCCCTGTGTTCCAGATAGCGCCGGATAACGTCGAAGGCTATGTACGTTCTGGCGTGACCGAGGTGAGTGTAATCGTAAACCGTAGGCCCACAGACGTACATCCTGACCTCATTATCCCTCAGGGGCCTGAACTCCTCCTTCCGCTTCGTCAGGGTGTTGTACACTCTTATGGCCATCTTCTCACCACCGGGGGAACTTTGCAAGGCTCTTTTATTAGGTTATCGCCTTCGCTCCGGGCAAGTTTGGGCATGACCTTTAACATTTCCGAACCCGGCAAAAGCTTAAAAACCGACCCCTTCAATCGGGGTTAGAGCAGTGAAAGGAGGTTACGATGATGAAGGTTCAGAAGGGAGACGTCATAAGGCTCCACTACACCGGAAAGGTCAAGGAGACCGGCGAGGTTTTTGACACCACCTACGAGGAGGTTGCCAAGGAAGCCGGGATATACAACGAGAACGGTATTTACGGCCCGGTTCCAATAGCCGTTGGGGCGGGTCACGTGCTCAAGGGTCTCGATGAGCAGCTTGAGGGCCTTGAGGTCGGGGAGAAGTACGAGATAATAGTCCCCCCCGAGAAGGGCTTCGGCAAGCGCGACCCCAAGCTCATAAAGACCTTCACCCTCGGCCAGTTCAGGAGGCAGGGCATCTACCCGTTCCCGGGAATGCCGGTTGAGATAGAGACCGAGGGCGGGAGGAAGCTCAAGGGCAGGGTCATGACCGTAAGCGGCGGCCGTGTGAGGGTCGACTTCAACCATCCCTACGCGGGCAAACACCTCGTCTACGAGGTTGAGATAGTCGAGAAGATTGAGGACCCGATAGAGAAGGTCAAGGCCCTCATAGAGCTCCGCATGCCAAGGGTTGACACCGAGAAGGTCATCATCGAGGTCGGTGAGAAGGACGTCACCGTTGACTTTGGTCAGCTCATCAACGAGGTCGACAGGAACACCCTCGTTCTGGGTGAGATACTCCTTGAGAGCGACCTCAAGTTCATCGGCTACGAGGAGGTCACCTTCAAGCCCTCCGTTGACGAGCTCCTCAAGCCGCCCGAGGAGGAAGTGGTGGAGCTCGAGGAGGAGGTCAGCGAGCCTCTCGTGGAGAAGACCGGGGAGGAGAAGGAGGCCGAGGAAGAGGCGGCTGAAGAGACCACGGAAGAGCCCATGGAAAAGGTGGAAGAGGCCACCGTGGTTGAAGAGGCACCGGCGGAGGCAGGAGACGTTGAGGTAGCCGAGGAAAAGAAGGAAGAGGTCACCGAGGAGGGCGAGGAGGAGAAGCCCAAGAAGAAGACCACGAGAAAGAGCACCAAGGGCAGGAAGACCAGGAGGACGACCACAAAGAAAACAACCAGCAAGAAGAAGGCCAAGGCCGCCGAGGAAGTCGATGAGAAGAGGGAGGAGTGAAAGACTTTTATCCTCCTCTCCCAACTTTTCTCCATGAGGCTCAAGCGAAACCCCTGGGTTCTCTACGTTATCTCTCTTCCTTTCATCCTTGCAGTTAGGTACAGTGATGGTGGAATTTTTCGCTGGGCGGGCTACAACTTTCTCTTCTACTTTGTCGCCCCCCTGTTACTTGCAAGGGCGATGGGTTTTGAACGAAATGAGCTCGGCGTTGGAATTGGGAAGCGTACCGGCTACATGTGGGCGCTCGTTCTCTTCATCCTCACCGTCCCGCTGAGCCTCTACGGTACAACAATACCCGCGATGAAGGAGTATTATCCCATATTCGAATACTCCGGCTGGGGTGATTTCATCCTCAAGGAGCTGGCCATTGGGCTGATAATGTTTTCCCACGAGGCATTTTACAGGGGTATTATTCTCTTCCCCCTCGCCAGAAAGAACGAATGGCTCGGCATTCTCGCCCAGGATGTGCCATACGCGCTCGTTCACATTGGAAAGCCCGGCATAGAGGTTCCATACTCGTTCGTGGCCGGGATAATCTTTGCCAAGCTTGACCTCAAGGGCGAAAGCTTCGTTCCAAGCTTCCTCCTCCACTGGCTTGGGTCGGTTCTCTTTGACCTGCTCTGCGTCCTTCTCTGAGCGAAAGTCCTATTTAGTATGAGGTATAAACCCGTTCTATGTTCGGCTCCGAGGTGTACATCGACCATCGCTACTGGGAGATAGACCTGCTCCGCGGCATCGGAATAACAATGATGGTGGTGTCAAACTTCGTCACGGACCTCCAGCTGTTTCTCAATTACTCGTCCCACAGAACCTTCTGGATGGCCTTTGCCATAACAACCGCTACAATATTCGTGTTCGCCTCGGGCCTCTCCATGTGGATAAGCTATTCCAGAACGCTGGAGACTACCCCAAAGCCGTACGGAAAGTACCTCCGGCGATTCTTCAAGCTCTTCGGTCTGGGAATGCTGATTACGGTCATCACGTACTCCCTGGGAATGACCATACATTTCGGGGTTCTCCATCTCCTTGGAACCGCGACCCTCCTTGGAGTGTTTTTTTACCGGTTTGGCAGATTCAACGCGCTCTGGGCGGCGTTCTTTATCCTCGGATACCTGGTCGTCAGGAACCTCCACGACGGTATCTGGCTCCTGCCGGTTGGGATAATGCCGGAGAACTACTCTGCCCCGGATTACTTCCCGATATTCCCCTGGTTCGGGGTCTTCCTCCTTGGAATGTCTTTAGGGAGCTTTCTCTATCCCAACGGGAGGAGAAAGAAGGAGATGGCTCTTCCCTCTAATCCGCTGATTCACTTCCTCGCCTTTGCAGGGAGGCACACCCTTTTCATCTACCTGATCCATCAGCCCATCCTCGTTGGCCTGCTGAGGCTCATTCACGGCCCCCTTCCGGGTATCCCGGTTTAGCCTGAAGCCGGGCAGTCCCGTAGCCCACGAAGAGGACTTTATCTGGGTCAAGGGCCTTGAGAACCTCCGGCCGGTGGGTGATTATTAGCGCGGTTATCCCTGCCTCGCGGATTATCTCGGCGACCTTCTTCGCAACGCGCATGGCCGTGAGGGTGTCGAGGTGAGCCGCGAACTCGTCTATCATGAGAAGGTTGGGCTTCTCTGCCAAAAGCGACGCTATCCTGGCCCTCTCCTTCTGCCCAGTGCTCAGCTCACTGTACCTGGCCCTGTAGAGAACCGCGTCGCTCAGCCCGGCCCTGTTGAGTATCTCCACCGCGGCGTTTATGTCTTTAATCTTCCTGTAAACGTGCTCCAGTATACTCTCTGAGCCAAAGCCAGGCTCGAACTCGCCGGGAATCATGACGGAGACCTTGACGTTCTTGGGCATCTCGATTTTTCCTTCCGTCGGCCTGAAGCGCTCCTCCCACCAGCCGTTCGCAGAGCCGAGGATGAGCCTCAGCAGTGTCGTCTTCCCGGCACCGCTCGCGCCAACAACGGCTATAAGCTCCCCGGGCTTTATCTCGAAGTTGAGGTTCCTCAAAACCGGCCTCTGAATGACGCGGTGCCTGACCCCGAAGGCCTTCAAAAGCTCCTGAATCTCCTCTGGCAGGCCCTTGATGTCCAGCTCGCTCTCAAAAACTTTTGAGACGTTTCTGAAGATTATCGGCCCCTCCAAAGGCTCGACCTTCCCGTAGCTCGGCCTCCACAGCTTCCCGTCCTCCGGCGCATAATGATCCTCGCGGAGGAAGCGCTCGATGTACTCCCTCGCCTCTTCGGTTAGAGGATAGAACAGGACGGGCCTTCCGCTCGCGGTCTCCCAGAGGAACTTGAAGCCGACCTTCTCGAAGAAGGGGTTGTAGCGAGCCATCTGGGCGATGGTCTCGACTACGTGCTTTCTCTTCCTCATCTCCGGAACCCTACGCTCGGCTATCCACTCAAGGGCGGCTTTGACGCTCAGCTGCCCCAGCCCGTCGGAGCGGTAGTCGGGGTGAACGACAACGCGCGCGATTCTGGCTCCAGCGGTGTTGGTTTCAGCTAAGGCCTTCCACTTGGCCTTTTCCCACAGGTAGGAGCGGGCGACTCGTTTTCTGTACTTCTTCCTGAGCTCCTCGTAGAGTTCCTTCATTATGCGCTCTGGCCAGAAGGCGGGGTGGAACCACTCTTTAGGAAAGACCCTCTCGCGGATGTTCCTCTCGATTTCGCCGTTCGGAAGCCTGCGGTGCATCAGCGGTATCGGCGGGTCAACGCGGACGTAGCTCAGAATCCTCGGCTCGTACTCCTCGCGCTCAACGAGCTCAAGGATCAGGAAGCGCGAGGCCGGGGTCGAACCTTTGATCTCCAGGATGTGGCTTTCCGCACCGCATACAGGACAGGCCTGCTTGGTGTTGGCCTCGAAGATGTGCCCGTTCTCACAGCGCCAGAGGGCGACCTTCTCCTTCTGGCTGGCGTAGTGGTACTGTTCGAGCTCGGCTATGGCCTCGAAGTCGCTCTCGTATTTAGCTTCTCTCGCCCGGAGCTTGTAGGTGTAGAGAAGCTCGCCGGTGAGGGAGGAGTAGCGCTTGGCCTCAACGGTTTTCTCAAAGAGGGGCCATACAGGGATTCTGTCCCCTCCGTGGAACTTCCAGAGGCGGTAGTCGTCGAAGTCGAGAACTTTAAGCCCATCCGTCTCCTTCGGCCCGCTTAAAACCTCAATCTCGACCTCGTCCCCGCTCAGGAACCACTGCGCCACGTTGCCAGTCATGTAAAGGGAATACCTCTCTCCCTCCGCCTCCACCTCAAGGATTCCGAACCATCGGTGCTTGAAGCGCGGGATTTCGCTTCCGACGACTTCCCCGTGTAGCATCATGAGAACCACCCCTACGAACTCGTCGTGAGAGGTTATAACGTTACCTCACAACCTTTTTATACTTACAGTTCAACGTTCAAATGGTGGTTTTCATGAAGGACCCCTACCTGTGGATGGAGAACCTGAGGGACGAGCGCGTTCTGAGGCTCATCGGGGAGGAGAACGCCCGTTTTAAGGAGTTCGTTGGGGAGCTGAGCGATAAGCTCTTCCCCGAGGTCTGGGAGTACTACTCGATGCCAACCCTTCACGGAGCCAGGCTCACCAAAAAGGGCATCATAGCGATGTTCAAGGAGAGGGACAGGCAGATAATCAGGTGGCTCGGCGGAAAAATCATAGTTGACTCCAAGGAGCTTGAGGAGGAGCTTGGCGACGAGGTTCTCCTTCAGGGGTTCACAGCAGATGAGGCTGGGAAACGCCTCGCCTACAGTTTCTCTATCGGAGGCGCCGACGAGGGGATAACGAGAATCATAGACCTTGAAACCGGAGAGCTCATCGACGAGATGAGGCCCTCGGTCTGGAACGTTACCTTCCTGGAAAACGGCTACTACTTCGGCAGGTTCTACCGCCACGACGAGACACCCGACGGCGTTAAGGCTCCAGCAGTGAGGCTCTTCTGGAAGGATGAGGGCGGAGAGAAGATGGTCTTCGGCGAGGGGCTTAGCTCCGGCTACTTCATCGGACTGAGGAAGAGCACCGACGGAAAGTGGGCGATGGTGACGGTGACCTTCGGCTGGAACAAGGCTGAGATATACCTCGGCCCCATAGAGGAGCCCGAAAAGTGGGAGGAGGTTTACTCAGCTGAGGTTCCGGCACAGCCGATAGACGTTGTCGATGGAAAGATCTACATCCTCACGAAGGAAGGAGCGGGCCTTGGAAAGGTCATCGCAATCGAGGACGGCGAAATCGAGGAGGTTATTCCCGAGGGCGAGTTCCCGCTGGAGTGGGCAGTAATAGTGAGCGACAGAATCCTAGCCGGCAGGCTCGTCCATGCCAGCCACAGGCTGGAAGTCTATTCTCTGGACGGTGAAAAGCTTAAGGAGATAACCTTTGACCGTCTGGGAAGCGCCTACCCGACGGACACCGATGGAAAGAGGGCGCTCATAAGGTATGAGAGCTTCACCGTTCCGTACAGGCTCTACGAGTTCGACGGCGGGCTTAGCCTCCTCGATGGAAAGGAAGTCGGGGGCGAGCTCACGGTAAGTGAAGACTTTGCCATCTCAAAGGACGGCACGAGGATACACTACTTCCTCGTGAGGGGTAAGAATGACAAGAGAAAGGCCTGGGTCTTCGGCTACGGCGGCTTCAACATCGCCTTAACTCCGCGCTTCTTCCCGCAGGTCATCCCGTTCATAAAACGCGGCGGAACCTTCGTGATGGCCAACCTGCGCGGCGGTTCTGAGTACGGCGAGGAGTGGCACAGGGCAGGAATGAGGGAGAACAAGCAAAACGTCTTCGACGACTTCATAGCCGTGCTTGAGAAGCTCAAGGGTGAGGGCTATCGCGTTGCCGCCTGGGGCAGGAGCAACGGAGGGCTTCTGGTTTCCGCTACGCTCGTCCAGAGGCCGGACGTGATGGACGCGGCGCTGATAGGCTACCCCGTCATAGACATGCTCCGCTTCCACAGGCTCTACATCGGAAGCGTCTGGATTCCCGAGTACGGCAACCCCGACGACCCGAGGGACAGGGAGTTCCTGTTGAAGTATAGCCCGTACCACAACGTCAAGCCAGCGAACTACCCACCGACGCTCATCTACACGGGTTTACACGACGACCGGGTTCACCCTGCTCATGCGCTCAAGTTCTTCACGCTCCTGAAGGAGGTAGGTGCCCCCGTTTACCTCCGCGTTGAGACCAAGAGCGGTCACATGGGTGCGTCACCCGAAACTAGGGCTAGGGAGCTGACCGATTTGCTTGCCTTTGTCCTCAGGACGGTTTGACATTACAACCATTTTCCTTTTGTTCCAGTAAGCTCGAAAAGTTCTTATATCTGAGAATGAGAGTAATAACCTAGGGGCGGAATCATGTACGGCAAAAGGATATCAACGGGTATCCCAGGACTCGATGTCATGCTCAGGGGCGGATTAATACCCGGAAGGACGTACCTGGTAAAGGGTGCTCCTGGTACGGGCAAAACAACACTCGCAATGCATTTTGCGATGGCAGGCATCGCCAACGGGGAAAACGTCCTCTATGTGACGCTTGAAGAGCCAGCCGAAAACCTGAGGGCGGACATGGCGAAGATGGGCTTTAGAATCAACGACAGCCGATTCACGCTGATAGATGCAACGCCGACCTCGGAGAGGTACGTTCTCGTGGAGGATTTCTTTGAGTCTTTTGCCGGCAGTCTGGAGAAGATGACGAACGCGATAAAGGAGCAGATACGGGAAAGGCACTACACCAGGGTCGTGCTTGACCCGGTGACCATGCTGAAGCTTACCACCCCCGATGAGATGGAGTACAGGAAAGCATTTCTTGGGTTCATAAAGTCTATGATGCGCATGAGGGCCACAGTTCTGATGACATCAGAGCTCCAGAAGACGGACATCGAGGAGTACCTGGTGAGCGGGGTCATGGAGCTGAGAATGTTCGACATTCAGGGGACGCTGTACAGGGGACTGAAGATACTGAAGTTCAGGGGCAGCAGTTTTGACTGCAGCATGCGGCCCTACGAGATAACGGACAGGGGAATCGTCGTTTACCACGACCGCGTCATTTCCCTACCCTGATGCTTCTATCATCCCCATTATCTTTCTGTGCAGCTGCTTGATGAGCTCCCTTCTGTCCTCCATTAGAACCACGTCACTTGAACCTATCACTTCGAGGTTGAAGGCGAACGGACTTGGCAGCTCGTTGTGCTCGATCACAACCTTAACTTTCCCGTCGCGAACCCACTTCAGGAACTGCTCCGCGCTCTCGACGTCCATCTTGTCCTCCATTATCTCGCGGTAGACCTCCTTGAGCAGGGGAAAGTTCGGATGGTTCTCCTTGAGCACCCTAAGGAGCGCCACCGCCATAACCTGCTGCCTTCCGAGCCTCTTGCTCCTTCCAACGTAGCGCCTTAAAATGAGCAGGCCCCGGTTTGCCACATGTCTGAACCTTCTCTTCAGCAGTTCGGTGTTGTCGAGGGCCCGCTTAAGGGTCTCCCTCAAGTCCTCGATCTCAAAGAGCGCCCGCATTTCCTCCTCGCTCAGCCTTTTCTCGGGAGGAAGGAGCAGGGCGAAGCCGTTGTCGTTTATCGCTATCCCAACGTTGCACTTCTTCCATTTGCTCACAAGGTAGGCAAACGCCCTGCTCAGGGCATCGTTGGCCCTCCTCCCGATGAGCGTGTGGAAGAAGTAGCGGTTGCGCTTTTCTCCGAGAACTTCCTCCACCAGAACCGTTTCGTCATCAGGAACGGTTGAGTACTTCGCCTGCTCTCTGAAGTACGCCAGGATTGCCTTTGCGGCCCTCTCGTCTATGCCGTACTTCCTCATGAGAAGGCTCTTGGCGCGCCGGTTATCGAGAAGCCCTGCGACTTCTCTCCTGAAGCGCTGAACGTCAAGGGCGAGGTCAAAGCTCAAAGGCAGCATCTCCGAGAACCAGGCTGGAATAGTTGGCTTAGCCCCCTCGCGGGGAATCACGTAAATTTTGTTACCCCTGCTCTTGACGAACTCGTAGGTTCTTCCAGCCAGGACGAAGATGTCCCCCGGCATAAGCCTCTCGGCGAACTCCTCCTCCACCGTTCCAATCATCTGCTTGTCCATAGTGTAAACCCTGATTTTTGCTTCATCCGGTATCGTGCCTGTGTTCATGTAGTAAATCGCCCTCGTCATCTTCCCGCGCCGTCCAAAGCGCCCGTCCTCGAGCCATATCTTGGCGTAAACCTTCCTCTCCTCCAGGCCGGCATACTCCCCGGCGAGATAACGGAGAACACTCATGAAGTCCTCGAGTGGAAGGTCGCGGTAGGGGTAAGCGCGCCTTACGAGCCTGTATGCGTCCTCGACGTCCCACACCTGGTTGAGCGCCATGCCGAGGAGATGCTGAACGAGGACGTCCAGGGGGTTCTTTGGAATCCGTATCCGGTCGAGCCTTCTGTTCCTCGCGTTGTGGGCCAGAACAGTTACCTCAATCAGGTCGTCGCGGTCCAGGGCGAGGATTACACCCTTGCTGACGTCGTGGAGCCTGTGGCCGGCCCTGCCGATCCTCTGGAGAGCGCGGTTCACGCTCTTCGGTGAGCCAATTAGGACAACCAGATCAATCGTCCCGATGTCAATTCCGAGCTCCAGGCTCGTCGAAGTGACAACTGCCTTAAGCTCCCCTCTCTTGAGCTTCTCCTCGACGTCCAGGCGAACCTCCCTCGACAGGGAAGAGTGGTGTGCCTCTATCAGGCCCTCAAACTCCGGAAAGCGCTTCTTCAGGTTGAAGGCGACCCTCTCGGCGCCGCTCCTCGTGTTGGTGAAAATCAGCGTCGTTCTGTGCTCCCTGATAAGCTCGGCCAGACGGCTGTACAGGGCATTGCTCAGCGTTCCCGCGTCGGTATAAACGAGGTCATCAACCACGCTCTCGACCCATATCTTCGTCTGCTTGGCGAAGCTGACGTCAACTATCAGGCCCGGCCTCGGCTTTCCATCATCGTCAAAGCCGAAGACGAACTTTGCAACCTCCTCAAGCGGATGAATCGTCGCGCTCAGGCCTATCCTCACGAACTCGTTTTCTGCCCAGTGGGCGAGCCTCTCGACGCTGAGCGCGAGGTGGGAACCGCGCTTGTTCTCAGCTAATGCGTGAACCTCATCGATGATGAGGTACTTTACAGTTCTCAGCCTCTCGCGGAACTTCGGCGCGTTGAGGGCTATGGCGAGGCTCTCTGGAGTCGTGATCAGGATGTGCGGCGGCCTCTTCACCATCTTGCTCTTCTCGTAGCTCGACGTATCGCTCGTCCTTATTCCAACCCGGATTTCAGGGAGTTCGTAGCCGAGCTCCTCTGCCACTTCCTTTATCTCGGCTAAAGGCCCTTCAAGGTTCCGCTTGATGTCGTTGTTGAGTGCCCTCAGCGGGGAGACGTAGAGCACGTAGATTTTATCCTCAAGCTTTCCTGCCTTTCCAAGGAGAATGAGCTCGTTTATTGCCGCGAGAAAGGCTGAGAGGGTCTTTCCGGAACCTGTGGGGGAGGAGATGAGGACGTTTTCGCCCCTGTGGATTTCAATAACCGCGTAGCGCTGGGGAGGGGTGAAGGTTCCAAACTTCCGCTTAAACCACTCCCTAACCGGCTCGCTCAGTATCTCAAATATCTCATCGTCGGTGTATTCCCTCCCGGCGTAGCGTATCCTCTCCCCGCTCATCGAAGGGTGGTTCGGCTTTGGATTTTTAAACTATTCGGTTGCCCTAACAAACTTTTTAAGTGCCGAGTCTGAACTAAAAGCGGTGGGACGATGGATGAGAAAATCGAAAAACTCGGAAAGGTTCTCAAGGAGTTCAACAGGCTTCACGGGAGCGAGGCAAGGGCGAGAATACTGGAACTTCAGGGGGATGAAGCTATCATCGAGTTCGAGGGCTCCTTCTGCGCCACCTGCGGGCTCTACGACTACTTCGACGACATCAAGTGGGAGGCGATGGACTTCGGCCTGGAAATTGAGCCAGTCGAGGTTCTGGAGGCCGAGGAGGACGACTTCGAGCACGGGCGGTACGTCGTGAGGTACAGGGTTGGAAAAGTGCCTTCCTCCCAGCTTTCAGATAAAGGTTAAAAGCTCCCTCTCCGAGTTCCAACCATGAACCCGCTCCTCCTGGGCTTGCTCCTCATCTTCCTCTGGGACGGCTACTTCTTCTTCAATTACATAATTAGCCTTTTCCACAATTACAGAATTAGGGAATGGACGCCGAAGGTTTCCATAATAATCCCCGCCTACAACGAGGGGAAGAGGGTTCTGAGGGCCATCAACTCGGCCCTTGAGCAGGATTACCCCGACCTCGAGGTCATAGTAGTCGACGATGGAAGCGAGGATAACACCTTTGAGGTTGCCTCATCGGTGAAGGACTCCCGTCTGCGGGTCTACCGGAAGGAACACGGCGGGAAGGCAAGGGCGCTGAACTTCGGCCTGTCAAAGGCTTCCGGAGAGATAATAGTCACGACCGACGCCGACAGCTACCTCGAACGGGATGCCATTACGGAGCTGGTGAGGCGATTCTACTCGGATGAGGTCCTCGGCGTCGGCGGTCAGGTCCGCGTCGCCGGAAGCTCCTTCCTCGAGATGGCCCAGGACGCGGAGCACCTCAGGATAGCGATGTTCCGCAGGGCCAAAGAGCTCGACGACCTGAGCCTCGCGCCCGGTCCGGTAGCGGCCTTCCGCAGGGAAGCCCTTGAGAGGACCGGCGGCTTCGTCGAAAACGTCGTGGAGGACTACGCGACGACGAAGGCCGTGAAGGAGCTCGGGAAGGTGGTGTACGCCCCTAAGGCAAGGGTCTGGACCGAGATGCCGAGGAGCTTATCCGGCCTCTGGCGCCAGAGGAAGCGCTGGTTTCTGGGAGACTTGAAAAACCTCGGGGGAGGGTTCACCAAGGACCTGGCCTTTCTGCTCGCCTCGGACGCTGTGGCCTTCCTCGATGTAATTGTGCCGCCGCTTCTCCTCATCACCGGGAACTTTGCGCTCTTCGCCCTCTGGTGGTTCTTCGAGACCTTCACGATGCTTTTACCCACTCTCTTCGAAGGCGGCAGATTGATAAACGCACTCCTCTTTCCACTCATCGTCTGGTTCTGGGCAGCGTTCTACCTTTTCCTTCACATCTACGGCTATCTTGCGGTGCTCCTGCGAAGGGTATGAGACGATGCGGGGCGAAACCCTTTTAAGTGCCCACTTCCGTGCTACATAGACTATATAGATTATTGGGCAACAAATAGACTATAGTGATGCGCGATGATTGTGTTGGTGCTCCCGGCGGTGTTCATGGCATGGGCGATAGGCGCGAACGACAGCGCGAAGGCCGTCGGAACCGCCGTTGGTTCAGACGTGCTCGGCTTTAAGAGAGCCGTGCTGCTCATAGGAATCTTCACAACGCTTGGCGTTCTTATAGGCGGTTCTGGTGTTTCCGGAACGATTTCCGGGCTCGCCGAGGGTATGTCCGCGGGTGAGGTCGGTCTCGTCCTCTTCAGCGTCGCCTCAGCGGTAACGCTCGCGAGCCTCTGGGGGAGGCCGATCTCGACCACCCAGTCCATAATCGGCGGCCTCGTCGGGGCTTCCCTTGCCCTTGGACTGCCGGTCGACTGGTGGACGGTTGGAAGGATAGCATCGGCATGGGTTCTCTCACCGCTCGTCGCCGCGCTCTTTGCGGTGGCGGTCTACAGGCTTTACAAGCCCGTGCTCGGGAGAATAAAATGCCTGAGAAACCTTGAACTGACCCAAAAGTGGCTCGTCTTCACGGCGGCGGCTTTTTCCGCCTTCAACCTCGGTGCCAACGAGCTTTCGAACGTCGCCGGACTGATGGAGAGCCTGGGAATCAACGGCCCCTTCAAACTGGTTCTAGCCATTACCCTCGCCCTGGGAGCGCTAACCTTCAGCTACGAGGTCATGATGACCGTCGGGAGGGATATCTCACCCCTCGGTCCGACGTCGGCCTTTTCAAGCCAGTTCGGTGCATCTCTGGCGGTGAGCGCGGCAAATCTAATAGGTTTGCCGGTCAGCTCCGGTCAGGCCATAGTTGGAGCTATCAGCGGCCTCGGCATCTACAAGGGGGAGCGCGTGAACCTCAAACTCATCGCCGGAATCGTGAAGGGCTGGGTGGTGGCCCCGGTCTTTGCCGGCGCTTTCTCCTACGTCCTCGTCGCGCTTCTGGCTTAGGCTTTTAAACCGACCGCCGAAGGTTCTTGAGGTGTTGCGAGATGGTCGAGTTCAAGTTTGAGGTAAAGGCGAGAGACGCCGCGGGAAGGATAGGGAAGCTGACCGTTAACGGGAAAACCGTAGAGACCCCCGCCATAATGCCGGTCATCAACCCAAAGCAGCTCATCGTAACCCCAAAGGAACTGAAAGAGATGGGTTTCGATATGGTCATCACGAACTCCTACATAATCTACAAGACGCCTGAGCTGAGAGAGAAGGCGCTTGAGATTGGCATCCACCGATTGCTCGACTACGACGGCATCATCGAGGTCGACTCCGGCTCCTTCCAGCTCATGCGCTACGGCGAGGTCGAGGTCACGAACCGCGAGATAATCGAGTTCCAAGAGAGGATAGGCGTCGACATAGGCACGTTCCTCGACATTCCGACCCCGCCCGACGCACCGAGGGAGAAGGCCGAGGAGGATTTGAGGGTAACCCTTGAGAGGGCGAAGGAGGCCGAGGGGGTCAAGAATATTGCAATGAACGCGGCCGTGCAGGGCTCGACCTATCCGGACCTGAGAACCTACGCCGCGAGAAAGCTCAGCGAGATGAACTTTGAGATACACCCTGTTGGGGCAGTCGTCCCGCTGATGGAGAGCTACCGCTACAAGGACCTTGTTGATGTTGTAATAGCCTCGAAGCTCGGCCTCAGGCCGGACAGGCCGGTTCACCTCTTCGGTGCTGGCCACCCCATGATATTTGCTTTGGCCGTGGCGATGGGAGTTGACCTTTTCGACTCAGCGAGCTACGCCCTCTACGCCAAGGACGACCGCTATCTGACGCCCGAAGGCACCAAGAGGCTTGAAGAGCTGGAGTACTTCCCGTGCTCCTGTCCGGTCTGCTCGCGCTACACACCCCAGGAGCTCCGCGAGATGCCGAAGGAAGAGAGAACGAGGCTTTTGGCCCTTCACAACTTGTGGGTGATCCGCGAGGAGCTGAACAGGGTCAAACAGGCGATAAAGGAGGGAACCCTCTGGGAGCTAGTCGATGAGAGGGCAAGAAGCCACCCGAAGATGTTCGCGGCCTACAAGAGACTGCTGGAGTACAGGGACTACCTTGAGAGGAACGAGCCGGTGACCAAAGCCTCGGCTTTCTTCAAGGTGAGCGAGGAAGCTATGAGCTGGCCGATAGTCCAGCGCGCTAAAGAGAGGGCTGAAATGGTTGCCAAAAAGTTTCCCGAGAAAGTTAGCCACCCCATCTTCGGCGAGATTCCGAAGTATCTAAGCCTGAGTTATCCCTTTGCCCAGAGCGAGGGCGAGGAGGACTTCACCATAACCAAGCCGGGGAAGAACGAGGCGAGGAGCTACGTCATGGCCATAGCGGAGTATCAGTTCGGAGAAGGGGCCGACGAGGCTTTCAAAGATGCCTTCGTCGAGCTTTCGAGGAAGACGGGCATGCCGAGGCAGATAAAGGCCAAAGGCAAACATCTCGCGACATTCAGGGCTGAAGATGGCCTCTTGACCCTCGGCATCGAGGGGGCAAAGAGGCTCCACGAGGTTCTGCCGTTCCCGAGGATGCGTGTGGTGGTGAATTCCGATGCAGAGCCCTTCGCGAGGAGGGGCAAGAACGTCTTCGCCAAGTTCGTGGTCGATGCAGACCCCTCAATCAGGCCCTACGACGAGGTTCTCGTGGTGAACGAAAAAGACGAACTCCTGGCGACGGGACAGACGCTCCTGAACGGTGAGGAGCTGAAAGTCTTCGGGAGCGGTTTGGCGGTGAAGGTTAGGAGGGGAGTCGGGAAGTAGAAAATTTTATAACGTCCCTCCCTTCTCCTATTTCGGGCGGGCCCGTGGTCTAGATGGTTATGACGCCACCCTTACAAGGTGGAGGTCCGGGGTTCGAATCCCCGCGGGCCCACCATAGGAAACTTTTGCCAAACAAAAGTTTGATCAAAGATTCTGTTGAACTGAAAATTTTGAAAAAGCAGGGCTTATTGTTTAGTGAGACTTTCTTCTACACTTCTCGGAGGGTTAATTGCCCTTATCCCCGATGATTTGCCTGCTCAAAGTTTGATGATATCACCTCTAAACTCAATAGTTCTTATATCAGTTTCTCTGCAATTCTGTGCTTGTTGCTGGTACTCTATAAGTGCCAAGATAAAATGAAACTTAACTGTTTAAAGAATAGTAAAAATAGAGGTTTTATAATTCTCTCTCTACCCACTGTGGAGGGAATTCGGGAACATGCGCTCCAATCGTCCGTTTGAGATCATCAATTATCTGTTTTTCATATTCTATGAGAGTAGAAAGGTCTCCAGTTTCTATTGAATTATTAACTGCTTGTATAAATGCACTTGTTATACGTGGTCTCATATTGCGAGCCCCGACTAGGTTTTTGTGCTCCCTAAATATTTTGAACAACTCCAGAATGAATTCTAATGTTATAATTCCCATCTCTATATCAGTGCCAAGATTAGATATTTCCTTTCTTGCTGGAAGATTAAGAGATTCCGTTTGTAGTTTTGAACTGCTAATAATAAACACACCCTTTTTTGTTATTCTGACATTACCCAAGTTCATTTTCTGGAGATATCCTTCGAGATATTCCCACATCTTCCGTATCTCGTCTCGCTCTAGGCGTTTGTGCTGTTTAGAATCAATGACATAAGTATGGACTATTGGAGTATCCCTGTCCTCCACCCAGAGTATTAGTATCCCGTCAGGTTCAGCTTCATTATAAATATATCCTTTGGGAATGAAACTACCATAAAGATATTTCAATACAATGCCCAGGTGTTCTTCAACTTTTTCTCCTGATAGTGTATCTAACTGGTTGCTTAATAAACGATAAGATACCGTAGCTTCATTTTCTATGAGTTCTGAATAGTAATAGTCTAAATACTCCAAAGTTTTGATATAAATCTCGAACACAGCATCCTCTTTATTGTCCTCTAATAAGCTTTTGAGGACTTTATATAGATCTAGGTTGTCTAAAAATACATACGTCAATCGTTGATATCTGCTTTTTTTAGTACTTTTTGCTTGGTTGCTTAATGGAATCACGATAGTTATGAAAAATTGATAGCTTCCACCTTTTGGATAATCCCACCGTCTGACTCCTTGGAGAACTATGGACTTGTCCTCTGTTTTATACTCTATATTAAAGATTTTAAACTCCTCATTTATTCCAAAACTATTAGTGAATGAGAATGTTTTCCCTTTAACTTTGTGGAGCTCATTTTCTAGAAGTGTTCCAAATTTATCCGTTGATATCCGATAGGACTTTTTGGTTTTTGATATAATCTTCTGTTCTTTAAGCTTGTTGAGAACGATATCATCACTGGATAATTTTTCTAAGATCTTGTAATATCTTACCCTATTCTGCTTGTCAAGGATCATTTTATTAAAGTAGTACGAGACTGGAGCCTCGTAAGGACTATTTAATTTTATCCCACTTCTTTCCAGTATTCCAATGATTTTTTTCTTGTCACTCTCTGGAACATCATGCTTAAATGATATCTTTATTTCAAAGATGTATTTTCTTTGATTAGTCTTCTCGTCAAGGCCATCTATTTTCGCTTTTGATCTCACGAGAGTCAAAGTGAACAAAATTGGAGATTCTTTTTGCCGATATTCTAAATGAACTTCTCTTAACTTCAAAATATCCTCAGGATTATGTAATAATTTGTCAATATTAAACCGGGTAATAGGTACATACATGTCACTCCATGCATTTATTTTCACAGTGTAGGGATATCCTGAAAGTTTTATTTTAGTCACATATATACCTTCATTACTCAACTTCTCAAAGATCTCTGCGGGAGATTTATTAAAAACCTCAGCTTCATTGATAATTTTTGTGATATCCTGTGCAAAGTGTTTATATGCTCTTGTAATTGTTCGCCTTGTCGCTGCGATTTCTACATTATTCATTTTTTGGCGTATTAAGATCAATGGATAGTATCGCCTTTCCTTGGAAACTAATGGCTGAATATATTTTCTTTCGACAGTTTCAAGAGGATAAAATATCAAGTTTTCATTTTCTTGCATGCCTTTGAGAATTATGGCATTTTGGCTTTTTTCTGTAATTTTCTTGAGAAATTCTTCAGGATTCTCTCCAGTAATTTTATACGTTTCTTTGGGAAGGGCTTCAAATTCTAGTTCAAATCGAATTCTCAATAAGGTAGAGATTATTTTTTCTTTATCATACATTTCTAAGGAAATGTCTCCTACTTTATCCTTTCCATACACTAGTCTAGCCAGTTCAATTAACTTCTTTAGGAATGTTTTTTCATCATTTTCCTGTGTTAGGTTAACAAGATCTTCTTCGGCAATCCCTGTAACTGGTCTTCCAAGGTAATCCGTAAATAAAATGCTAACAATTTCCTCCCTCTTAAGAGTCTCAACACTCGTAGCCATATCTACCATAGATATCACCATGCTTAATTTAATTTTTAATAAATTTCGTAATTGAAGAATTTAAAATTTTTCATAAGGAGGCACTATATTTGATCTTCTCCGTATTTGATGTATCTGGCATCTCTAAGTCGCCCTCTTCTCTTCCTCGGGGAACTTCCAGTTCTTCGTTATCCGCGTCACGTTCCGGACGAGGGATTTTTCCTCCGGGTGCCTCGAAACCAGCTCCTCCAGGAAAGAGATAAGCTCGTCGTATGCGGGTTTGTCTATCGGGAACGGCACTCTATCTTTCCCCCCGACGGCGTAGGTGAACTTGAAGGGGTCGGGCGGGTGAGTTACGGGGTCCTTCCAGCTCGGATGGACGTCGTAGACCAGCTCAAGGACGAGCGACAGGGCCCTCAGCGTGCTCGGACCGAGGCCCTTCAGGAGAAGGAACTCCTCGTAGTTATTTACGCTCAGCTCGCGGGCAAACTCTAAAGCTCGCTTGTTCAGCTCAAACCTTCCGAGGCTCTCGTAGCGCTTCAGCAGGGAGACCTCATCGACATCGCGGGGCTTGTAGTAGACGAGCGGCCGGTAGCCTCTCGCGAACGCTTTCAGGCTCTCCAACTCGCGCTCTATTTTAACTGGGCTCTCCTGAACCACGTCGAGGAGCGTCTTCTGATACTCCCTTGATTCTTTCGAGACCGTGTTCAGGGCGAACTCTTTCTTGAGACCGGAGATGGCCTTGTGAGGGTCGAGGGTGAAGGTTTCGGCGTCAAACCAGTGGAAGCGCCTCGCCATCCTCTCCCTCTCGTTCATGCCCTGCTGTACCACCGCCCAGTTGCCCTCCTCATCGAGGAAGAAGACGTGGTGGTAGAGCTGGTAGCCGGTCTGGAGTGCAACCGTGTCAACTTTGGCCACAAGCCTCGATGTCCTCACGTAGGGTTCCGGGTCGAGTTCGTAGAGTTCGGCTATGGTTTTCAGCTCCTCTGGCGTGGCGCGGCTCTTCTTCCCCTTGCCCCCAGCTGCCTTGACGCCCAGCTCCTCCCTCCAGAGGGCGTCCTTTATCATGCCCGCCGTTACGGTCGTCGAGCCGGAGGAGTCCCAGTCCATTCCAATGACGTTGTTGAAGGCCTGGAACCACAGCGGGTCGGAGAGCCTCTCGAGGAGACCCTTGGTGCCGTACTCCTCAATCGCCAGAACCAGCACTAACCGGGTGAGTTTCCTCATCCTCTGCGCTAGCCACGCCGGAACATGGCCGCCGTGGAGGGGTAAATCAGCGACGTTTCTCATCGGTGGTTATTGGGCTCGAAACGATTTAACCTTTGCCACAAGCTTTTTATCCCCCGGCACGTTTACCCCATCGTAAACCCACGGGAGGTATGCTCATGGGAGTTGAAAAGGTTCCGAAGTACGACATCCCCACCAAGAAGGTTGACTACGTTTTTATCGAGCTCGACAAGATGAAGCCCCACGAGCAGCTCGTTCAGAAGGAGCTTGAGGCCTTCATCGAGAGCGTTACCGGTAGCGGAATCTTCTGGAAGCCCATGCTCCTCGCCAAGGTTCCCGGTGAGGACACCTACCTCATCGTTGACGGTCACCACCGCTGGGCCGGCCTCCAGAAGCTCGGCGCCAAGCGCGCCCCGTCGGTCATCCTCGACTACTTCAGCGACGACGTCAAGGTCTACACCTGGTACCCGGCCTTCAAGGGAAACCTTGAGGAGGTTCTTGAGAGGCTCAAGGCCGAGGGGCTTGAGGTTGTGGAGGACCCCAACGCTGAGGAGAAGGCCGAGAGGGGAGAGATAGCCTTTGCCCTCGTCGGCGAGAAGAGCTTTGCCATCCCCGGCGGCCTTGATGAGCAGAAGAAGGTCAGCAAGGTTCTCGACGAGATGAGCGTTGAGGGTAAAATCGAGCTCATCTACTACGGCCTCAAGGAGGACGCCAGAGAGGACATGGCAAAGGGCGAGATTGACTACGTCTTCATCAGGAAGGCGCCGAGCAAGGAAGAGGTCATGGAGCTCGTCAAGCGCGGCGAGGTCTACTCCCCGAAGACCACTAGGCACGTCCTCCCGTTCAACCCGGACAAGATTGACGTCAAGCTTGAGGAGCTGTTCTGAAACCTTTTAACCCCTTTTTCCTATTCTCACTGCCGATGACGAGGGATCAACCGGCTGATGGGTGATGACCAGTCCAGGAGGCCGAGGCATGCTGAAGGGTCTAATCTTCGATGTTGACGAGACCTTGGTTTACTACGAGGGCTACGATCACAGGGAATGGTACGAGAAGTGGATAATGCCAGCGCTCATGAAGCATGGCATCAAGCTGGATTACGAGACCTACAGAAAGACCGTAACCGGTGAACTTCCGAGGAGCTACATTGAGCGCTTCGGCATAGACCATGTCGAGTTCTGGAAGATCGTGGATAGGGTGAACCTCGAATATCGCAGGTGGATGGCGGATAGGGATAAAATAACCCCGTTTCCAGATGTTGAGGCCTTGGGGGAGCTGAAAAAGATGGATTTGAAGCTCGCCGCGGTGAGCAACGCCTCCCAGGAGTGCACGGAGTTCGTTCTTGAACTGTTCAACCTCAGGGAATACTTCGATGTTGTTTATGGGAAGGACTACTCGAACCTCGACGGTGTCAAGCCCAGCCCGTATCTTGTGAAGAAAGCGCTGAATGCTCTTGGTATTAAGCCCGAGGAAGCGATGATGGTTGGCGACAGCAGTCACGACGTCCTCGCCGGCAAAAGGGCCGGCATGAAGGTCGTCAACATTACCCGTTTCGGAAAAATCGAGGGTGCCGACTACTATGTCAGGGACCTGTGGGAGCTTGAAAAGCTTGTAAAAGAGATTCTGGGGAGTTACTCCCCGTAAAATTCCTTCTCAAAGACGTCTATGCCCACTTCAAGGCCATCGAGCCAGTCGAGGAACCTGTCAACGTTCTCGTCCTGGAATATCGCCCCGTGCTGCGGTGCTATGACCTTCGGCTTCAGCTTCCTGATTGAGCGAACCCATGCCCTCAGCGCCTTGGTTGAGCTCATGTAGCGCCTGTGGAAGCCCTCCATGTACTGTGCATGTTCATCAAAATCCTCGACGAACAGGTACCATTCACCCTCTGGAAAGGCAGCCGCCCCTATGTCCGTGCTGAAGAGTATTCCGCTCTTCTCGTCGTAGAACGAGAAGTTTCCAGGACTGTGGAGGTAGTGGGAAGGAACCGCCTTTATCTTGGAGTTTCCGAGCTGGAACTCTGCTCCTTTGTCGGGTATTCCAATCGTTCTGCCGGCACTCAGAACGGCCATGTGGGGGATGAAGCGGACCCAGAGTTCCGAGATGACGAGCTTTGCGAGGGGGGCGTACTCAAACCAGAGGTTCAATCCAGCCACAACGTCCGGGTCCTGATGGGAGTACATGAGGTACTTTATCTGAGTCGGCGGGATAACCGAGGAAACGTTCCTCAGAACCCTTGAAAACACAAAGAACCCGCCGGGTTCCACGAGGGCCGCCTCGTTTCCATCTATGACCAAGTACTGGTTGGTGAGTATCCCCTTCTCGTCCTCGGCCTCTTCGATGCCGAGCCAGTAAACCTTGTGATTCCCATCATCATAGAGCGGGTAGATGTTCATGTTCCTTATCATCTCAAACACCTCCAACCGGAACCCAGACGTTCACCATGTATGCACCTTCGACCTTGGAAACCAGTTCAAGGGCCTTTCTTGTTTCGGACTCACTGTCTACCTTAACCACCGTAATGCCCTCCGAATCACGGTATTCGACTGCCAGAATCTGGCTTCTCCTTAACAGGAGCTTGAATGACTTTGTACCATCCTGTGTGATGCCGGAGACATAGAGCACCTCATCCTGAAGGTTTCCCCTCAGCTCCATTATGACATCAAGGAGCTTCCCCTGCCCGACTATGTGAAGGCCGCTGTGAACCATCTTAGCCTTGGCCAGAAAATTGGCCACGCTCATTGGGTCTGCGAAATCCACGTCGAGAACCGTTTCGGCCGCTGGTGCGGTGGGCGCGGGAGGGCGCATGCTCTCCGACAGGTCCTTGAGGGCCTTTGCAACACCCTCGGCCAGGAGTTCCAGTGTCTTGCCCAGGAGGAATTCTCCCCTCCCCTTGTATGACAACTCCACCTCAGCGCTGACGTTCTTCTGCCATTCCCTCAACCTGACGACGGCCGTGAGATGGCTCTTCTTTCCGATGCCTTCGTATATGTGGCTGTCGTAATCCTCGTGAAAGGTGAACTTGTAGGTGTCCCTGAACTTGAAGACAAACCTCGGCAACATTATCTCCGCTTCAATGCCCTCCTTGGTGTTCACCCTTACAACGTAGGGCCAGTTCGTGATAAACTGGGCGGGATCGTTCAAAACTTCCTTGATGGTGTCAATACCAGCGTTTATTTCCACGTTGGCCGTTTTTCTCTTCATACTGCACCCCTCAGTGCCTCGACTATTCTCAAATACGCTCCTTCAACCCCATCTCCGGCCCTTACGGGCAGTATAAACAGAACCTCATTTCCGTCCGCAAACACAAGTTCGGTTGGCCGCTCGTGGGCCACGGCACGTACCTCAAAACTGACAATCCTTCCTGCGGAGATTCTGAGATTTCCAACCAGATGGGGAATTGCCTTTTCCCCTTCAATCTTGGCCACATCCGGCCATATTCTATAAAGCGGCTCGAACGGATTCACGGCCCAGGAAATGCTGAACCCTGGGCCATCGGACACAGTTTTGGTATTCATCTCAATCACCCATTGTTGAATATCCAACATGTTGGATACTACAATCAATAGGCACATTTGAGTTTTAAACCTTCGGTTCCAACTTCGAAACCTAAGTCGTTTTAAGAGTTACACATGGAGAGTTTCATCTCAAACACAGGGAAAAAGACTCTGAATTTCGAATGCGTCACTCTTAAATACTAAAAAGACGCCTAAGTATAAGAGTGGTGCCTATGGAAGCCGGTTTTAGATGTGAGCGCTGTGGAGCTCCCCTTGAGGTTTCTCCGGAAACCATCGTTGCGATATGCCCTTACTGTGGTTTTCCAAACCACATAAGTGGCAACCTGAAGACTGAAAACATCCATATCGTCCCAACGATAGACAAAAACGCCATAGCCAAGGCCTTCTGGGATCGCGTTAACCGGGACTTCGACCTGAAGAGGATGAAGGAACAGATTGAGATAGTTGACATCGAAGGCCACTACGCCCCGTACTGGGTGGGCGATGTTCACGTTGAGGGTGATGTCGAGTACATGGTGCGAGAAGAGGAGTGCCACACCGATTCCGAAGGCGAAACCCACTGCCGTACCGTGGAGCGGTACTACCATGACTACGTTGATGAAACCCTCGGCCTAATAGGCCCCGCCAGGAGACAGGTCAAGAGCTTTGGCGTTGACGACATCATCGTCCACTACTCCCGCCACAGGCCGAAGGGGAAGAAGCTCCTTGAGCTGGACGAGGAGGAGTGGGGCAGGATAAAGCTGGAGATACTCAACACCGAGATAGACGAAACCCAGGCCAAGATGATAATGAGGGAGGATGCCATAGACGTCATAAGGAACCGCTATTCGGCCAAGGCGGACAGAATAGAGCGCTTCGACATAACCGCCGACGAACCGAGGAACGTCTCCCTGATTCTCCTCCCGATGTGGACGGTCTACTATAAACACGAGAACTCGATATACCACGCCGTCTTCGCTGGCTGGGACGGAAAGGACGTCGCCGCCACCGAGCCCATGCCAATCTGGAGACGCGCCCAGTATCTGACGGGCGTAGTCCTCGGCGTCCTGATAGGTGCCGCTGGAGCAGCTTACGGCGGTGCCAACGGCTCAGCACTGGTTTCGGTGCTCTCACTGATAATCGGCGCCGGCGCGGGAGGCTACTTCGGCTCGCTGGTTCTGGAGGGACAGAGGACGGAGAGGAGCACGGGGTTCATGGGAAACTTCATGGGAGGACTTAAGAGGTGATTCAGATGGAGGTTCAGTGTCCAACCTGCTCGGCCAGGTTCAAGGTTCCCGACACGGTGAGCGTGGTAACGTGCCCCTACTGCGGAACCACCTTCCACCTGGAGACCGGGGAAGAGGCCGGCGAGCACTTCTTCTTCCCGCCGATGAGAAAAGACGCCGGTGGTGTTCTGCTCAAGTTCCTCTCAAGGCAGTACGGCGCCCCGGCCGACATAACCGGGGCAAAGGTAACCAAGAAGGAACTCCACTGGGTGCCGGTTTACTTCTTCTACCTCCACGGAAAGAGCAGGCGGTGGTCAACGATAGAGGAAGTCCGCTTCGTGGGAATACCAGCTGGTTCACCGTTCCAGGGGCTTCTCAAGGACTACCCCTTCCCCATCAGGGGCAAGCGCTTCTTCGACGAGGCGGTGGTCAAGAAGGGCAGGTACTACGAGCCCAAGATGTCGAGGGAAGAGGCAGAGGCTATGGCGAGGAAGCTTATGGAGAGTGCATTGCTGAGCGAGGCTTCGCAGGAGGACAAATCCCTGGGAGACTTTGAGATAGAGGTGAAGTACCAGGGACTCGTTCACTATCCCCTCTGGGAGGTTCACTACGAGTACGGCGGAGAAGGCTTTGCCGGCTACGTCGACGGCACCGACGGGAGGGTCGTTCAGGCAGAGTACCCGCTCATGAGCGGGGCGAGGAAGAAGGCCAGCCTCCTGGGGGCAGGTGTTCTTGGAGCGGGCCTGGTCTTTGGCATAGCCGCGGCCGGCATTTACGGGAGTGCCTGGGGCCTCATCGGAGGACTTGTCTCAGCCGGCGCCGGAGCCTTCGGCATATTCCGGAAAGGAGCCGTAAAGAGGAGAAAGGTCAGCGAGGTTATGGGGCTCAACAAGGGCAACCTGTATTTCAAGCCTATGTGAGGTGTTGGTTATGGGAAAGGAAACATCGATAGTTGAGAAGCTCGAACTCGTCATACCGGGCTTCCACGGCTACAAGAAGAAGGAACTCATAAGGGAGGACGACAGGCTCGTCCGTGGAAAGGTGGCCGATACCCTTGCCCTGGCCAGGAGGGAGATGGAGCGGGCCCTGCAGCGCTGCGCCATGGTAAGCTGTGCCCAGCTGGTGGCTATAGACAACCTGAGAAAGAAGCTCATGGCCCTGGAGAGCAGGGTGAGGCACGCGGAGGCCGGTTATCGGGGCTACTTTGACAGGGTGAAGTTCAAGGAGGATGAACTCAACAGGCTCCTGGAATACGATGCCAGGATGATAGAGCTGGCCGAGGAGATACTGAACGAGGTTAAGGCCCTGAACGGCCAGATAGCAAATCCACAGGCTCTGGGCATGGCCGTTCTGAACCTCGACGACAAGCTGGTGAACTTTGAGGAAGTCCTTGGCAAGAGGATGAGCTTCGCGGCGGGTGAGTGAGATGGTGCAGGTCATAGAGTGGGTGAACCCCGGTGAGGACGAGATAATCTGGCGCTACCCCAACGAGGTCATCAAGTGGGGCGCCCAGCTGATAGTCCACGAGTACGAGGTAGCGGTCTTCATGCGCGACGGCAAAATCTACGACGTTCTCGGCCCCGGAAGGCACACGCTGACGACGCAGAATCTGCCCCTCCTTTACAGGCTCGTTGGCGGTTCAAACAGCCCGTTTAAGGCGACGGTAATTTTCGTCAGCATGAAGCAGTTCCAGGGGCGCTACGGAGGAGAAACGCAGACGAGGGAGCTTGCCCCAGTCAAGTACTACGGTGTCTACTGGTTCAAGGTCGCTGACCCCGTTCTCTTCATCACCGAGGTTGTCGGTGGCCAGAGCCTCTACGACACTGCTGACGTCACCAAGTTTATTCGCGCCTACTTCAACGAGGGCATGATGAAGCACCTCTCAGCTTATTCAATCGTCGACCTCTTCCAGAACCTCGACATGGTCAGCACTCAAGTGAAGGTCAAGCTCATGGAGGACTTCCGCAGGCTCGGCCTTGAACTGGTCGATGTGAAGATTGAAGGTGTGAACACGACCGACGAGTGGCGCCAGAGGCTCTTCTGGATAATGCAGACTGGCAATGCCCAGGCTGTTATGCAGATGGACACGGCGAAGCAGGTCGCGGCGGAGCTTGGGAAGAGCGAGGGGGCCGCGATAGGCACGGGGATGGTGGTGATGCCCCAGCTCCTTCAGCAGCCGGCTCAACCGGCCCAGCCAGCACAGCCCTACGCCGGTGGGGGCGTTCCGCCTGCAGGATACCAGCAACCGGCACAGCAAGCGGGCCAGGAGATATGTCCCTACTGCGGCAAGCAGATTCCAGCCGGAGCGAGGTTCTGTCCCTACTGCGGGCACGAGATCAAGCGCTGTCCCAACGGGCACATAGTCCCGGAGGGGGCGAAGTTCTGCCCGGTCTGCGGGGCGAAAATAGAGTGAGCTTTTTTCTTTACACTTTTGAGGGCAACGCTCCCCGCTTCAAAAATTAGAAAGGACCTTTAAGCCCCAAACCTCTCCTCAATGTAAGCCCTCATCAGCTCCTTCGTCGCGAGCAGGCCCTTGACGTGCGTCCTCTCCATGCCGTGGCTCGCGTGGACGCCGGGCCCGATTAGGGCAACCCTGAAGTCCCAGCCGGCCCTCAGAGCCGCTGAACCGTCGGAGCCGTAGTAGGGGAAGACATCAACGACGTGCGGTATGCTCCTCTCCTCGGCCACCTCGATGAGCTTCGTCGTCATCTCGTAGTCGTATGGGCCGCTGGAGTCCTTGGCCGCTATGGAAACGGCCGTCTCCTTTCCGGCCACCCCTTCGCCAACCACGCCCATGTCAACGACAAGGAGCTCCTCGGTGGTGGGTGGATAGCCAGCTGAACCGCCGTGTCCGACCTCCTCGTAGGGCGAGAAGAAGAAGGCCACCGGGAGCTTTTCGAGGGTTTCGGCTCCAAGGTCAAGCATGAGGTCTATCATCACAGCCACGCTCGCCTTATCATCCAAAAAGTGGGCCTTGACGAAGCCATTGACGTACTCGAACTTCGGGTCAAAGGCTATGAAGTCGCCCGGCTTAATGCCAAGCTTCTCTGTATCTTCCTTCTTCTCGACGAGCTCGTCTAGCCTTATGTACATGTTCTCCTCCTTGCGCTCCTTCTTTCCGGCTTCCCTGTTCACGTGGACGCTGGGGTTCTTGAGAAGGAGCGTTCCACGGTACTTCTTCCCGGAGCGGGTGACTATCGTGCAGTACTCACCCTCGAAGGCTGGCAAAAGCAGTCCGCCGACGCGGGTGAAGCTTAGATGCCCGTCGGGCAGGATTCCCTTCACCATCGCGCCGAGGGTATCAACGTGGCCCGCCACGACGAGCTTCGGCTCTGGATGGTTGCCCGCTATCAGGGCGCCCTTGTTGGTGTAGTACGTTCTGATTCCTGCCTCGTTGAGCTTTCTCTCTATGTGAGCCAGGACTTCCTTCGTATAGCCCGTTGGGGAGGGTATCTCAAGGATCTCCTTCAGAATCTCGACCGCTCGCTCCATTTAGACCACCGTCTAAAAGAGGGAAAAGGACGTTAAAAAGGAAACGCTCAGTCGAGCCTTCCGTTGTTCGGGCCTATGAGGGCGTAGTAAGTATTACCAGCCCAGAGGTAGAAGTAGTTGTCGTACCGATTGATGTGGCAGTAGCAGTAGTCCTCACCGTAAACAGCCTCGGCCGTGAAGGGTACCTCGAAAGCCTGGTCGAGGACAAGCTCCGGCTCGTCCCAGAAGATAGTAGCGTTGTATATCCTCAGCTCACCCGGCAGGGCAACGACCAGCTGGAATACGTAGGTGTTGTACATCAGGGAGAATGCCTGGACGTTACCGTCAACGCCGACCCCTCCGTGGATGTCTATGTAGGGGACAAGCTCGTCGTTGTCATCATACCTGGACCCGAGGTCGAGCCAGTAGAACTTCCCGTCGCGGAGAAGGGTCACGATGTCCTCGTGGTAGTTGTAGCTAACCTCGCCGGGCAGGTTTTCGGAGAGTGTGTAGAGATGCCACTGGCCGTAGCCGTATCCCCCGCTGGTGTCGAGGTAGTAGAAACCGTCCCCGGCCCGTATTATCAGGCCGTCCCCGTAGGAGTCCCTGAACACGCCGGTAATTTTCCCGGGCAGTGTGAAAGTCCTCGGTTGGACAGGGTTTAGCCCCTTCTCGTCCGCGTAGTAGAGGTCATCGCTGGAGTATGTGAAGACGTACAGCTTATCACCCTTCCAGGCCACGTAGCTGTAGTCACCGCTCGCTATGTCGGTAACGCCGTCAGCGGCGATGTCCCAGGAGACCCAGCTGGTGTAGCGCAGTACCCACAGGCTGGCGTCTCCCTCTTCTTCATCTTCGATCTCGTAGTCGTAGGCCAGGTAGAGTTTTCCATCTGGGGACGCAAAGAAGACCTCATTCGCGTAAATGCCCATCGCAACGTCCTTAACCTCCGCCGGAAGAACGTAGGCCTCGCCGTAGTACGACCGGGTAACGTCTTCCCCATCGGCGTACCTGTTCTTCAGGCCCTCCCCATCAACGCGGTAGAGGACGTTACCGACTGCAAAGTATCCCCACGAGAGGTCGGAGACTTCGTAGGTGGTCTTTCCGATGAACCAGGGTTCAACGTTCCTGAAAGTTGGCTCTCCGTTGACCTCGACGGCCACACCCCTGAGCCCGCCAAAATCAACCGTCTTTACCGTGAAAGCACTGAAAAGGTCTCCACCCTGTGGAGCCTGGATCTCGGTGGGAGTTTCGGTCTCAGTGCTCGTTGTGGTTTCCACTGATGTTTCACTCCCTGAGTGCTCCACGCTCACCTTTATCCAGTCCATCTTGGTGTAGTGGCCTGTATACCAGCCGTAGGAATGGATGAAAAGCCTCACGTACTTCGAGCTGTAAGATGCCGCCCTGACGCTCCCCACTTCCTTCCCGTTGAGGTAGTAGGTCACCCTTCCGTTTTCCGTGTTGTAAACTATCCTCTCGGTGAACCACTCGTCCCACACCGGTTCGGTCGTGACGTAGTTCCCGGAGTCTCTCCAGTCCGGCCCGGTAAGTGCGAAACCGTCCTTTACGGGGACGTAGTTCTCCTGGGGCTCGTAGTAGTGGTAGTAGTGAATCCCGAAGAGGAACGAACCGAACCAGCTTGTCCAGTGTCCGGAAATTTCTGAGGGGGGCGTTATCCCTGAGTAGTTGGTCTGATAGACCATCAGTTCCCCCTGGAAGTACTCGTTACCGTAGTGGACAAGGGCCTTTCTCTCAATAACGACGATGTCGCCCCGGTTTACTTCTATTGGCCTTGAGGCGAGATAGGGCCCCCTGTCGGTTTCCTCAACCGGTATTACCAGAACGCCGTCTTCGATTCTCACCTTGTCGTAAGCCGGCCTGTTCGTTTCCCACTCCCCAACAAACCATCTAGCCGTGTCAAGGTCGGTGAAGTCATCGAAGAAAGCCCCTTCAGGGCTCGTACCTGTGGTTGTTTCCGTCATTGAGCCGCTCTCAGTGTTTGCAGTACTTTCCGACCGTTCGGTCAGGCTTTCGCTCATTGTGGGGCTTTGGGTTTTTTCTGAGGGATTGGATCCTCCCATGCATCCGCTTATCAGCACAACCAGCACGAGCGCAAGTACGAGGAGTTTTTTCATATCAACACCCCCTCATCGGATAGTAAAAGAAAAGAAAGTTCAATCAAACTCGTAGCCATAACCCTGAACCGTGAATGTGTAGGGCACGCAGTAGAACTCGTTGCAGACCTTGACGGTAACGCGATACGTTGTTTCGTGCCTCCTTGCCTCAAGCTCCTTGGCGTCCGCGTACTCAATGGCCTTTTCGGTGACGTAGTCAAAGGTGGCATCGACGATCTTCTCCTTCACCCAGTCCAGGATTCCCTTCTTGAAGGCCTCACGGTCGAATCTGGCCGACTCCGGGGTCTCGATCCCCTCGGGCTTTTCCGTCTCCTCCTCCGGTATGAAGACCTCAACGCCGCCGACTATCGTCTTCACTCCCTTAGCCGTCGCCACCATGCCATAGATTATCTTCGAGCCCAGGCTCTTCGCCTCGACGGTCTTGGCCACCAGAAGGCCTATATCCTTGCCCGTTTTCAGCACCTCGACGCTGTCCTCGTACTTTGTGTAGATTGTCCCAACGTCCGACTGGCTCGCAACGGTGTAGCGGTGGGGGATTATCCGGGCGTAGAAGAACTTCAGCGGCCGGGTTGAGCCGAAGTCGATGACCCTCTTTGGTTCTCCGTTCACAAGCGCGCCCGGGACGATTATCGTGACGTTCTTACAGTGGCGGCACTCGAAGTACAACCTACCGACGTCGAGGGTGTTGAGCCAGGTGTAGTTCACGAGGCGAACCTCGGGCTTTGCGCGGTATTTCAGCTCGATGTTGAAGGAGTAGGTGAAACTGCTGTCGTCTTCGTAATCTATCTCGACCCGGAAGCTGAAGAAGTCGAAGCCCAGCCCGGTGAAGTTCCTCAGCTCCATGCGGTAGGAGCCGTCCCCTTCATCCACAAGCCTCTTCTCGTCGTCTCCGTAGATGAAAATTGTCCTTACCCCAATCTCGCGCTCGGAGCCGTTGGCGTAGACGAGCACGCGTGGCGATGCCTTTACCGTGAACACGGCCTCATCGTCGTCAAGCACGATGGTGGTAAAGGTGTCAGGCTCGACCCGTTTTTCGTTTACGTAGAACTCAACGCTCTTCTTCACGCGGACGCGTGGGACTTCCTCGATCTCCGGCTGAACCTCTTCGTAGCTCGGCTTCTCCACGGCCGGCGGTGCCTCCGGGTGGCTTATTTCATCGGTCGGATCGGTTCCTGCCTTGACCTCCTCGAAGTCCGTGAAGCCGTCCCCGTCTGTATCGGGATTGAGGGGATCAGTCCAGATTGAGACCTCGTCGAAGTCCTTCAGCCCGTCACCGTCGGTATCTGGGTTCTTGGGGTCAGTTTTGAGCTCGATTTCTCTGCCATCGCTCAGCCCATCCCAGTCGCAGTCCTCGAAGTAGGCGCAGGCGTCCTGCTCTATCACTCCATCATCGTCTATGTCCAGGTTGAGGGGAACTGCATCCTCGGAGTCGATTATACCATCTCCGTCGGTGTCCGGGTTTGTTGGGTCGAGGTGGATCGTCCTCGTGAAGGTGAAGTTCCGGAACGTGATGTAGGTCACCTCAAAGGACTCCTCGGAATCGCTCAGACCGTCGCCGTCCGTGTCCGGGTTCAGCGGGGAAGTCGCTATCCCGTAGAACTCCCACTGGCCGTCCTTGGTCTGGACGATGTATTTTTCCACGGTTTCCCTGTCGTAGCCGCCCCACTCACACCTCCCGATGACGGTCTCGTAGGAAGAGCCCCCAGAGGGGCCATCGCCCACAAGCACCTCAAGGTACCAGGAGTAGTAGCCCTTCCTGCCCGATTTCTCGTAGAACTCCTCGGCCTTCATCTCCTCGGGCAGTTTGGCCGAAACGATGATGCTCGGCCTGAGCTCGTCGAGGTCGCTGATTCCGTCGCCGTCCGTGTCCGCGCTGAGGGGGTCCGTTCCATACGCCACCTCCCAGCTGTCCAAGAGGCCATCGCCGTCGGTATCGGGGTCGAGGACGTTCGTCCCAGCTTCAAGCTCCTCGGGGTCAGTTAAACCATCGCCGTCGCAGTCGGCATTGAGGAAGCAGAAATACCCCTTAAACACGGCCCTGTCGATGTATATCTCTCCGGGACTGACGGTCGGGTGGTACTTACCGTCGTCCGGGTAGATCTCAAGCCCGTCGATTATCCCGTCGTTGTCCCAGTCGGGGTACAGGTAGTAGGGCCTGTCCCACTCGTGGTTGCCCTTCGCCAGCTCGAACTCGAAGTCGTCCCTTATCCCATCCCCGTCGGTGTCGGGACTCGTCGGGTCCAACGGTGGAACTGGTTGGTTGCTCCAGAAGCTTCCGTAGGCCTCATCCTCATCGTCAAGCCCGTCCCCGTCGGTATCTGGATTGTTGGGGTCTGTCCCAAATGCGATTTCATCACCATCGTTAAGTCCTTCCCAGTCGGAGTCTACCATGAGAGGGTCGCTCCCCAGCCTGACCTCAAGACCGTCCGAGAGCCCGTCTCCGTCCGTGTCGGGCAGGGCTGGGTTTGTCCCGAGTTTTAGCTCCTCCTGGTCGGTCAGACCGTCCCCGTCGCTGTCGAGTGGGGGATTAGCGTTTGCGGCGGAGTTTACCCGGACGAGGGGCAGGACCACGAGCAGGAGCACTAATAAGGTTAGCAGGGGCTTTTTCATCCCTCTCCCTCCGTCCAAACTATCTTACACGACTCGCCGCTGAGGAAGGTCACGTACTGCCTCTGGAGCGACTTTTCGGTGCCGTCTTTGACGAGAACGGCCGAGTAGCCGTACCTGCAGGCCACCATGTTCACGCTGACGACGAGACAGGTGATGTTCTCCACTTTGAGCTCCTTGAAGTCAACAGCCCGGTAGAGAGCATTATGGAGCTCTACGAGGGAGTCAGCATCGACCACGTCGAGGTCAAAGAACTCCTTCACGTCTTTTTCCTCCTTAACGGCGCGGTAGTAGGAAGCTATGACTTCAGGGGCATCCTTAAGGCACTCGAAGGTTTTCTCCGGGACGAAGGAGGCGTTCACAGCTATCGTGGTGTTGAGAATCTCGCCACTTATGACATCTTCCGCCCCGGATGGGGTGCTGGTAGGCTCCTCGGTCCCCGGGGAAACTGTACCACTTTCACTCTCTGGAGTTTCGGTTTCACCGGGGGTTTTGCTTGGATTGGTTCCCGTATCGGTTCCGCCGTTTCCAACGCATCCCGCCGTTGTTACTATTGCCACCAGCAGTAGAATTAGAAGAACCCTCTTCACAGTATTTCTCCCTCCTTGCTGACTAGCTTCTCGTAATCCGCCATTGTGAAGCGGATCTGGACCTTGTCATTCAGTCCGAAGCTCTTGTTTTTTGTTGTATCGTCCTCATAGCTGAACCAGCCCTCGTCTTCCTCCTCTTCCTCGTCGTACACAACGGGCTCCGAATACTCAACGAAGACCTTGTCAAGGTAGGACTTCCTGAAAAGCCCCACCTCAACCTTATCAATCCATACCCTGTTAATCGGGTACCAGTATGTCTCGTTTCCTATCTCAATGCCAATCTCCGGCCTGTAAAACTTTATTCTGTCCCACTTCTCCGCCAGCTCCTTTGCCCTCAGTTCAAACTTTTTGTGCCGCAACTGCTTGGATACGTTCGAAGCAGCCTTTTTCAGAGAGCTAAAAAACCCCATTCCGCCTTCACCCCCAGATGAGCTCTTGGGTCCCCTCAAATCCCTCCAGGGGGCCCACCATGTAGGTGAATCCTCCGTCCCATGCAACCCCTATCTCCAGAACCCCGTTTTCCACCGTTGCCACCTTCACATCCTTCGCCGGTTCTGGGAGTTTTATTGTCCCGTGGAGCCTGTACTCGCCTTCTTCTTCGAGTTTGTAGAGGTAGAGCGTATCTCCGTAGAGGAGGGCGAGATAGAGGCCGCTCACGGATGCCCCGTCTGGTTTGGTATCAACTTCGAGGAGGGCGCTGTGGGCAAACCCACCGGACTCCGGGTCGTAGAAGACACCCATAATCCCACCCGTATCCTCAGAGTACACCACGATAGCGCCTGATTCATCGTTGTCGTTTGAGATTATGTCCCAGCTTTCATCTCCGAGTCCGGAGTCGTGGACGCTGAAGTCCTCGTCCACATAGTAGAGGCCGCAGGATGTCGCCATGTAGAAGCCGGAGGGCATATCATCCACGAGGGCATGGTGGAGGTAGAAAATCGGGCAGTCGAAGGTATATGCCTCCTGAAGCGCTTCCCCCTCATTTGAAAACCTTGTCACTTCAATTCCATCCAGCGATGCGGTGACAACGATAATCTCCCCATCCTTCATTGTCAGAGCGTAAGATATTACCCCCTTCTTCTCCCTGTAACCCTTCGCCTCGGAGTTGTAGAGGCGCAGTACCCCGTTTTCCAGGCCAAGATAGCTCTTCTCGTTGAGTACCATGAAGTCAAAGAGGTCTCCAACGACCCTCATCGATCTGTGTTCCACCTCTCCATCTTCAATCGAGAAATAGTGCACCCCGTCGTCCACCTGAAAAACCACACTGTTGGCCCAGACGTCAGACATCGTCGCCTCCCAGACTGGATTGACCTTTGCAAACTTTGCTGGCTCGTCAATAAGAAGAACGTAAACATCCACGCCATCCTTGGATAGACGCCCCTCATTCAAGGAGTATCCGATATCGCCGCCGGAGGTTTCAAACTCAAAGTAGCTCCAGTCCTCCTGCTGGTTTCCTTCCACTGGGCTTTGAGTGTGCTCTGATTGCTGCTCCGATTTTTCGGGGCTGTTAGTGCTACCTGAACCGCCGATGCACCCAGCCATAAAAACTACAAGAATAAGAGCAATGGCAAGGAGGTACCTCCTCAACTTACCACCTCCGGGTACTTGAGCATCATCTCTGAACTTTTGTGCTTATTACTCTTTCTTTAGGTCAGTCTAATTATGTTAAGTTCAAACTTGAAGCCAGAAAATGCCGAAGATTTTTCTGCATATCAATTTCAAATGTACAATCGAAAAGCTGCAGATGGTTATTTTAACAAGATGCTTAGAGTAACAAACAGTCCTATCACCATCAGGGTCAGCACGAAGGTGACGCTTATCGCCTCCTCGGCCTTGAGCCTGTACTGAGCCAAAATCGCGTTGGCCGCTATCGCCGGCGGCATCGACGCTTCAACGAGAACGGAGTAGAAAACGTCTGGCGCCGCCCATCGGAGGGTGAGAAAGACGAAGGTGAAGGGAACAGCTATTCTGAAAGCACCCACTTCAGCAAGCTTGCGCCAGTCGAAGCTCCTCAGCGTTATCCGGGAGCCGAAGTATATGATAAGCAGGGGGATGCTGAGCCATCCGATGGTTTTTATCGGGTCGAGAACAGAGGCCGGGAGGTGGATACCCCCGACGACCAGGGCCAGGGCGAGGAGATTCGCCACCGTCGGTGGGAACTTCAGGGCCTTCAGAAAGCTCTCCCTGACGCTCGCTCCGCCGCTGGAATAGTGGGCCGCTATGAAGGTGACGATCGGGATGACTATCATGGAGTTGGTTGTCGAGTAGAGTATCGCGGGCGTTATGTCGTCGAGGAATAAACTCGCTATCGGGAAGCCGAGGGCGGCGGTGTTGGGGTAAACCGAGAGAACCATGAGCGCGCCGGCCCAGGGGTCCCCCTTGAGAACGAATCTGCCGTAGAGGTACGAGGTGGAGAGGCTTATCGCGATTATCAGGAAGACGTAGAGAAAGACCGTCTTTATGCTCAGGAGGTAGTTCAGGTCCTTGCTCGCCACGTTCCCGAAGATGAACAGGGCGAGGAGAACGTCATTCACCAGAATACGTAGGTAGTCAAAGGGCTTCTCCGATTTAATCAGTCTCTTGAGGACGTAGCCGACCGCTATAAGGGCGAGCATCTCGGCGATGTTCATGGGTGAGACTGGGGTTTAAGCGTTAAAACGTTTTTGGCATTCAAACCGATAAACTTTTATATACCCAGCGCGCTAGTTAAGTACAGAAAAGTGTACTACAAAAGTCTGTACCTGGTGGTACCATGGAGAACGATCTGAAGGTTCAGCTCGAAGAGCTGAAGAAAAGGCTGGAGGTGCTGGAGGAAAGCATTGACCCTGTTGATGAGGTCATGCTCTCGATAAAGGCCCGCCTCAGGAGGAAGCTTGAAGGCGGAAGTTTGCCCGAGATAGACGAGGAGAAGGCCGCGAAGACTCTCAAGGCCCTGGCCAACCCCGACAGGATAAGGATACTCAAAATGCTCTCCGAAAGGCCGATGGGCTTCAAGGAGATAAAGGAAGCCCTCGGTGTGGAGAGTCCAACTGTTTCACACCACCTGAAGCTCCTGGTGAAAACCCGCATGGTGAAGAAAGGTGAGAGGTATGAAATCTCGCCGGACGGACGTTTGTTTTTGCGTTTGCTCGAGATAATAACTGCCCTTGAGGAGGTGGAAGAATGAGTTTTAGCTGGAAATACTGGGCTGCCCCACACGAAGGCCCGAGGTTCAGGATAGCGGAGTATCTGAAGGCCCTTACGGCGATACTGCTCATCGTGTGGCTTTTCAAAGGGCCTTTGCGTCTGGAGGCCTATAACGACCAGCTGGTCTACGCGATAGTGGCGCTTATCTTTGCCTTCGAACTTCTCGCGGTGGGCAAGTGGTTCGGGGTAACGGTGAGCGGAATAGTCTTTGCCCTCGCGAAAGGCTTCTTCTGGACGAGCGTCTTTCTGTTCTTCGGCCAGTGGCTCGGGATGAGCGAGGCTCTTCACAGTTATGCTGGTACTGCCTTTGCCTATGCGGTGGTTTTGGCAATAGCCGGTCTGCTTCTCTCCAAGTTCGACGAGAAAAGGCTCGATTTGAAGGTCGAGAGCAAGGCCTACGAGTTCGAAGGCGCCGATTTCGGCGAGGTGAAGCTCAGGGGAACCGGCAAGGCCTATCCCATGAAGTTCGGACGGAAGAGAATAGGCTGGGTGATAGATGGGAGTGTTGAGGTGGAAGCCGAGACGCCGCTCGGAAGGGTAACGAAGAGGCTCCTCAGCCCGGTCATCGTGTGGACCGAGGAAAAGATAGTCGGACGAAAAACAGCCGCTGATTCGGGTTTCGTTTCGAGGGTAAACGAGATGATAAACCCCGACCGGCTCTACCGGAAGGGCAGAAAGGACAGCGTGGTTGACCTGGGCTTCATCAAGGTCTACGAGGGGGAGGGCTTCGAGTACGTAAAGCTGCCCTTCATCGAAGTGGTAGAGACGCCGAGCGGCGAAGAGGTCAGGATAGGCCCGATGAGGTTCCGCGAGGGCAACCCGGAGATGCCTCCCGGCGATATGCTGACCATCAAGGAGCTCCGCAATGGCTTCCAGCTCACAAAAGTTGGCGACAGGCTCAGGATTCAGACCGACGAGTACTCCATCGAGGTGGACGGGGAAAGGGTCACTTACCGGAGCGGAAGCGAGAGCCTCAGCCTCGGTGAGACGATCTCCCTGCGCTCCGGCGACGTTTCGGTCACCGTAGGCAGGGGGAGGGCAAAGATACGCATCGAGGACGTCGTCATCTCTGCCAAGGAAGGGAAGGTCCGCATAAGGGCCGGCGGGAAGACGTACACCGTCGAGAACCCTGAGGCCTACCGTCTGGTGATGGAGAAGGCCAAGGAGATAGTCGAGGAGCAGAGCGCGGAGCTGATAGAGGGACTCGGCATAGACAGAACCCTGCTCAACAGGCGCGTGAAGGAACTCTTGGATGAGCTGATGGGGTTCTTGGGGTGATCTGCGATGATGTTCGAGGACGTCTGGGAAGTCGAGATAAAGGCCACGAATGGCCGGATTGAGATTGAGGGCTGGGAGAACGACCACGTGGAAGTGAACTACGTTCCGCACGGTGAGGTTACGGTTAACGTTGAGCAGAGGGGGAGCAGGCTCATCATCAGGGAGGAGCCAAAGAGGAAGTTCCTGAACCTGCTCGGGGAAAAGGGCTGGGCCGAGATAAGCGTTAAAGTTCCGCGGGAGGTCCTGGTAAACGCGAAGAACGTGAACGGCGAGCTTAAGGCCAGGGGCGTGCGCTTTGAGGAGGTAACAACGGTGAACGGCGAGATAACTCTGGAGGACTGTGAGGCCGAGAAGCTTAGCACGGTTAACGGGGAGATAAGGGCCCATCTAACGGTTGCCGGCCCCCTTAAGGCCTCCACCGTGAACGGGGAAATCGAGCTTACCATCGAAGAGCTTGAGGGGGACGTCGAGGTAAGCTGCGTCAACGGAGACATCGTGCTTCGCCTGACCGAGTTCTGTGATGCCAGGATACTCAGCAAGAGCGTAAACGGTGGTGTTGAGCTGGTCGACATAGACTCCGATGACCCGGTCATTGGGACGGGCGAGTTCGAGGTGAAGATAAGTACGGTGAACGGTGGGGTCAGGGTCGAACTTATTTAATCATTTGATTCTTTAATTGCTTAATTCGGTAACCTGGGGGAGCAATGGGGGTTAGTGGAGATGTTCGAGAATTTCCGAAGGATGGGCCGGAACTTCTGGCTCTATACCGTGGGCAGGTGGATATCACAGGCAGGCTGGGTGATCCAGGACGTGGCGGTTCCGCTCTACGTCCTCGACCAGACCGGCAGCGGGGCGATGATGAGCCTCTTCATAATGGCAGAGCTGATTCCGCGGCTGCTCATCAACCCGATAGCCGGAGTAATCGGTGACCGCTACGACAGAAAGAAACTCATGTACGGCCTTGACATAGCTCGGGGAGTGCTTCTCTTCGCGGTTATCGCCTTCAACCTGCTCGGAATCTACCAGCTCCTGGCAGTCCAGATGGCGATGAGCGTTATGGGGGCGTTCTTCTCGGCCGGTATAGTCGGGATGTTCCCCGATCTGGTGGAAAAGGAGCATCTCGCCAGGGCCAACTCGATACTCCAGAGCGGCGGCCAGATATTGAGGATACTCGGTCCGATCCTTGGAGGGTTAATCTACGCCTTCGGGGGCATTAAGCTGGCTCTCCTGATAAACGCGGCCAGTTTCTTTGGCTCCGGCCTCTTCGAAATCCTGATCGAGTACCGCAGGGAAACGCAGGAGCTCTCAAGCATCCGCGAGGTCTGGGATGACATGCTCGACGGTTTCCGCTTTATCAGAGCTTCAAAAGACCTCATGGTGCTCGTGAGCTTCGGGGTTCTCCTCAACACCCTCCTCAACCCGGTGTTCGCGGTGGTTCTTCCCTACCTCGCCAGGGTTGAGCTCGGCCTCTCGGCAGTCCGCTTTGGCAGCGTCGAAACCGCCGCAACCCTCGGGGCTCTGGCCGGGAACATGCTCATTGCTCTGAAACTTGGTGAACGATCCGAGGACTTCCTTTTCAAAGCGCTCTTTGCCCAGCTCATCTGTTTAACGGGTCTGGCCTTTGTAACGCGCTCCGTTCTTGGGGAACTGGCTTATCCGGCCCTGCTGGGGATAATTGCCTTGACAGGACTCTTCAACACCCTGGTCAACATTCCCCTCTTCACGAAGCTCCAGAAGGCGGTTCCCGATGAGGTTCGTTCGCGATTTTTCACGGCGTTCGAGACGGTGATGATGGCGACGACACCGCTGGGAATGGCGCTGGTTGGGCCCCTCCTCGATGCCGCAGGAACCACCGTGATAATCCTTGCCCTCACCGTGCCGAGCGTCCTGATAACAGCGTATTATTACCTCCGCTTTAGGGAAACCGTCATAAACATCGGATTAGAAAACGTGGAGGTGGTGCCGTGAGCCTCAACAGAAACTTCTGGCTCTTCGCGATCGGCAGGTTCATAAGTCAGCTCGGCTGGGCGGTACAGGACGTTGCACTGCCCCTTTATGTCCTTGACCAGACCCACAGCGGCTCGATGATGACCGCTTTCATACTCGCCGAGATGATACCCGTTCTGATAATCATGCCATTTGCGGGGGTGGTGGGCGACCGCTACAACCGAAAGTGGCTTATGGTCGGCTTTGATCTTGCGAGGGGAGCCCTTCTCTTCGGCGTCATCGCGTTCGACCTCCTGGGCATCTACCAGCTCCTGGCGGTTCAGGTCGTCATGGCGGTCATGGGTGCCTTCTTCTCAGCCGGGACTGGCGCGATGTTCCCAGACCTTGTTCAACCTGACGAGCTTGAGAAGGCCAACTCCACGGTCTCGTCGTTCACCATACTCGCCCGTCTCGTCGGCCCTGCCCTCGGAGGGTTTATTTACGCCGTCGGAGGTATCAAACTGGCCATCCTCATCAACGCGGTCAGCTTCTTTGGCTCCGGCCTGTTCGAGATGCTAATAAGGTACGAGTGGCGTACAAGGGAGCTGGAAGGTTTCTCCCAGGTTATTGAGGACTTAAAAGAGGGCATCGGCTTTCTTCGCTCCAACAGATACCTTTCGACCCTTATGTTCTTCGCCCTCTTTATGATAGCCCTCGGTCAGCCCTTTGGGGCCGTGATCATGCCGTACTCCTACAGAGAAGTACTGAAGTTTTCAAGCTACCAGTTTGGACTGCTTGAGAGCGCTTTCATGGGAGGTGCCCTCCTTGGAAACAGCCTGATAGCGATTAAATTCGGAAAAAAGGCAGGGAGGTACCTTTTCCACACTCTCCTCCTGGACGGGGTGATGATACTCGCCTTCACGTGGGCGATAAGTCCCCTCTCCAGCCTGGGGAGAAACGAGGCGTTCTTTTTCCTCGCGGGGATAAACATCCTATGGGGCAGTATAGAGGCCTTCATAGACGTGCCCATCAATTCGAAGATACAGCGCGCGATACCGAGTGAGCTCAGGGGTAGGGTTATGTGTGCGATGGCCGTTCTAATGCACATCTCCAGCCCCCTCGGCCTGCTCGCCGTCGGGCCGCTCCTCGACAGATTCCCTGCCTGGGAGGTTACCATGGCCATCTGGGTGGGCATGGCGGTTGTCGTCGCCTATTTCTGGGCCAGATACAGGGAGGTTCTGCTCAGGGAAGAAAAGTTCGAGGAAAACGGGAGACTTACTTAACCTCCTTCAGTTTCCCCTCCCTCTTTTCTATTGCCCTCGCCATTACGAAGAGCAGGTCGCTGAGCCTGTTTAGATAGATGAGGGCATTATGGCCGAAGCCGTATTCAAGGACGAGCCTCGCGACGGCCCTCTCGGTTCTTCTGGCCACCGCCCGGCACACGTCAAGCTTCGCACTCGCCGGGGTCGAGCCCGGAAGAACGAAAGCCCTCAGTTGAATCTCTTCTTCATACTTATGAATAAGCTCCTCAAGCCACTTGACTTCCTCATCTCCGACCTTCGCGTACTTCCCCTTGCTGGCCAGCTCGGCCATCAGGTCGTAGAGCTGAACCTGTATTTTTTCGAGTACCTCAGACATCTCTCCCGGCACGTGGTGCTTGGCTTCCCCCAGAAAGCTGTCGAGTTCGTCTATGTTCCCGTTTGCCTCCATTATTGGCGAGTACTTTGCAACACGGTCCCCCGTGAAGAGGCCCGTTAATCCCTTATCCCCGGTTTTTGTGGTGATGGACATTTTAACCACCATCTTATCTGGGGATTGCAGGGTTTTTAGCCTTTGTGGAGCTTTAATGAACACTTTGGGTGATAACTGGGACGGGCAACTGGTGGAAAAACTTATTTATACATCAATGACCTTCTTTTTTGGGTGGTTCACATGAAGAAATCGGCGTTGATACTTGCACTGATTTTGGTTTTGAGCTTGATACCAGCATGGGCGATAAAGCCAGTACAAGCGCAGAGGACAATAATTCCAATTGCCGAAATTCAAGGGCACAACGATAGCTCCCCGTATGATGGGCAGATAGTAACCACCAGGGGTGTTGTGACTTTTGTGACTAAAAAAGGATTTTTCATACAAAATGGGACTGGCCCGTGGAGCGGTATCTACGTCTATGTAAGTGCTTGGGATTACTTGGATTCCGCACACGTTTATCCAGAGTATCTTGATAATACCCCCATACAGGTTGGCGATTTCGTAGAAGTTCAAGGCGAAGTAGATGAATACAATAAGCTCACTGAACTAGAAGTCTATTGGGATGGGACCTCAGTTGTTGGATACATTACCAAACTTGGAGAAGATAATGTCCCAGAGCCGGAGCTTCTCGCAACTGTGGAAACCATGCGGGAACAGTGGGAGAGTGTTCTTGTGAAGGTGGTTGATGCAAAAATAACAAATAGAATCGATGACGACCATGGAAATACAATCTTGCTAATTGACGATGGTAGTGGAGAAGCAAAGGTATTCTTTAAGGACGGGGCTCCGAAAGAACTTCAGGCGGGAGCAAAGTTCAAGTACCTGATAGGTGCTGTTAGTCAGCACAGAGACGACTATGAAATTATGCCCAAGAGCTGGGAACTCTACAATCCAGCTGTCAAAATAACAAATATTGAGTATTACTCGTTTATCAAGGATGCACCCTCAAAGGTCAAGGTTACTGTTTTCAACAATGGGACTAACTCGAGCAATGTGACTTTTACAGTCAAGCTAGATAATGCTGTTGTGTACTCTGAGGACTTCATCCTCCAGTCCGAGGAGACCAAGATTGTGAAGTTTTACGTGATTCCAACGAGTATTGGGGAACACGTCCTCACGATCATCACTGAAGAAAGTGAAAAAATCCTCACCATTAACGTCATTCCCAACCCCTACCAGCTCTCCTACGGCCTCACACCATACTACGAGAGGCTCTACAGCAAAGAAATGACGAACATAACCTCACTCTACGAGAACCTCACCTGGGTGGTCGGCAAGCTCCAGGCCTGCGGCGTTAACCTTGGAGACCTCGAGCCTAAGGTTCAGTGGATAAACAAGACTATGAGTGAGATAGAGAGGGAGTACTACCTCTACGACACCCTCAAGGGGCTTCTCGTCCAGCAGAATCCCTACCGGAGCGCGTACTACTATCCCGTTATGATGCACATCAGAAAGGCTGCCATGATGAGCAGGGACATCCTCAAGGAGATTGAGTCTGTGCTTCCTATACTCCAGAGCACCTACGAGCAGGTAAAGCCAATCTGCCACCCGCCGGCACCTGCACCAAGTAACGAGACCACACCCGGCAACGAAACCCCTGCAAACCAGACCAACGTCACACCCTCAACCAACGTCATCATCCGCGTAACCAGGGTTCTCATTGACGCCTCTCACGGTCAGTACTATGTCAAGAAAGTTGGCATCAGCAACTTGACAGACAAGATACAGAGCGAACTTGGCTGGGAGGTGGAGATAAACCGGCTCCCGCTTACTTATGACCATCTTAACAATTACGACATAGTAATACTTCTCAACCCGAAAGACGATTTCACTGAAGCCGAAATTTCAGGTATCCAGCAGTTCGTTGAGGAAGGAGGAGGACTCTTTATAGCGGGAGATTGGTACAAGTACCTCAATGCCGAAAGCCTCAACGCGGTAGTCGAAAAATATGGAATTAAATTCAATCCCGACGAGCTCATGGACGAGGAGAAGAACAGCGGAAGGCCGTACTACCCGTTCATAGGTCTCTACAACAGGGAACACCCGGCGATGAAGTTCGTTCCAGAGGATTGGACAATGTACTACAACGGCGACACTCTCGAGATAAGCGGAAGTGCTGTCTGGCTCATCAGGGGCTACGAGACCTCGTACTCGGTGGACAGCGAAGGAAATACAGTTTACGAGAAGGGCTCCAAGCCGGTAATAGCAGCCGCCGTTGAGATCGGTCAGGGGAGAATAGTTGCCTACGGTTCAAGCAAAGCCATAAGCGACGCCTATTATGGCAACTACATCAATACCAACTGGCCTTTCGTTAAGGGAGTCCTGCTCTGGCTAGCCCATCAGGAATGAGGACTTTCCTTTTCTCTCCCCTTTACGGGTTTTTTCATGTGCTTGATATCAGATTTCCTTCGGGGGCACCAGAATCCCAAACTCCGTTATTATGCCCCTCACGTAGCGCCAGGGCGTGATGTCAAAGAGGAAGTTCCTCACCCGATAGCCCTGCCGTGCATATGGCTTCTCGACTATTTCAACCTCATCCGAATTCAGCTCCGGGTGGAGCTTGAAGCTCTCGGCGGCGGCGTAGAAGGGAATGCCATTTTCATGGCAGGCGAGGGCGAGGGGGTAAGTTCCGGCCTTGTTCACCACCGCCCCATCGCGCGTAACGTTATCGGCGCCCACGAGCGCCAGTGTAGCCTGTCTGGTGAACAGACCAAGCTGAGCGTCGGTTATCACCTCAAACTGGACTCCAAGCGCATCGAGCTCTCTTGCAAGGGCAATACCTTCAAAGTCGGGGGCGCTCTCTGTCAGTATGACCCTAAAGCGTTTGCCCTTCTTCTTAGCGGCCTTGAAAATTTCAAGAACAGCGGACGAGAAGGAGTGCGTGATTACAACTTCATTTTCGTCTATCAGCTCGCTTCCGATGTTGCCTATCTCGCGCTTCGCCTCTTCGCCAAGGCGGATGAACTCCTCAGCCTTCGCTCTCACCAAGTCGGGGTTGCCCGTTACCGGTATGAACCTCGCGAGGTTGTAGAGTGAAGCCATCGTCCTGTTGACGGCTGGGATTTCCCTCTTCATGTCCCTCAGGGCTTCTTCAAGCTCGTCTCCCTCAAGAAGCTGTGAGAGAAGGGCGTAGGCTTCAGCTCCCCGCCTGGCCAGCCAGCTGGCACCCCTGATCCTTTCGGACCTCATCTCCTCAATGATTGATCGGACTTCGGGCGGAATCATTGGCAACACCACTCCGCGGGTCTTTCTGCACTCCGGACTCGGTTAGTTGGCGTTTTTACCTTATCATACTTTCGCTACCAGCCCTCCTCAAACCTAATTCCCCTGGACTCCATGAAGGCCTTCGCACGCTCTATCTCCCCCTCACTCTCGCCGAAGATTATTATCCCGATGTACTTCCCGAAACCCTTCGGCGATGAGTGTATCCTCACGCGGAACCTCTTGAGGGCCTCGATGAGCACCGGTGCGAGCTTGCTCTCATCTGTTATCTCCGCGAGGAGCTTCCTCTGGATGAATTTCCTCCCACCGAGCCGGGGGAGGACTTCCCTCTCAAGCATTGCCTTCATCTCGCGGGGCATCCCTGGGAGAACGAAGATCTTAACGCCCTCATGCTCGATGTAAGCTCCAGGGGCGGCTCCCTCGGTGTTTTCCAGAGGTTCGGCACCCTCCGGCAGATAGGCCATCTTCTTCCTCCCCTCGTTTAACTCAGGGTCGTCTATGAGGCCCTTCTCATACAGCTCCCTGTAAAAGGCCTTGATTCTCTCAAGGCACTCCTCACAGAGGACAAAGTCCTTTCCCAGGGCCTCTGCAACGGCAAGCATGGTTACATCGTCGTGGGTCGGCCCCAAGCCTCCAGAAATAATGAGAACCTCTGGCTTTCTCCCGAGGATTTCCCGAATGACACTCTTTATCTCCTCAACGTCGTCTCCAACAGTTGTCTTCCTCCTCACCCAGTAGCCCCGCTCGGTCAGCTTCTGGGCGATAAAGGCCGAATTGCTGTCCACGGTGTTCCCGGTAAGCAGTTCATCGCCTATCGTCAGTATCTCGGCAAACATCCTCACCACCGGAAGATTTTCGGCGAGGGAGCTTATAACTCCAGCGGAGGGGTTTTCCAGAAATCTGTCAAAAATCCCGCTTCAGAGACCACTTTTCACCACGAGTGAAAACAAGGCTTAAGTATTTCACGACCATAAAATTCTCCGGTGGTAGCATGAAGATGAAGGTTGGAGTTAACGGGTACGGAACGATAGGAAAGCGCGTCGCTTACGCCGTCACGAAGCAGGATGATATGAAACTCATCGGCGTCACCAAGACCAAGCCCGACTTTGAGGCCTACCGCGCGGCGGAGCTCGGAATTCCCGTCTATGCTGCCAGCGAGGAGTTCCTTCCGAGGTTCGAGAAGGCTGGCTTTGAAGTCGCGGGCACTTTGAGCGACCTCCTGGGCGAGGTCGATGTGATTGTCGATGCTACCCCCGGCGGTATGGGTGCCAAGAACAAGGCGGTTTATGAAAAGGCCGGCGTTAAGGCCGTTTTCCAGGGCGGTGAAAAGGCGAGCACCGCGGAGGTCTCCTTCGTGGCCCAGGCCAACTACGAGAAGGCCCTCGGCAAGGACTACGTTCGCGTTGTCTCCTGCAACACAACGGGTCTAACCAGAACCCTCAGCGCAATTCAGGGGTACATCGACTACGTCTACGCGGTGATGATTAGAAGAGCCGCCGATCCGAACGACGCCAAGCGCGGCCCGGTCAATGCCATAACGCCGAGCGTTACCGTTCCGTCCCACCACGGACCGGACGTCCAGACGGTGATCCCGATAAACATCGAGACCTCGGCTTTCGTCGTTCCGACGACGCTCATGCATGTACACAGCATAATGATCGAGCTGAAGAAGCCGATGGAGGCGAAGGACGTCGTTGATATCTTCGAGAACACCACGCGCGTTCTGCTCTTTGAGAAGGAGAAGGGCTTTGACAGCACGGCCCAGCTCATAGAGTTCGCCCGCGACCTGCACAGGGAGTGGAACAACCTGTATGAAATAGCGGTCTGGAAGGAAAGTATAAGCGTCCGCGGAAACAGGCTCTTCTACATACAGGCTGTCCACCAGGAGAGCGACGTGGTTCCTGAGAACATAGACGCGATAAGGGCCATGTTCGAGCTGGCCGAGAAGTGGGAGAGCATAAAGAAGACGAACGAGAGCCTGGGGATTTTGAAGTAATTTGAAGTAAGAGGTCTTTAAGTGTTCTAATTACTTCCATGATGTCTAAGTTAGTGTAGATATTCCAACGGAAAAAGTTTTAAGCTTTTTTCTATTACATTTATGTTGGTGAACGGCATGGAGATAGAGGGTTTGTATTTTAAGGTGGAGCCAATTAAAGATGCCATTAGACGTTTTGAAGAGAATGGGGAAGTTGCAGTTGACAAACATATAATATGTTCTGCGGTAAAGGAAGCATTATATGAGCCACTTAGAAATGAAACCAAGCTTAGGGAGCTTATAATAGACACTCAAAGTAGATATCAAAAAGAACTCCAGAATTTTGCAAGATTTTATGTGGAATTTGTTAATGAGTTGCCAAAGAATGAAACAATTGATCAATCTAATCAAGGAGACTTTCTAACTACTATTGACAAGTATTCCCAAAAGTTCGAAGAATTGTTTCCTTCGCTTCAAGATGCTTTCACTGAATTCAAAAAACTCTTAGACAACAAGCTCAAATCCTCTTTAACGGACATAGAAGTTAGGATTGCCCAGTCTATCAATGTAGGGAACGTCTCTCCAATATTGCTACTACGGTTAAACAGAGGTACATTACCCAATCCTGTTCCGCGGGAATCTCAAGAAGAGGGCAACAGTCCCTTGTACATATGTAGTGGGCCATTTACAGAATCATCTGATGGTATGGCGGGGGTATTTGCTCGACGGGAAATTAGGGTTTGGGTAACTAGCATGTCTAATTTTGTATCGTGGATTATTCTTTCAGAGTTTATCCAAAACAGTCCTCACTGGAAGATATACCTGACTACTAGCAGGTTATATAAGATCCTGAATAGAGAGGCAAACTATCTCACAATATCAACAAAGAAAGCTCTTAACTCATATAGCCACTACCTTAAGATTAACATATTTGCCGAAAGCTATAAGAAATGTATAGATAGGTTGCAGCTAACAAATTCTAGTGAACAGCTACAAGAACTGCTGAAAAATCTAGAGGAGTATGACCCAATTCTTTTAGTCGGGACTCAATTCACAATATGTAAAGTTAGAGCAGAAAAAGGATTTGATTTCGTTATAGTATTTCCGAGCCCTAACTCACGTTCTGAGTAGGGTGCTTTCTAGTTTTTCTTTCACTTCTTCTACATTCAATCCCCTAACTAGCAAATCCTTTTCCCTTCCTGTTTCCCCGCGGATTATCTTCACCTCCGCACCGAGGAGCTTCGAGAGGAACTTCACCAGCTCTCTGTTGGCCTTCCCGTCCACTGGTGGCGCCTTTATCTTCACCTTCAGCCTTCCGCGCCACTCATCCACGCCCTCGATCTCGTTCCTCTTCGCCTTCGGCTGGACGTACACGAGCAGAACCGTTCCGTCCCTGGTCTCCTTCACGAATTCGGCACCCATCTTCAGCCCTCCAGACCGTACTCCCAGACTATTTTCGGCGGAAACTCGCCGCGTTTAAGCCTTTCGAGTATCTCCCTCGCGACGGAATAGGCGAAGTCTAAGGTACCTTTGTCAATTACGCCGTAGTTGAGGGCCATCTCAAGCTCGTCCTCGTCGAGGAGGAAAGCCTCGCCGTTCGGAAAGACGAAGATGTCAAGGAAGAGGTCGAGCATCTCTATCGTGTTTCCTTCGCGCTTCGTGTAGGCCAGAACGTCGATGTAGAGGCCTTTGAACTCACCGTTTTCGTCGTAGACTTTCAGGATGTCGTAGTTCTCCCCGATGAAAGCGAAGTAGACCATCACGTAGCCGTTCCGTATTACCTCAACGCCGTTCACTTTGAGGGGAGCGAGCATGCCCTCGAACTTCGCCTTGGCAACGATGATGTTGCCCAAGTCAGCTACTATCTCATCCTCCCTCTCCAGCAAGCGGTTTGGAAGGCGGCGGTAGAGGAGGTGGATTCTCCGGCCCATTTCAACCGGAGATAACTCCTGCTGAACCTTTTTATACTTTCGTGTCGCACAAACGTATGATGGCGCGGGTTACCCTCCTAGACATCGAGAACACGCTCCGGGCCCACAAGGAAGAACTTAGGAAGCGCTTTGGGGTCAGTTCGATTGCCATCTTCGGCTCCTACGCCAGGGGAGAGCAGACCGAACTCAGCGACGTCGATATCCTCGTGGAGTTCGAGAGACCCATCGGGTGGGAGATAGTTGACTTGAAGGACTACCTCGAATCCCTGCTTGGGGTTGAGGTGGATCTTGTCACGAAGAACGCCGTCACGGGCAGAAAGAGGCTCTGGGAACACATAAGGAGGGAACTCGTTTATGTCTAAAAGGGATCCGTGTCTCTTCTTTGGGGACATCCTTGAGGCCATCGAACGGATTGAGGAATACACCGCGAATTACGAATTTGAAGACTTCGTAAGGGACAGGAAAACCGTTGATGCTGTTTTGAGGAATCTTGAAGTGATAGGTGAGGCCGCCAGGTATGTGCCGGAAGAAATAAAAGAGCAGCATGCGGATGTCCCCTGGAAGCGCATCATCGGGCTTAGAAACGTCGTCATTCATCACTACTTCGGTGTCGATTTGAATATCGTTTGGACGATAGTCCGTCTCCAGCTTCCAGACCTTAAGAAAAGTGTTGAAAAGATTGTGGAAGAACTGTGCTGAGCTCACTCCCCAAAAATCAGCTCCCTCAGCTTCTCCGGCAGCTCTTCAATCTTCACCCTCGTCTGCTCCCTCGTGTCGCGATCCCTTATCGTCACCGTGTTGTCCTCGGGCGTCTGGTTGTCTATCGTCACACAGTAGGGCGTTCCAATCTCATCGTAGCGCATGTAGCGCCTGCCGACGGTGTCCTTCTCGTCGTAGACCGCTATGAAACCGGCCTTCTGAAGGGTTCTGAAGACGTCGTAGGCTATGCTTTTGAGGGGCTCCTTGGCGACGAGCGGTAGAACTGCAACCTCGATCGGCGCCATGTCCTTCTTCAGCCTGAGGTACGTCCTGTCCTCCTCTATGACGAGGCTGTTCTCAAGGAGCAGGTAGAAGGGTCTGTCTATTCCAAAGCTCGGCTCAAGGACGTGGGGCACTATCTTCTCGCCCGTTATCTTCTCCTCGACCTCTCTGATTATGAAGTCATCCTTCTCCAGTTCGTAGCCCTCAATGGTTATCCTGCCGTCCCTCTCCAGCACCTCCACCAGGTTCCTGAGCTTCTCCTCGTCCCAGCTCTGGATCAGCTCGTTTATCCTCTTGGCGTCCTTCTTCAGCTTCGGTCCGACGCGCTTCATGTTGAGGCTCACTTTGAGGCGCTTGACTATCTTGGGCTCATCGTAATGGATGAGGACGGTCAGGTCAGCCCCGCTCATCTTCATGTGCTTGCTAAGGTCGTAGTCACCGCGGTAGGCTATGCCGACGCACTCAATCCAGCCAAAGCGCTCGCTGTGTATCTCGACGTCCCAGGTGTCGCTCGAGTAGTGTGCCCTCTCCTCGGGCAGCTGCTGGCGGAACCGTATGGCCTTCTCGGGGATGCCGATGTCCAGGAGCGTCCTCTTGACCATGACCATGTAGTAGGCGAAGAAGGTGTTCATCACGTAGCCCTTCTCAACGGCCTCTTCAGCGGTAAGCTCGACCATCCCGAGGTTCTTGAGCTGGTTTTCTATCGGGTAAAGGCGCAGAACCTCGTCCTTGACCTCGTCGAAGTGCGGATGAGCCGTTTCCTTCGGGTTGAAGAATATCTCTGCCTCCGCCTGCGTGAACTCCCTGAGGCGGAGCATGCCCTGTCTCGGCGAAATCTCGTTGCGGTAGGCCTTGCCGATCTGGAACACACCGAAAGGTAACTTGTTCCTGGCGAAAGCGTTGAGGCGCCTGAAGTTAACGAAGATGCCCTGGGCGGTTTCGGGCCTCAGGTAGCCCTTCTGGTCGCCATAGGGACCAATCTTGGTCTCGAACATTAGATTGAAGTACCAGACGTCGCTCAGCTCGCCGCCGCACTCCGGGCAACGGATGTCGTGCTCGCGGATGAGGTTTGTAAGGTGCTCCGCGCTCATTCCCTCGGTGTCTATGCCGAGGGCCTCCTCGACGAGGTGGTCTGCCCTGAAGCGCGCGCCGCATTTCTTACACTCAACCAGCGGGTCAACGAACTTGTCAACGTGACCGCTCGCTATGAAGACCTTCTCAGGAGTTATGTCGGGAGTTTCCAGCTCGAAGAAGCCCTCCCTCTGGAAGGCTTCCCTTATTTTCTGCTCTATCTTCCTCTTTATCGTCGCTCCGAGAGGACCGTAATCGTAGAAACCCCTCGCACCGCCGTAGATTTCAAAACTGCCCCAGGCAAAGCCTCTTCTCCTCATCAAATCCTGAAGAACCTCGTACTTGTCGGGCTTCTCTCCCATCACTCACCACCTGAAACTGGAGTAAGGCCATTTCATAAAAAGCTTTTGGGAGGAACGTTGTCCAACCGCCAAGTCCCGCGCCGAGGGGACGGAAAGAGTTATAAACCGTTTCCCTCGTTATCGTTACGAGCTTTGATTATTTGGAGGTGCGTGAAAATGGCGGAAAGACCACTTGATGTTATTCACAGGTCGCTCGATAAGGACGTGCTCGTGCTCCTGAAGAGGGGTTCCGAGTTCAGGGGCAGGCTCATCGGTTACGACATCCACCTGAACGTCGTCCTCGCCGATGCTGCCCTCATTCAGGACGGCGAGGTCGTTAAGAAGTACGGTAAAATCGTCATCAGGGGAGACAACGTTCTGGCCATTTCCCCTGTCGAGATTGAGTGAAGCTTAGCGAGTTAGTGGGGTGATACAATGGGAAGCGGGACTGCACCGAAGGGCAGGAGGAACCACACTCCAACTCACATTAAGTGCAGGCGCTGCGGAAGGCGCGCCTACAACGTCAAGAAGGGCTACTGCGCCGCTTGTGGCTTCGGCAGGAGCAGGCGCATGAGGAAGTACAGCTGGTCCCACAAGTGGAAGAAAAAGAGGAACCTCCTCTGAGCCCTTTTCTTTTCCTTTGATTTGAGCCTTCTCTGCACCGCAATCCTTATTAACTTCTACAGGCACTTCATCGTTTAGAGGGACGTCTTAATGATACACCTCAACGAAGACCAGCGAAGGCTCTGGAAGCTCGCCTGGCCGGCAATCATGGGCAACATATCCCAGACCCTTCTCAACCTAGTTGACATGATGATGGTCGGTCAGCTCGGTGCCCTGGCGGTGGCCGCAGTGGGCCTTGGGGGACAGGTGAGCTGGTTCATGATGCCAATAATGGCGGCCGTGGCTACCGGAACCCTCGCGCTGGTGGCCAGGTTCGTTGGAGCCAAAGACGATGTCAACGCGACCCTTGCACTGGAACAGAGCCTCTACCTCGCTTTCCTCCTGGGAATTCCCGTCATGTTCTTCGGATGGTTCTTGGGCGATGACATCCTCCGGATAATGGGGGCCAAACCGGACGTAATCGCTTTGGGCTACAAATATATCAAGGTTATCTTCGCCTTCTACCCGATACGGTTTGCCGGCTTCACGGCCTTTGCCGCTCTCAGGGGGGCGGGGGACACAAGAACGCCCATGAAGCTCGGCATCTTGATGAACGTCATCAACGCGACCTTTGACTACCTCCTCATCTTTGGAAAACTGGGCTTCCCTAAACTCGGACCGGTGGGTGCCGCCTGGGCCTCGGGGCTGGGTATAACGGTCTCTTTTCTCATCGGCCTCTACCTTCTCTGGAGCGGCAATCTCGTGCTCCGGTTTAAACCCAGCTGGAGCTTTCATCTCGACATGGCGAAGCGTATTCTGCGCATAGGCGTCCCCACGATGGTCGAGCGCGGTATATTCAGCTTCTACAACCTTCTGTACATGAGCATAGTTACCCGCTTCGGAACCCTTGCACTGGCGGCCCATCAGATAGGACTGCGCGTCGAGAGCATCGCGTACATGCCAGCGTTTGGCTTTAACGTCGCAACATCTGCCCTCGTTGGCCAGAGTCTCGGGGAGGGAAACCCTGAGAAGGCCGAGCGCACCGTTTATGAGGCCCTTAAGATGGTCGGGATTTTCATGGGGTTCATGGCGGCTATCCTGATAGTCTTCCCGCGCTACCTCGTCATGCCGTTCATAAGCCCGAACGACCCCAACTACGGCGAGGTTCTCCGCCTGGCGAGCATATACCTGATAATCGTTGGAATAAGTGAGATACCCCTCGGCTGGCTCTTCGTCCTCGGAGGTGCGTTGAGGGGAGCTGGCGATACAAAGACCCCGATGTACATCACCGCCACCAGCAAGCTCCTCTTCCGCATAGTTCCCGCTTACCTGCTCGGGTTTGGCTTCACGATAGGCCTGATACACTTCGAGGGCCTTGGGGTCATAGCGGCGTGGATAGCGATGAGCCTCGAAACCTTCACCACCGCGGCCCTCTTCTGGTGGGCGTTCAAGAGAGGAAAGTGGAAGTACGTAAAGGTGTGACGGTAACGTTTATATCTTCGTAATGCGTTCTTGTAAACGGTGGTTGTATGGCCGTGATAAGCGTTCGCGTCCCGGATGAGCTAAAGGAGAAGATGAAGAAGTACGACATCAACTGGAGCGAGGAGATACGGAGGTTCATAGAGCAAAAGATTAGAGATAAAGAAAAGGCAAAATTGCTCGACGAAATTGACTCCTTCCTCGAAAGCGTCCCCACGCTTGAAAGAGGGAAGGCCACAAAGCTTGTGAGGGATTCCCGTGATAGTAATTGACACATCTGCCCTCATAAAGTATCTCCTAAAAGAAGAGGGGTGGGAGACGGTTTCGGAATTCCTTAGAAAGAACGGAGATTTGGTCTCGCTGGAAATGGCACTGATTGAGGGTGCTAATGCCGTGTGGAAAAGGTACAACCTGTACAAGGATATATCCATTGAAACTGCCCAGAAAATACTAGACTATCTCCACGCCACCAAGGGTATAATACTGTACGAAAATCCGCTTCAATATCTCCCTGAGGGGGAGAAAATAGCCTTGGAGCACAAAATCACTGTTTATGACGCCCTCTACATAGCCCAGGCCCTCAAGTACGGCAGGCTCGCAACCAGCGATGAAAAGCAGGGAAAAACAGCGAAAAAGCTCGGCGTCGAGGTGTTCTATCTTTAAAGCGCCGAGACGTTGAAGAGGGCCTCCATAAGCCGGCCGAAGAGGTAGCTCAGGAACGCCGCCCCGAGGCCGGTCGCCACCATCTCCGCGACCTTCTTCCTGATGGAGATTCCCGAGAGAAGCGATATCAGGGTCGCCACTATCGCCAGTACGGAGCCGGCGAGGAGTATAGAGAACGGAAGCGCGGTTAGCGAGCTGGAGGCGAGGAAGTAGGGCGTGACCGGAAAGACCACGCCGAGAAGATAAGCAAGACCGGTGTAGATGGCCGCCCTTATCTCGTTCTCCTCCGCCTCGGGAAGGAGGAGCTGCATTATTGCCTCGCTGTTGTCTGCCAGTTCACTGGCAACCTCCCTTGCGACGTCCTCCGGCATGCCTCCTTCGACGAGCTTCTCCACCAGCTCTTCAGCGGCCCTCTCTGGGGAGACTCTGAAGAGAACCTCCATCCTATCGCGTATTGATTCCTTGATCTGCCTCTGAGAGCGGACTGAAACGAATGTTCCTATGGCCATCGAGAGCGCGCCGGCAACACCGACGATCAGGCCGCTGATTCCAACAAGCTGGGGGTTGTTCGGGTAAACCGCGGAGAGACCGGTGACGGCACCGAGTATCTCAACGAGACCGTCGTTCATGCCCAGAACCAAGTCGCGGGTGTTCTCGACGTGGAAGCGCTCCTTGCTCTCGTAGAAGAACTTCTCGTGCTCCAGCTCGTCGAGGATAACCTCTTTGATCTCCTCCATCTCTTCCTCGCTGAACCTGTCGGCGTAGGTGGTGAGATACTTGAAGTACTTCTGTATCGCACTGTTCTCGCCCATCTCAAGGAGAGAAGCTACCGAGCCTGGGCCGAGGAGCTTCCTCAGGAGCTTGACCGAGAAGACGGTCAGCCTCTTTACGGAAGGCTTTGGAACCTCACCGCCGTGTCGCTTTATGAAGTCGTGCCAGAACTTGGCGTGCTTTGATTCTATGTTCGAGAGCCTCAGAAATTCCTTCCTTATCTCCTCGTCCTTCTCTATCTTCGCCAGCTGGGCGTAGAGAACCGAGTCAGCGTACTCATCCCTGTAAAAGTCCCTTGCGAGCCTTATCATCTCGTCCATTCCCTCACCCCTCAATGGAGAACGGTGAAGTGGTTAAATGAATATCGGCTACTTCAGGGGCTTCATGGCCTCAAGCACAGCATCAAAGGGTGCGTCCGTTTTTATTGCAGTGGGAGAGAAGTGCGTCCTCGTCGCACGGTAGCCGATTTCACGGAGGGCCTCGATCACATCGGCGAGCTTCCCGACCTGAAGGCCGTTCCTCCTCGCGAGGGCGTGCGTGTCGTAGTGGAAGGGGAGGTCGAGTTCTTCGGCGAGGACTTCGAGAAACGGGAGGGTCTTTTTGTGGGCGAGGCCTTTCTCCCTGGCCAGGGTGAGCATCTCCTCAACGAATCCCTGCTCCTTGAGGGGACCAAGCCAGAGGGGGCCGTGTGCAGGTGTCCTCTCGGGGAGGAAACCCGTCTCGTACTCGAAGCGTCCGCTGGCTTCCTGCCTGAGGTAGCCAAGATTTGAAAGGCTCTCGTCGGCCTTCCTCGCACCGCTCCTGAGCCTTAAAAACGCTCTGAAGTAGTGGTCGCGGTAATATGCGAGGAGAACCTCGACGCCGAGGTCGTACTTCGCCGCGTATCTGACGACCGTCCCTATGAGAATCCTCAGCCCGGCCTCATGGCAGAGCTCGCCCCTTATCGGCTCCGCCAGATACTTCCTCCTGCAGGCCTGCCTGTAGGCGCCGCAGAGGACGCCGGTGTCTGTAGCTGTTACTGCCAGAACCCCCCGCCTTTTCACGCTCCTCAAGGCCGTGTCGAGGAACTCGACCGGCGAACCGAAGGGGTCCAAGTCCAGAAAGTCGAAGTAGCGGAACTTCTCGGCCATCAGCCTGTTGGCATCGTCGTGGTTGGCCACGATCGTTTTCTCGCCGCGAAAGACGAACCTCCTCTCGCTTATCTTCTCGCCCTCAACGCCGAGGTTTCTCCTGACGTTTTCCAGAATCAGGCTGAAGGCCTCTTCGCTTATGTCGTTCAGCCAGACCTCCCCCAATGGGGTCTCAAGGGCGTAACGAATGCCCCTTATCCCCGTCGCGGAGAGGGCATCAAGGACCCTTCCGGGCTTGAGCACGCTAACAGCTAGGACGCTTATGTCCCTGTTCAGGGCCATCACGGGGTTGTAGAAGACGGGGGCATCGTAAATCCTATCAGCCTTCGGGACAAGGATTCCTGCAAGACCCTCGCGCACCTCAACGAACTCCATTCTCTCACCGGAGAAATGAAAAGGTTGGGAGGTTTAAAGGATTTCGACGTAGTCGCCGAGTGCCTGTCCGGGCAGGCCAGGTTTGAAATAGGCCTTGACCTCGCCCCTGTTGCCATGAGCCCTGAGGATTTTGCCGTACATCTTCCTGCCGGTAGGGGTTCTCCAGACGACCTTCCTGCCTATGAGCCTTGAAGCCGCGTTCCTGTCGTCGATGCCGAGGGGCTTCAGAATCATGTGGTGGTTGTCTTGGTGCTCCTTGGTTCCGGCGTAGGCAAGGACGAGAGCCTTTCCCCTGGCCATCGCCCTCACCTCCACCGAAGGGGGTTCGCGGGGTGGAATTTTTAAGTTTTATCCCCTCCGGCGAACGCCGAGAGTCCCTCGTCTATCTCCAGAATCTCTCTGAGAGACTTGATTTTGAGGAAATTCTGTCTCTCGAACAGGAGCGCGACGTCGCTCTTGTATGGAGATGCTTTCTGGACGAGGAGGGTGTTTTCGTCGAGGATGTAGGTGAACCTGCTCGGACTGTCGTCCACCCAGACGAAGGGTTCATCCGGATAAAATTCTCTCAGGGTCTGGAACTTCTTGAGCATGTCCCTTGTGCCCCTGAATGTTATCACTTCATCGAACTCGTCGTACCAGTCCGTCTTCTTCATGAAGATTACCTTCCCGCCGGGATAGGTGTGCTCGCCGGAGAAGCTTATGACGCGCCTTCCCCGAGCCCTGAGCTCCCTAATAACTCTCCTCGCGTGGGGAAAGTCCTTGATGTATCTCGGCATGAGTTTGTAGTACTCGTGTATCGTGCCCTGGGCAACGAGCTCGTGGATGACGCCGAGATACTGATAGGTGAGCTTCCCCTTGATGAAGAGGAAGAGGGCCTTGTAGTAGTCATCGTAGAGGTCGCTCTCTATCACAGCAGGGATGGTCTTTTCGATGGCTATTCGGAGGGCCTTTTCAACTGCCTCTGTGCTGTCCACGAGGGTTCCATCGAAATCAAAGAGGTACGTCACCATGCCATTATGTATCACTGACGGGGTTATAACCTTTCCCGTCTCACGGAGATGCCCGAAAGGGTTTTATTGGTGGCAGGGTTAGGGGGAACTGGTGGTTGTCGGATGAGGATTGAAAGGCTCAAAGGGTTCATAGCCGAGAAAGAGCTCGACGGTGTTGTAATCACATCAAAGCCGAATCTCTTTTACTTCACGGGAAGCTCGCCAGTCCTCGGGGGTTCGTTGCTTGTGACTCCTGACGATGCCATTTTCCTCGTCCCCGAGCTGGAATACGAGGAGGCGAAAGAAACCTCCCGCGTTCCCGTTGATAAATTCAAGAAGGGAAGCGAGCTGTACGAGAAGCTCAGGGAGTTCGGCCTCCGGCGTCTCGGAATAGAGGGTAAGACAAGCTATTCCGCGGTTCAGGCTTACCGGGAAAAGCTCGGAGTTGAAGACTTCGTTGTGATTGACGACGTCATCAGGGAACTCAGGATTGTGAAAACTCCCGAGGAAATCGAGGTTATAAAGGCGGCCTGCGAGATAGCCGATATGGCAATGATGGCCGCTCTGGAGGAGATCAGCGAGGGCAGACGCGAGAGGGAGATAGCGGCGAAGATGGAGTACGTCATGAAAATGAACGGTGCGGAAAAGCCGGCCTTCGACACGATAATAGCCAGCGGCTGGCGCTCCGCGCTGCCACACGGCATCGCCAGCGACAAGAGGATAGAGAAGGGTGACCTGGTGGTTATCGACGAGGGAGCGCTCTACAGGCACTACCACTCCGACATGACCAGAACCATCGTTGTCGGTTCTCCCAACGGGAAGCAGAGGGACATCTATGAGGCCGTCCTTGAGGCCCAGAAGAAGGGAGTTGAGACAGCCAGACCGGGAATGACTGCAAAGGAGCTGGACACCATCGTCAGAGACGTCATCAAGGAGTACGGTTACGGCGACTACTTCATCCACTCCACCGGGCACGGCGTCGGCCTGGAGATTCACGAGTGGCCGCGCGTGAGCCAGCTCGACGAGACCGAGCTCAAGCCGGGAATGGTGATAACGATCGAGCCGGGCATCTACATCCCCAAGCTTGGCGGTGTCAGGATAGAGGACACCATCCTCATCACAGAAAACGGCGCAGTAAGGCTCACCAGGACCGAGAGGGAGCTGATTTAGGCCCCTCCTAACAACTTTTTAAAGGCCATCGCCTACTCTTCTCTGGGGGTGAGCGGGTGCAGATAATCCACCAGGACGTCAAGGAGGGCAAGGTGAAGGTCAAGGCCGAAACCCTCGACGACCTCTGGCACCTCTACCACATCATCGACCCGGGCGATATCGTTTACGCCAAAACGCTCCGAAAACAGGCCCAGAGGAGCGATTCCCTCAGGGCCGAAAAGGTGGAGGTCATTCCCGTCTTCCTTGGGGTTAGGGCCGAGAAGATAAACTTTCACAAGTTCGCCAACCAGGTCCGCGTTACCGGGCCGATAGTCTACGCCAGCAGGGACGACGTTCCCCTCGGAAAATACCACACGATAGCGATTGAAGAAGGCACGGTCGTAACGATTCAGAAGCCCCGCTGGAAGGAGCACCACATCGAAAGGCTAAAAGAAGCGGTTGAAGCCTCGAAGAGGGCAAGGGTGATGATAGTCGTCATAGACGACGGCGAGGCCGACATGGCGATAATCCGCGAGTACGGCGTAGAGATACTCAAGGGGATACGCTACAACCTCGGGGGGAAGCGCTACGCCACCAACCGCGAGAGCGAGGAGAAGAGGTTCTTCCACGACGTGGCGAAGAGCATGGAGGAGATAATCAGCCGGGAAGGCATAGAGCGGGCCATAGTTGCAGGCCCCGGCTTCGTCAAGGAGGACTTTTACAAGTTCCTGCGCGAGAACTACCCCGAACTGGCCAAGAAGGTGGTCATCGAAGATACGAGCGTTACCGGAAGGACGGGCATCTACGAGGTCATAAGGCGAGGGACCGTCGATAAGGTCTACCACGAGAACAGGGTTGCGAAGGAGGTTCAGCTCGTCGAGAAGGTGCTGGAGAACATAGCGAGGAACAACGGTTTGGCTGCCTACGGTCTCAGGGAGGTGGAGGAGGCCGTCAATTACGGCGCGGTTGAGACGCTCCTGGTTCTCGACGAACTGCTCAAGGGCGAGAACAGGGAGAAGATCGAGGAGCTGATGGAGGCCGTCCGCTACTCCCGCGGCGAGGTGGTCGTGGTGAGCTCGGAGCACGAGGGTGGGGAGAAGCTAAAAGCGTTGGGCGGCCTGGCGGCGCTGCTGAGGTTCAGGGTGAAGTGATCAGCCGTACAGCTCCACGTAGGGGTCGCCCTCAAAGACCGGAAACTCCTTCTCCTCTCCGTTTTCGATTAGGAGGCGTTCCTTATCCTCGGTGAACTCTCCAATCTCGAACGCCCCAATTCCATTTTTGTTTAATTCTGTAATTAAAGCATCAACCTTCCCGGGCGGGGTTATCGCTATCAGCGTTCCGGTGGAGGAGACGCTCCACGGCTCAAGGCCGTAGAAGTCGAGGACCCTCTTTACAATGGGGTCGAGCTGGAGCTTCTCGGCGTAAACCCTGAAGCCCAGTCCGGAGTTGTCCGCCACCTCATGGAGCGCCGTTAGGCCCCCTTCGGTGGCGTCGTGCATGCCCCTGACGAAGGGTCTGGCCGTTAAGGCCTCGGAGACAACAGTTTCAGACCTGAAGTACTCCCTGAGCCTCGCCATTTCCCTGAAGCTCAGGAACTTTCTCAGTTCATTTTCACGGAAATACGCGGCGGAAACAGCAAACTCAAGGCCGACTTTGGCCGTGAGGACTATCCTGTCTCCGGGCCTCGCGAGTGGAAGTTTCAGCTCGTCCTTCCGCACCAGCCCCATAACAGTTGTTGTGCCGGTTGGCTCCTTGATCGATGGATAAACCCCGGTGTGGCCGCCTATTATGGAACTCCCGTAGCGCCTGCACTCCGCGTTCAGCTCACGCATCACCTTTTCCAGAAAACCCTTCTCGCTCCCGGGAGGGAGAAGCAGATCCACCACCAGCCACCTTGGCCTCGCCCCGAAGACGGCAACGTCGCTCGATGCGAAGTGGTAGGCGAAGAAGCCGAAGGTCTCCTCCGGAACGCCGAGCGTTGGGTCCGTCGCGACGACGAGGTAGTGGCTTTCATCGTATTCGAGCACCGCCGAGTCGAACCCCTCCCTCGGGCCGTGGATCACCTTGGTATCATCTACACCGAGGTTTGGGAAGACTACCTCCCTCAGCACGTCATTCCTCAGCTTTCCGGGCGGAAGCTTCACCTTCCTTCCCTCCGAACCTTGAGACGACCCGCCTTACCTCCCCGAGGGTTTCCTCATTGCAATCCCAGCACATCACCTCGAAGCTCGGAACCCTCACGCTCACGCGGACCTTCCTCGCTCTGGCGATTTTGCTCACCTCGTAGTTCACCTTAAAGGCGAGGTTCATGAGCTCCTCCGTGACGACCTCCTCCCGGTCGATGTACTGGAGCGGACAGCCCTCGCGCCACTGCCTCCTCCTCGCGTGTTCATACATGCGGTAGGGCCTTATTCCCGCCTCTTCGGCGAGCCTTTCCACCTCCTCGGCGGTGTACCTTATCAGCGGCCTGAAGAAGGGAACCCCGATTCGGGGTATGTCGCAGAGCCTTATGTCTCCCCTGCACTGGTCTAACAAGGCCCCGATGATTTTATCGTTGGCGTTGTCGCCCTTGGCTAAGACCTCAAAGCCGTTGTTGAGAGCGAACCACTTGGCGTTCCAGAGCATGACCTTCTTGCAGTTGATGCACACCGGCCCCTTCCTCCCGGTTGCCTCGCGAATGAGGCCATCCGTTATGTCCACAAGGTAGTGTTCAACACCGAGTTTTTTTGTAAAGCCCATCGCCCAGTTTAAGGTTTCCCTCCAGCTCCAGCGGTGAAAGAAGGTGAGCGCCGATACATCAAGACCTGCTCTTTTCAGAAGGTAGAGAGCCAGGCTTGAATCCTTTCCGCCTGAAAAGAGGACAAGGATTCGTTTTTTATCCACACCGGTGCGTTTCGAAAATTCCCAGACTTCCCTGACCGCTTCCGATATCATGGAGAAAAATAATGGGGGAGGCTTAAAAATATGAGCCTCAGACGTTGACCTTACCGATCCACTTTTCTGCCAAGTCACCGAAGAACGGAAACTTGTAGCGCTCGCCCTGATAGGCTTTGACCATTCCCAGTATCCAGAATATCAGGCCCACAATCGAGAGCAGGCCCCCCAGGATGGCTCCTATCACCGGTATGAAGCCAAGCACAAAGCTGAGTATCGTCAGCCCCAGGAACGTTATCGTTGACTGCATGGCGTGGAAACGGACGAAGTCGCTCTCCTTTTCGAGCAACAGGAATATTATCCCAGTTAGCCATCCGAGCACATATGCCAGCAAACCCTCAATGTTCTCATCCATACCCAACGAAGTCTTTTTGGGTTCCTCGGGTGGAATCTCTTCCATAGTCAATGCACCTCCGAAATTCAATCAGTTGTATTCTCCTCAATCCTTTAAATACCTTTCCAAAGTTTTAACACGAGTGCCCAACGTTGCCCCATCTTCTTTAACGCATCAGAACTCAATGATTTCTGATCTCGAACCCCTGAGTTTTGTTAGGCTCACCAAAGCTTTTTAAGGTCATCGAGAGATTGGAATATCGAATTAGGAGAGCCTAACGGTGATGCTCATGATTGTACCTTTAAACAGCATGAGGCCCGGCGAGAGAGGAGTTGTGGTTAACATCCTGGGCGGTCCCAATGCCCGTGGAAAGCTTGTCTCAATGGGACTTAGCCCTGGTGCCACCGTTCAGGTGCTTGAGTCCCATCCTATGGGCCCTATAATAATCTCCGTCGGCGGCGTGAGGTTCGCCATAGGGAGGGGTATGGCCAGCAAAGTCATGGTAAGAAAGCTGTGAGGTGTCCGCTATGATGAAGGTAGTGGCCCTGGCAGGGAACCCCAACGTCGGGAAGACCACCATCTTCAACTCACTCACTGGAATGCGCCAGCACGTCGGAAACTGGCCCGGAGTCACCGTCGAGAAGAAGGAGGGGATACTCGAATACAATGGCCAGAAGTTTCTCGTGGTTGACCTTCCGGGGATATACTCCCTGACGGCCCATTCCATTGACGAACTTGTTGCCAGAGACTTCCTTCTTAAGGGAAGTGCCGATGTCGTTGTGAACGTCGTCGACGCGACAGCCCTCATGAGGAACCTATTCCTTACGATGGAAATACTTGAGATGGGTCTGGGGAACGTTATCATAGCCCTCAACAAAATCGACCTCGCAGAAAAGCGCGGCATTGAGATAAACGTCAGGAAGATGGAAGAGCTATTAGGGGTTCCCGTCGTCCCCCTGAACGCCAAGGAAGGCCTTGGCCTGGAGGAGCTCAAAGACAAGATCTACAGAATGGCAAACGGCGAGATAAAAACCAATCCCACAGTTCCCACCTACGACCCTGAGGTTGAGAGGGAGATCATGCACATAACAGAGGTTCTGGAGCACACAAAGCTCGCTGGGAAGTACAACCTCCGCTGGCTTGCGGTGAAGCTTCTCCAGAGAGACGACGGAGTGATAAAGCTCGTTCTCAGGCATCTTGGAAAGGAGAAGCTCGACGAAATCATGGGACACATAGCCGAGGTGGAGGAGCGCTACAAGAGGGCGATGGATCTGATAATAGCCAGCCAGAAGTACGAGTTCATAGACGGCCTCATGCACCGCTTTGTGAGGTATTCCCACGAGCAGGGAGAGACCTTCAGTGACCAGCTGGACAGGTTTCTCACACACCCCGTTTACGGCCTACTTGCCCTCTTCGGCGTGTTTTACCTCCTGTTCAAGTTTGTCTTTGCCCTCGGATTGCCAATGCAGGGACTGCTGGATGAGGCTTTTTCCGCCTTTGGCGAGTGGCTGGCGCCCCACATTGCCAACGAAACGCTTCGCGGTCTCTTAGTTGACGGTATCATTGCCGGTGTCGGATCTGTTCTGAGCTTTTTCCCGCTGGTTTTCCTGCTGTTCTTGGCCATGTCCATCCTGGAAGACGTGGGTTATATGGCCAGAGCCGCGGTCGTCATGGAGCGCATCATGAGGAAGTTCGGCCTTCCGGGCAAGAGCTTCATTCCACTGGTGCTTGCCTTCGGCTGCAACGTTCCTGCAGTCATGGCGACAAGAACCCTTGATGAGGAGAGGGACAGGTTGATAACGATGCTGGTCAACCCCCTCATACCGTGCAGCGCCAGGCTGAGTGTCATAAGCTTTCTGGCGGGGGCTTTCTTTGTGGAGAACCAGGCCTTGGTCGCGGTGAGCATATACGCGACGGCCATAATGCTGGCGCTACTAATGGCGTGGCTCTTCAGCCGCTTTGTGGTTAGAGGAGAGGAGAGCCCCTTCATAATAGAGCTGCCTGAGTACCTCATACCCTCGTGGAAGACGGTGACGTTACACTCATGGGAGAGGAGCAAGGAGTTCGTTAAGAAGGCCGGAACCATAATCCTGCTGGGTTCAGTTGTCATCTGGTACCTCAGCAACTACCCGGTTCCAATAGGCTCCGGCCAGAGCTATTCCGAGAAGATAGGCATGTTTTTCGAACCGTACATGAAGCTCATGGGGCTCGACTGGAAGGCGGCCGTAAGTCTTCTCTTTGGAATCATTGCCAAGGAGAACGTCATATCAACCTACGGGATAATCTACGGCAGCGTTGACGAGATAGTCAACTCAATGTCTGCCCTCCAGGCCTTTGTGCTGGCCCTCGTCACGACCCTATACGTTCCCTGCATTGCCACGATAGGCGCGATAAGGGCGGAGAGCAACTGGAAGTGGGCCGCTTTCACTGTCGTCTACATGATAGGCCTCGCGAGCATCGTGGGGATACTCGTCTGGAACATAGGAACGGCACTTGGGTTCTGAGGTGTGAGGATGCTGGAGAGAATACTTGAACTCATAAAGGAAGGGAAGAGCATTGAAGAGATAGCCCGGGAGCTTTCACTCCCCCGCGAGGAAGTAGAGGGTGCCCTCAGCGTTCTGGAGAGCATGGGATACGTCGAGAGGGTGGAGCTTGGCAGTACTCAGTGCGAAAGCTGTCCATTGAAAAGCGTCTGCCCTGGTTCGTGCTTCAGATTCAAGGGAAAGGTGTACGCGGTGACCGAATTCAGGATTGATGCACACAAATGAGCGCGTCCTCCTTCCGGTTCATCGTTGGGCATATTTAATGGCCGTAAAATATATAAGTTTCCCTCCTGAATGTTAAACGGTGATACCATGAAAGCTGTTATTCTTGCTGGCGGTTTTGGCACCAGGTTAAGGCCGCTCTCATCGACCAGACCGAAGCCGATGGTTCCAGTTCTCGGAAAGCCCAACCTCCAGTACCTCTTGGAAAGCCTGGAGAAGATACCGGAAATTGACGAAGTGATACTCTCCGTTCACTACATGCGCGGTGAGATAAGGGAGTTCATTGAAGAGAAGATGAGCGACTATCCGAAGGGCATAAGGTTCGTCAACGACCCGATGCCCCTTGAAACCGGAGGCGCCCTTAAGAACGTCGAGGATTACGTGAGCGAGGATTTCTTGGTCATATACGGTGACGTCTTCACGAACTTCGACTTTGGCGAACTCATAGAGGCTCACAAGAGAAACGATGGGCTCATAACAGTCGCAGTTACCAAGGTCTACGATCCCGAGAAATACGGCGTCGTTGAGATGGACGAGGAGAACAGGGTGACCCATTTCGAAGAAAAGCCGAAAAGGCCTAAGACAAACCTCGTTGATGCGGGAATCTACATGGTCAACAAAAAGGTTCTGGAGGCCATACCCAAGGGCAAGGAGGTTTACTTCGAGAGAGAGATTCTCCCGAGGTTCGTGAGCCAGGAGGCTGTGTACGCGCACAGGATACCCCGCGAGTACTACTGGATTGACCTCGGAACGCCCGACGATCTGTTCTACGCGCACCAGCTCGCTATGGACGAGATAACCAAGCAGAACGGCTACTACACCATAGCCGAGGGTGCCGAGGTTCCGGAGGACGTTGAGATACAGGGACCGGCGTACATAGACAAAGGCGCCAGGATAGGGCACGGGGTCAAGATAAAGGCCTACACCTACATCGGACCGAACAGCATAGTCGAGGACAAGGCTTACTTCAAGCGCGCTATTCTCATAGGCAACGACATAGTCGGGGAGCGTTCCGAGATAAAGGACAGCATCCTCGGCGAGGGTGTCGTCGTCGGAAAGAACGTTATCCTCAAGGAAAACGCCGTCGTTGGCGACTACGCGAGGATATACGACAACCTCGTCATCTACGGCGCCAAGATACTGCCCTGGAAGAAGGTCGAGGAGTACGAGGCATACATCAAGATAAAGCTCGATCCGACTAAGGTGAGGCCCGGCGTTACCCCGGAGCGCTGTCCGCTCGGCCTGCCCGAGTGCATCTACACAAAGTTTAAGGCAATAGCGGGAGAAAAGCCGCCCTGCGACGAGTGCATAGAGAACCAGTGGCTCTTCTGATTTCCCTTACCCCTTTATATCTCTACCTTCGTTTTCGCGGGATTCAGTACCGGATCCGCGGGTTATATTCGAGAAGCATGAGACCGTTTTTGAATATCCTTATCGTGCCGCTCTCCGAGAGGGTTATCGCTATCGCTCTCGTGAGCCGGGTTATACCCGCTGCCGCTATGTGCCGGCTCCCCAGGCCAGGTGGAAGCATCAGGTCTATCACCTTTGGCTCGACTTCAAGGTACCTCCCGGCGGCGGCTATTCTACCGTCGTCCCTCACTATGAACGCACCATCCAGCTGGGCGAACTCTTTTATTATCTCCTTGCTGTTCCTGTCGAGGACGTTCACCCTGTGCCCCTTGAAGGGATTGGGTATGAGCTGATGGGAATGCCTGAGAACCCGTCTCGTGTCGCCTATGACAAAGATCGTTCCAACGGGAACGCCCTCCCTGCCCTCAATGCTCAGCTCTATCGTTATCTCAAGGAGCCTCTGGAGAACGTTCTGATTCTGGGCAAAGAAACCCCTCATCGCAGAGATGCTCTTTTTAACCGTTTTGATCCCGATAAGTTCCCGGGTGACGTAAACGAAGGAGTCGCCCTCCCTGAGTATGTCGTGCTCAAGGAGAAAAGCCGAGATGAGGTTGAGAACGTTGTTAATATCGAGGTTCTGCGGGATTGAGACCCTCTTTACCCTGTCGCTCTCCACATCAAAGGATGAACCAACTATCACAACGGTGACGTTCACATCTGGAACCCTCTCGGGTTCTATGTCCTCCAGAATAACAAGGGCCTTTCCATTCAGGGCCTCCACAACATCCACCGCGCTCCTTATAAGAACCTCAGGAACTTCCTTACCCATACTCACCAACCAATGATAAAATAACTCCGGGAGGTATAAAAACCTACCGTCCCTAGAAAACGTTAAAACATAACCCGACGAAGCCTTTTTGGTGTGGGAGATGAGGATAGTCGTCGCAATCACGGGTGCGAGCGGTTCAATATACGGCCTGCGGCTGGTTGAGGTTCTGAAACAGCTGGGTCACGATGTCATCACCGTGGCATCAAGAACGGGTCTCGCGGTTATGAGGCACGAAACCGGCGTTGAGTTCAAGCCGGACTACATGGAGGATGACCTTTTCGCCCCCATAGCCTCGGGCTCAAATCCCTTCGACGCCATGGTCATAGCCCCCTGCTCCATGAAGACTCTTTCAGCGATAGCCAACGGGTACGCCGACAACCTGATAGCCAGAACGGCTGATGTGGCCCTTAAAGAGCGCAGAAAACTCATTCTGCTCGTCAGGGAGACTCCTCTGAACTTGATACATCTCCAAAACATGGTACGGGTTACACAAGCTGGGGGGATAATTATGCCAGCTTCCCCAGGATTTTACACAAAGCCCAAAACTTTGGACGATATGGTAAACTTTATAATTGGAAAAATCTTAGACCTTCTTGGGATTGAGAACGAGATATACCCTCGATGGAGGAGTTAACATGGTCCAGCTCGATGACCTTGATAGGGCTATCCTCCGCATCCTGAAGGAGGATGCGAGGTTAACGATATCAGAAATCGCCGACAGGCTTAACAGGCCTGAATCCACCATTCATTTCAGAATAAAAAAGCTCCAAGAGAGAAACATAATTGACAAGTACACCATCGTCCTTGGCGAGAACCTCCAACCCAAGAGCCTCGCGATAGTTTACATCCAGGCCGAGACCCCAATAATCGAGGATTTCCTTGAGAGGTACATCCGCCACATCATGAAAACGCTTTCCCTGCTCCCCAACGTTCTTGCCGTTGCCAGGAGCGGAAAGGATGGGGTTGTCGCACTCATAGGAGAAGATACCCCAGAGAAACTCAACCGCTTCGTTGACGAGACCATCCGGGTTCTCCCAACCCTTAAAAGGGTCGAGGTCTTCACCCTGGACGAATTCAGCAAGGGTGACGGCCTGGTGGGCTTCCTAGTGGGGGTTTGAATGGAGGTAGAGGTTAAGTTCCGCGTTGACTTCAACTCCACCAAAAGGGCGATAGAATCCATCGGAGCGGCGTTCGTCAGGGAGGAGATACAGGAGGACGTTTACCTTTCCATCCCCCTTCCCGAGCTCCTGAGGGTAAGGAGGATAGGCAATCTAAACCGTTCTTTTCTGACCTACAAGCACATAGCCGACCCGGGCAGGAACGAGGAGTTCGACGAGCTTGAGGTCGAGGTGAGCAGCTTTGAAACGACCCTTGAGATACTGAAGCGCCTCGGCTTTAAGGAAGACGTCGTGGTCAAAAAGCGGCGCCTCGTCTACCGTCTTGGCGACGTTACCTTCGAGCTGAGCGAGGTCGAGGGGCTTGGGGCCTTTCTCGATATAGAGGTCATCTCCGATGACGTCGAGGAAGCGAAACGCAAAATCTGGCAGATTGCTAGAAAGCTTGGACTGAGCGAGGAGGACGTCGAGCCGAGGCTCTACCAGGAACTCATCCGCGAGAAAATGGGAAGAAGGTAAGGTCAGCGGGCAGTGGCAACTATCTTGATGATGTCGTTGAACCCCAGCTCGTAGTCCTCCCCAACGCGCCTGTGGGTTCTCGCGTTCACCGCGTAAAGGAACGTCTTCCCGAGGTCGGTGTGCACCTTGTAGGCCAGGTCACGCGGCGTTGAGCCTTTCGGCAGCAGATGGACGTGCGGCAGGACGTTGCCGAACCCGTCGGTGAGCTTGTGCTCGTCCTCGACCGGGTAAACAGGAACGAGGTTAAGCAGTTCAAAAACTGCCCTGTTTATGACCTCCTGCACGCCGGTGGAGCCGAAGCGGTCGAGAACCTTCTCCTTTATCAGCTGGAGGGCCTTCTCCTGCTTGGGGCTCATGGGCCTGAGGATTTTGAAGTCGCTCGAACCGGGGACGTAGTCTATGAAGCCGGCCTTGGCGGCCTTCCTCAGCGTGAGCTCCGCCGCGGCGCTGGTCGGCACGACTATGTACCCCCTGCTCCTGCCCTTCCTTATCAGGCGCTCTATCTGGGCATCGGCGGCCGCGTCGGCCTTGTTGGCGGCTATGATTATCGGCTTGTTTATTTTCCTCAGCTCCCGGACGAAGGCCAGCAGGTCTTCATCGCTCCACTTGGTCGGATCGTTGTCGAGGCCGAGCTTGTGGATGGCCTCGAAGGCGTCCTCCTCCGTAACCCCAATTCCCGTCAGCTGGTCCGCTATTGCCTGGGCGAGCTTGAGGTGCTGGAGCTTTATCCTCTTCGCGAACTTCTCCCAGTTCTTCCTGAGGATGCCGTATATCCAGTAGTCTATCTCCCTCTCAAGGAACTCTATGTCCCCGACCGGGTCGTGATGCTCCGTGGGCTGGCCCTCGGCGTCGGTCTTGCCGGTGGCGTCAACGACGTGGATTAGGGCGGAGGCCATCCTCAGGTCGTCGAGGAACTTGTTGCCCAAGCCACGGCCCTCGTGCGCCCCCGGAACGAGACCGGCCACGTCTATCATCTTTATCGGAATGAGCGCGAGACCATCCTTGTACTCGTAGTTCTGGGGGTTCGGATTACAGCCGAGCTCCCTGCAGGGGTGCTCCGCTATCGCGTACGTTACACCAACGTTCGCATCGATGGTAGTGAAGGGATAATTGGCTATCTGAACGTCAACGAGAGTAGCCGCTGAGAAAAAGGTCGACTTTCCAACGTTTGGCTTTCCAACGACACCTATCTCCATGCTCACCACCGGGCTAAATTGGGTGGAGGGTTTTAAGGGGTTTCGGCCGAAAACTATAACTCCACCTTTTCCCTAATTCCTCCGGTGAAACCCATGCTAATACACGTCCTTGTTGAGGACTATTCTGGCTACGAAAGCCCCTATCTTGCACAGCACGGGGTGAGTTTTCTTGTGGAAAAGGGCGGAAAGAGAATCCTCTTCGACACCGGTCAGAGCGCCGGGCCGATACTCCACAACATGGGCCTTCTCGGGATCGAACCGTCGAGCATCGACTATGTCTTCCTCTCCCACTGCCACTACGACCACACGGGCGGGCTTCTGGAAATGCTGAGGGCCATCGGGAAGAGGATTCCCCTGATAGCGCACCCTGACATCTTCAGGAGGCACTTCGTCACGAAACCCTACCTCAGGGACGTCGGGATTCCCTTCAGAAAGGAGGAAGTCGAGGAGCTGGCGGAGCTATACCTCACAGCGAAGCCCCTTGAGATCGTAGGGGGTGTTTACTCCACCGGAGAAATCCGGAACCGGGAGGAGTTCGAGCGGGAGCACATTGGAGTATACACGCTGAGGGACGGCCAGGTGATGGAGGATAACATCATGGACGACATGAGCCTCGTTGCCAAAACGCCCGAGGGGCTGGTAATCGTGAGCGGCTGCAGTCACGCGGGAATAGTGAGCATCGTGAAGCACGCGGTGAGGCTTACGGGGGAAAAGCGAGTGCGGGCCGTTGTGGGTGGCTTCCACCTCATAGGGGCCAGCGACGAGAGGATAGAAAGAACGGTGGCGGAGTTCGAGGAACTTGGCGTTGAGGAGGTCTACACCGGCCACTGCACCGGACTGAAGGCCGAGGCGGCCTTTCTGAAGGCCTACGGCGAGCGCTTCCATAAGCTCCACTCCGGAATGGTCATCGAGCTCCGAGGTGATTGAATGGGGGAGGAAGAGAAGCCCAGAATAACGGTCATTGCGTACTCGAGGGACAAGTTCCTCAGCAGAAAGGTCCCGAGCATGAGAAACGTTCTCGAAATCGAGGGCTACGACGTCGTCTGGGCAAACGTGGATACCCTTGAGGCCGTTCCGGAGATAATGGAAGTCCTGGGCATACACGACCGGCCGATGAAGGTTCTTCGGAGGGCGAGCACCCACGCGAGGGTGTTTGTCTTTCCAGACTACCTGTTCCTCATTCTGCACCAGGTCTACGAGATAGACAACGGACTGAAGAGGGAGAGGATGGGCCTCCTGCTCAAGGGCAACCTTGTAGTGACGGTGCAGGAGATACCGGGGGACGTCTTCGACCCCATCAGGGAAAGCATCCGCGAGGGCGAGGGCCTCTTCCGCGAACGCGGTGCGGACTACCTGCTCTTTGCCCTCCTCGAAGCGATAGTTGAGAACTACGTTCCGATAATGGAGAAGATAAGCTCCAAGATGGAGTCACTGGAGGCGCGGATACTGTCGAGAGGGGAGGAAGGAGTTCTCCATAGGATACACGGCCTCAGAAGAGAGATACTGTTCATGCGCCGCACGATATTTCCCCTGCTGGAGGCCTTCCGGAAGCTTGAGCTGGAGGGAGGAAGATTCTTCACCGAGGAAACACAGGCTTATATCGGGGAGCTTCACGACCACGTCCTTGAGGTGCTGGAGATACTCGAGGGCCAGAGGGAGCTCGCCAACAGCCTCGTGGAGCTGTACTACTCGACCATCTCGATGAAGACCAACGACATAATCCGTATTCTGACTGTCGTCTCCACGATATTCATCCCCCTGACCTTCATAACCGGCCTCTACGGGATGAACTTCCGGTACATGCCGGAACTCTACTGGCGGTACGGCTACCCATTCGTGCTCCTGCTGATGCTGACCATGGCTGTTGGAATGCTCCTCTACTTCAGAAAGAAGGGGTGGATTTAGAGGTCATCGAGGCCAAGTGCGAGCTTTACCGCCCTTTCAGCTATGACATCCATTGGATCAATGAGCGGGACTTTGAGGTCTTCAGGCTTCAGAGCAACGCTGACCTCCGTACAGCCGGCTATTATCCCATCAACCCTGCGTTCAAGCCTTCTGGCCACGTCCAGGAGAAGTTTCCTCCCCAGCTCCAGGTTCCCGGCCTTGACACCGTCGTATATCGCCCTCATAACGAGCCCCTGGTCCTTCCTGCCCGGAACGGCAATCTCCACGCCACGGGCCATAAGTGCCCTGTGGTAGACGAGCCCCTTTATCGTGCCATCCGTCGCGAGGAGACCGACCTTCCTGAGGCCCATCCTCCTAACCGCTTCCGCCGTTTCTTCAACCATGCTTACGAGGGGGATGTTTATCGCCCCCTGAATCGTCTCGGCGAAGAAGTGGGCGGTGTTGCAGGGCATTATGATGAAGTCCGCGCCCCAGCTTTCGAGCTTTCGCGCGCTGTCTATGAGCTCGGGCCTCGGGTCCTCACCCTTCCCCAGTATGAAGGCCGTCCTGTCCGGTATCTTCGGGTTGTTGTAGATGATTATCCTCGGGTGCTCCTGGTCGCGCTTTGCGGGGGTCTTCTCGACTATTCTCCTGAAGAGCTCGGCCGTTGCCAGCGGCCCCATCCCGCCGAGGATACCTATTACCCTCTCCCCCATCTCGCACACCACAAAACCTTGGGCTTGGTGGAATTAAATCTTTCCAAAATTCTTTTTAAGTTTCAACGCGAAAGAGGCTCGGTGAGAGGATGGAGGCACAGGCCGTTAGGCTTCTTCTCCAGGACATCCGGGAGATGAAAAAGAAGCTTGAGGAGATGGAAAGGAAGTTAGTTCGGATGATTGCCGAGAGCGAGGAGCCGGAGATAATAGAGGACGAACTCCACGGGGAGCTTCTCCGGAAGGCGGAGGGGCTCAGAGAAAACCCGGAAGATGGAATGAGTGTTGATGAAGCCGTTGAAGAGCTGATGGAGTGAAGGTGTCCCCGATGCCCTACCGCGTCGTGATCAGCAGGGACGTCGTCAAGAACGCGAGGAAGTACCTAAAGGCGGGCCAGAGAAGGAAGCTGGCAGAGTTCCTCAAGACCCTTGAAGAGAACCCCTTTCCAAAGCCGCCCTTTGACGTCAAGCCCGTGAGAGGGCAGAAAAGCGGTCCCTCAAACGTCTACCGTTTCAGGATTGGCGATTACCGCCTCTTCTACGTTGTTTACTGGGACGAAAAAATGATAGTAGTGACCGATCTGAGGCCAAGGGAAAGTGCCTACCGTTAATCCAGCCACACCGAGTCGTCGCCGCGGTAGTTCAGCTTCACCACGAAGAGCCTGAAGGGTTTGTCACTCTCATTGATAACCCAGTGGATGGTTCTCGGCTTGACGAGAAAGATGTCGCCGGGCTTTGCAGGGTATTCCGTTTCACCTATCCCCAGCTTGGCCTCGCCGCTTATGATGTAGAACAGCTCGTACTGGTGGAGGTGGTAGTGCCTCCTAACCGTCTGCCCCGGCTTGACTTCAACTATCTGGGCGTAGCTTCCCTCGGGCAGTTCTCCTTCAAAGAGCGGGAGCTTCCTGTAGGTCCCGCGGTCTATGAGGTGCTTGATTTCGGCCTTCATGTGCAAAAATTCGCGAGGAGAACTAAAAAGATTGCCGGTTTATGCCCGGCTCTCTTCACCGTGCAAACGGGCAAAGGACAGACTCATCACAAGGTCGATGACCAGCAGGGTCGCAAGAACGACGATGGCCGTTCCCGTCTTCCCGTAGAGGGCCACAACTAAGGACGCAGCCAGGTAGCCGGAGAGTCTTTTGAAAAATGAGGTAAGGGAAGCGGAATAGTTCCTTTTGTACGCTTCTAAGAGCCGGACGTTATTGGCCCGCATTTATGGCCTCCTCCTCTCTGTTCTTACCCTTCCGGTCTAAGGCAATGTAAGCCACAGCCAGTATCACGCTCCCAAAAGCTTTCAAGCCTGCGGCCCTTAGCGTTTCCTGGGTAACTGTTCCCATCAGGAACTCCCGCGCAAGGAAGGCCAGTGCCCATAGAATCGGCACAAACACGAGACCTGGATTCCCAAACCTCACTATCAGCCAGTAGCCGGCCAAGATGGGCAATGCAACTGTCACCAGAGCAACAGGCGTGGGGGTCCCATTCGCTATCACCAACACTGTAAGGAGCAGAGATATGAAAATGAGGACGTACAGTTTTTTATTTCCCATCATCGGTCCCCCTCCATACCTATGTTCGGATGATCAGAGTATGCTCCCACAGGTTTTTCGTATTAGATTGTTTTCACCCATTGTATATAACACTTCTGCCCAAAAAGAATGCCTATATTCTTGATGTGGCAAGTATTTCACGGATACTCAAAAAAGTATGGCATAAAAATCCACCTGGAAAGTCCAATATGCAAAAAAATTTAAAGATTGTGTCTCCTGGCCTGAAACCCATAGAACGCCCTGACCGAGGCTTCCAGCACAAGATAAAGCATTAATCCGCCAAATAACGGCTTCAGCGATTCGGTCAGGCCCCATCCCTGGATGGCTGTGATCGAAACAAAGCCAGCTATAGTTATTGTCACCACAGTGAGAATTCTCCGAAGTTCCGAGCGGGCTTTTCCGGTGAAAAACAACATGGAGACTATCATCGCGGCCAACACTGCCTCACTGACTGCCCATCTCAGAAGCGAAGAAGAGCCATCCCACAGGATAATGGAAAAGAGCAGGAAGCTTAAAATTGCCAGCCAGTGATGATGGCCAATCTTCATGCTGCTCCCTCCGGAATCCTTTCTTCCGATTTATCACATTGAGTCATTTTCACCCATCACATATAACACTTTCGTTAGGAACAAATGTCCACAATATGGGTTGTTTTTCTCTCCGCTGGGTAGCTAAGTAATAATTCCAGCATGTTTCGACCTCCATCGAAACACTCAAAATACTTTTATATCCGGATGCAGAGACACGAGTGAACAAATGAAACCGGTGGTGACCATGGAGGCACTCGAAAGGGCCCTTGAGTGGGCTGAGGAGAACCTGAAAGCCGAGTACATCGAGCTCCGCTATGAGGACTTGAAGAAGACTACCCTCGGCCTCAAGGACGGCGTCTTCACAAGCTTCACCGGCAAGCTCCACAGGGGAGTCGCCATCAGAGTTCTGGCGGATGGAGCGTGGGGCTTCGCCTCGACCAGCGAGCTGGACAACCTTGAGAAGAAAATTGAAGAGGCCTACAAGCTGGCCAAAGCCGCGGCCCAGACGAAGAGGGAGAAAATCCAGCTGGCCGAGATTGAGCCAGCTCAAGACTTCGTGAAGAGCAGGATGAAGCTCAAGCCGAGGGAAGTGGACATCGAGGAGAAAGTTGCCCACCTGAGGGAGCTGGAAAAGCTCCTCAAGGAAGACAGCGCCGTCAAGAGCGTCCAGGTTCGCTACGAGGACGGCGGAGGGAGGAAGGTACTCCTCACCAGCGAGGGAACGCGCATAGAGTGGGACTACAACTACCTCTACCAGGGAACCTACGTCACCGGAAAGGCCGACGGAAAGCTGGCGATGGCAAGGGACAGCATTGGAGCCGTCGATTACGGCTGGGAGCTCATGACCGAGATAGAGCCGAACGAGAAGGTGACCGAGAGGCTCCTCAGGAAGATGCACAGCCAGCTGAAAGGAGTGGCCCCGAAGCGCGGCGAGTGGCCGATTGTTGCTGGGCCAATCGTCGTTGGAATCATCGCCCACGAGGCTTTGGGACACCTCGCGGAGGCGGACTTAACAATAAACTCGCCCTTCAAGGACCTCATCGGCAAGCAGATTGCTCCTGAATATGTCACGATGAGCGAGCGCTACGTTGAGGGCGGCTTCGGAAACGACAGATACGACGACGAGGGAGTTCCTGTTAAGGACATACATATCATCGAGAACGGAATTCTCAAGGAGATAATGCTCAACCGCGAGTACGCCCACAAGTGGGGCATGGAACCCAACGGCCACGCGAGGGCCGAGAGCTACCGCTACCCGCCGATAATCAGGATGCGCAACACCGTCTTCGAGCCCGGTGATTACTCCTTCGAGGAGCTCATCGAGGACATCAAGTTCGGCTACTATGTGGTTGACTTCCGTGGCGGTCAGGCCCAGCTCAACAGCGCCTTCCAGGTCGGAATCCAGGAGGGTTATGTGATTAGAAACGGCGAGATAGCGGAGCCGATAAGGGACACCTCCATCACGGGGGTTGCCATCGAGGCGCTCAAGAAGATAAGTGCCGTTGGTAAGGACTTCGGCCTTGAGGTCGGCTTCTGCGGCAAGGGACAGACGGCCTTTGTAAGCTCGGGTGGACCGCACATGCGCTTCGACGGGGGAATACTAATCGGGTGAGGTGGTGGAGATGGAGAACCTCATACGCTACGCCGAGAAGTTTTTCGACGAGGTTGAAATCGCCCTTTACCGCTCCCGTGATGTCAGCACGAACGTCGAGCTGAACGAGATTTCGATGGCCTCAACCAGGAGCGGTGCGGTAACGATAATCCGCGGAATCAAGGACAAGCGCCTCGGCCTGGCCATAGTGGACAGCGATGAGGAGAGCAGGGTTAAAGAGGCAATAGAGCAGGCCGCGAAGATGGCGAAGCTCAACAGCCCCGATGAGAAGTGGGTTTCCCTGCCGGAGCCGGGAAAGTACAGGGAGAGGCCAAAGCCCAACTACGAGCTGAAGGAGGCCTCGCCGGATAAGCTGGTGGAGATGCTCGTTGAGGCGATAAAGCTCGCCCGCGAGAAGGACGAGCACGTCGTCGTTGCGGGCGGAGAAGGGGGCGTTGGCTGGGAGGAGAGGCACATCATCAATTCCCACGGGATTGACGTCTTCCAGGAGGGCGGTGCCGCGTTCTTCTTCGTCGAGCTCGTCGGAAGGAAGGGCGACGTTGTAACGCCCGGAATCTTCGACTTTGACGCGAGGAGGGATTTAAACCTTGACGTCGAGGGCGTCGTCGAGAGGGCCGTCAGAAAGGTCAGCTGGGCCTACAACGTCAAAGCCAGCAAAAACGAGGAAGTGCCGGTTATCCTCGGGCCCTGGGCGATTGCCGGGCTCTTCAGCTACGCCCTCCTGCCGGCCTTCAGCGGTGAGAGGCTCGTTAAGGAGACCACTCCCTTAGCTGAAAAGGTCGGGGAGAGGATAGCGAGCGACGTCATAACGCTCTACGACGATCCGTTCCACGAGCTGGCCATCGAGCAGACCATAGCGGACGGCGAGGGCGTTCCGACGAGGAAGAACGTCCTCATCGAGGAAGGAACCTTCAGGGGCTTCGTCTGGGACAACTATTGGGCGAAGGTCTACGGCACCGAGAGCACAGGGAACGGGAAGCGCGACCTGAGGAGCGGCGGCATAAACATCGGCTTCCACAACGTCGTCATAGAGAAGGGCAGGCGCTCGCTTGAGGACATGATAGCCGAAATCGAGCGCGGCTACTTCGTGGACGGCTTCCAAGGTGCCCATTCAAGCAACCCCGACAACGGAAACTTTGCAGTTACTGCAAACCCGGCCTTCCTCATCGAGGACGGCGAGGTCGTCGGCTCAAGCGTGTTCCTTATAGCGGGCAACGTTTACGAGCTTCTCAAGCAGGCCAGCGAAGTCTCAAGGGAGCAGACAGTTATGCCCTTCATGAACACGATGATAACGCCCTTCATAAAGTTCGAGAACGTGAAGATAGCGGGGAAGTGACTCTTTTTCTAACTTTTTGTGTGTTCTATCCTGAAAACAGCGCACTTTTAAAGGCTGTTCGCCACACAAAACATCACTTCAAAACCCTGAAGTCAATCGCTATGTTGAACTGCCGCGGCGCGTAGGGACGGACCTTTCTTTCCTCCAGAAACTCAACGGTAAAGCCGAGCTCCCGCGCAACAGCTTTAATCTTCGCCTCATGCTCCGAGTATAGGTCCTCCTCCGGCCCAAAGCCATAGTAGTGGATTACCCCACCGTCCTTAACGCTCAGCATCGCCTCCCTCAGAAAGCGGTCGGCGAACTTGGGCAGGTTCATTATAACCCTGTCCGCCTCGACTTTGCCCGCGACCTTCCTCACATCGCCGAGGATCGGAACGACGTTTCGGGCTTTATTCAGCCGTACATTCTCCTCAAGGTACTTTATCGCCCAGGGGTTCAAATCAACGGCGAAGACGAGCTTCGCCTTTCTTGCAAGGAGTATCGCGTACGGCCCGACTCCGGCGAACATGTCAAAGACAACTTCCCCCGGTTGAGCCTTCTCAAAGACCCTCGTTCTCTCGGTGGCCAGACGGGGGGAGAAGTAGACTTTAGCCACGTCGAGCTTGAGCCTTATTCCGTTCTCGCGGTGGAGCGTTTCGGTTCTCCTCTCGCCGGCAAGATGAATCAGCCCCCTCACACGGTATTCCCCTTCAACTTTGCTCCCCTTAGCGAAGACGGCCTTTATGTGCCTGTGAACTTTGAGAATAGCCTCGCCGATTGCCCTGCCGTGGGGTACCAGTTCCTCATGGAGCTCGATTATCGCTATGTCCCCGATTATGTCAAAGGAACTTGGGAGAAGCGGTTTAACCTCCTCGGGAACCTCAACGACCTCACGGTAGCTGTGGGGTCTTCTCTCAAGCTTCTCGAAGTCGGCTTCGACGAGCTTGAAGTCCTCCACTGGCTCCGTGATGGGGAAGAGTATGAACTCCCCTTCTCGCTTGACGGCGTATCCTTTAGCCAGAACGCCGAGTTCTATAAGCCTTCTCCTAACCTTTTCCGCTTCCCGCTTGTGGACTTTTACCCCCAGCATCGGGGAAGAATCGGGAGGAGGATTAAAAAGAATTGCCCCGACGAAAGATTTTTAAACGCTCGCCCTTCCCTAATATCGAGCCCCGGTGGTGTAGCCCGGTCAAACATGCGGGCCTTTCGAGCCCGCGCCCCGGGTTCAAATCCCGGCCGGGGCACCAGAATTCTCCTGCCCGTCTTTCTAATAGCAGCTTCACCGTTACAGAAGGCTCTTCTCCAAAGAGAGCCACCCTTAACAGGCTGTTAATAAAACGAGACCTTACCACGTCCAATCTGGCCAGTTCTAAGAGGACGTCCTGGTCAAGAGTAATGTGCACATCTGTCTTTTTATGGCGGTTCCCTCCATAATCATCCATGAAAGTCCACCAATTCTGACCTGCGCCCCACGGGGTTATTGCTGTTGCGGTCATGTGAATCACCAGATTTCCTCGACTTTACCCATCTTGAAAAGCCAGAGTTTTCCGAGGTATTCCATGCGGTCCGTAAACTTCTTCGAGAGAATGTACGTGTGGTAAGCCCCGCGGCTGATGAAGCCAAGAGCCTCAAGCCTCTTGATGACGCGGAAGTAAAGGTAATGCTTCTCCGGCGGGAAGAGATCCTTGTACTCGTCCCACCCCATGCGTCCGTTCTTCTTAATGTACTCGACAATCTCCTCGGCCATCTTTCTGGCTTCCTCGCTCTCGAACACAACCTCGAAGACATCGCGAGGTTGGACTAACACGGGCATTTTGATGGTCACCACGTCCGGAAGGCGTCTTTTCCTCGGCATAATACCACCACCTTAGTTATTAACTGCGACGGGCTTAAAATTATCAGTCGGGTTGCGGTTAGCGAGTTGGGGGTGAATACTGCACGATGGTGCAAGTATTCCATATTTGGGCCGTTTGTCCTTGGTCATACGGGAACTTCTTTTCGGAAAGATGGATAATATACAGAGGCTGTTAGTATCCCGAACGTTAACATCCATACGAAAGTTAACATGAGTCATATCCAGTCCTCCTCGTCATCTATTGCAGAGGGAGAAATTATGCCAAGAACTCTTGATTCCTCAAGTGAGACTCTTGTGATGTTGTCAACATCAACTTCGTCAAAGTGCTCCTCAAAGTATTGAAATGCAAGCTTCTTTGCCTCGTCAATGTCTTTCGCAATCACGAGGATGTCAAAGATACTTTCTTCTTCGTAGGGTGCAATATCCTCGCACCAAACAGTTACTTTCCAGAGCTTCACATCACTCACGGCCATCACGCTCCTTTTCGAGCTCTTCGAGCCTGCGTTTTGCCTTCAAAAACTCAGCTTTTGTAAAGAGATACTCCATCTCTCTTGCAAACTTCTCATTATCCTCCAATTTGATGATGCCGTGCTTTTTTGACATAAGAAATCTTCCTTCATGCCCTTCAACCTCTGAAGCGAACACTATCAACGCCCAATCGTCATAGGCGTACGCTAGGGACTTCGCGAACTCAAACGCCGCCTCGAACTCCTTCTCAATTATGTCATAATTGTGATTGATGAACGCGAAGAATTTGTTGTCCTCAATGAGGTATCTTGCAAAGTGCTCTGCCACGCGCACTTTGTCAGAATCTTCGAGGTATAGTTCTCTGAACATCTCTAGAGCTTTCTTGACTCTTCCCTCGTGTGTCTTCAAGCTCGTATCCGAGTGATACACCGAAATGTATGAACTAATGCTCACGGCCATCACGCTCCTTGAGTTTCGAAAGATTCTTCGACCGCCAAGGTTGAAAGCCAGTCAAGGAACTCCATTACTGTCGTGCCTTCCTTCTCAGTTAGTTCCTTAGTTTTGCCAGTCCAGTCGAACCTCACAATGTACTTGTGCCGCTTGCTATCATATCTGAAAGTGATACTGAAAAAATCCCCCGAAGACGCCTCCACCTCATAATAGCCCCACTCCACCTTTCGAATTCTAATCGCCACGCCCCGTCACCTCCCTAAGAGTAGGCCTAAGTCCGTCCTGAGGTCCTCAATGCTCTTGGAAACGATAGCATCATCAAGCGGAATCAGCGCGTATAGGTCTTCGGCATAAGTCCCCTCGTACTTCCGCTCCAACTCAGCCCGAATCTTCAGCGGGTCAAAGAGCACGTACCGGGCCTTGGGATAATGCCCCACCTGAACAAAATAATACAAAGGAACCCTGAGGAGCCTGGCCAACCTCTTCACCCTGATGAACTGGTAACCATTCACCTCAAGGTACCCATCAAGCCACGCGGGCTTGGCTACCTTCCAGCTCTTGAACTTCAGCTCAAAGGCCGAAACGTAACGCTTAACCTGCCAGTCGAAAACAATCGCATCAATATCATAAACCGAGAACTCGCCCCTGCCAAAGAGGAAGTCAAGAGTCCTGCTGAACACCATCTTGTTCTCCGAAGTGAGGATTTCTCTCCTCATGTGCTCGTAGAAGTCCTTGAAAAGCTCCGGGCCCGCCTCAGGCTTAGCGTAAACCATCGCCGCCCTGGCTGCAACCATCACTCCCCACCTCCCCGAGCCTTCAGGAGGTTCAGCCTCCGCTCCGCCTCGTAAAGCAAATCCACCGCACGGCGACGAGGAACCCTGAGGAGGTGCGTTTCCCTGAACCCCATGACTCCAGCCGCCAGCTCAACGTCCATCAACGCCGCCCTATCATCCCCATCCGGAACATCCTCCATTGCTTTAAGCGCCAGCCACGCGGCGAAGGCCCTCTTCGCCTCCTCCCACGACTCCGCCTCAATGACGACCTCCGAGAAATACCTCTGCTCCGGCCCCTCCCGAATCTCCAAAAACCCATAAAACTGCCTCATGCGAACCCCTCCCTTGCGATGTACAAGGGCCCGTCACGGTAAACCAGGCCCCTCCTTGAGAGGTCCCTGAGGATGGCCTTCGCGTCGAGGATGTCAATGTGCAACTCCCTGGCCAACTCACTCGGGCTCCGCCAATCCTCCCTCAAAAGTTCGAGAGCGCGGAGGCGGAGAGTAGACCAGTCCCTCATTCTAGATCAACCCCACCAGTTTTTTCCAAGTGTGCGCGGATCTCTTTGACCGCCTTCTCCAGGTCATCCCAAGTGGGCGCCATGAGAACCTTCAAGCGGAATTCTTCATCCCCGCCTTCGAACTTTTTACCCGTCCATTCGCCCCAATAGAAGAGTATTTTAGCCCCTGCTGCTATTGCTTCCCTCCACTCGTCTATAGTGTCCTCTGTGATTTCCTTCAGTATTAGGTCGATGTCGACCGTGTTGTCAAAGCTGTTGTGGGTGATTGCTACTGCACCGCCTGCTTCAACCACCTGCCAAGGCAAATCGTCCATAGTCTTGTTGAAATAATTCCAAATCCTCAGGACAAATTCATCCGCGTTCATACCCCAACCCTCCTGAGCTTTTTCAGCACCGCGTTGATGACTTCCAGCCGCCCCTCCTCATAAGCCGCCTTGAGGGGCTCGTTGCGAAGCGAATACGAAAACCTCAACTCCTCCGCCTTGGCCTTCTGCTCCTCAAGCCACGCTACCACGTCCTCAATGCCCTCCTGCGGGCGGGCCTGCTTCACTTCCTCCGCAACCCAACTCCAAAACTCAGCCTCCGACTGGCTCATCCCAACCACCTCTCGACCACGGTTGAGAGATACTCGTAAACCTCCGCCTCCTCGGGAGTGAGGCGCGCCAAAATGCCATCAGAGTGGGGCCTCAGCATTGCGGTCGTGAGAATCTTCCTCAGCCTGATGGCGCGAAGAGTCCGAAGCTTCTTCTTGAGGTTCGCCAGCTTTGCCAGCCTGACATTAATATCATCCACAGGAGCGCGCCTGCTGTTCCTCCTGATGTACTCCTCCGTGTACCAGATCCAGAATTCCGCGCGCTCATAGAGGTTCTTAGGGAGCTCCGTGAGCGGTTCTGATTCCTTCTCCTCCATTACCGCCCTGTCAACTTCCCCGACCATCTTACCAATCTCGTCGATTACTTCCACGGCCCCAACTGTCCAGAGGACCTTCGCAACCTCCGGCTCTATGAGGTACATCATGCCCTCCTTGTAATCCCCAACCGAAACCAGGAACTTAACCGGAACAAACGGCTCAGACATCAGCACCCCTCCTGTGCTTGCGGTAGAAGTCCAGCAAGAACGAAATCGCCTCATCCGCGTTCTTCACCTCGTCATTACTCCTGACGAAAGCCAGGAGCCGCTCCTTCGTCTCCTTCGAAACTGGCAGCCTCTCAGAGAGGCGAACCCCATACTCAGACATCGGCCCTCACCTCGGCAAGTGATGCGCGTGAAAACTCATTCAGGGCACGCAGGGCAACGCGCCGGAGGTTAGAAACGAAAACATCTCCCCAATCCTCCTCATGCGCCTCCAGAACCGCAAGAACAGCCCTGCGCCAGTCCTCAGGGTCAATGTCCTGAAGGACCTTCTCCAGCTTCTTGGGGACATTCTCCTCCAAGTACTTCTTCGCGTCCTTGCCGCGCTTCTGGTTGATGAGCGCCGTGTAATCACGGTAGACGACCTCAAAGAACATCTCGATCCAGCGCTCTGCGGCTTTTCCAGTCTTGAGCGGCTTGACTTCAGGGACCTTCTCCTTCGCGGCCTCACCGACCTTCAGGTCCTTTGCAGCCTTGAGGGTGTCCTCCCTGTGGAGGACGTAGTCAATGATGTCCGCGACCTTTGTCTCTGGCCTCTTGAGAACCCAACCGTGGAACTCCTCCGCAATGTCCTTGGGGTAGAACTTGTCGGGGAAGCGGTTGCGGTCGTTCTTCCTGACGACGAAGGCCAGCTTGAGAAGATCCTTTATCTTCTTCTCATCGCGGAGGCCGAGGACCTCAGCACAGAGGGCCTTCCAGCTGACGCCTTCCCTCGCGTTCTTGGCCAGCTCCTTGAGCTTGAGCGCGTCCTGGTACGAGCGCACCGAGCGGCCCTGCCTGAGGGCCTCGTTTTCGAGTTCAAGCTTTTCGATTCTGGCGAGAAGTTTCTCGCGTTCTTCGAGAAGAGCCTGGTTTTTCTTTTCGAGCTGCGTGATGTACTCTTCTTGATGCTTGACTTTCGCAATGAGTTCCATAACGTCCAACTTGATATGACGAAGCATCCAGTGGAACCACTCGGCCCGCGAGAGGCCCAACTTGAGACGCTCTTCCTCGGCAAGCTCATAATCCTCCTGAGGAATGTCAGCCCTCCACTGCACAAGCGGGCTGTTCCATTTCCTTGGACGTCCAGGGCCCCTCGCGGGAATTCTCATAGAACTCACCTCTTGCTTTTGTAGGCACCCCACATGTCAAGAACGAGCTCTGGCCAAGAGATGCCGCGGCGCTGCTTCTCTTTCTCCATCTCTTGGTAGACATCATAAGGGATCCATGCCTCGAACCTCTTCACAGGACCTTCATACTTGCGAGGTCTTCCGAGCCTTCTCACATCCACCACCTTACGAGATTTTTTCCCGTACGAGAATATTTCTCGTAAGATAGTAAGCACTTCAAATATAAAAGATTTTTGCGGGCATAATTGTGGCAAAATGTACAGTGTTGGTTTTTTGGATGGAAAAATTCCGACAAATTATAAGCCAACGTAGTAAGTTAAAATATTTTATCGGCATATTAATTCAGTCCTCTAAAAATCAGCCCGGAGCATGGCGTAAAGAACAATAGGAGTTTTTAGGTTGTTCCTATAATCTTAATTAATTATAAGTACTTAATATTAAACTTAAACAAAAACATAGGTGAAATGTTCCATGCTTTTGTCTCCTGGCAGTTGATCGTCTGGTTTTAATTCTGTCCATTTGCCTGTGCTTTGGATTTTTGTCATCAGTTGTCTACCCTTCTCACTTACAAGTTCATCAAACTTATAGAAACCATACAGAACAACTTCAACAATATCCTTTTCATTCAATTCAAATTCTTTTTTCAGTTCTGCAGGTAAAAATATCAATCCCTTGGCACCGAGCCGGGTAATAAGATACGCTTGACGAAGCACGCGAATTTCTCTTCTAGCATAATTGATATTTATCTTTCTTATAATGACTTCTACATAGTCATTTTTTGAAAGATTCAGCGCATCACGAATCACTTTTGGGATTGCAACCCTACCTTCTTTGTCGAGTCGTGCATGAAATTTCGCGAGTGGTTCGATGATCTTAGTGTGATCCTGGTCGTTGGTCATTATATCCTCTCCCCGATTACCATAATTGTTTTGGCAATTGAAGATAAGGCACATAAGATAAATAAGGTTTACCGTCTATTTCCTGCCGCGTTCTGTAGTAGCATTCAGAAAAGCTCGGAGGATTCGTAGGTCTAAAAATTTGTGGGTCAGAGAAGGAGGGTTAAGGCTTGCGTGAGGGCGTGTCTGAGTTGGATTGGTAACCGATCCATGTCCCATGCTCTGTATGCTTTCACTCTTGACCCGATGAATATTATCCCTGCTATTTGAGGGTTTTGTGATCCGATTAATTCAATGAGCAGCCTTCCCTTGGGTGGTGAGCCGTTGAGGGAGAGGGTGATTGTTGCTGGAACGCCGTAGTTGTCCATCAATATTGAGATGTGCAGGATCCTGTGGCGGCCCCCTGGTACGGGTTTTATTCTTCTGTATTCATACCATCCGTAGATATATTCTGCGAGTATACCCCACGGGTCTTGGAGGGGTCTTCCTTTACTGGCGGGGATTATTGCGTAGTTGTCAGTTATCCATTTCAGGGTGGGGTCTTTTTTCTGTATTTTTAGGTGTTTTAAGTTCCATTGGATAATCCCCGGGAAGAAGTCTATGGTGTTGTCCCATGTGGGGAAGCTTCTCCATTTGTTCATTTGGTCTCACCATGGAGGTTGTGTTTCTTGAGTTCTTCTCTGAGAGTTTTCCATATTTTCGAAAAGGCCGTGTCAATGTCCCATTCCAATGGGACTATTATGCCGAAATACAGCTTGCCATCTTGTGCTTCGAAGATTTCCGTCTGAGCTCCACCGTTCATATAAAGCATTGTGTTGATGTATGCGGATGTTCTTTGGATGGGATCTGGTATATTCTTGAGGCTTTTCAATAAACTCTTTCTCATCAAAGAAAAAGACCCCGGCTTGATTTATTGGTTCCCAAATTTGCTTTAGAGATTCCATTATTCCCTCTAGCTCTTGTTTAACTTTCTCAAAAGTATCCCCAATGACAATATATCCTACTTCTGATATGTAATTGATTTGTCCGTGCTTTAGGTTTTCCTCAAGCTCCTTGCTAAGCCCCAATGGATACAATATTAGTATAGTTTTCATCGGAATCCACCTCAATCCTTCGGTTTTCTAAATCTAATTGCGAGGGTATCACTGTTTCTGTGATAATAAATCCTATCGAGGATTAATCCTCCTCTCCAAGCTGCGTTTTCTATTTCTCTAAATTCTTGACCAGAAAGGCCCCCATGGATGTGGATCTCTATGCCTCCATCCCTGACCCTTACATGCCCTTTGGTAGAAACTATGTGGGAGATAATATCTTGGAGGTCTTTTATAGAATACATGGTGTCACCTCAATCCAAAGTAATACTCTTGAGATTAATAAGATTTTGGGTTCACTATTTCCTCATCAGCAGAATAATTTCGGCAGTGGTTCGATGATTTTAGCGTCTGAGCTCCCTTGGGTGGTCATGCGCTCACCTCTATATAATGCCTTTTTGTTGGAGTATGGTGAGGTAGTCCTCGTATGTGAGGGGGCATTTTACAAAATCTTCAAACTTTTTTGGGTCATCAAAGTGGAGTTGTTTCTTTATTCTCTTTATCAGGTCGTCTCCAAGCTCTTTTTTGTCTTTGCCCCTGCTGAATACTGTCATTATTCGGGTTTTCTTGCCGTCCACATAGAGGATGTATTTGGTGTGTCTTCCACCTTCTTTTTTCTGAAATCCTTTCTTTTTGAGTGCTTTCTGGATGTCTGTGGCTTTCATGTGTCCACCTCCACGTACTGGAGAAGGGCTGAGCGGAGGGTTTTTGCACTGTCGTCTAAGAGCTCCTCATCTTCTAGGGCGTATTCTTCGATTAGGGCCTGGAAGACTTCCTCCGCGTCTTTTAGTGCTTCTTCGAGGGTTTGTCCGCAGCCGTAGAGTTCGAGATCAGGGTTTTCCACGCACCATACGTCGGTGGTGTGGTCGTATTCGGGTTGTAGGATCAGCTCTTTCTTTAGCTTGTATCCGGCGAATTTTCCAGAAATCCTTATGGCGTGGAGTTGTATGTCTATTGTTTTCTCGACTTCCTTTTTACTACCTTTCTGCTTCAAAATACCAATGACTTCGACGGGTTTCCAGAAGTGTTTATAAGCTTTCATTTCTAATTCGGGATCTTCTTTGGGGTCATAATAGCATTTGATCTTCTCCCCTGTATCCGAGATGATTTCGAAATATGGTTTGCGCCCGTGAGTCTTGAGGCCAACTATGGCGCCTACTATCTTGTCGGAGGCTTCTTTTATGAATTCGACAACTAGTTTTTCTATGTAGGGCTTCTTCTCGGGGGGGAGATAAACAAAATCGGTGGGTTCGTAACCTTTGGCTATCCCGACTTGTATGTCTTCTTCAGACCACATTCTTTCAAGGCGTTTAAGAGCACTCAAGACGGCTTCGGGAGTCTTTAATTCCTTCAATAGATATTCTTTTGCCTTTGTAATATCATCCACGTACTGGATGAGGTTTATTATGAAGTCTATTGCCTCTGAGGTGGGTTCTATATATCTGTAATATTCTCTGGTAGGTTCGGTTTCTACGAGGATGCTTCCGGGTGATATTTTGGTTAGGTATAATTTAAGGTGTTCTTGGGGCTTCTTAATGCCCTTTGCCTTCCCGTATTCAAATAAGAGGCGTTGAAAGTTTGAGAGGAAGTCTCCTAATTTCAAGACTTCTATTTTATTAGCTTTCACTCCTTTTCCAGTGAAGTGAATCAGCACTTTCATCTTGGGGTCTTGGTCGGTCATTGTGCCCCGCCTGCCTGTTGTTGTTAATAATATTATTACGGTATCACAATATGAGGATATGGTAAAAAAGGTTTGCGAATTTTTCTGGTTGATGGGGGATTGTTCGGGGTGGGTTTTGTTGTGGAACCAGAACTTTGAGTGATATCCAAAATCCTGGCGTTTTCCCAACGCGGCGCGGCGAAATGTTCTTATACGTGCTCGTAATAGGAGTATTGCATTGTCGAAAAGAGCGGAGGAGGGCCCATTATGGCGGATATCCCCGAGCCGTACAAGAGGTTAGATAGGGAGCCAAAAAGCTTGAAGGCTCTCACAGAGCCGAAGTCGTTGAAGCCGCCTTCTGGAATCAGGGTTCGTAAGCGTCGCGAGCGTACGTGGGGTTGGCTTATAGGCCTCTTGGTCATCGGGCTCATTGTGTCTGTTGCGGGATTAGCCATTATTGAGGATCATAAGTTCTACAAGTCTTGGCACGAGGAATTCACGGTCCTCCCAAAAGAGGCCAAGCCATGGGGATGGAGGCTCTCAAAGGGCACTATCCTCGAGATAAATGCCACGGTGTCTGGTGGAAACAGGGATATCCGCATTTATGTGGTCGATGATAGAACGGGGCAAACTGTGAAGGATTTCGGCCGTTTGGTGAGCCCGATTAGCATTCGTTTTGAAGCGCCTGAAAAGGGCAATTATACCGTGTACTTTGACAATACTTTCAGCACACTAATGCCAAAGGGCCTTAAAGTGACTTCCACGCTTTACGTCACCGACATAAACTTTTGGGGATTCATAATGATGATTTCAGGAGTGGTCATGGTTGTCTTGGCTGTTATATTCATTATAATCGGCAACGTGCCAGTACTCACTCTCGAGGATGGGGAAGCGGTGTATGAATTCAAGGTCTGGAGAAATGGAAAGATCAAAATTTGGGTGAATGGTGTCGAGGTTCCGGAGCAGGTCGGCAAGCATGCGGTCTTCAAGATAGGTCCTAATGATGAACACACGCTCGAGATTGAGCGGAAGTTCTCTTGGACGTGGACTTGGCAGTGGATCTTCAGGGTTGATGGCCGTGAGGTCGGTCGGTTGCCGTGAGGTGATGAAAGTGATAGAGAAAGATGTTTTGGTGGGAGCATTCGTCCTGATAGTATTAGGTGTGACATGTATACTCCTCCCTCCATTGTCTGGTCAGGAGGACATATCAAGTGTGTTGGCTATGATAGGACCAACACTAGGATCAATACTAATTTCTTTTGGAATTGCAATCATTGCATTGAGACTAGCAGTCAAGTCAGCATATTCATCAGAAGAGAAATTAGGTACATTACAAAATTCTATTAGTGACTTACAGAGGTCTGTCAAGGCGTTACAAAAAACCATTGGGGAGCTAGAAAGCCAGAATAAGGGGGTGTTAGATGAAATCAAAGAACTAAAAACTGATATCAAATCCATCAAAGAGATCCTACAAGAGTTGAATAAAGAATAGTGAATAAAGAACCTCAGGGTAGGTCGTTGATGATGCAGAGCTTTTCTTCAATCTTTTTGCTTCAACACCCCCGGAAACATGTCCTCGTTCTCCTCGATGATGCGCTTGAGGATGATTACGGCCTCACGGATGTTCTCCTTGACGTCGGGCTGGAACGAGTGCTCTTCCGCTGCTTTCAGCCTACGAAGCACAAGGAGCATCAGCGCCGAGTTTGTTCTGTCAGTAATGGAAATGTAGCGGCGTTTTCCTCCACTCTTCTGCTTTCTCTCCTTCTCGCTAACTTTCTCCTCCTCAGCCGGGGGAGTATGCTGTGGCTCCATGACCTCCTGCTGTTCGAGGATCTCTTTGAACAGGTCCTTCGCTACGACCTTCTGTCCATCCTGTGGTGGGGCGGTTGGTTCAGCTACCTCGCTCATATGTTGAACTCCTCCCAAATGTCTTTCTCTCCTCTGCTGAGGATGATTTCTCCACCCTCAGCCACTTTCAGGCGCTCTTCTTTCTTCTTCTGGTTCTTGGTCTTCTCAATGAGCTGGTAGCTCTTGACGAACGGGTTAATGTCCAGGGCTGTGTTGACGAGCGAGCCGGTCTTCTTGAGCACGTTATCAACCAGAGCCTCGAGCGTCTGGCTCTTCTGGTAGATTGCGTAGAATGCTGCGATCTGTTCTTCGCTCAGCTCTGGAGGCATTGCAAAGTCGCCCCACACTGTGCTCATTATCCTTGAAGTCTCCACGATTATCGTTGTGTCCATGGCCGAGAGTGGGGCGAACTGTGGGAAGGTCCAGAGGAGCTTCTGTTGTGGCCCTCTGCCGAGCACTCTGGCAAGGGAGAGAAATATCTCATCCAGCCAGCTTGGAGGCCGTGGGGTGTATGCTATCACGAGCATGTTGTTCGGAGCTATCGCAACGCCCTGGACGTAGCCGAGGGTTACGATCTCTTTTACCATGCTGTTGCCGCTTTTGAATTTGTAGTAAACCTTCAGAACTTGATGGTGAGTTCTCACAAACTTTAGGGACTGGATGGCCTGTTTCTGCCTCCAGTCCTGGAGGACCGGCTTTTCCTCATGCATCAATTTCTGTTCGGCCTGCTCGGCTTTCTCAAGGACTTTTTCTTGGAGCCCGCCTTGGGGTTCGGTATAATAATCCCTTCTTGGAAGGCCACCTTCTCTTTTCTTTTTCCTCCTCAACCACTCGAGCATCTCAACTCACCTCACAGGGTTTGTGAAGGGCGGAAATGAATCCGCTCGGTGAAGAACTTGTTATAAATGAAATACCCGCGCCCGCGGTACTTTCTTTTGAGCTCTTCAACTTCTTCGGGCGAGGAAGCGACAATACGCTCAAAGCTGACGTCAAAATCAGGAACGACCTTTTTCAGGAGCGCGTAATCGTCAGCTGAAGCGAGGGTTCCAAGGATGGCGATGTGGCTGGCTCCGTATATGAGTTCGGACGGCAGGCTGTGAAGGTACTGTGTGGCGGCGAGAAAGTTTACCTGGTTGGAACGGCCTTCTCTGAAGAGCTTGGCGGCCATAGCTTTGCCCCACCGGGAGCGGAGGTAATTCTGGATTTCATCGCCAGCGATGAAGACGGCCGTCTCTTTCTCTTGGACGTACTCGTTCAGGACCCACTCTACGACTTTCTTGAAGATGATGTTCTTTGCACTCTCGGTCAGGTCGGAGTTCTGGCTAAAGTCAATCACGTTGATTTTCGTGTTGTCGAGCTGGTCGAAGAGGTCTTTCCCTTTGACTTTCAACCACCGAACCTTTTTGAGGCTCTTGGCGACGTTGTAAACGCCCCACAGGCTCGTGGGCGGCTTCTTGTTTTCCACCTCAAGAAACTCCAGCATTTCATCGTAGATTCTTTTTGCCTCCATAACGAGATCATCAGGATCCCTTGCCTTCTCTTCATCCCACGCCGACTTTATGATCTGAGCATAGATTGTGTTGGGGTTGATGTTCACGACCTTGGCTACATCCTCGAAGTCCAAGCGCTCATACCGGATGAATGTTGCAACAACTTCCGTCTCTGGCCCGGAGTCCAGGGCTATGTGATGAGGATCTCTAGTTGGATTGAAGACGAACCTCCTGATGGGGAAGGCCTGTGGCCGGATGCCGAAGAGGCTGAAGAGGGTGTGCTGCCTATCGTACCTCAGCCAGCCGAGGATGTTCTCCCATCCGAGTGCGAAGTCCCCCATGAGCCCAAGCTGGCCCTCAAAGGCTGGAAGCTCAAGCATTTGGATATAGAGTTTGAGTTCTGTCACTTGAGTCATTCTGGCCCTCAGCCAGCCCTCTCCTCTTTCCCTCACCAGATCGTAGAACGTCTTCTTGACCAGTTGCGCTTTAGCGCGGTCGTACTTGCGCTCGAAGATTATGATAAGCGGAGGTTCTTGATTCCTGCCCCAACGAGTGTTTAACCAAATCTCTTGTAGGATGGCTTTCATTGTTGTTGACTTCTGGAAGCCGCTTGGCCCGAGGAAGAGCATGTGGTTGGCATCGTCCTCATTGATTCTCAGCCAGCGGTCTAGAGTATGATTCATGCTTCTAACGCCTCTTCCGAGATAAATCTCGTTCAGGCGCCCTTTTGTTGTGGGCGCCCATGAGGTCAGATTCTTGCCAACATACTCCACGCTAACCCCTCCGTTTCTTTATTGAAAATAAAATAACCCCTTTCACACACATAATATTTTAGCACCAGGCGCCCCGCTCATTTCTTCGTTTCCTCAAAACTCCAACCTCCTGCTGTGTTATTGCTTATGTCAGCTCCCACGCCCTTTTCTTCCTATAAAGCCCGTATCCAACCAATCCCACGACGACTAAGCTGAATACGATGCTCTTCAGCAGAACTGAACCTATCAGGCGTTCTTTCTTCGCTTTCTCGATGTAGCTCTGCTTGGCCTCGGAACTCTGCTCGTTCATCACCTGCTGAATAATCTGCCTGTACTCATCGTTCTGCTGGCTCAGGAAGTCAGCCTTTGCCTTGAGCTGATTGTATTTGGTCGTCAGGTTTGCTAACTGCGCTTTGAGCTCGCGGTTTTCCTTGGTCAGGTTCACTATCCTGGCATTTAGCTCGGCGATGTTCGGTTGGCTCTTCAGCTTCTCTTTCAGCTGTGAGTTCTCCTTTTTGAGAGAATCAATTTGGGCCATGAGTTTCGCGTTCTCGCTCTTCAGCGCGTTAATTTCCTCGGTGAGATTGGCCACCTGCTCCTTGAGCTTCGCGTTCTCGGTCAGGATTGCCGGATTTACCCCAACTGGCCGGCCAACTGTGAACAGCCCGGGCGCGTTGATGGTGATATACCCCTTCTCGTTGAAGGTAATGAAGGAAATCGTAAGATTCCCAACTCTTGTGCTCCCGTCCCCCTGAATCAGAGCGAGGATATTGCTTCCATTCTCAACTATGAGGGCCAGCTGGCCTGTTTGATTGTTCTGATCTATACTAAGAGTCAGATTGTTCACGGTGATGTTCTGGCCCACGCTGAGGACCCCCGACCAAGAGAATGTGGCCGCAAGCGCTGGCCCAATGGATAACATATATATTATAATGGGAAGCCAGAACTTTATACTTCTGAAGCTCACCCTCCCACCTCCTCGAGAATCCACTTGCAGAGTGCTTCCCTCCAGCCTGGAGCCAGCCAGATGAAATAGCGCGGATCTCCCCACCTTGTAGAGTAGGGCTTGACTACGAAGATGCCTCTGTCAGCGAGCGGAAGGATAATGCGGTGGAAGTACTCGTTCATCGTCTGCCGCTTGATTCCGAGGTCTCGAGCCATCTGCGCCTGATAACTGGTTCCAACGTGATTGAGCAATCTGATGATGTCAAAGAGCGTTTGAATCTCAAAGTTGTATTTGTCAGCTTTAGACCTGACACGCCAGTTTTGCCCCAATGTTCTCACCCCAAGAGGCCTTTCATCTTCACCGTGCCGGTCTTTCTGTTCACGTAGGCGAAGCCCGCAAAAATCTCGGTCGAGCCCTTGTGGATGTAGACTTCGAAGACCCAATACAGGTTGTTGTTCTCCTCCTTTTCCGCGAGGCTCTCTTTTTTCGGCTCGATTTTCATGTCGTACTGTTTCAGCTTCTGGTTGTAGTCGGCGAGGTAATTTCTCACAATCTCGTACGCCTGCTCGGCGGTGATTGGATAGTCTTCCACGTAGGCGCCCTGGAAGACTGTCAGATGCCCGTCGGCCCACCTCACCGTGTCGTTCGTGAAGATGTAGCCCTCTGTTGGATAGCCGAGCTCATACAGTCTTTCTTTCAGCGGGTCGTGCTCGACGAACGTCGAATAGCTGAAATGGAGCAAAAAAATTAGGCTAACCACTGCGAACAGGCGTAATATCACTTTTGAAAAAGATGGAGAGGCGCGGTAGGTGGGCATCATTTCAGCCCACCTCAGCCGCTCACGGTCTTAGTCTCGTTCGCGTAGAGCTGGACGGTGCCGTTCTCCGGCACTCTGGCCATGTTACCGCTGATGTCATGGACTTCCGCGTAAACGTCGAGGTAGTAGTAGGTCGTGTCGGTGGTGTTGCTGTCAACGGTGAGCGTGTAAGTGTACGGGCTGACGTTGAGGGTAACGTTGCTGAAGGTCACGTTGGTCAGGTTGCCGTCTGCGGTGACCGCATAGAACAGGACGACCTTGTCTATGGCGTCGTTGTCGCTGGCGTTGATGGTGATGGTCGCATTGCCGGTCGTGGCGTTGTACTCAATGCTCAGGGTCGCGGTCGGGGCAGTGGTGTCGGTAACGGTTATGCTCTGGACGTCGGTCACGAGCTCCTTAGTGCCATCATAGACGACCTTGACCTTGTAATAGACCACATCGCCGAATTTGCTCGGAATCTCGGCCTTGTAGGTGTCGTTCTCGGCGGTGGCGTTCAGGGCGGTGTAGGTGGCGTTGTTCGGGTCGGCGACGTTGAGCGCGTAGAGGACCTGGACGCTGCTGATGTTGAAGTGCTCCTCGTTCGTCAGGCTAAACGAGACGGTCACATGTCCGGTTGTCTGGTCAACGCTCGCGGCGAGGTCAGCGACAGCGAGCTGGTAGGTAGTCTCCTCGCTGGTGTTGTCGCCGCCAAGGGTGTTGCTCAGGTCAATGAAGCCGCCGCTGCCGAAGCCGCCGTTGTAGGCCCACCAGGCTATGGCCGCGAAGAGCACTATCAGGCCGATTGTTATCCACCTTTTCTCCTTCTTTCTCATTCTTCAAACACCTCCGAGTGCGCTTTTGATGAGGGAAGGAACTTCCTTCAGGAAAGAAAAGAAAGTGTCAACTAGCCCGAATGACTTGAGGAGTGCCAGACCGCCGAGAGCGTAGAATATCAGCGCTACCTTGCCCCTAACCAGCGCACCGATGAGGAACAGTATGAGGGCCAGAGCGATGTACGGGTGGCTTCCTGCGAGGCTTTGGAGCTGGTTGATTGCATCGTTCACATTCATCAGCGCCCACCTCCGCGGAGGGCAAGAGCTCCAAGGATGGCCGCAACGCTGAACGAAACGACGCCCTTCACAAGCTCGTAGGCGGTCGCTTCAGGGTCTGAAGTCATTGCGAGCATGATGATACTGCCGATGACGAGGAAGCTGGCCGCGTCCCACAGGCCCCAACTGTCCAAATCAGCGATTCTGTAGACTGCGAGGCCGATCAGGGTGCTCGGTATGAAGAGCGCCCAAAAGCCCGTGAGGCCGAAGAGGCTGGCTACTGAAGTCACTGCATCACTGAAATGGAAAATGCAGAGGAGGTACGCGATGAGAGCTACTGCGATCCTGCCGAGCACTGTTCTTCACCCCTTCAGAGTGCTGGAATCAGCGTCCTCACGAGCATGCTGATTGTGTCGAGGTTGAAGTCCCATCCAGGGAAGAGGCTCAGGTACTGGCCTTTCGTCGCTATTGTGGCTGCTATCCAGGCCCACAAGAGCAGTTCGTCGTCGCCGGTCTCTGGAGCGAAGATGTAGAGGCTGATTATTCCCGCAACGAAGACGTTAGCCGGGCCGTAGCTGCCGAGGTTCATGGTGATGGTTCCTGTCAGGGCCCACAGGATGACGAGCATTCCGAGCCCTGCGAAGAGCAGGCTGATGAGGATAGCACTTCCGCGGCTCTTGTTCGCTCCGAACTGCTTGTAGAGGGCGTTGTAGAAGTCGTTCTTGTCGGCTATCTTGTCGAATATCTCTATCAGTGCCACGAAGGCCAGTGGGATGCTGGCTAGGGCTGTGTTGGTCTGTGCTATTGTTATGCTCTTCTCGGCCCCATACCAAAGAAGGAGGCCAAGGAATCCGGAGGCCAGGGCCGTTTTCAGGGCCCACTGGCCCCATTTCAGGCTTTTTCCGTCCGCCATCTTTTCATCACCTCAGAGTAGCGTTTTCCAAATCACCACAGCTCCAACAAGAACGAAGATAATCAGCAGAAGCACCCACAGCTTGAGGCCGAAGACCTCCTTGTTCAGCAGATCCTTCGCGGTCGCTACGATGTCGATGTGAGGCCTGTACTCGTCAGCGAGCTGGCTTAGCTCGTCACCCTTCTGCGCGTCGAGCTCTGCCTGCTCGTACTCGCCGTAGAGGGCTTTCTCTGCCGCGCTCATGTAGAAGTCGCCGGCCTGTTCGAGCTTCTTTGCCACGTTCAGCCAGTTGAGGTATTCCTGAACCGCGTCGGTTTGGGTAATCTTGTTCAGTGCATCAATGGCGTCTTCGTACGCCTGTATTGCTTTCTCAGCGTAGAGAGAAGCCTTCTCGTTGTTCTCCGCGTCGGCCTTCTTCTTGAGGTCCTCAGCAGCGGTTATCTTCTCCTGGAGACCGTTGATGAGGCTGGCCGCGATGCCCTTGATCTGCTCCATTTCCTCCGCAGTGAGCTTGTCGTCGTTGGTGAACTGGACGAGCTGCTCCATCTGCTCGTCGGCTAGGACAGTCCTAGTGTTCGGGATGACGGAAATCTTTGGGCTGACTACGAGCCAGAGCGGAATGGTGGTATTATCATCACGCTTGATAGTGAAGGACGCCAGCCCGTAGACCTTGTAGGTGAGAGTGTTCGGATCTTCGGTGTAGCGGGCAGTCAGGAGCTTCAGCACTGGTGAATCAGCGCTCATTGTCCCGAGGTCGCCGAAGATGCTGTCCGCGACCGTCCAGGACAGGTCTTTGTACTCCCTCACAGCCACAAAGCGGAAGTCGTCGGTGAATGTGGGGCTCAGCGGGTCGAAGTAGCCTGGATTCGGCACGATGTAGAACTTATAGTCGGCGGTTGAGCCTATCACGTGGAGCGGCGTGGCAAAGGTCAGGATGATGAAGTTCGAGAGGGCTCCGGCGTATTTCTCCTGGTAGATCGCCCACTTTGTAGCTGCTTCAGTGTTGAGGAATTTGACCGGCAGGGAGGCATAGAAGCCGTCCGCCAGCTGCGCTATGTCGTGGGCCATTGTCACGTGCTTCCAGGCGGATGTGGTATAGGCTGTATAGTCTATGTCGACGTTCTTCACGAAGACGTAGCAGACGTTCTCGTTCGAGTCCCACTTTCCTCCGTTGTCCTCACAATCCTGCTGGTTCGTATAGCTTGGCTCGTTCTGCCAGACTTCACGGTAGGCGTCCACCTTGACGAAAATCTCCCACGTTGAGGTGTTTGCATCGAAAAGCTCTTCGATGAGGTTCCTGGTAACCTGGCCGGTCGAGATGGCTTGCTGGACTTTGTAGACGTAATCATCAGGGACCTTGAGGATCGTCGTATAGACTGCGCTCTCGCCGTTCATGCCTTCGCTGCCGTTACCATAGTCCCACACCCTTCTCCAAAGCGGGACGGTGCTGTTCTCTTTCTGAAGGTAGATTTCAACACTGCGGAGGTGGATAACATTGAAGGGTATGTTGCTCTCCTTCGTGTAGAGTTTTGCCTGGACGGGGAAGGCAGAGAAGCCGTAGACAGTCTTGGGCCCGTAGATTTCAATCCACAGGTCCCCGGTGGCGCCGTCTTCTTTCGTGTCGTACCTCGTGAGGTCAGAGCGGAGCTTTGCAGTAAGCTCGGCGATCCTCTTGTAGGCCTCCTGGTTCGACTCGTCGAGGAGCTTGCTCGTTTCGTCAGAATCGTTAGTAATGGTGCTCTGGTTTGCCTGGCGGTCGGAGGTGATTTGAGCACTTGCGTCCTGGTCCGAAGGCTCTGATACAGCATCCACTATCGAGCCAATTCCCACAGAGCCCGCAATATATCCTGCAAAGAAGCCGACTGCCGCCCCAATCGGCCCGCCGATAGAGGCTCCTATTGCAGCTCCAACTGCCGCCGTCGCCAATCCTTCCTTCCAGTGTGATAAGAACTTGCTTCCCCAATCCCAATCTGGAGAGGGGAAGCTGGATGCTGCAACGGGCTCGGCGACCATCCCGGTGAGGAGGATCATGAGCATGAGTGCTCCAGCGAGAGACTTCCGTCTCTCCGTGCGTTTCTTGTGCGGCTTCTCTCCCTCTTCTTCGTCTTTCTTCCGCTCAAAAAGGGAAAAGAAGGGCTTCATGTGCTCACCTCCTCCTCAGCACAAACACCAGCCCGCCGAGCACGAGAAGGCCGAGGAGGGCGTAAGCCCACGTGGAGGTGCTGGTTCCGCCGCCGAAGAGCGTGAATCCTCCAGAATCCCCGATGTTTACGGCAACCTTATCGCTGAAGACCGTCGCGTTGCCCTGGAGAACCTGGACGTTCAGCTCGTAGGCGTCATAAGCGAGGTCTTCCGGCACGGCGAAGGCTATGCTGACGTCTTTCTCGCTCAGTGGAGCAACGCTGATGCTCTGGTTGATTTCCGCCGGCAGGAAGCCGCCGGAGACCTTTATCGTGTAGTACTGGACATTGCTCGACGGGTTCTTGAAGTGGAGCGTGATGACTCCCTCGCCGCCTTCGGAGACGGTGAGGGTCTTGGTAACGAGGGTAATGGCCGGGTTCACGGTGATGTCATAGACGGCCGTCTGGCCGTTCCACTGCAATTCGAGAGTGTAAGAGCCCTCGCTCGGGACGTTGATGCTGAAAGTGTGCGCCTCGTACGGGCTGAAGGCATAAGAATCGCTCCAGACTTCATTGCCCTGGCTGTCCTTGAGAACGGCCGTGATGAGGTAGCTCTGGCCAGAGCTTTCAGAAATCCTCAGCTCGTTCGTGCCCACCTGCCACTCACTCGGCATCTGGATGCTGAACGGCAACGGCTCAACCTGGTATGTGACGCTCTTCGTCGTCGTGTAGGTCTGACTCATTATCGCGTCGTTCGAGGTGAGGGTGAGAGTGAAGCCGTGCTGGCCGACCGCGCCGGCCTTGAACTTGATAGAAACCTGCGTCGGGCCGCTGATGTCGCCGAGATAGTACTTCCCGTTCTCGGGAGAGATGGCGGAGCCGTCTTTTCTGACTTCTATGATGTCGGAGAGGCCGCTCAGGCTCAGGTAAGTGTTGTAGGTCGCGGAAGTGTCAATCGGGCTTAGGGTAAAAGTGAGTGTGTAAATCGTGTTCTCAGGAATCGTGATGTCAGCCGGAAAGTCTTCGAGCTTGAAGGCGGCGCTTGAGGGGTACATCTCGACTGAAACGCTCATATCACTCTGAACGTCAATCGTCTTCGTGACGCTCCAATAGCCCTGCTTTTCGAAAGTGAGTGTGTGAGTGCCTGGAGTGAGCCCTAACGTCCCGCCGTCGTCGAGAGTGCCGAGAACCGTATCGCCCTCCTTCACCGTCACACCCGTGAGAGCCTGGCCAGTTAGGGCATCTTTTAGCGAGAACTGTACAAAATATTTGTTCTCTGAAATTAGTAAGTATGAAACATAAGCATCAATAATTCCCCTCGTGTCAGGCCCACGCTCAGTATATAGTCTCAGTCTTCCATCAACAATCGATGTTGAAGCAGCATCATTGTATAATGCAACATTCAATTTTGTGAATGATACTGTCAAATTTGTTTCAACATTTGCAGTATATATTGTCTCATTAGTATCTAAATCAACAACTCTGAACTTTGCGAGCCCGTCAGAATATTCAAGAACAAAACGCACATAGTCTCCAGTATGAAGTATAACATCAGAGGTTGCACCTTGTCCGGCGACTGAAAAGCTGATTTTCGCACCACTTGAAACATAAGCCCTGTCGATAGTTATCTGTACTGCGTTGTCCCATGCTTTATAATCCGTATCAAGTCCTATGCCCAATTTTGGATTATACTGCCCTGCATCATTATCAAGCGAAGCAAAATCTACATCAAGAACGAACCTAAGTGAATCTCCCTGAAAGCTGATGTCTTTTGAATATAAGTCTGTCGTGTATGCGAAGTCTGCCTTAGAATATGACCATGCCCAATCTGTGAAATCTGAAATCTCTATCAACTGTGAAGCCTGCACCGTACCCGTGCCCACTGTCAGCATCGAACTGAACACCAGCAGAGCGAGCAAAACCCCGAACCGCTTCACTTAGACCACCTCCTAGAAGCTTTCCTATACGACAGCCATGCCGAGGCCATTTCATAGCCAAGGCCAATGAGCACAAGCGCGAGAACACCATATGCGAAGAGGAGCGGAATCTGGAGAACGTCCATCACCATCACCCTCCGACAAAGTAGTCAATGCCAATCCCGCCGAGGAGCGCGAGCAGAAGCGCGAGGTTCTGAACGGAGTCCTTGAGCGCGTCGAGAAGAGCCGTGCCGTTCTGTTGAATTAACGCCGTGAGGAAAGCCACGAACATCATGTCGTACAGCAGAACCCTCCAGCCACTCGTGAGCGGCTCGATGAGCGCAACCGCCTTCTTGCCCTTGTTCGTGAAAGCCCAATGAACCAATACTCCACCCACCGCGCCGATTGCCAGGCTCTCCTTCGTCATCACTGGCCAGCCGACCTTGTACCAGAAGGCCGCGATAATGATGAAGAGGATCAGCTGAGCGAGGCTCTTGGGCTTCATACGGCTGTCACCCCTTTTGCTTTTGCCGTGCGAATCTGCTTCAGCCTCGCGAGCTCGGCTATCTTCTGCTGTTTGATGCGAGCAATGCGGGCAAGCTCCTTCTGCGCAGCGTCAATCTGCTCCCGAAGCTTCTCAGCGTACCTGTCATAGAATTCAACCTCACGTTCAAGTTTCTCAAGCGGATCCATACTACCGCCTCCGGAGGACTTTGCCAATTTGAGAGAACTGATTTGAGCGGAGGAAGGCCCAAGGTAACCTAAAATAGAGAATACGGCGAAGATATTTAAGAATCCTCGAAAAGCTCATGCAAAAGGATTGAGAAAAGTTCGCAAAAATTAGGCCTTCACTTCGTTGTAGAGCCTCCTAATCGCCATCCTGACGACTGCTGACTCGTTTCTTATGCCAAGACTCCGCGAGAGTTCTTTAATCATGCGATGAGTCTCCTTATCAATGCTAAACCCCCAAACATAAGTGCCAGAGCCGTTAACCTTCTCCCGGGCCATCCTCCGCTCACCTCCATTATTTTTCTAAAACCTTCTTCAACTCACCCACAACCGCGGAATACCACTCGTCCGCGAGGAGTTCGAGGTTGAGGTAGTGTTTCTCCAAGACTCCGCGTTCAGCCCTGCCCTGGATGAAGTTGATGACCTCGAAAGGAGCTCCTTGACGGGCCATGAAGGTCGCGAACCACTCCCTCACTGCTGAGGCCGAGAACTGAATGCTTTTCTCAGTGTTCCTGACGGCACGAAGCTTGACGCGGAGCCTGTTCCTCACGTGCTCATAGTCGAGAGGGAACTGCTCCAGTTCTGAAAGCGCGAAGTCGCGAGGTAAGTATGCATAGAAAGCTTTTTTCTGGCCTTTCTGACGGTGTAGTGGATATTTTGCTATGTTCCCATGCTCATGAGGCAGAATTAGTTTCTCAGGATTGTACTCGTTGAAGAGCTCAATCACGGCTCTGAGCCGCAATCCTGAATAAACAAGAGCCTTGTAGATTGTCGCGAGGACGACGTCTTTTTGCTCGTAGTACTCTAGGGCGGCCCTAATCTGCTCGTCTGAAACGTTCACCTTTCGCGGGTTCGTGGGTTTTGTCCATATTACCTCCTTCAAGTCGAGGTACTGTTCGCGGGTGATCACTCCACGATTCCTCAAGAACCGGGCAAAGCTTCTCAAGGCTTTGGTGATGTGGCGCTTGTATCCAATCTCGGTGAGGACCTCCTGGAGATCCTCGTATGTCTTTATGCTATATGAGTCAAAGAACTTCTCAAGGGTATAGAAGTAGCGTTGCTTCGTTTCTTCGGTGGCAACTCTGAGGGAGAGCCACTTCGCGTAGGCCTCTTTGAGCTGAGACCACTTCTCATTGAGGCTTATTTCTGGAGAGGACGTCGCTGGAGGCCTTTCGAGCCCGCGCCCCGGGTTCAAATCCCGGCCGGGGCACCAGAATTATATTTTGTTTGTTTTCATAATCATCTGTTAATACCAATTAATATACTACCCAAAACAACTAACACCACGCCAATCCATCTAGTGGTTCTTACAGGTTCATTGAGCAACATAAACGCCAGTATCGTGGTTACGACATAGGCCAGGCTGAGTAAGGGATACATGAAACTCACATCCAACATTGAAAGCCCTAGCAGCCAAAGCATGGAGGATACTGCATACATCATTAAGCCTGCGAGAATGTATTTGTTTGCGAATATCATTATCATGGTCTTGAAAGAGAGCAATTCCTCAAGGGGGCCTATTGAGTTCATACCCATCTTAAACAAAACCTGGGTAGTTCCACCTAGGAGGATACAAGTAGCAAGGATAGTATAAGGCAAGAGCCTCATTCTTTCACCTCCCATATCGTAACATTCTCAATCTGATATACGGGTACAGCAATACACTCAATATCTGTCACGTTCCAGTGCTCATAAACAAATGGCTCGGTTATTATAACCTTGACGTCATATCTGGCAACGATCTCCTTTTTCCTATTGCAAGAACTTGTGAAGAGTTGTTCCAAGTCTTCTCGTCTTTTTTGGTTGTCAATAAAGGTGTTTCCATGCCCATATAACGTGGCAACTATTGGACGTCCAGTCAGTGCATTTAACACCATTCCCACTTCCTCACTAGTAGCAATAACATCATCCCTCTCTGTATTGTTCCATATCCAAGAACTCACCTCAAGAAAGTGTTCCTCAGGATAATAAAGGGAAAAGTCATATTCGGAAATCCATACAAATTGATCATTATCTACAGAATCCCAGAAAATCACCGCTCCAGCTAGGGGTACTAAAAGGAGCATTGTAACAGTTAGAAGGGTTGACGCTCTTTTAGTTGATAGCTCAACGCCAGAAGCTCCATATGCACTCAACAGGGTATATATGTACCTGAGCATTCCCACAAAACGCTTGGACCATATGTATACTCCAAATGGTTGCAGTAATTCTGGGAAGAGCCTAGCGATTGCAATGATTCCTACCAATAAAAAAAGTGCCCCAGATAAAGGGTCTCTTTCCCGATTCCATCGGAGAAACGACAAAACCAAAAAAGGAACAAGGTACACAGGAGGAAGTAGACTTTTCAGTTTATTTACAAGTGTATCGGTCTCCCAAGGATTGTAAATACTCTCTATTTGTGGCAGTCTTCCCGAATGAACCGCAGCATTGATAACAAACGGAGAGAATATAAGAAATGCCAAGATGGGCACTAAGATGTTCTTTTTTTCTTTCTGAACAATCGCGAACAGGATTGGAAGTCCCACAAGGGGCAGGGTGAAGGCATAATGCGTCCAAAATGCTAGGCCCAGTAAAAACCCAGACGGTACATACATACGCTTTAACACAAAATAAATAGAGAGAACACCCAATAATGGTGCCAACTCTTTGGGGTTGGGGTATATATGCGAGCCTAACAACATCAAGGATAGTGAGGCTGCATATACTCCTGCTTTGGCCCCCCACAGGCCTCTGGCCACATAAAACAGTACAAGGATCATTGTTATGGCAAGAAACGCTTGGAAAGCTATCATTATGGTTTCAATTGACATTCCTGTTGCCTTTGCTGCACTTGCTACCACAATATGATACAAAAATGGGTACCAGTTTGGATATATGTTGTATGTTTGGTCCAAAAAGGGGTTCCTGCCCAAATAGATACCCCTAGCTATAGCTGCATGAACCAACGTGTCACCACCAATTATGTATCCGGGAGGCGTTTTCCTAGTTAAAAAGTATGGAAACGTTATAATGCCTGCGATTATTATCAGGTAGCCTAAAAACAAATATACATGGGGATTATTACATTGTAGCTTAAACGTCCCTATTCTTCTCATGGCCATTGTGAAATATGTCTAATACGTGGAATTTAAAAGATTATGGGCTTCTAAAGAAGACAAAAGAAGCCCAGAGAATATCTCACGAAAACCTTTTAACCCCTCTCCCAACCCTCAACCGATGGCCATGAAAACGCTCGCCGACGTTCTCAGGAAGGCATTGAAAGAGAAGGGAATCGAAAGCATAGGCGTCCTCTCAAAGCGCTTCAGGAAGTCAAGGAACAAGCTTCAGGACATCGCGGTGGAGATAATCAACGGGAAGGGAGCCATCTTCCGGGTTCCGGAGAAGACCGCCGTTGCCTGGGACTTGAGCGGAAACCGCGTTGGGGGTTCTCACTACGCCTACGCTCCCCTCTGCATGGCGGACAAGTTCGAGATGGTTCTCTCACCAGAGGAGCTCCGCTCAAAATTGCCTGAGTGGCCATACTTCATCATCGACCTCTACCACTGGGACAGGCACACCCAGAAGGAGAAGGGCAAGATATGCCTCCAGGTAAGCCAGAGCTACGGCCTGCTGAGGGACTACTTCACGGGGAGAGAGCTGGCCGTCACCTGGGCCAACGATGAGTTTAAATCAATGTTTCACGGCCCCCTTGAGAGAATAACAACCTATACCGGCCCAACGGCGGAGTTTTTGAGAGAGAACGGCATAGACGAGGTCGTCCTCCTCGATCCCTGGGCCGAGAAGGTTCTGAGTGAGGAGGACTTCGGCGTCAAGGCCTTCATAATCGGAGGGATCGTCGATACCGGGGGGAACAAAAAGAAGACCACCCCCAAAATCGGAGAGGAGCTTGAAGGGGCAGGGATAAAGGTCCGCCGGAGGAAGATAGTCCTAAGGGGCGACGTCATAGGCGTCCCCGACAGGATAAACCGCATTCTCGGCATAATCCTCAAGATGATGGTGGAAGGAAAGTCCATGGACGAGGCAGTTTACGAGTTCCAGGAGCCCCTCCATGCCCGCTGGCGCCTGAGGAAAGAACTTCCGAAGAGAGCCACCCGCTACATGGTGGACGGAAGGGTTTACAGGGTCGTTGAGAAGGAGCTCTTCGACGAGTACTCACGCTGGCTCAAGATACGCTGGGAGGACTTCGTGAAGGTTCTAAGGGAGCTAGACCTGATAGCCCTTGAGAGGAAGAGGATACGCCACCTCAACAAGATATCCAACGCGAGGATAATAAACGGAAAGCTCTACCGCGTGATCCTGCTCAAGAAAGCGACGATGCTGTGCTATAACTGTTAAATCTCCTTTTCAATTCCATCTGAGGACAATAGGAGAAAAGAAAGGCTCAGAAGAACACCACAACCGCGTCCCCAACGACGGCCGTCTCTACCTCTTCGCCTTCGCTGAAGACCGCCTTCCTGAGTACAATGTCGTCCTTGCCCAGCTCGACCTTCTGTCCATCAATCTCGAACTCGACCTTTCCAGTCTCTTTGAGTGCCTTGGCAACCTCCTCTGCGTTCTCCTTGAGGTAGGTGGTTATCTTCGGCACGAGCTTGCCGTACTTCGGCCCGACGGTTCTGAAGTTGGGCTTTATCTCGACGATGCGCTCCTCCAGCTCTGGCTCACCCTTGATTATCTCCAGCCTCTCGATGTTCATCGTTCCCGCGATGTCCCTCTCGATGGCCTTCAGCATGTCGTAGCTGTCGGTGGCGTAGATGGCCACGTGCTTGAGCTTGGCGTTTAGGGCTAAGCCGTGGGAGTTCTTGTAGCGCCTCATGACACCCACTATCTCGCGGGCAAGTTCTCCGAGCTTCTCAGCCTCCTCATCGATCCTGGCCTCGTCGTACTCCGGCCACTCGAGGAGGTGCACACTCTTAACACCGACATGCCCCTTGAACATCTCCTGGTAGAGCTCCTCGGTTATGTGCGGAGCAAATGGAGCGAGCAGGAGCATGACGTTGTAGAGCAGCTCGTAGAGCGCCTTCTTAGCTTTCAGCTTGCTCTCCTCGTCGTCGCCGTAGAGGCGGTACTTGATCATCTCGATGTAGTCGTCGGCGACTTCGTGCCAGACGAAGGTCATGAGCTCCCTCGTGAGCAGGTTGAAGCGGTAGCGCTCCATCTCCCCGGTGGCGAACTTGATGAGCCTGTGGAGCCTGCTGAGGATCCAGCGGTCGAGGGGTTCGAGCTCCTCCGGGGCTTTAGCGGGGTCGAAGTCAGCGAGGTGCCTCTCGGCGAAGCGGTAGATGTTCCAGACCTTCTGGAGGAAGCGGTAGTTGTAATCGACGGTCTCCCACTTGAAGGGGTGGTCTTCGCCGGGCGGTGCAAGGGCCGTCCAGAGGCGGAGCGCGTCAGCGCCGTACTTCGGGATCACCTCGTCAGGTGCAACGACGTTTCCGTAGCTCTTGCTCATCTTCCTGCCGTCCGGACCGGCAACCATTCCGTTGATGAGGACGTCGTCCCAGGGCTTCTTTCCTGTTAGCACGTACGTCCTGAATATCGTGTAGAAGGCCCACGTCCTTATGATGTCCGTTCCCTGCGGCCTTAGTGCGGTCGGGAAGTTGTGCTCGAACCAGCGCTTTGCCTCTTCATCGCCCTTGATTGCATCGTGCCACCTGCTTATGATGAGCGGGGTTATGCTGGAATCGACCCAGCAGTCGAGGACGTCGGTAACGGGCTTGGGCTCGCTTCCGTCGGAGCACTTCCTCGGCGGCCTGTCGAAGCGCGGGTCCACGGGGAGGTCCTCCTCGTCCGGCAGGATAACCTCGCCGCTGTCGCAGACCCAGAAGGGAATCGGCGTTCCGAAAACGCGCTGCCTGCTTATGACCCAGTCCCAGTCCATGCTCTCGGCCCAGTCCTTCAAGCGGAGGAACATGTCGCTCGGATACCAGTTTATTTCCTTCGCGACCTTGACTATCTCATCCGTGAAGTCCTTAACCTTGATGAACCACTGGGTCTTGGGGAGCAGTTCAATCGGAGCCATACAGCTGCTCCTCTCGGTGTGCCTCAGCACGCGGTGCCTTATCTTCTCCTTCCTGTAGAGCAGGCCCATCTTCTCAAGGTCTTCGGCTATTTTCTCCCTGGCCTCCTCGGTCTTCAGCCCCTTGTATGGCCCTGCCCTCTCGTTCATGGTGCCGTCCTCGTTGATGGCTATGATGACCGGCAGGTTGTAGCGCTTCTGCCAGACGACGTCCTGCTCGTCGCCGTAGGTACAGTTGTAAACGGCACCGGTTCCGAAGCTCGGGTCAACGTCCTCATCTGCTATAACCGGCACCTCGCGCTCGAATATCGGGAGCTTCACCTTCTTGCCGACGACGTCCTTGTAGCGCTCGTCGTCCGGGTGCACGAAGACGGCAACACAGGCCGGCATGAGCTCGGGCCTCGTGGTTGCTATCGGCACGTGGCCGGAACCGTCAGCTAAGGGGAGCTTGATGTAGTAGAGGAAGCCGTCCTCTTCCACGTAGCCAACCTCAGCCTTGGCCAGACTCGTCCTGCAGCGCGGGCACCAGTAGACGGGGTGCTTGTCGCGGTAGAGCATTCCTTTCTTGTAGAATTCAAGGAGAGACTTCTGCACAGCGGCTTTATACCAGTCGTCCATCGTGTGGTACTCAAGGTCCCAGTCGGCGGAGTAGCCAATCCTTATGAACTGGTTGCGCATCGCCTCGATGGCCTGCCAGGTCCACTCGACGCACTTCTGGAGGAACTTCTCGGGCTGGTCTTTGCTTATTCCGAACTCTTTCTCCACCTTGAGCTCCGTCGGAAGCCCGTGGTTGTCGAAGCCCTGCGGGAAGAGCACGTTGTAGCCGGTCATTCTCTTGTAGCGCGCGATAATGTCAATCCAGGTGTGGCTGAGAACGTGGCCGAGGTGGAGCGTTCCGCTCGTGAACGGGGGAGGTGTGTCTATCGCGTAGCTCGGCCTCTTCTCATCGAGCTCGTACTTGTAAATCTTCTCCTCCAGCCAGAACTTCTGCCATTTCGGCTCAATCTCGTTCGGATCGTAGGTCTTAGGAAGCATGGACATCACCTTTCTGGATTTTTGAAGATGGGTTACCCTCAGAAGGGTAGCTTAAAAATCTTAGCAACGCCGGTGGTGCCGGAGTAAAGGCTAACCAAGAAGCGCGGAAGGCTTTACTAAAGGTCGAAATCGGCGTTGCGGTGGACGATAGGCACCACCGAGGTATAGAAATGAGCCCGAGGTTTAAAAAGTTTGGGGTTGACAAAACTTTATAAGCGATTCTCCCAACCTCTGACCATGCCGTTTACACCCTTCCATCTCGGTCCGGCACTGCTCTTCTCGGCTCTTTTTGGGTATTTGGATTTATTGACGTTTGCTATCGCGAATGTCATCGTGGATTTCGAGCCTTTACTGGTTCTCGGTCTCGACCCAGAGGCGCGCTACGGTTATCCCCTCCACGGATTCTTTCACACACTCGTTGGCAGCTCCCTCGCCGCCCTGCTCCTAGCTGAAGTTATAGCCCGGTTTTACGGCCATCTTGGAAAGGAGATGGACAAAAAGAGGCTCAGGATCACGGCACTGGCTGGGGTTTGGCTGCATGTAATCCTTGATTCATTCCTCTACACTGATATAAGACCCCTTTTCCCTTCAAGCTGGAATCCTCTTTATGGCGTGTTTTCTTCCCCGGAAGTTTACGGGTTCTGTGCGGCAGCCTTTTTGGCGGGAGCATTTCTTTACCTGTGGAGAGGGCTTAAAGAGAGGAAGGGCATCCCTTAATCTTTTTCCCATTCCTTGACCGCCACCAGCCAGTACCTCCTGTCGTTTGGCCTAAGCTCGTGGAGGTCTCCGTAGATTTTGACCTTCCTGAAGTGCCCCTCAGCCAAAAGCCTCAGCTCTCTTGGTGTGTAGATGTTCACTTCATCGTCCACCATGAAGGCCCTAACACTCCCGTCGGGCTTTATTATCTGCACGAGTCTCTTGAAGTGGAGCTTCTGGAAGGCAGGCTCGACCTCGCGCCAGTCGGTTATGACAAGCCTCTCATCGCCCTTCCGCTCGTCCCACACTATTGGCTCATCCCCTCCGACGATGTTCCACCCGGGTGTGTCCGCAATGAAAACGCCCCCAGGTTTCAGCGCCCGTTTTACAGAATTAAATAATTGTTGAATTGCAGAATCGTCGAAATACATAATGCTGGAGAAAAACATCGTCACGGCGTCGAACTCCTCCTCGAAGTCTATCTCAAGCACGTTTCCCTGAATGAACTCGACGCTAAGCCCTTCCCGTTCGGCCTTTCTTCTCGCAACGGCAAGCATCTCCTCATGGAGGTCGAGGCCGACCACCTCATAACCGCGCCTCGCCAGTTCGAGCGTTGGGATTCCGGTTCCACATGCCAGGTCAAGGATTCGCCGTACTTCCCTTTCCGCATCCTCCCTAAAGAGTTCCTCCACGAAGTCTATCTCCTTCCCAACGCGCTCGGCCCTTCTCCGGTAGATCGCGTCGTAGTACTCGGCAAGGACCGTGTAGAGCTCGTGCATCGCACCACCAAAAATGAATACTCCTTCAGATTTAAAACCCTTCTCCCAGCTCCCGGAAGGCCTCAATCAGCCTCCCGTTCTCCTCCGGCCTTCTGACGGAGAAGCGGACGTATTCCGGCAGACCGAAGCTCGTGCAGTCCCTCACAAGGATTCCGTGACCTTTGAGGGCCTCGGCGAATTCTTTCGCGTCTCCAACGCGCTTGATGAAGAAGTTAGCGTCGCTTTTAACCCGGAGCTCCTTCTCCAGCCTCTCCTTTTCCCGCCAGATCAGGGGCATCGTTTTCCTTAAGTGCTCGAAGCCGTCCTTGAGCAGGAACTCAAGGAAAGCAACTCCGGTTGAGCCTATGCTCCAGGGCATTCTGACGCTCCTAAATGCCTCGCTGAAGCCGAGAACGTAGCCGACCCTTATCCCGGGCAGGCCGTAGCTCTTGGTGAAGGTTCTGAGCTTTACGATGTTCTCCCCTTCGGGGCTGTCGGCATCTTTGACAAAGTCTATGAAGGCCTCGTCAAGGATTAGGAGGGCTTTTCTGTCCTCCACCGCATCGAGGAGGGGTCTCAGCTCTTTAACGCGGTAGAACCTGCCGTCGGGGTTGTTCGGGTTGCAGAAAAACACCACGGAGTCCCTCCCGACAAGCTCCGCAAGCTTATCCGGCTCGTTCGGGCCGTTAACTACCTCTGCCCCAAAGATCCTGGCAACGCGCTCGTACTCGCCGTAGGTGTGGCGCGGGATCACCACCTTCCTCCCTCGGAGCGCGAGGATTCCGAGGAGGTAGAGGGCTTCGGTAATCCCAGCCGTTACCGTCAGGGGCTCCCCGAGGAGCTCTTCCAATTCCTCCTCAAGCTCCTCGTAGTAGGGGTAGCGGTTGCTAAGCTCCTTTGCGCGCTCGAACATCTCGTCGAGCCATTCCGGCGGATATGGGTTCAGCGAGGCCGAGAAGTCAAGGTAACCTTCCTCCCTCGCCCCACCATGGTGGGTTTTGAAATTCATGGGCTCAAGCATGGAAACACCTCCGTTGCAAGGAGTAGAGCGACGATAATTATCCACTCGGCAACAACCAGCCAGTAAACCCTCAGGGCGCGCCTTATGTCGTCGTTGACCGGCTCCCTTCCGGGAAAGCGGTAGAAGCCGGGCTTTTCGAGCATGACCCCAAGAACCGCTGACATGGCCGCAATCGGCTTGTCGGAGTTGAGCTTGAACCTCGCGAGGCGGTAGTATTTCAAAACCCTCCGTCCGCCGAGCGGGAGGTAGAGGAGAACGGTTAAGCGGGCCGGGACGAAGTTGAGGAGGTCGTCGAGCCTCGCCGAGAACTTGCCGAAGAACTCGTAGCGCTCGTTTCTGTAACCCAGCATCGCGTCGAGCGTATTAGCGGCGCGGTAAACCAGCGCCCCTGGAAGGCCGAAGAGAAGGAAGTAGAAGAGCGGCGCAATCACCGAGTCGTTGAGGTTCTCGGCGAGGCTCTCTATCGCTCCCGAGTTAAGATGCGCCTCGTCGAGGGTCTCAGTGTTCCTGCTGACTATCATCGAGACGGCTTTCCTCTTTTCCTCGATGTCATCGGTTACCGCCCTCGAAACGTGCTCGTGGAGGCTCCTTATCGCGAAGGAGCCCTTGAGGAGGTAAACGGCCAAAGCATAGTTGAGAGGGAAGGGAAGGTAGAACGGTAGGAGTGAGAGGGCAATGGCAAAGAGAAGAACGACCAGAGCTGTCAGCGTTCCGGCTAAGAAGTCAGGAAGAGGACCTTTTCGCCCCCAGCGTTCGTCAAAAAATCCCGCCAGCTTACCGAACCACACAACCGGGTGGACTAACGCCGGCGGCTCTCCAATGAGCAGGTCCCAGAGGAGGGCGAGTAGAAAAACCGTCAGAACCTCCATTCCCCGAAGGCCTCCTTTATCACCGAGTACTCCTCCATCATCTCCTCCCCCGGTTCCCTCACGCCCCTGCGCACGTACCAAGCGGGGTGCCGGAGGTAGACGGCCTCATAGCCAAGCCTTTTCAGGGCCTTCTCCGCCGTTCTGCCGATGGCAAACATGGCCTCTGGCTTCAGGATTTCAAGCTCCCGCTGGAGGAGACCAAGCTCGCCCTCACCGAAGCCCCTCAACCTGTTCTCCGGCGGATTGCACTTGACAACGTTGGTGATGTAGACGAAGTCAGGGTTAATGCCGAGCTGGAAGAGTGTCTTCCTGAGCAGCATTCCGGAGGCGTCGCGGTAGAAGCATATCCCCGTCTTTCCGCAGCCTTTCCTTCCCGGCGCCTCCCCCACGAGCACCACTCCCGAGCCGGGCCAGCCGTTGGCGAATGGTAAGCCATCAAACTCGCCCACCTCAAGCTGGTAGTGGTAGTACTCCTCGCGGCAGAACCGCAGGGGCCGACGGAGAAGCTCCCGGTAAAGGGCCTCAAGCTCCCCCGCGAGCTTTTCATCTTTTCTGTCCACAGCGAGAAAGCGCTCTCCGGGGTTGTAAATCGTCCGGGCGTAGAGGCCGTAAGTCCTCTCATCGAGGCCCAGAAGGTCCCTCCAGTCCCGGATAAAGAGGGGTGCGACCTTGAAGTTCCGGGGGTTTATGTAAACGTCGCCGACTTTTCTTAGCTCTTCAAACCTCAGGAGCATAATGGATAAAAAGTCCAGAGGGTTTATAGGTTTGGTGGTTTCATTGAGAGAAACGAAATTTATTTACAAAAAACCTAGAAGAGTTAGAACCAACGTAAAAATTGCACCCGAGATAATTACTGATAATATTCTAGCTATCTCTCTAACAAAATTCGGATAAATCCAGACAGTGTGAAATATTGTGTAATCTTCTATTTTTTCTAACTCTCCCGTGTTGTTTTCTCTGAGGATAGACATCCTAAAACCCAAAATCTTTTTAGTAAAAACTGCTATAGCAGGGAAATGACAGATCCAAAAATATTGTAATTTTTTACCGCCCACCAGTTCTCTTTGTATTGAGCGCCCATTACATTCTATGGCCGGAGAGACTACAAGCTCTACTTGTAGGAAATACTTCTTACCACTCTCCCCAATAATGTCTAACTGGATGGAATATTTATTATTGGATTTGACTATCTTGAATTCGGAACTTTGGGTAACAACACCAGTCTTGGGCACATAAATCTTCCTAAAGATTCGTTTAAACTCAAGTCTGATTATCTTATCCGAATCTCCTGGAGTAATAGTTGGTACTATAAGACGGCCTTCGTATTTTGTTATCCATCTAGACAAATCTACGTATGCCCGCTCGCTTCTTAGGAGAAAAGAGGTGAGCCTTCCATTAGAGACGACATCAATGAGATATAGACCTGAAATAAAAGAGACCATAAAAAGAGCTAATCTCCTGTCAGTGTAGTATATAATTGGTATTAAAACGGCCGTAAGGAGTATTTCCGAGAAAGCTGTTCTAATAACTGTAAACATTAAGGAGTCTCCAAATTTCACTACCTCCCTTCTTGACATTTTGTGCCCAAGAATATCTAAATTAAGATCCCCTGAGTCGAATATTCGAATATCAAAAAGAACATCTGAATAGCGAGAGACAGCAAAAACATTCAGTAAGATCAGAAAGAGAAGGAGAACAACCAAAACATATACCTCATAGGGCAACATTGATCCCCACCAAAATCTTTTATTATCATGAGTCTTAAAAGGATATTCATGAGGATAGGAAGTCACGTTATGAATCTCCTCGAATCAAAGGGCATAACCCTCAACGGCATGCTCAATACAGCGATGGAGCTCTACATCGGCGAGGAAGAGGAGAAAGTCCGCGAGGAACTCAAAAACCTCATGCTGAGATACCTAGACGACATCAACGTCCGGGCTCTGCTCATGGCCGCGCTCCTCCTTGAGGAGAACTTCGAGGTTGAAGGTGACCCTGTGAACTTAGTCGCCGATGAGCTCATCGGAATAAGCATTGCCGAGTACATCGGCGGCAAGATGGCGCTCTTCAACTTCTTCTACTACGACACGAGAAAGCCCGGGATTTTAAAGGAGCTTCCTCCATTCCTCGATGATGCCATCGGCGGCTTCATAGCTGGCTGTATGACGAGGTTGTTCGAGGGGGACTAACATGAAGAACCTCCTACCGTTCCTGACAAGGATTCCAGTAAAAGGAGACTTCGAGAAGGCCAGGGAAGAACTCTGGGCTTTTCCTTTCCTCTCCATGGTTACTTCAGCCCTCCCGACGGCTGTTCTTTACCTCAGACTCCCCCTCGCCAACGTTCTTGCACTCCTCTCGCTCTACCTCACCATAGGCCTCCTGCACCTTGACGGCCTCGCCGACTGGGCCGATGGGATAATGGTGAAGGGCGATCGCGAGAAGAAAATAAAGGCAATGAAGGATCTGAACACCGGAATAGCGGGCCTCTTCGCGGTGGTCATGGTTCTGCTCCTTCAGGTTTACTCGCTCCCGCTCGTTCCCTTCTACGCGCTCTTTCTGGCCGAACTCAACTCCAAGTTCGCCATGCTTCTCGCACTGGCAACCCGGAAACCGCTCGGCCAGGGGCTTGGGGCATACTTCATGGAGGGTATGAACCGAAAACAGATGGCCATCGGAACGGCCCTTTACCTCCTCCTGCTGGTCCCCTTTGTCTTAATCGAACCCTTCGCGCTTGCATCTCTCCCCGGTCTTCTGGTAGGGGTTTATGTCGTCCACGTTTCCCTGAAGAACTTCGGCGGCCTTAACGGAGACTGCATAGGGGCAGTGGCGGAGATAACGAGGGCCGGGACGCTTTTGGTCATGGCATTCCTGTGGGCTTACCTCGGCGGCTGAACCCCGGGAATCACATTAAGCTCGTCCAGCTCCCTGTCTTCGAGTGCCGCGTAGGGTACGTATCCCCTCTCCCTGGCCTTTTCAATGAAGTCGAGGATTCTCGCAAGGTCTTCCCCGCTCCTCGTCCCGTCATCGAGGTAATCCACAACCAGAACAACTTTTCCCGCCTTAACAACCCTGTCCAGGAGGGGAACTTTCTCGTCCGTCCAAAGGCTCGGTTTGAGGCCGTCGTAGAAGACATCTTCACTCGCCCAGCCGGAGACGGTCTTCAGAAGGCTCCCGTTGTCGTAGTTGAGGAGCCACTCCCCGTTCTGAGGGATTACAATGAAATCCTCACCCGCCTTAGAGCGGGCGTAGTTGGCTATCTGGAGTATGAACTCGATCATCTGCCCCGCAGTCCAGTTCTCGTCGTAGCCGTTCTCAGCCCAGAACCAGTACTCGTCAACCTTGTCGAGATAAACCCCTCTAAAGCCCTGAGCGATGATTCTATCGAGGTACTCAAAGACTATCCTCCTCCAGCCCTCCTCCCAGTATTTGACGGCGTAGTTGCCCTCCCAGTCGGGGTTCTCCGGGCCGAGCCAATCCGGTGGCTCCGTCTTCCAGCTTTCGTTCCAGTAGAAGCGGTAGTCCTCAGCTTCGCCGATGCTGATGTAGGCTATGGGAATTACCCCGGCCCTCTTAATCTCAGCTATTTCCTCCCGCGTGTAGGCTGTCTCATCGCCCCCGTCCCTTGAGTAGTCCATGACGATTAAGTCGAAGCCGCTCTTCGCTATAACCTCCGGGCTGGCGTTTTGCAGCCAGTAGGCCCAGCTCCTCACCGAGGAGAGGTTCAGTGTTCTCTTATGTTGGATTTGGCTTGAGTTTTCACGTTTTGGAGTGGTCCGGGTCGTTGATGTCAGGTTTTGACGGGCTATTTCTGGAGAGGTTGAATTCGATAGAGCTGGAGGGGAAGAAGACGTCGTCTCAGGTGTATGGGGAGAAGGGGCCGAAGGCGTGCCGGTTTTCTCGCCGGCTGGAGCGTTTGAGAGACAGGCAGATGCCAAAACTATGAGGAGCGAGAGGAACATCACGCCGACATACCTCATAGGTGCTAACTGGACGGAAGGCCTTTTAACCGTTGCCCGCTATTCCCTTCCATGATAATCATCATGGCCGGCGGGCGTTCGATCAGAATGGGTCAGGAGAAGCCCGTCCTGGAGGTCGGGGGCAGGCCGATGCTCCTGCGCGTTTACGGGGAGGCGGAAAAGGTAGGGGAAGTGCTCGTTGCCGTCTCCAGAAACGCGCCGAAGACGAGGGAGCTCTGCCTCCGCGAGGGGATTCCCATCGTTGAAACGCCGGGCAGAGGCTACGTGGAGGACATTCTTTTCCTCCTCCGCGAGTTCGGGCCCTTCATAAGTGTCTCCGCTGATTTGCCCTTCCTGAAAGCGAGCGATGTGATGGCCATAGGGGAGGCCTTCGACGGGAGGACGAGTTTAACGGGCGTTCTCCCACTTGACAGGATACCAAAGGACCTGCACCCCCTCACCTACAGGGGCTACGCGGTAATCGGCCTCAACGCCGTTGGAACTGAGGGAGAGGAGTTCTTCGAGCTGAGCAACCCCCTGCTAGCTTTGAACGTGAACACTCCAGAGGAGTTAAAGCTCGCCGGGAGGATAGCGAGGCTGGTGGAAAAACCATTTAAGGCCTTCCGCGAACTCCAGGGAGGTGGTTGAATGGAAGGCTCAGGGTCGTCCATCGGCGGTTTTTTGATGTTCATAGCCCTCGCGATAATCGGCGTGATAATCATACTGGGCCTTCTCCTCTTCGCGGCCGCGTTCCTGGTGGTTCTGGTCCCGCTGATAGTAATCCTGCTCGTTGTCGGAGCGGCCAAGGGGTGGTGGAAGAAGAGACACCCTCCCAAGGAGCTTGAGAGCCCCGAGGATTATTTCTAAACCCCCAGCTCCCCTAAAATCCTCTCCACGTCGAGGTGTCTCTCAACGACCCTTGCGAACCTCTCTATCTCCTCCTCTATGCTCCAGCCTTCGATGGAAACCGGTTCGAGACCCCTCTCCGCCCGGAGGGAGTTGAGGAACCGCTCGGTGAAGGCGAAGTTGTGGAAGATGCCGTGCAGGTAGGTGCCGAAGGCCCTCTTGCCAATCGCCCCCTCAGGCTCAAAGGTTTTCACCCCGTTTACTGCCGTTATCACCGAGAAAGGCTTCGCAGAGGTGCTCCTGCCGAAGCGTATCTCGTAGCCCTCAACCGCCATTCCCTTAGCCGGCCCCCATAGAACTTCTGCCCTCAGGTGGTTCGTCCTCTTGACCTTCCCGAAGAAGGTCTTGGCCGGCAGAAGGCCGATGCCCCTGACCGTTCCGCGCTTCGATTCGACGGTGTCTGCTATCTTCTCGCCCAGCATCTGGAAGCCCCCACAGATTCCGACGACGAAAGAGCCTTCGCGGTGAGCCTCCAGTATAGCATCTTCAAAGCCATTTTCACGGAGCCAGAGCAAATCCTCGACAGTGTTCTTGCTCCCGGGGATTATGATAACGTCGCCCTTGATTTCCTCCGCTTTGGTAACGTAATCAACGCCGTTGGCCCAGTGGAGGGGCTCAAAATCTGTAAAGTTGCTTACGTGGGGGAGCTTGATTATCTGAATGTGAAGCTCGCCCTTCACCTTCGGGAACTCCGCCAGGGAGTCCTCTTCCGGTAGGCGGTGCTCGACGTAGGGGATAACGCCGAGGGTAGGCTTCCCGTAGCGCCTCTCCAGGTACTCAAAGCCAGGCCGGAGGAGTGATTTATCACCCCGGAACCTGTTGAAGACGAAGCCGATTATCTCTTCCCGCTCCCGTTCGCTCAAAAGCTCCATCGTGCCCACTATGCTGGCGAAGCTCCCTCCACGGTCTATGTCCGTAACGAGGATCCCTTTGGCCTTTGCGTGGAGCATGACGCGGGTGTTGGCTATGTCGTAGTCTTTGAGGTTTATCTCGACCGGACTGCCTGCGCCCTCGATTATCACCAGGTCGTGCTCCTCCTTGAGCCCGTCTAGAACTTCCATCGCCTTCCTGAAGAGTTCCTCCTTCCGGGAGAGCATGTACTCTCTGGCCGAAACGCTACCTATTGGCTTCCCCATGAAGACGACCTGGCTCCTCATTTTGCCCTCTGGCTTGAGGAGGATCGGGTTGAACTTTACGCTTGGTCTCTTTCTGCATGCTATCGCCTGCAGATACTGCGCCCTGCTTATCTCGCCGCCCTCTATGCTCGGCGCCGAGTTCAGGCTCATGTTCTGGCTCTTGAAGGGGACGACGTCGTAACCGAGGTTCGAGAAAATCCGGCATAGTGCGGTAACGAGGAGCGACTTGCCGGCTCCGGACGAGGTTCCGAGCACCATCAGGGCCCTTCCCATTCTCCCACCGTTCCCAGTTGGCCGAAGGGCATATAAACCCTTGGATAAAAACTCCAGCGGTGGTTGGAATGGAGAGCCTCTTCCTTCTCGTCTTGGGGAACACAGAGATAAGCACCGTACCCGGAATAAGCGTCGCCGGGGCAACCCCTGAGCTGACGAAGCTCACACCGGTGGCCGATGCCGAGTACCTCTTCCACGAGAAGCCCCTGACCATAGACGTGATTCCCGTAACGCCCGAAGGTCACCCGACGCCGGCGATAATAACCAAGGCCGCGAGGGAGCTCGCGAACTTCCCCGTTCTGGTCGTGAGGGGCGGGACTTATCTTGCTCCCCTCGTCCCGCACGTGCACGTCAGCGATGCCATTGGGAGAGACTTCAGAAAGGGGCCGGCTTTACCCGAGTTCGGGGAGATAATAAAGCGCGCCAGGCTGTTCGGGGAGGAGCTCAACAAACTGCCGGTCAAAGAACTCGTCATCGGGGAATCAACGCCCGGTGGAACGACAACCGCTCAGGCTGTTCTGTGGGCACTCGGCTACGACGCGAAGACCAGTTCAGCCTCGCCTAACAACCCGCAGGATCTCAAGGAGAGGGTAATCGGCGAGGCCTTCGAGAGGGCCGGAATCGGGAAAGGTCAACTGAAGGACAACCCGCTTGAGGCCCTGAGGCAGTTCGGCGACCCCATGATGGCAACGGTGATAGGTTTAGCCCTCGGCTTCAGGAAGAGCGTCGTCTTAGCTGGAGGAACGCAGATGCTCGCCGTTGCAGCTCTGTTGAAGGCCCTCGGCGAGGATTTAAACAGGTTCATGATAGCGACCACCAAGTGGGTGGTCAATGACAGAAGCGCCACATTCCTAGAAACGGCGAAGGAAATCGGGATAATAACTTATTCCGCCGATCTCGACTTCTCCAAGAGCGAGTTCGAGGGCCTCAGGGACTACGAGAACGGCTACGTCAAGGAAGGCGTCGGCGCGGGAGGAGCGACGTGGCTGGCCGTTAAGGCCGGTTTCTCACCGGAAGAGGTGAGCGAAAAGGTCGAGGAGCTTTACAGGAGGCTCATGGAGATGAAGGCGTCTCCCTGATTATTTTTCCCTCGTTTTCTCCCACTTCCTCAGGCTCTCTTTCAGCGCATTTCTTACCGCCCTTCCGATGCTTATCCCCAGCTCCGTCGCGGTTCCTGCCCACTCATTTTCCCCTTCGAAAGCGAAGACGCCGATGCCGTCGCTCGTCGTCCCCGTCGCGTTGTAGCCAAGGCTAAGGAGAGTGTAGGTTTTTGCCTCGGTTGCCGTCATTATCGCGTTGGTCATAGCACCAACGGTTAGTCCCTCGTTTATCACGAGCGCGATGTTTATCGTCCCCGGCTTCCAGGGAGGCGGCACATCGCCTGCTATCGCCGGGTTGGTGATTCCAGCGGTGATGTAGGCCGTAACGCTCCCGCTCCTTGCGACCGCTAAAACCTTCGCTACGTCAGCGGCCGTCATGAAGCCAACGAAGTTCTCAAGGCCGTTCTCCCGCTCGAAGGCGAGGCAATCAGCCCTGTAGTCGCCGGAGTAGTTCTTGTGAACCATCATGAAGAAGAAGCCGTTGGCCCTCGTAAGGCCTCCCCTGTGGGGCGCGTTGCTGAGGGCGAGCATCGGCTCGTCGAACGGAAGGATAAAGTGTTTGAACCCCATGACTTTCTCCTTGGCTTCCCGAAATATAACCCTAGTGTTAAACGCTTCCGTTTGCTGAAAGGTTATTAAGTTCCGGGACGAGCTTACTCCGGTGGTAGCATGGGAACGGAGGAGCACAAGAGGAAGGCCCCAAAAAAGTTCCGCTTCGCGGTCATAACCGTTAGCGACACCGCGAGCAGGGGGGAGAAGGAGGACAAAAGCGGGAAGTTCCTCGTGGAGGAGCTTGAAAAGGCGGGGCACGAGAGGGTTCTCTACAGAATCGTGTCCGACGAGAAGATGGCTATAATAGGGGCCGTCGTTGAGGCCTTCGAGAAAGGTGCCGATGTGGTTGTCACCTCGGGCGGAACTGGAATCACGAGCAGGGACGTCACGATAGAGAGTTTAAGGCCCCTCTTCGACAAAGAGCTTACCGGCTTCGGTGAAATATTCAGGCTCCTCAGCTACGAGGATATAGGAACGGCCGCGGTTATGACGAGGGCGACAGCTGGAATAATCCGTAGCTCGGGGAGGGCAATGGCGGTCTTCTGCCTGCCGGGAAGCCTCGGAGCGGCTAAGACCGGAATAAAGATCATCCTCAACGAGGCCGGCCACGTGCTGAAGCACGGGAGGGAATGAGATGAGGGAATTCAAGCGCCTCACCCCCTACCGCGGGGCCCTGAAGCTTCTTCTCGACGATCTGAGCGAGATTCCGGAGGTGGAAGAGGTTCCGCTCGACGAGGCGCTCGGCAGGGTTCTGGCCGAGGACATTGTTTCACCGATAGACAGCCCCCCCTTCGACCGCTCCGCCGTGGACGGCTATGCCTTGCGCGCGGAGGACACATTCCAGGCTAGGGAATACAGGCCCGTTGAGCTTAAAGTTATTGATGAGATAGTCGCCGGGGAGGAGAGTGTGGCAAGGGTAGAACCCGGAACGGCCGTGAAGCTCATGACCGGCTCGAAGATGCCGGAAGGGGCCAACGCAGTTCTCATGCAGGAGATGGCCGAGCACGAAGGCGACACCATAAGGGTTCTCCGCCCTGTTGCGCCGGGCCAGAACGTGGCCTTTGCCGGCGAGGACGTGAAGAAGGGCGAGGTGATCCTGCGGAAGGGGCAGATTCTAAGACCACAGGATCTGGCCCTCCTCAAGAGCATAGGGTTCAAAACGGTCAAAGTCAAGAGAAAGCCCCGCGTCGGGATAGTAGTTACGGGCGACGAGCTGATCGAAGATTTCGACGAGGAAGCGCTAAAGGGGGGCAAAATCATCGAAAGCAACTCGGTGATGCTGAAGGGTCTAGTCAGCCAGTACTTCGGCGAGCCCGTTTTCTACGGCGTCGTCCCCGACAACGAGGAAGCTATAAGGGGCGCGATAGAGAGAGCCAAGAAAGAGAACGACCTCGTCCTCGTCACCGGGGGTTCCGCCTTCGGCGATAAGGACTTCGCCCACAAGTTCGTTAAGCTCCTCTTCCACGGGACGACGATAAAGCCCGGCCGGCCAATAGGCTACGGCGAGAGGGTCTTCATAATGAGCGGTTATCCAGTGGCTGTCTTCGCTCAATTCCACCTCTACGTCAAGCACGCCCTGGCAAAGCTCGTCGGTGCTAAGAACTACGAGGTTCGTGTCAGGGCGACGCTCACCGAGCGCGTTCCCAGCCAGCTCGGGAGGCACGAGTTCGTGAAGGTCTGGTACGAGGACGGAAAGGCGAGGCCAATTAAGAAGAAGGGAAGCGGGATAATAAGCTCGCTCGTGGAGAGCAACGGTTACATCGAGGTTCCCGAGGACAGCGAGGGGCATCTTGAGGAGGAAACGGTTTACGTAACTCTGTACTGACTAAGCCTCTTGGAGAAACGATTCGAGCTTAATGAACTTCAAAATGGCACGGACATCCTCCGGGAGGTCATTAAGCTTCCTGGGGTCACCCAGCATCTCAAATACCTCAATCAGCTCGGTCGTTTTTCTTTCCTTCCTCTTCTTGGGAGGATACCCCTGCCACGGGGGATAATACTTCAAAAGAATTTCCCACTTGTTTCTGCCTGCAATTCTCATAGTCTTCTCCGTGTGTCTTTTCCCCCAGCACTTAATAAACTTTTTCAGCACATCAGGGAACATCGTCGAAGATGTTTCGACGAAGCGTCTATGGCCCGCCCGTAACACCCACCCCCATCGGTGCCGAACGGCGAACTCGGGCGGGTTAACCCAGGCGGGCCTGATTGTGCTCGGCCTGGGTTTCCCGCGGTCATCGCGCTCCGTAACGCGGAAGGCCCTCCCGCGGGGACCTCGCTGAGGCCGAGCTGTAGCCCCCGCATCGCCCCCCGGTTCATTCTCCCCGGGGTCCTCGCGCAGGGGCGTTATAAGGTTAAGAGAAAAGGTATATAAAGCTGTCTCACCCCATGAGCTTCCTGAGCTGGGCGTAGAGTCTGTTCTCAAGGCTCTCCTTCTCGATGACGAGTATCAGGGTACCCTTGTTGATTATCACAAAGTCCCTGAGCTTCGACAGGAACTTCATGAGGCTCTCCCATGAGTTGTAGACTGTAAGGTACTCAAGGCAGTCGATGACTATTATCCCATGACCACCCATTTTGGCAAACTCCTCTAGGTACTTGTACGAGAGCTCGGTCATCCTGGCGAGATTAGTCGGATTTATTGTGTTCTTGAACCTCCCCTGGAAGGGTATCGTCGTGACAAAGTAGTACTGCCATCCCTCCGGAACCTGGGTAACGTCCCTGACGAAGGCCAGAACCGGTCTGTCTTTGAGCTTCTCCTTGAGCTTCTGATACTCTTTTCCGTTGACTATAACAACCCCTGGCTTCAGGTCAACAGGTGCTGCAGTTCTCCCCCTCCTCGGTGTAAATGACTCAGAGGATGTGAGTTTTACCATGGCCACTACCATGCTGACTATCAGTATTGTGGAGAGCGTAAAACCAACGGCCTTATACCACTCCTCAATACCAAAGAGTGCAGCAGGAATCAGGTGCAGTCCAAAGAGAATTATGCTGATGTAGAGGTATTTGACCGCGCTCTTGTAAATTTCCTCGGTCTCCTTAAGAAGGAGTCCCCCCGCTATGACAAACACACCAGTTATGCCGAGGGTGGCGGCACTCGTTATTGTCCATACAGCGTCCCCGGTGTAAAGGTAAACCCCTACCATATATATCATGAATGCTACTGGCATTATCGCCAGCGCGCTCAGGGTTCTGTACCTAACGGCAATGGATTCTTCCTCCAAGAACTTCACTGCACCGTAGAATATTAAGCCGGAGAACGCGGGCAGTAGAAGAACACCCATCAGCTGTGCGGTGGGGTTCGCAATGGTTGTTAAAAGAATAGCCAGGAAATCGAAGATCCACGCCAACGAGAAGGCCAGGGCTGATTTTCTCCGGTTACGGAGGTATATACGGAATATCCATCCCGCGGCCACTAAGTCCGCAATCAGGACCATCACGGCCTCGACAAACACCAACGCATGGATGCCATCCAATACATCTCACCTCACTTTCCTTTCGGGGTCTCCGAATCCATCCCATTTAAACGGCCCATATGGGGGGGTTCTGAATGCCGTTTCGTCCTCAAATTTGACGACCAAAACTTCTGGTCTAGCTATCAACATGGCCACCCTTCCACGCTCGGAGCGCTTCACTATTCTATACCTGCCCTCCTCTTTCTTCATGGGGAACACTACTGTGAACGGATAGTTAGGGTAGTACCAGAACTCCCTGCCCCGGTGTATACCCATCAGGTCGCCAATGAGATAATACCCATAAAGGGGTATAAGCTTTGCGCCCTTGAATTTAGCACCGAGTTCCTCGAAGAATTCATGGTTTATGCCCACGCCGCTTATTATCGCCGTCTCAATTTCCTCGCTGTACGGTTCAAAAAGTGCCATCAACGGAGGCGCCGACCGTACGGTGTTTATGGAATCGCGCTCCATAACTCGGTGGGTGTATCTGACCAGCGGATCCAGCATCCTCAAAACCGCGGGTAAGCCCTGGGTTTCGTAGACCTTTTTCAGTCCATCTGTCTCCATGCCTATGAAATACAGCAAACCTCCGTAGCTCCACACCAGCTCGCTTATCTCTTCCTGAAACCATCCGTAGGGACCGTGGGCGATAGTTCTCATCCGGTGATCCTCACCGTAGGTCTTGTCAAGAGCGTAAATTTCGTCGAGGGAGGTTCTCAGATACCTGTGGACAGCAAAAAGGTACTCCCTGTCCCAGTGCCCAATGGCCCGCTCCCTCGTGGTTCCGGAGGATTGATAGAACCTTATCCTCCCGGTGTAGCCCTCGGGAACGAATTCCACCCAGTTGTGTCTGAGGTATTCCTCATCCACGGCAAGCCCGGAGTTAAAAATGTTCTCGAAAATTTCCTCCAGCGTCCCCTGGAATATTGAATCCAAGTCCGGTCGAAGCTCGGTGGAAATTCTCCTCCAGTAAGGGGTGGTTTGAAAATGAAACTCAAAAACCTCTCTGAGGTACTCCTTCATATCGGAACCATCTATTTTCAACGGATTCTTGTAGAGGTTATCCAATATTTCCCGATAGTTCATGGGGGTAATTTAACAGGAACTGTATAAAAACCTTTCTTGTTGGAATCTATCCATATTTGGTTGGACAAACCCCAACAATTATATACCATTAGCGCGATTTATTGTTCCGGTGAGTGTACATGACTTTGATTGTTGGAAGGGTTGATAGGGAGGGGGTTGATGACTTTAGGTACACCCTCAGAAAAGCCTTAGAAACGACGAAGTTCTGGCAGGAGAAGTTCTCAGGTGTTGACCCCGATGGGCTGTCCCTCGATGAGCTAGCTAATCTTGCCGATACCGTAAAGATAACCCCGCACGACCTCTATGCCATCGATAAGGTATGGCCCGACTACATACAAGAAACGCGGGTATTCTACACAGTCATGAGAACGAGCGGTACGACTGGACAACCCAAAAGGATTCCATACACTCGCGACGACCGTTTCAGAACGGCCCGACAGGTCGAACCGTGGATCCGAGAGTACATGGACAAAGGGGACAGGATAGCCTCGTTCTTCCCACCACTGCCCTCCTCATCGGGTATGTTTGCCTTCGGAAGCTTTGAGGCGCTCAACGCCAAGTCTGCATACTATCAGATACCAATCCAGTATCTCCTTGACAAGGACATGCTCCTCAAAGAGCTGAGCTACATAAAGCCCACAGCCCTTTTCTGCCTGACCGCCACGGCCTACAACCTGGGCCTCGTTCTCCCCGAGTCCATAAAGGAGGACATCCAGACCATAGTCGTCGGGGGCGAAACACTAACCCCTGAACTCGCGAGGGCTACCCTTGAACTGTTCGAGAACGCAGTGATAATAGACAACTTCGGCTCGACGGAGGATGCCATAACGGGCTACCGCGTCATTACTCGGAAGAAAGCAACGAAGTTCAACTTCGAGGAATCAATAGTCGTCCTCAAGGACAACGGGGACGGCTACGATGACTACAAGCGCATTTACATAACCAAAGTCATGAGAGAGGGAGAGCTTACCGGTCTGCCCCTCTTTAACTATGACATCGGCGACCTTGCAAGGATTGAAAACGGAGAAGTCAGGAACATAATCCGCATCAAGGACGTTGTAACGCTAGCCGGAGCCAAACTCCACATCGATCAAGTGATGGAGATAGTTTACGACCACCCGGCACTCCTTGACTTCGTGATAATTTACTACCCACTCTCACCGGAGAATCCCAAACCGAAAGCAATACTGCGCGTCGCTTACAGTGGAGAAAAGCCGGCGGGAATAGAGGATGAGGTCAGGGAGCTCATCTACGAGGCGAACAACCCCGTTCGCTATGAGGTGGAGGAGTCCAAGCAGGCCGAGTTGATTATCGAGGCTGTGCCGCTTGAGAAGCTCAGGGCAGACCTTCCAAAGAAGCTCGGGAAAACGAAGAGGATATACATCGTTGGCAAGGATCTCTGATTCCGCCCTCTTTTCCCTTCCAATTTTGTCATAACGCCGAAAATTTATATAAGGCTCTTCTCAAAATTCCAGCGGTGGTGTCAATGGATGGAAAGATTATTCACGACGGCATACACGGTAGCATGAAGCTTACCGGTATTATCCTCGACCTCGTTAAAACCCCCGAGTTTCAGAGGCTCAGGAACATAAGACAGCTCGGCCTGGCCTACCTTGTCTATCCCGGTGCCAACCACAGCCGCTTTGAGCATTCGCTCGGTGCATGGCATCTCGCCAAGAGGCTCTCGCAGGAAGTCGGCCTGGACGAAAACGAGAGCATGCTCCTGCAGGTCGGGGCGCTGCTTCACGACATCGGTCACGGACCCTTCAGCCACACATTTGAGAGCATATACAAGCACTACGTCAAGGAGCACGACCACATGCACCTGGGCCAGGATATGGTGCTGGGAAAGGTGAACATAACCGAGAGCGAGAACGGAGGAAGGATTCCGGAGATAATCGAGACCTACGGCTACGATTTCACACCCAAGGACGTTGCCAACCTCATACGCGGGAAGCACGAAACCCACTACCTCGGTCACATGCTGCACGGCGACGTTGACGTTGACCAGCTCGACTACCTCGTGAGGGATGCCCACTACACCGGCGTTGCCCACGGCATAATAGACCTTGAGAGACTGCTGAAGGTGCTCAGGATTCACGATGGCGAACTCGTCGTCGATGAGAAGGGCATAGAGGCCGTTGAGGGCATGATGGTGGCCCGCTCGCTGATGTACTCCAGGGTTTACTTCCACCACACGGTCAAGATAGCCGAGGGCATGCTCACGAGGGCCCTTGAATTCGCCCTGGAGGAGGGCTACCTCTGGGACTTCTGGCGCATGACCGACTGCAGGGTTCTGGTTGAGCTGGAGGACCTCGAAGGCTTCCCTGCGGAGATGGTGAGGCGCATAAAGTACCGCGAGCTTTACAAGGCTGCCGTTTTGGCAAGCGCGGAGGAGCTGACAGGCGAGGAGAAGAGGGAGCTCCTGGCTGCATATAGAAATGTGAAACGCAGACAGGAGATAGAGAGAACCCTCGCGGACATGGTCGGCGCGAAGGAGGGGGAGATTATTCTGGAGTTCAGCATAGCGGACCTCATGCTCAGCGAGCCAAGGCTCAAGGCAACGGAGATAAACGTCCTCCTGAGCAACGGAGAGCTCCAGCCTCTGACCAAGGTAACACCGCTCGCCAACGCTCTCAAGAGACGGCAAACGCCGCGCTGGGCAGTCCTCATAGCCGCGCCCAGAGAATATGTCCCGAAGGTGCGGGAGGTCTGGAGAAAAGTTCTCTTCAACTGAACAGCTGCTTCTTTATCTCCTTCTTGAGCTCCTCTATCATCTCTATGAGTTCATCGGCGTCCCGGACTTCCTTGAGACTTTCCTTCGGTATCAGGGGAACCTCCCCGACCACCTCGGTCCTGGTCTTCTCAAGAATGAAAACGCCGTCGCTGTTGATTATCCTGCTGACCTCAGTCACCATCTCGGCCCTCCTGACCGTTGAACGGGTTTTCGTCTCGTCTATTCCGGTGAGAATGTTGAACTCGCCCTCCTTGGACACGGCGTTGAAGGGCGCCTTCTTGACCTTCACGACTCCGAGGCCAAGTCCCTTGAGGCGCTCAAAAATTTCCTTTTCGAGGGGACTCTCTGGGGTCACGTCGAGGTTCGCCTCGACCGTCGAGTGGAGTATATCAATCGGCTCGGCCAGGGGCTCGTCGAACAGCTCCTCAAGCCGTATCGCGACCTCAAGAGATACAGCCTGCTCCCCGCGCTCGTAGTTTATCAGGCTCTTGCGCGAGACCCCCAGGAGCTGGGCAAGCTCGTTCACGGAGTAACCGTACTTCTCCCTCAACCGCCTCAAGAGACCGCCGTTTATCCTCACGTAGAAGCCGCCGCGTTCGGCAAATATCGCCGGCAACTCGTTCTCGACGAGGACGTCGTAGAGCGTCTCGGGCCTCAGGGCGTAAATGCCGAATCTCTCGTAAACGACACCCTCCTCAAGCTCGGCGTTCTTCGTCTTGAGCCCGACTATCAGCGGTGACGCCTTGAAGAACTTGGACAGGCGCTTAAGGTCCTCGGCCTGCTCCTCGGTAACGGTGTCTATGTTGGTGGCAACTTTGACGAAGAGCAGGAGGAGTAACCTGCTCGCCACTATGTCGAAGCACGAGCCCTTGAAGTCCATCCGTGCCGTTTTATAGCCCGTGCCCCTGAGTATCGCCTCGACGGTTCTTATGAGCCTCTCCCTGTCCATCATTTTTAAATACGCAAAGGACTTAATAAAGTTAAGGTGTTCGCATGAGACCGATAATACTCCGAGGCAATCTTGTTTCCCTCAGCATGCTCCTCCGCGAGGATCTAAAACACGTGTGGCTATGGTACAACGACCGCGATGTGAGAAAATACCTCTCCTTCCCGGAGGAGATATTCTTCTACGAGGACGAGCTGGAATGGTACGAGGCTCTCCGGAGAGAGAAGAAGCACGAGAAGGTCTTCGCAATCCTGGAAAATTCCTCGCGCTCCCTCGTCGGACTCGTTGGCCTTCACAGGATAGACCACCACAACGGTCGTGCCGAGCTGGGCTACTTTCTGGCCAAGGAGCACTGGGGGCACGGCTACGCGAGCGAAGCAGTCAAGCTCGCTCTCAAATACGCCTTTGAGTGGCTCAACCTGCGGAAGGTCTACGCCCACGTCTTCGAGACAAACATCGCATCGATAAGGGTTCTTGAGAAGAACGGCTTTCAACTCGCCGGCCGCTGGAGGAAGCACCAATACGTCCCCGGAGAAGGCTTCGTTGATGTGCTCTGCTACGAGAGGTTCAGGGAATGAACGTTGCCGTTTGCTTTTTAAACCCCCATCTCGTTTCTTCACCCATGCTCCTCCATATCGGAATCGACGACACCGACTCACCCAACGGCATGTGCACCACCTACCTCGGTGCCCTCCTCTACCGCGAGCTGTCCCGCTTAGCGGAGCCTATGGACCTGCCGAGGCTCATCAGGCTCAACCCGAACATACCCTACAAAACCCGCGGTAACGGAGCGGTCTCGATGACTTTTAAGGTCGAGGAAGAGCTGATCTCGGAGATCAAAAACACTGTCCTCTTCTACGTGAACCAGCTCGCAGATTTTACCCACGAGAACACCAACCCCGGCGTCGTCTTCTTCGAAGGGGCTATTCCGGAGGAACTCCGTGAGTTCTCGCTCAGGGCCCTGAGGGAGCACGTCACCATCGAGGAAGCTGAAAGGGTCGCGGGGAAAGTCGGGGCCGAGTACTTCAAGTTCAAGCTCGGGAGGGGTATAATCGGCGCGCTCGCTTCAATCGGCTACCCGCTCAAACGCTTCACCTACGAACTGCTGGCTTATCGCGAAAGGGAAAACTGGGGAAGGCCGAGAAGGGTCGATTCGGAGAGCGTTTTCATGGCAGACCGCTGGAGCTACCCCTTCACCTACGACAACGTTGATCCATACAAAAAGACCGTCCTCATAACACCCCACGGCAAGGATCCCGTCCTCGTTGGAATCCGCGGGATCGACGCGGGGAAGGTTCTCCAGACCTTTGAGATGGTTCGCTTTGAGGAGCCCGTGACATTTTACCAGCTCTACAAGACGAACCAGAACACCGACGACCACCTTACATACAAAAAAATCGGCGAGCTGAAGCTCTACGACAGCGCAGTTGTGAGGGGTAAAGTGGCTGGTCCCTGCTGGGAGCGCGGGAGGCACGTATTCTTTGAGCTGGAGGACGAGACGGGAAGAATCCGCGTTGCCGCCTTCGAACCGACGAAGAAGTTCAGGAACTACGTGAGAAAGCTCCTACCGGGCGATGAAATAATCGCCGCAGGTGGAGTGAAGGAGCACGAAGGAGTGCTGACGCTCAACCTCGAAAAGTTCTACCCGGTGAAGCTCGTCCCCAAAGTAGAATATCAGAAGCCGAAGTGTCCACGTTGCGGTGGGACGATGAAGAGCAAGGGCGACTACCTCAAGTGCAAGCGCTGTGGCTATAGAATGCCGAAAAAGCTCATTCCAGTTGAGGTCCCGCGCGGGCTGGAGAGGAAGATCTATGAGGTTCCTCCAGATGCCAGAAAGCACCTGTCGAGGCCCCTCGTCCTTCCGGGCGGGGAGGAGAGGATTCTTGAGCTTGTGTAGCCTGGAGGATTAGTACACCAGACCAAACAGGAATAGAGGAACCCTTCCTTTTCCGGTGATAAGGCCATCAACCGCTATATAGTCGGGCCTCTGATAACGGCCCTTGGATTCGCCGCCGACTTCTATGACCCATTCCCCAACCTTAAAATCTGCCGTTTTCTCGCCTCTCCTGCCCTTCAGGTAGCAGGGGCCAAAGTTTTTCAGGTGGTTTACAAAGAACTCCTCGCGCAGGGCACCCCTGTGGGTGTCAAAGCCTTTTCTGGCAAAGAACTCTCTCAGTGGAACCGTGAGGTATAGTTTAGGCTCCTTTCTCCCGCCCCTGCAGGGATGAAGGACAATCAAAAGCCCCGCCTTCGATAGGTCCCCCACGAGCCTTATTGCCATGTTCTTGGAAACTTCGAGGGCCCTGGCTATCCGCGAGTAATTGGCCTCGAATGGGGCGGATTTAGCGACGAGGTAGAGAAGCTTAAACGCATCGGTCTCGTACTTAACGCTGACCTCCCTCAGTGCGGAGAGGTCTTCGAGGATCACCTTCCTGATAGAGTTGTCGAGGGCATCGTAGAAGCCACTTCTCGGATAGAGTACTCCCCCCTCGCGCATGTATTCCCTCCAGAGGGGGTGGAGTTCAGCGTACATATTTGTCAGGTCAAACGATCTGGAAAGGACTTCTTCCAGAGGGTATCTGGGAACGTTGAAATTCCTCCTTATGTTGAGCCACTCCCGGAAGGAAGCCGGGGGGAGTTCCTTGAGGACGACCCTTCTTGACAGGTCTGCCCCGGAATGAATCAGGTCTATTGCTGATGAGCCCGAGAAGAACACCCTAACCTCGTGTTCATCGTAGAGCGTCTTTAAGTCCTCGGCCCACCCCGCTTTCCTGTGGATCTCATCGATGAAAATGTTTCTGTATCCCATCTCCGCGAGGGATTTAACAACCTCATACAGCGAGAAAGGCTTTATTGGAGTTGAGTCCGCGGAAAAATAGACACTGCTCTCGGTTTCGTTGGCGAGCTGAAGCAGAAGAACGGTCTTGCCCACGCCACGGATTCCTTTGATGCCAACGTAGTACTCCTCATCAATGGCCCTGAGCTCATCGAAGAGAAAGCGCTTTCTTGGGAACTTTCTCGCCCACGCCATTACCCGCCTGCTCGTGGCGATGAGGGATGTGAGGATTCTATCGTCCATGTTTTAACGTGGGAAGTTTTACTTATAAATCTTGTCCTCACACGAGGACGATATGCATGCATATCGTTTATGAAAAAGAACGAAATGTCAGCGCATCACCTTCCACACGAGCAACGGGAAGACGAGCGTGGCATCTGCCCAGATTTCGACGTAATCCGCTTTAGCCCTTATCTTGCCCCAGCTGACCCCTTCGCTCGGAGGTGCGCCGCTAAGCGAGCCGTCCCATGGGATAGCGGTTGTGATGTAGATGGCGTAGTCCGTTCCTCCCCTGAAGAGGTTGGCGTTGATAATCGCGTGCTTCGGCAGGGAACCACCCAGAATTATCGATGCCGTCTCCTTGGCAGTAACGGCCAAATTGTTGAGCTTGACTATGTCGTTGGCTATGTCTATGACAAGCTCTCTATCGTTTCTCTCCTCCTTGAAGAAGTAGAGCATGTCCCCTATCGAGCCGTCGGTAATGGCGGGGCAAAAGATGGGGACGTTTCTCTTGTAGGCCCAGTAAATAACGGAGCGCTCCTTCTCCTTCCCCAGCTTCTCGTCCATGTAGCGACCCATCTCGTGGATGAACTCGCTCGCCGTTAGCGGTTTGCCCCTCTCGCGCTCCATCTCAAGGACCCGCTCGAAGAAGGGAATCATGTACTTCTCGAACTCGATGTAGCGGTCGTTGGGCACGAAGATGTTGCCTATCCTGTTGATGCCCTTCTCGCGCATCTCCGCGTCGTTCACCTGCCAGTCACCGAGGATGAAGGGCTTAAGGGCCTTTATGAAGTCCTCCTCTATGCCACCGGCCGTGGTGACTATCACGTCCACCTTGCCCTCCTTGACGAGCCACGCGATCAGCTCCCTCAGCCCGGAGGAGATGATGTTGGAGGTGTAGCCGAGGAAAACTCTAACCTCCTCACCTTTAGCGCGCTTCTCCTCGACCTTACGCCATATCTCTACCGCCCTTCCGAGGTGCGTCGCCTGAAAGCCTATGCGCTCGTAATAGTCCAGAACCTCCTCAAGGCTCGAAACCTCATCAAGCCAGGGCCCCTCGATTGGAAGGCCCTCAACCTCTTCGCTCTCCTTGAGGACTATATCCTTCGGCTCGGTCATGGTTTCGGGTTCGAGGGTGGACGTATAAAGTTTTGGGAAAGCGTTTTATTCTCCAGCCCCAACTTCCCCCCATGTTGGTGGGGATAAACCTGAACGGTCTCGGGGTCATCGTCACGGCCTCATCGCGCGGCATAGGCTTCAACGTTGCCAGGGAGCTTTTGAAGAGGAACGCGCGCGTGGTAATAAGCTCCCAGAACGAGGAGAACCTGAAAAGGGCCCTGGAAACGCTCTCGGAATACGGTGAAGTTCACGCGGTCCGGGCGAACCTCTTCGACCAGCGCGATCTGGAGAACCTCGTCAAAGAGGGCTGGGAGCTTTTGGGGGGCATTGATGCACTCGTCTGGAACGTTCCCAACGTCCGCTGTGAACCCTGCCTCCTCCACGAGGCGACCTACATAGACTGGATTGAGGCTTCCGCACTTCACACGGTCGCCCCGGGCTATCTGACAACGCTTCTCGTCCAGGTGTGGCTTGAGAGGAAAAGGAAGGGCACGTTGATTTACCTCAACTCCGTCTCGATAAAGGAGCCGATGCCGCCGCTGGTTCTGGCGGACGTTACGAGGGCGGGTCTGGTTCAGCTGGCAAAGAGCGTTTCGAGAACATACGGAAAGCATGGAATAAGGGCCTACAGCGTTCTGCTCGGCAGCTTCGACACCCCCGGAGCGAGGGAGAACTTGAAAAAGCTCGCCGAAGCAAGGGGAGAACCCTTTGAGGAAACCTGGGAGCGGGAAGTTCTGGCCAGAACTCCGCTCCACAGGACCGGCAGGTGGGAGGAACTCGGCTCGCTCGTGGCTTTCCTCCTGAGCGAGGAAGCGGAATACATGCTCGGCTCGACCGTCATCATAGACGGCGCGATGACGAGGGGGATAGACATTTAAGTCTCCTTTCCCTTCTCACGCCCATGAAGGAGGACTACTTCACCGGGGAATTCATAGCTGAGATGAGAGGGAGGTACTTCAGGCCGAGGAAGTGGGAGAAGGTCAAACCGTTCCGGAAGGCGGCGATTCTGGCGATAGACCTTCAGGCGTACTTCCTCAGGCCGGAGAGCAGGGCGTTCCTGCCTTCCGCGCCGCGCTTCGTACCGATGCTGGTGGAGTTTTACAGAGAGGCAGAGAGGCTCGGCGTTCCGATAATCTTCACCCGTCATTTCCACCAGAACGACATCATGACCCGGTGGTGGGGCGGCAATATGCCAAGAGACGACCCGCTGAACGAACTTCTTGAAGAGTTCAGGCCCTTCGCCGGAACCGTCATTGAGAAGAGAACCTACGACGCCTTCCACGGAACCGAACTTGAGGGCATTCTGAGAAAACTCCACGTGGAAACCGTAATCGTCACCGGCGTCATGACGCACCTCTGCTGCGAGACCACCGCCAGAGAGGCCTTCGTGCGGGGCTTCAACGTAGTATTTCCGGTCGATGGGACGCTGACCCAGAACAGGTTTTTCCACGAGGCGACGCTCAGAAACCTCTCCCACGGCTTCGCGGTCACGCCCCTGTTAGAGGAGGTGCTGGAATGGCTCTCGTCGGGATAATCGGGGCTGGAATAGGAGGTATAGCGACGGCGGTGCAGCTGGCGCGCTACGGGATAGAGAGCGTGATTTTCGAGCGCGACCGAATAGGCGGGCTGATAAGGAACGCCTACTCCGTCGAGAACACGATGTTCTTCCCGGACGGAATAAAGGGTGAAAAGGTCGTCGAAATTCTTGAGGAGTACGTGAGGAAGTACGACCTGAAAATCCTCTACGAGGAAGTTAGGGCCGTGAGAAAGACCGGCGGACTCTTTGAAGTTGAAACCGCGAGCGGGGTTCACCGCTTCAAGTACCTCGTGGTGGCAACCGGAACGAGACCGAGAAGGCTTCCCTTCGAGGGGATAATCTACCACGTCACCGAAATTCCGGAGAGGCACTACGGGAGGGTTCTCATCATCGGCGGCGGCGATGTGGCCTTTGACTACGCCATGACCATGAGCGAGACCAGCGATGAGGTAATAATTCTCATGAGGAGCGAGCCGAAGGCCCTGCCCTACCTCCAGGAACTCGTGAGGAAGCGCCCGAACATCAGGACGCTGATGGGACAGGTATGGGAAATAAGGCCTATAAGCGGGAAGCAAAAGCTTTTAGCCAGAACGAGCGCCGGCAACTTTGAGGCTGACCTAGTGCTCGGTGCCATCGGCAGGGTGCCGAACATCGAGCTGGTGGAGGGCATTGAAGACGATAACCTTTTCCTGGTCGGGGACGTTAAGAACGGAATCTACCGCCAGACGGCCGTGGCGATAGCAGACGGAATAAAGACCGCGATGGTGATATGGAGGAGGGAGAGGTATGGAGATACTGAGTGAGGTTGGCGATCCCAACGTTGCGGTGGTTTATATAGGAAAGACCTCAAAGGGCAACATAGTGGAGTTCGTCGAGTCAATCCCGACCTACAATCCGGCCGAGAAGTGGGTGCTCATCGTCTCATCGCTCAACGGCTGCCCCGTGGGCTGCAAGATGTGCGACGCAGGCTTCTTCTACAAGGGGAGGCTCGACTTGGACGAGCTGATAGAGCAGATAGAGTACCCGATAGTCAGGCGCTGGAACGGGAAGCCCAAAACCAGGAAGTTCAAGGTGCAGTTCGCGCGCATGGGCGAGCCGAGCTTCAACATGGCGGTGATAGAGGCGATGCGCATTTTGGGCGAGCGCTACGAGAACTTCCACCCATCGCTCTCCACCGTTGCCCCGATAGGAACCGATAAGTTCTTCGAGGCCCTCCTCGAGCTCAAGAAGGAGATGTTCCCGACCAACTTCCAGCTCCAGTTCTCGATACACTCCACCAGCCCAGAGCAGAGGGACGAGATAATCCCGGTCAGGAAGTGGGACTTCGAGAGGATAGCCGGGTACGGAAAGGCCTTCTACGACGAGGGCGGCAAGAAGATCACGCTCAACTTCGCCCTGGCGAGGGAGAACGAGGCCGATGCAGAGGTCATAGCAGAGCATTTCCCGAAGGAGTACTTCCTCATCAAGATAACGCCGCTCAACCCGACGGTGAGCGTGCTGAAGAACAAGCTCACCAACGATGTGGACCTTGAGACGGGCCTTCCGATGAAGCACAGGAAGTTCGTTGATGACCTCAGGGGGCTCGGCTACGACGTCATAATCTCGGTCGGGGACACCAGAGAGAACCTCATCGGCTCGAACTGCGGCCAGTACATCCTCCGCTTCCTCAAGGAGAGGCCAGAGCTTAGGGAAGCCTACACCTTCGCGAGGGGGTTTAGCTACTTTAAAACAACGTAGCAACAAAAATCTTTAAATCTATAATAGTTAAAGAGATGACAGATCATGACATCCAGAAAGCACTTCAAACAAAAAATTCTCTACACCAAGACTATGTCGAAACTGGAATCTGAAATAGAAGCAACAAATAAATTACTTGCCTCATTGTCAAATTTTGGAGAGTTTAGTTACATAATGACAGTTGTGTTATTTACCGTGTCCATTATGATCTCAATGTTATACTCTAGTAAAATAGATACTGACCTCGTAGATTCAATTTCAAATTTTTTCTTTGTGCTAATTTTGTTATTCTTGTTAGTTGCATTATTTACCGAAATCATAGGAGCATTTTGGATCGTATCCAAAAGTGACTTGGAGAATAAAAATCCTAGCATAGATCCAAAGTTGTTACACACTAAGAGATACTCAACAACCGCACTAAAGTTTATTATCATTATCATAATACTAGCTTTTGGTTTTGGCATATTCACCCCCAGTCTTTTGCCAAATGGGGATTTAAGTAAACTATATTTTGTCCTTTTTGTTGCAATAGCATTTATGCTGATCATGTTGGGCTCGCTATTTATCGGAATAGGAGTATTCTTCGAGTTAAATATTAGCACAGAATACTTTCTCCCAAAAAGATATGAAATCTCTAACACGTCTAACAGAGCAATTAGAGCTCCGTCTAGCATCCTCACCAAAATCAGGAAAAAGCAATTTCTCGAAATATGGTATATTGTTAACATTGTCATCATGGGCTATTTAGGGGCCCCAGTAATCAGAGAAATGTCTAATATTATAATATCTGCACCGTCAATAGGAGTATTTGTTCTTGCACTAATAATGATTTATTTGTATGCAAGCTTTGTTCATACGACTGAACTCGTCAAAGACGCTTAGTGTTGCAAAATCTCCTTTTTTATCTTAACCATAACAGCGTTGATACTAGTACATTAGTGTATATTAACCGTAGATTAATGGAGATACAAAATCTGAGATATGTGCGTATTAAAGACTATGTCTTCGTTAGATTCATCGAATTTGATGGTCCAGAACATATTGATCCAATTAGCTATATCCAACTGGTAATGGGACTATGTTTTTTATGGGTCAACTCCCGGATAATGTTCAGTGGAATCCCAGAACCCAGTTTTTACAGCATGATCCAACCAATAATGCAACATATTAAACTTTTTGTCGGGGAGACTGGCATATTACTCCTCTTATGGAAATTTAAAAAGTCAAAGAAAGGACTAAAACAAAAGCCTCACCACCCAGCCTCGTGAATCAGCTCTCCCTCCGCGAAGACGTGCGTCGGGTAGTTCTCCAGGTGGAACGGGTCGCCGTTCCAGACGACGAGCGAGGCCCACTTGCCCCTCTCTACGCTTCCAAGCTTATCATCAACGCCGAGTATCTTCGCGTTGTTGTGGGTGATGACCTTTATCGCCTCCTCCTTGCTCATTCCGAGCCTTATGAAGTGCCTGAGCTGGAGGTAGAGGTTGGCCTGGAGCGTAACCGGGTGGTCGCTCATCAGCCCGAAGAGCGGCTTGACCTCGAGCAGGTATCTGGCGTTCTTCCAGTCCTCGTGCTTCAGCTCAACCTTGTATGGGTGGGCATCGAAGGGGCCGTAGATGACCGGAACGCCTTCCCTCTTTATCTTCTCAAAGGTCTCCCTGCTGTGGACGTCGCCGGCGTGCTCGATGGTTATCTTGAGCCCGAACTTCCGCTTTATCATGAGCAGCGCCGCGATGTCGTCCTCCTTGTGGACGTGGACGCGGAGGGGAACCTCTCCCTTCAGGACAGGAATCAGGGCTTCAACGGTGGGCTCAACCTCTTCCGGCTCCTTCTTGCCCTTCTCAAGGAGCGCTATCGTCTTCTGGGTCTTTATGAGCCAGCTGAGGAGGATTCCTATCGCCCCCATCCTCGTGCTCGGCCTCGTCCCCTTCCAGCTCGTTGTCGAGCGCGGGTTGTAGCCGAAGGCGGCCTTAACGCCGGCGTACTTGATGAATGCATCCTCAATGTCCCTTTCGTAGTTCCTGATGAAGACCGCCTTTCCGCCGATTATGTTCCCGCTTCCCGGCAGAACCGAGGAATACAGCACGCCGAACTCTATCGAGTGCTTGAAGGCCTTGTCGTCCATGTAGATGGAGTATAGGGCATCCACCAGGGGGAGAACCGCGTCCATCTGCTCGTTGGCCTCACCCTCCTGGTAGGGCTCCCCATAGCGGTCCATCCCTATATGGCTGTGCCCGTCTATGAAGGCAGGCGTTACGACGCCTTCGGCTATTATCTCGGCTTCCTTCGGCTTCTCCTTCGTCACGTCAACGATGTCTCTATCAAAAACGACATAGACGTCCCTCAGAACGTTCCCCAAACCATCGTAGAGAAGACTAGCCTTGACGGCTTTCACGTTCACCACCGTTAAGAGATGTGCACTAACGCTTAAATGCTTATCGACTCCGGAATTAAGGGGTTACGCAATTCAATAATTATGCAACAAAAGAGTAGGGGAAAGGAACGGCTCAGTAGGGGAACTCGACGCCCATCTCCTTGGCTATCTCGCGGAGGTGGGCTATCCTCTCCTCGGTGGGCGGGTGGGTGGCGAAGAGCCTCGAAACGCGGTCGCCCTCGAAGTGGTTCACGATGAAGAGGTGGGCCAGCCCCGGGTTGCCGAGGGGCTTTTTCTTCTTCGCCTCCGCCTCCTTCCGGAGCTTCTTTACCGCCTCGTCGAGCTTCAGAAGCGCGCTCGCAAGGGCCCAGGGTTTTCCGCTGAGCCTCGCACCGCCCTCGTCGGCCGCAAACTCCCTGCGCCTGCTTATGGCGGAGCGGATTATTATAGCCGCTATCGGAGCAGTTATGGCAATCAGCAGGGCATAGAGAAATCTGTCGAGACTGAGGTCGCCGAATATGGCCTTGAAGAAGGCGAGGTACTTGGTGAAGTAGGCTATGTAGACGACCGCACCCGCCAGTGCACCGGCGATGGTGCCGACGAGTATGTCGTGGTTCTTTATGTGGGTCAGCTCGTGACCGAGGACGCCCTCAAGCTCGTCCCTGTCAAGGAGTTCTAGGATTCCTGTCGTTACTGTCACGAGGGCGTGCTTGGCGTTTCTTCCCGTTGCGAAGGCGTTCGGCGTCGGGTCGTCGATTATAGCTATCCTGGGCATCGGAAGGCCTGCCCTCTTGCTGAGCTTCTCGACTATCTCGTATAACTCGGGTGCCTCCTCCCTGCTGACCGGCTTTGCCTTCATCATCTTGATCACGAGCTTGTCGCTGTACCAGAAGGCGAGGAAGCTCATTATGACGGCGAACCAGAACATGTAGGTCATCCATCTGGCGCCACCGAGGAGGTATCCCATGGCCATCAGAAGGCCCGTCAGGAGGGCTATCATGAACGTCGTTCTGAGGAACAGCCAGAGTTTCACATCCATCACCTCTTTGGTTTACCTTTCAAACCGCCTTTACAAAGCTTTCGTTCGCTTCAAACGATGGACAGAAATGGGAAATCAGAAAGTCGGGGCGTAGCCCATCTCCTCGGCTATCTTTCTGAGCCTCTCTATTCTCGCCTCGGTCGGCGGATGGGTTGAGAACAGAGTCGCCAGGCTGGTCCCCTTAAAGGGGTTTACGATGAACATGTGGGCCGTTGCAGGGTTTCCTTCGCGCATCGGCCTGTAGCGGACAGCCCTCTCTATCTTCAGCAGTGCGCTTGCCAGAGCATGAGGCTTTCCGCTTATCTTCGCCCCACCTTCATCCGCCAAAAACTCCCTTGAACGACTGACCGCGGTCTGGATGAGCATCGCCGCTATTGGAGCCAGGACCGCTATTAGTATAGCTGCCAGAACACTGCCTGCGTCGTCTTCATCTCTGCCGAAGCCGCCGAATATCGCTATCCACCTGGCCCAGTAGGCGAGCTGAATTATTGCCCCGGCCAGAGCGGCCGCGAACGTTCCGATGAGCATGTCTCTGTTCTTTATGTGGGTCAGCTCGTGACCTATAACGCCCTCGAGCTCATCCCTGTTCAGGATTTTGAGGAGCCCTGTCGTCACCGCCACGACCGCATGCTTGGGGTCCCTGCCGGTGGCGAATGCGTTGGGTGTCTCGCTGGGGATTATGGCAATCCTGGGCATTGGCAGACCCGCGTTTTCGGCGAGCTTTCTTACTATGACGTAGAGCTCCGGTGCCTCAAACTCGTCAACTATTCTCGCGTTGTACCAGCTCAGGACGATTTTATCGCTGTACCAGTAGGTCATGAAGTTAAAGACCATTGAGAACAGGAACATCATGAAGGCAACACTGGGGCCGCCGAAGACATAGCCGATGGCCATAAGTAGTCCGGTCAGCACGGCCATCAGCAGGCCCGTTCTAAGCCACAGACCAAGCCCCATGCTCTCACCTCCGTGGATTCATCGCTCCCATAAGAAAAGGCGGATTTACAAATAAAACTTTTTGGTACATGATTGGGTACAAGAAAAGAGAAGGGGGCATCACATGCCCATGTCCATGCCGCCCATTCCGCCCATGCCGCCGGGCATTCCGCCGGCCTGGCCGCCTTCGGGCTTGCTTATCTTGGCGGCGATGACGTCGTCGATCCTGAGGATCATTATGGCAGCCTCGCTGGCACTCTTGATGGCCTGCTTCTTGACGCGGAGCGGCTCGATGATGCCCTTGGCGAGCATGTCCGCCGGCTCGCCCTCGAAGACGTCGATGCCGATGTTCCTGCCCCTGTTCTTGTGCTCGCTGATGACCTTGACGAGGGTCTCGACGGTGTCGAGGCCGGCGTTCTCGGCGAGGGTCTTCGGGATTATCTTGAGGGCATCGGCAAAGTTCTCGATGGCAAGGGCTTCCTTTCCGCCGACGGCCTTGGCGTACTCGTCGAGCTTGATGCTGAGCTCTATCTCGCCGGCACCTCCGGCCGGAAGGACGTAGCCGTCCTCCATTACGTCCTTGACGACCTTGATAGCATCTTCCAGGGCGCGCTCAACCTCGTCGATGACGTGCTCGGTTCCACCGCGGATGAGTATAGTCACAGCCTTCGGGTTCTTGCAGCCCTCAACGAAGATCATGCTCTCGCCGGCGATCTTGCGCTCCTCAACGAGGTCAGCGTGGCCGAGGTCCTCGGCGGTGAGATCCTTAACGTTGGTGACGATCTTGGCACCGGTGGCCTTGGCGAGCTTCTCCATGTCGCTCTTCTTGACGCGCCTGACGGCCATTATACCGTACTTGGCGAGGTAGTGCTGGGCGAGGTCATCAATACCCTTCTGGACGAAGAGAACATTCGCACCAGTGGCAGCTATCTGGTCGACCATCTCCTTGAGCATCTTCTCCTCCTGCTCAAGGAAGCTCATGAGCTGGTCCGGGCTGGTGATGTTTATCTTGGCATCGGTCTCGGTTTTCTTGACCTCGAGGGCCTCGTTGATGAGGGCTATCTTAGCGTTCTCAATTCTCTTCGGCATCCTGGGGTGGACGCGCTCCTTGTCGATGACGACGCCGCGAACGAGCTCGCTCTCCTCGACGCTCTCGCCGGCCTTCTTCTCTATCTTGATGTTGTCTATGTCCACGACGTACTTCCTGTCCTTCTTCTCCGCCACCTGCTTAACCGCCTCGACGGCAAGCCTGGCGAAGAGCTCCTTGTGGCTCTCGGCGTTCTTGCCGGTTATCGAGGTCATGGCTATCTTCATGAGGGTCTCCTCGTCGTCCGGGGTAACCTCGATGGCTATCTCCTGGAGTATCTCCTGGGCCTTTTCGGCGGCCATCGTGTAACCCTTAACGATTATGCTTGGGTGGATGTTCTGGTCGAGGAGTTCTTCAGCCTTCCTGAGGAGCTCGCCGGCGATGACGACGGCAGTGGTAGTACCATCACCGGCCTCCTTGTCCTGCGTCTTCGCAACCTCAACCATCATCTTGGCGGCCGGGTGCTGAAGGTCTATCCTGTCGAGAATAGTAGCACCGTCGTTTGTAACAACGACATCCCCAAGGCTGTCCACGAGCATTTTATCCATACCCTTTGGACCGAGGGTGGTCCTAACAGTCTCGGCTATAATCCTCGCGGCGAGAATGTTGAGCCTCTGGGCGTCCCTTCCAACGTACCTCTGAGTCCCCTCAGGCAGAATAACAACCGGCTGTCCGCTAAGCTGTGCCATTTGACATTCCTCCTATCAGATTCCTTTTTGCAGAAACGCTTCGTCAGTGCTGCATATAAATTTTTGGGTCAAAAATTTCAAAAAATACCAGAATATCTGAACAAATGACAGAAACTATGGCCAAAACTGGGGGAAAGGGCTAAAACCCTGAGAACCAAGACACCGCCGGTGGAAGCGATGGGACCTGAGGTATATCCCCTAACCCGCGAGAAGGCCCTTCACGTTCTTGGCTCGATAGAGGATTACGGCGTCGTGAGCGTGGATGTCGATAACGCCGCTTCGATTCTCGATGATATGCTGGACTCTAACTCCAGAAAGCTCCAGTACGCCCGTAGAATTCTCGACGATGGAAACGTTGATAAGGCCGTTTTAGTTGTACGGGATAACGAGGGAATTCTGGTCATCAAGATGGAAAACGTCGTTGAGATAAGGGTTGTGGTTAGAAACTACCGCCGGCTGATGCAGGATCTCTCGCTTGAGGTGGGGTGAGCGAATGAAGCTGATAAAGCAGGGGGCAGAGGCCAAGATATACCTGGCTGGATTCGGAGAGTACTTTGGAACCGAGCTCCTTCCCGGGGAGAGGGTCATCGTCAAGCACAGGATTCCGAAGCGCTACCGGATAAGGAAGATAGACGAGAAACTGAGAAAGGAGAGAACCGTCCGCGAAGCCAGGGTTCTGCACCGGGCAAAGGAGTTCGGCGTGAACTGCCCCTACGTTTACGAGGTCGACATGAAGGAGATGATAATAGTCATGGAGTTTATCGAAGGTGAGAGGCTCAAGGAGCTGCTGGAGAGCGCCCCCATGGACGAAAGGCTCGAGCTGTGCCGCGAGATTGGGAGGCAGGTTGGAAAGCTCCATCAGGCCGGCATAGTCCACGGCGATCTGACAACATCCAACATGATACTCCGGGATGGAAAGGTTTACCTGATCGATTTTGGCCTAGCGGACTTCGACCCGACGCTGGAGGCACAGGGTGTTGACCTGCACCTCCTCAAGCGCGCAATGGAGAGCACCCACTATACATGGTTTGAGAAGGGCTTTGAGGCAGTTCTGGGGGGCTACGCTGAGATTCGCGGTGAGGAAAAGGTCGGGGAGATAAGGGACAAGATCGAAGAGATAGAGAGCCGTGGCAGGTACAGGGAAAGGAGCTGGGTTGGCTGAAGGTGCTAATAGACAAAACCAAAAAGGAACAGCGGGATCCTGCCTTTCCCAGTAATCAAGCCATCCACTGCCATGTAATCGGGCCTCTGATACCTGCTCTTTCCTCCACCCCCGACCTCTATCACCCATTCGCCGATCCTAAAGTCGGCCGTCTTTTCGCCGCGCTTTCCTTTCAGATAACAGGGTTCAGAGACCCAGCGCATATGGTTCACGAAGAACTCTTCCCTCAAAGCCCCCAGATGGACATTGAAGCCCTTCCTAGCGAAGAACATCCTGAGGGGGACGGTGAGATAAAGCTTTGGCTCCTTCCTCACGCTGTTGCAGGGCTGGAGTGCGTAAACTAGTCCCGCCTTTGAGAGGTCTTCCACGAGCCTTATGGCCATGTTCTTCGAAATGCCGAGCTCTTTGGCTATTGAGGAGTAGTTGACCTCGAAGGGAGCCGACTTCGCCACGAGATACAGCAGGCGGTAGGCGTCAGTCTCGTACTTCACGCTGACCTCCCTGAGCGCTGAGATGTCTTCGAGAATGACCTTTCTGATCGAGTTCTCAAGGGCATCGTAGAATCCGCTCACGGGATAGAGCACCCCACCCTTCTCCATGTAATCCTTCCACATGGTGTGCAGTTCTATGTACATATTTGTGAGGTCAAACGACCTGGAAGTGACTTCTTCCAGAGAAAGTCTCGGCAGGTCAAGACCCATCTTTATGTTGAGCCACTCCCTGAAGGACGCGGGAGGAAGTTCCCTCAAGACAACCCTGCGGGAGAGGTCAGCACCTGAATGCAGGAGATCAATCGCCGAGGAACCGGAGAAAAATATCCGGACTTCATGCTCGTCGTAGAGTGTCTTCAAGTCTTCGGCCCATTCCGGCTTTCTATGGATTTCATCGATGAATATGTTCCGGTAGCCGAGCTCGGAAAGGGTTTTGACAACTTCGTGCAGAGAAAAAGGCCTGATCAGCGTTGAATCTGCCGAGAAATAAACGCTTCTTTCCATTTCATGCGCTAATTGGAGGAGGAGAACAGTTTTGCCAATACCCCTGATGCCTTTAATGCCTATGTAGTACTCCTCGTCTATATTGAGTATTTCATCGTACAGAAACCTTCTCTTCGGGAACTTCCTAGCCCAAGACATCAACCTTCTGCTCGTGGCCAAAAGGGAAGTTATTACCTTTTCATCCATGATTAAGGATTGGTCGCGATGTTTATAAATCTTGTCCCCACGCAAGGACGCTACGCATGCGTTTCGTCCCTGCACAAAGACAATATGCAAAGCTCATTCCTACCTGAACGCCCTCAGCACCCTCTCGAAAATCTCCCTCTCCTTCCCGCGCTTTTTCCTCGCGAGGCTCTCAACTATCAGCTCCGGCGTGCTCCTGCCGAGCTTTCCAAAGACCGGCTGCCTGTCGACGATGAGGTTGAGCCTCTCGTCCAAACCCCTCGCCTCTATTCCATCGACCCTCGCGAAGGGGAGCTCTTTCCTGAGGTCCTCGCCGAGGTGCGACACTATGACAACGTAGAAGCCCTTCTCGTGGGCTATTTTGAGGAGTTCGCCGATTATCTTAACGGCCGCACCGGGCTCGGTTATGGCCTCGAACTCATCTATGAGGATCAGCTTCCTGCCGGAGCCTTTGAGCGCGCGGACGAAGGAGCGTAAGGCCGTCTCAAACGCCCCGGCACCGTAGGCGCTCCTCTTCCGCCTGAAGAAGAACAGCTCATCGAGGGGCTCGACCCAGGCCCTTTCAGCAGGAACCGGGAGACCCATGTGGAACAGAATTTCTATCTGAGTTATGAGCTCCAGAAGGCTCGTCTTTCCGCCGCTGTTGGCTCCGGTGAGGATTACGATTCTCTCGTCTTGGACGTTCTCCGAACCGCTCACGTTGAAACCCTCCGGCCTTTTACCGACAACGTAGCTTACGGGCTGGGGGTTTTCGATGAAGATGTGCCGTCCGTTGACGAACGCCATTCCTCCCTCCCAGAGCTCGGGGAAGGAGAATCCCTCTGCGAAATTCCTGACCGCCAGCAGAAAGTCCAGTTCGTGAACCCGGCCGAGTTCTTCCTTAAGTCTAGGAAGAAGGGGCATGATTCTCTCAAGTACCTCTCTGCTCTTGAGGTAAAGCTCGACCTTCAGCTCCCTCTCCAGCTCCTCACGGAGCATCTCAACCCTCTCGGGAGGAACGGTTACGGGATAAAGCTCCTCCCTGGAGAAGAGCTCTACCGTGATGCCGAGACTCTCGCTGAGTTGGTTCTCGGCCTCGTTTATCAGGTCGAGAATTTCACCCTCGACCTCACCGAAGTGCCTGAATATCGCCTCGTAGTTCCCGGCCTTGAGCTCGCCGAGGAAGTCGAGCAACTCCTTCCCGCTCAGCGTTAGGCTGAACTTCTCAAGCTTCTCCTCAATCTCCTCGTTCAGCTCGCGCTCCCTCTCGGCTATTAGCTCCTCAAGGCTATCGAGGAGCTTTCGCCTTTCCATGACTTCGCCAAGTTTCTCCAGCTTGCTGAGGATTTCCGGGGCAACACTGCCCTCGCCGGTTAGTTCTCCAATTCTGGCCAGGGCATCAAGCGTTTCTCTGTTCTCCCAGAGGGGCATGATGTACAGCTCCGGTGCAACCTGCGAGGGGACGGGCTCAACGTCGATGCCGTAGCCGATGGTGCTGAGCACGAGCGGATATCCCTCCGAATCCTCCGGGTTCGTAGAAACCTCGCAGAGGCCAAGCTCCCCTGCCCTTTCAATCTCGTCGTCATCCACTATTAGAATCCTGTCGTGGAGGTAATCACGGCGAAACTTTACAGGTTTAACCCTAGCGACCTGCTCCCTCAGTTCGGGGCTTATCTTTGGAAGGTTCCTGCTGAGGTAATCCTGTCTGCGGAGAATCTCCTCTCGGTCCGAAGTTGGCTCAAACATATCGAGAAAAGACGAACTCCCAGGGAGGACTAGCCGTTTCTTTATCTCCTCGCGGATTGAGCGGTATATCGCTTTAGCCTCAGGGTTCAGCTTGAGCGTCATCGCTAAGGGAATGTCCAAAGGGCTAAAAAAGTTACCTGAATCCCAGAGACGGCAAATTTTATAAACCTTTGAAGTAATATTCAGACAATGTTTGCGGGTGATGCGGGTGATAGTCGAGAGGCTTCTCAGCCCCAGCTACCGCATCAGGGTCCTCAATATGGGTAAATTCGAGCCGGGGGAGATAGTTGATGGATTTCGCCAGCGGGGGGCTTACATTATGGAGTTCCCAAGGGACATAGACCCCGAACTCGCCATAGAATCTTTTATGGCCTCAAGCTACGGCCCCTACGTCTACGTCCTGAAGTTCCCAAAGGGCAGACTGTTTCTTGCGAGACATACCACGTGGGTGTTCGAAAAGAAATGGCCAAGTCCAGAGCGCTACATTGCCCGGGATGAGAGCGGACTCAAGCGCTTTCTTCTCAAGGAGGCCTCCCGGAAGTCCATGATTCTCATGGAGGTGCCCGCCATGCTCATCTGGGGGGTGGTATGGTGGCTGATCTGGAAGTACTCCAGGGAGTATCCCCTCGCCACGTTTCTGCTGTTCTTCCTCGGCTTTCTCCTGAACGACCTCGCGAAGGTCTTTGAGTACTTCGTCCTCGGCTACTGTAAGGAATGAGCCCACTCCCCTTTCATCTTCTCGACAACGTGGACATCCTCGATCCTCGTGAAGGGGTACTGGCCGTTCTCGTCCTTCTCAACGGCTTTCACCATGTCCCATATCGTCAGCAGGGCAACCGTAACGCCGGTCAGGGCCTCCATCTCAACTCCCGTCTTGTAAGTGGCACGAACTTCGCAGGTGGCCTCGATGTAATCTTCGCCGAACTCGAATGAGACGTCAACCCCTGTGAGGGGTATCGGGTGGCAGAGCGGAATCAGCTCTGGCGTCTTCTTTACCGCCAGGATGCCCGCTATCTGCGCGGTGGCTATAACGTTGCCTTTCTTCGTCTTTCCGGCCTTTATCAGCTCTATTGTCTCCGGTCTGAGCCTTATCCTCCCCCTAGCGACCGCCCTCCGAAAAACTTCCTTCTTGTGGCCGACCTCTACCATCTTGACGCCCCTTTCATCAACGTGAGTAAGTTCCTTCATGACATTCCCCAAGCTTTGTACACAACACCCCCTTTAAAACTTCACTCCGTAATCCTTTTAAGTTATGCCCTCCTTACTATCGCCGGAGGTGGTAGTGTATGCCATCACCCGCTATACTCATTGAGAACCTTACCAAATCGTACGGAACGTTGAGAGCAGTGGATTCCCTCACCTTGGAGGTTAACAAGGGGGAGATCTTCGGTTTTCTAGGGCCCAACGGCGCGGGTAAAACAACCACCATCCTCAGCATGCTTAACCTTGTCATTCCAGACTCGGGGAGGGTGGAGATTCTCGGGATGGATGTAACAAAGGATTCAATTCGAATAAAGGAAAAACTCGGATATCTCCCGGAGAATGCCACGATATATGGTGAACTCACCGCATGGAAAAACCTCGAATTCTTCGCCAACTTTTACAGAATGTCAAATGCCGAGAAGGAGAGGCGAATAACCGAGCTCCTGAAGATGGTTGGCCTCTGGGATGCCCGCTACCGGAAGGCAAAGACTTTCTCCAAGGGCATGAAACAGCGGCTTCTCATAGCCCAGACGTTCATAAACGACCCCGAACTGCTCATTCTTGACGAACCGACGAGCGGCCTTGACCCTGAGGGGGCCCACCTCGTCAAGAGGCTTATCCGGGAGGCAAAGACGGATGGAAGAACCGTCTTTTTCTCATCCCATGTACTCAGTGAGGTCGAAGAGCTCAGCGACAGGGTCGGGATAATCGTGAAGGGAAAGCTGAAGGCCGTTGGAACTCTTGGAGAGATAAAAAGGCAGTTCATGGAGCTCGAAGGCTATGAGATAAAGGTCGAGACAAAGGAACCGCTACCGGAGATAGAGCACCCGGAGATAACAAGGATCGAGGTGATCCAACCAAATCGGGCTATAATATTTGCCCGCTCGGACATCAGGGAGGAGCTGTCGAGATACTTCACTGAGAAAGGCCTCACGATTCTCAAGCTCGATGTTGAGGAGCCGAGCTTGGAGGATGTCTTTCTCAAAACCATCTACGGGAGGGAGGAGGAATGAAGAGGTTTTTGGTAGTGCTCCTTTCGCTGGTTCTCTTGTCTTCACTCGTTGCGGCACAGCCATACGTGACCGTGTTCGAGGGAAGGATCTCCACGGGACAGACGGTTGCCGTTGGGAACTACACGATAACAGTCGTTCAGGCCGCCGACGGAAGCTACTACCTCATGCTCAGGAACGGGAGCAGGATACTGGAACTGAAACCCTTCGCCTTTGGAACCGAGATAGAGCGTGACGGCCTTAAGATACTCATCGGGAGCTACACAGCGCAGGGCGGTTTCATAGTTGTATCGGTGAAGCCGAACTTCGTTACATCACTTAGGCCCGAGGTCGGCGCCAGGGCCTCCTTCAACGGCAACGTCGTCGAGATAACGGCTGTGGGCAACAGGACCATCGACGTCTCCGTAAACGGTGTTGCACGAACCCTGGAGGTAAACAAAAGTGTTGTCGTTGACTTGATAGCGGTTGAGTATGATGGAAACGCTATCAACATCTACGCCGCCAACCCCGCTTCTGAAACTGTAAGCATGGAATACTCTGTGTTCTATCCCTACGGGAAGATAAGGGTCTCTGGACCCGTTGACGTGCCGATAACCATAACCAGCACATCGGACTCTGAGCTCAGCCTGAGTCTCAAGGTCACCTCAATACCTGAGGGCTGGAGGGCAAGCTTCCGATACGAAGGAGTTGAGGTGGAGGAGATAACACTTCCTCCGAGGGGTTCGGTAACCATTAGCATTCACATTGAACCAGCCGGTAGCGGAACTGTTGGATTCGTCATTGGCGACTTTCCGGGAAGCATTCAAGTGGAGGACGCCGCCGTTGATGTCTCGATTCCATATCTGAGCCTGGAGGCTGAGGCCGGACAGAGACTCGCGATTCCGGTAACATTCACCGGAAGCGGCACCGTGGAGTTCGAGCCGAAAGAGGTTCCAGCGGGATGGACAATGTATCTAACGGACGGGCAGTACAAGCTCAGGAGCTTTACCGTTTCTGGAACCTTCAGCGCCACCCTGTTAATCGAGATACCCAGAAACGCTACCCTCGGGGACCATAGGCTGAGCTTCACGGTAAACGGTGAGGAACACGGTCTAACGGTCCACGTATACAAGACCTACCTGGGTCAGCCGGCAAGATTGACGGTTATCCTGACTGATGAGAGTGGAAACCCCGTGAGGGGCTGGGTCAGCGTTGGCGGAAAGAACATCACAACATCTGCCGCAGGCAGCATAACAGTTGAGCTCCCGGCGGGAGAGTACAGACTTACCGCCAGCGCCCCAGGGGCTATTCCAAAGGAAGAAACGGTAACGCTAGGGGACGGCGAGGAGAAAACTCTCAGAATAACCCTTGCGAGGGCTCCCTACTATTTTGAGGCCAAAGTCCAGAACGATGTTCTTATGGTGCAGGCGGGAGCGAGTGCCACCACTGAGATAACGGTCACCAACCTCGGCTCTAACGAAGACGAGTACAGAATCACGCTTGAGGGCCTTGAAGCCGGATGGAGCTACGTGGTGAGTCAGGACCCCAGCGGCGCCACTCCCATTGGGAGCCTGAAGGTGGATCCCGGTGAGAGTGTCAGCGCATATCTCGTCGTTATAGCTCCGTTCAACGTTGCGTCGGGAGAGATAAACGCCAGACTCGTAATCACAGGGAAGGAAACCAAGAGAGAAATACCCGTCACGATTAAAGTTGAGAACCCCGCAACCCTCTCCCTCGATGTGGACTATCCAACGCTTACGGTTAAGGCGGGAGGCTCAACGGCCACCAAGATATGGGTTGACAGCATGGGAACCACAGTTACCAATGTTAAGATAACCGCCCAGGCTCCGAACGGCTGGGAAGTTGAAGCTGTTCCCGCTACGATACCCCGTGTAGGGCCCACCCGTGAGGGGAACATGATCATCAGCGAAGGTCCCACCAATGTTGAGTTGAGAATCAAGGTTCCGAAGTCGGCCCCGGCAGGAACCTACACCATCACAGTGACCGCCACTGGCGATCAGGCAAAGGCGGAAACCGTGATAACGGTCAGAGTTACGCAGGGATCAAGCAGTGCCTACATAGGCATCGTTTTGCTGGTGGTGGTCTTTGGCATTGTAATATGGCTGATGAGGAGGGTCGGTAGGAGATGAACCCGGCTTGGAACATAGCCACGAAAGAGCTTTATACCGCAGTGAAGAGCAAGAGATTCATCGTCATCATGGCCCTCTACCTCCTCATTTTTGGCCTCGCGGTCTACGGTATCAAGGACTACCTGATCCAGATGGGCGTCCCCAGAGTGGAATCCAACGAACTTGGCCTGTGGGGTGCCACAGGCGAGGTCTACATGACACCACTCTCAATGCTCTTCATGATAAACATGATGATCATCACCATCATAGGGGCGGTCTTGGGTGCGGCACTGGGCGCGGATGCAATAAACAGGGAGGTAGAAACCGGAACAGCCAAAGTTCTCCTTGGTCATCCGGTTTACAGGGATGAGGTCATCAACGGCAAGTTCATAGGCATGGGAGTCCTGATAGTTCTCACCAATATCGTGGTCTATGTGGCCATTGTCGCCGTGATGCTCATGCTGGGAATTCCAATGGACGGCGACTCTCTCTTCAGGGGGTTCCTAGCGATCCTGGCGACGATGCTTTACACGCTGACTTTCCTTTCAATCGGCGTTCTGTTCTCAACGCTCTTTAAAAAGCCGGAGACTTCAATGCTCGCTGCCGTTGGTCTGGCAATATTCCTTACTGTATTCTACGGCATAGTGGTTGGAATCGTCGCGCCCAAGCTGGCCGGCCCAGAGCCCCCATGGGGGACGAGCGCCCACGATGTCTGGCAGGAAACTGTGAACACCTGGATGGCAAGGCTGCACTTCCTCAATCCAGCGCACCACTACGTCCAACTCGTTCAATACATCTTCGGAGGCGACAAATTCCTCAACTACTACCTTCCGCTGGGCGATTCCTTCACATATGGCTTCAACAACCTGGCAATGCTACTGGTCATGCTCTTTCTGCCCTTCGCGTTCGCCTACATCAGATTCATGACCAGCGACATAAATTGACCTCTCATTTTCATTTTAAGAAAAGGAAAACCAAAATCAACCCTTGGCGACACCCATCGGGCGCATTCTCGCGACGAGCTTTGCTATCCCTGCCTGATGGACGACGCTAACCACGTTGTCCACGCTCTTGTATGCGCCCGGCGCCTCCTCGGCAACGACCCTGAGCGAGGCGGCTCTAATGTAGATACCCTGCCTCATGAGTTCGTTCCTGAGCCTGTCTCCGCGGTACTGCCTCGTTGCGGCCTTCCTGCTGAGCAACCTACCGGCACCGTGACAGGTTGAACCGAAGCTCTCCCTCATCGAGCCCTCAGCTCCAGCCAGGACGTAGCTTGCCGTCCCCATCGAGCCCGGAATCAGAACCGGCTGGCCAACGTCACGGTAAGCCCTTGGCACATCGGGGTGGCCGGCCGGGAATGCCCTCGTCGCCCCCTTCCTGTGAACAACGACCTTGACTTTCTTCCCATCGACCTCGTGCTCCTCGACCTTGGCTATGTTGTGGGCGACGTCGTAGACGATGCTCATCTCCATGTCCTCCGCTTTACGCTTGAAGACCTCCTCGAAGCTCTCCCTGACCCAGTGGGTTATCATCTGCCTGTTGGCCCACGCGAAGTTGGCAGCGGCCTTCATCGCGCTGAAATAGCGCTGCCCTTCCTCGGTCTGGAAGGGAACGCTTACGAGCTCGCGGTCGGGCCACGGAACCCCGTACTTCCTGTTGGCCTTCTCCATTATCCTGAGGTAGTCGCTCGCCACCTGATGGCCGAGACCCCTTGAACCGGTGTGGACCATCACAACGACCTGTCCCTTAAAGAGACCGTAGGCTTTCGCTATCTCCTCGTCAAAGATTTTATCAACGACCTGAACCTCAAGGAAGTGGTTTCCAGAACCGAGAGAACCGAGCTGGGGTTCTCCGCGCTGCTTTGCCTTCTGGCTGACCGCGTTCGGGTCTGCACCCTCCATTCTGCCTCCTTCCTCCAGGTGCTCTAGGTCCTCCTTCCAGCCGTAGCCGTTGTCAACGGCCCACTTGGCACCGTCCGCCAATACATCGTCGAGCTGGGTCCAGTGGAGCCTCACGCGTCCCTTGCTTCCAAGCCCGCTCGGCACGTTTCTGAAGAGCGTATCGACGAGTTCCTTGATGTGGGGCCTTACCTCCTTCTCGGTCAGGTTCGTCCTTATGAGCCTGACGCCGCAGTTGATGTCGTATCCGACTCCTCCTGGGCTTATGACCCCCTCTTTAACGTCAAAGGCAGCTACCCCACCGATGGGGAAACCGTAGCCTTGGTGGCCATCGGGCATGACGATGGAGTACTTGTAGATGCCGGGGAGCATGGCTACGTTGGCCGCCTGCTCAAGCGTCCTGTCCCCACGCATCTTCTCGATGAGTTGGTCGTCAGCGTAAACCCTTCCCGGAACGCGCATTCTCTTGTCGAACTTCGGTATCTCCCAGCGTATTTTATCTATCCTCTTCAGCGGTACCATCCTCCCACCTCCGTTTTAGATTACCCTAACGTTATTTTAAGCTTTCGCGGGACGGAGCCATCACTCAAGTTTCAGCCTTCTCTCCTTTGGCACGTAATTGATAAGCCTGCCCTCCTTGGCCTTGGCGGAGCCGAGGTAGTAGGAGCGCCACCTGACGATGACCCAGCCGTGTAGGTCTTTGTCATTAATTTCAACGCTCTCCCCGGCCAGGTAGCGCTTGGCCCTCTCGTCGTCCAGCTCTACGACGTTCTTCGTCGCTTTAGGCCCGACGAGGAAGGAACCTTCTATGCTCAGCCTTATCCCGTCGCTCTCCACCCTGCCGAAGTAGACCCCCTGTCTGTCGGGCCCCCTGATCTCAAAGGAACAGGGCTTCCATGCGTAGACTTTATGATACCTTCCGCGTATCTCGTACATCAGCTCCGGTGCGTAGCCGTAGCTCTCCATGAGGAGCCTTTTGACGAGCTCGGCATCCGGGGTTTTCCCTATCTTGCTCCTCGGGTTCTCAGTCATCGGTATCACCCGGCTTCACGATTTTCGCTATGAAAAACGCCTCGGTGTCGTTGTCGTTGGGGTGTATGCGGAGGGCTTTCTTCAGCTCCTCCGAGTAAACCCTGCCCTCCCACTCTAAAACAGGCTCGCTGGTCTTCACCGGCAGGTTTATGCGCCCAAGCCTCGCGTCTGTCTTCCTCAGGAGGTAATCAACGACCTCCTCATTCTCAAGGGGGTCTATCGTACAGGTGGAGTAGACGAGCGTTCCACTGGGCTTGAGGGCCTGATAAGCCGCCAAAATTAGCCTCTTCTGGATGTTCATGTATTTGATGACGCCTTTAAGGCGCCAGCTCTCCAGGAACTTCCACCTCTTCCTTATCATTCCAACCGATGAGCACGGTGCGTCGAGCAGTATTCTGTCGAAGGTGTTTTCAAAACGGCCAAAGTATGCGCCGTCCTTGGTTGTTACACGTGTGTTCAAAACACCCATCCTGTTGAGGTTCGCTATGAGGACGTTGGCCCTGCTGAGCTTCGGGTCGTTGGCTATTACACAGCCCTCGTTCTCCATGTACTGGGCTATCTGGCCGGTCTTCGAGCCAGGTGCAGCTGCCATGTCCAGAACCAGCTCGCCAGGTTTGGGTTCAAGGACTACGGGGGGAATCATTGAACTCGCTTCCTGGCCAAATACCAGGCCCAAACTGTGCTCAGGCACCTTTGCGAGGTTGTCCACGTTTATAAAGAAGCCCTCCCGAACCCACGGAATTTGCTTCAGCTCAAACTCTTCCTTCAGGCGCTCTACCACAACTTCAAGAGGGGCCTTCAGCGTGTTCACCCTTATACTCTGTCTCAGCGGCCTGACTATGAACTCCCAGAATTCATCCGTGTCTTCAAGTTTCGAGTACCTCTCATAAAACTCCGGGTTTGCTTCTCTAATTCTATCCCTCGCGCTCATGTAACCACCTCATATGTCCGGCACGAGCTGGGCCATCCATCTCCCGTCGGGCAGCTGTTCGATTTTCATTTCGTGGTAGGTTATCGCCTTCACCTCCTCCTTCGGCTCATGCTTCTCATAGTCGAGAACCTCGCCGCAGGCCTTCGCCCTGAGCCGGTATCCCCCGACACTTTTTTCTATCTCGACTTCAACGTCCCCAAAGACCAGGCCCTCCACATCATGGAGCACCAGAAGCTCCTCAAGGAAGGAGTAGAGGAGCGCCTCAAGGTCCTCCTCTTCAACTTCAACCTCCCTGCATTCCCTTGTCTCCACTTTCCTTACGTCAACCATGACATCGAAGAGAGCCAGAGCAACGGCCTCGAAGGCCTCCTCCAGAGTTGAGCCGTATCCCCTAATTCCAACATCGGCCGTGTGTTCGTAGTGCTCCCAGGTTCTCATTTTAATCATCCCCAAGAAGTACAGCTTTTAGCCCCTCGGATATCGAGGCGTCGTAAAGCCTCCTGTCGGCTGTGTATAATCTCTCCGTCCCGGCGTATTTCGCCGAGGCTATCTGCAGGGCGTCCGCCTGGTAGAGATGGTACCTTTCAATAAGCTCCCATGCATCGGCCAAAATGAGGGAGTGCACCGGAACCACTTCCAGAATCCCCAGCCTCGTGAACCTCTTGACCTCTGCCAGAAAGCCTTTTTTGAGAAAGTTAAAGTCTTCCTCACTGAGCTCTCCACGTCTGAGCTTTTTGTCGAATACACCGAGCACCTCCCCTATGTTCCAGAAGCTGAAAGCCAGTTTCATCTCCCCCCTGTAGGCGTCCCTGAAAAGGTCTCTCACAACCTCGCTACCTTTCTCGCTTATGTACCTCTTCAGGATCGCACTACTGTCCAAGTAGACGCTTTTCCCGGCCATCTCTCATCTCCCTCAAGAGCTTTTCGGTGCTCTCCCCACCAACTTTCAGCGGTTCAAACCACAGGGGGACCTCGGAATCGTCAACGTCCCTGAGGACTTCGGTTATGAGGTAGTTCACGAGAGCCTCCTCCAGCAACTTGCTGACCTCGCTCTTCTCCCTCTGGGCGAGTTCCTTGAACTCCCCCCACAACTCTTCATCGATGTAAACGCTGGTCTTCACCTTGCCCATCATACCACCGTAGGTAATTACCGATTTAGGTATATAAATCCATCGAAACCGTTAATTAGACCGCCGTCGAAATGAAGCCCGGTGGTGACATGAGGGAGATAACACCTCGAAAAATAATCGAAATGAAGGGTAAGGAAAGGATAGCGATGGTAACAGCTTACGATTATCCCTCGGCGCTCATAGCCGACAGAGCAGGTATGGACATCATCTTCATCGGTGATTCCCTGGGGATGGTCGTCTACGGGGAAGAAAACACCTTAAACGTTACAATGGACCAGATGGTCTTCCACACGCGGGCGGTTTCCAGAGCGGTGAAGAGGGCGCTCGTTCTCGCTGACATGCCCTTCGGGAGCTACGAGATAGACACCGACGATGCCCTTAGAAACGCGGTAAGGCTTATCCAGGCCGGTGCAGATGCCGTGAAAATCGAGGGCGGCTACGACCACCGAAAGCTCGTGAAGAAGCTGGTTCGCATGGGTATTCCCGTCATGGGGCACACCGGCCTGACCCCTCAGCGTTACCTCCGCCTCGGTGGATACCGGCTGATGGGGGAAACCGAGGAGGAGATTGAGGAAATCCTCCGCGATGCAAGGGCTCTGGAAAAAGCCGGGGCTTTTGCAGTCGTTATCGAGTTCACGCTCGCTGACGTTGCGAGGCTGGTGACCGAAGAGGTCTCAATCCCCACGATAGGAATTGGGGCCGGGCCTTACGTTGACGGCCAGGTCCTCGTATGGCACGACCTCTTGGGGATCTATGAGAACACCCCACCATTCGTCAAGAAGTACGCGGACATAGGCGGCATGATAAGGCTGGCACTTGAAAACTACCGCGAGGAGGTAAAGAACGGCGCGTTCCCGGCGAGGGACCACTACTGGGAGTTTCTCGACAAGGACGACTTTCGGAGAAAAGCGGAGAGAGCCCTCGAAAGGCTCGGAGAGGATGAATAGATGCTGAGAGGCAGGAAAATCACAGTCATCATACCCGCGTACAATGAGGAGAAAAGACTCCCGGAGGTTCTCAGGAGGATTCCGGACTTCGTTGATGAGGTTATCGTCGTGGATGACGGCTCATGCGACGGGACTTGGGGGGTTGCCCTGAAATTCTCAGAGCGGGACGGGAGAATACGGGCTATCCGGCTTGATAGGAACTGTGGCAAGGGCTGTGCAATGCGGGAGGGCATAAAGCACGCCACGGGCGATGTTGTAATCTTCATGGATGCAGACGGTCAGCACAGGCCTGAGGAGATAGCAAAGCTCGTCGAGCCAATACTAGCCGGCGAGGCAGATCTTGTCATAGGGGCGAGGAAGGTCGAGGAAGCCGGGAAGAGGCCCCTTCACCGAAGGCTCAGCAACATAATAACAACGCGCCTCATCCGCCTCAAACTGCGGCAGTATGTCTACGACACCCAGAGCGGGTTCAGGGCCTTCAGAAGGGAATTTCTTCCCGAAGTAGAGAGCGACCGCTATGAGGTCGAGACGGAGATGTTGATAAAGGCCGCCAAGAAGGGGGCACGGATAAAGGAAGTGCCGGTGAGCATGATATACGACCCCTCGCGGGAGGGGCGCTTCGGCCCAAAGGATGTCCTCCGATTCATTAAAGCGCTGTTCCGGTTCTAAGTTCACTTTTTGTCCTCACCGCACCGAGAGTTCCCAAGGTTATCAGGGTAAAACCCACCGCATGGTAGAGTGTGAAACTCTCGCCGAGCATTATACTGAGACCTATGGCAACAGCTGGGGCGGGTGTTATTATCGCGGTGGCCTTTGAGAGGTTTATGAGCTTTATCGACCGGTACCAGACCAGCTGGCCAACGGCTATCACCAAGCCTTCAGCGATAACAAAGCGGGAGAACTCAAGACCTGTGGCGACCGCCAGTGGAAGGAGCAGAAGAAATCCGAAGGTGTTTCTCAGGGCCGCTATCGTGGGCGGGCTGTAGGGCAGTTTCTTGGCTATAACGTGACCAAGTTGCCAGAAGAGAGGAACCAGGAAAAGCAGGAAATCCCCGAGATGGAGCTCCATTGAACGTCCTTGAAGTATCACGACCACCAATCCAGCCAGTATGGTGGCGGAGTAACCAACCAGCCTCCGCGTTATTTTCTCCCCGAGAAAGAGCCATGAGAGGAAGAACGAGAAGAGCACCTCACTTCGCGTTATCAATGCCGCGTTTATTGCAGTACTCATCCGTGCACCAAAGGAATATGCCAGGTAAGCTAGTGCCGTTCCGAAGAGACCCATAAGGAAGGCCTTCTTCAGCCCGCTTCTCTCTTTCTCAATCTCTTTCCACCCACCGCTCCAGAGAAGGCTTCCCCAGAGGAAACCCGATGCCACGAGGGCGGAGAAGGCGGCAAAGCTTATGGGATTTGAGGGGTTGGACTTTATTACAACCGGTTCAAGACCATAGATGAATGTTCCGGCGACTGCAAAGAGCGTCCCCAGGGTTTCACGTCTCATGCTTCCTCCTCTGGCATTCATCTTAAAAAATCCTCGTAAAAATCTTCGGGTTTGACCCAGATTTCTATAGCCAAGCAGAGCGCGAGTAAGGCTTCTCCATATCTTGGATTTTGTCCAAGATGGTGGGCAGACTCCAGATTGTAGGGACATACGTAACAAAAAAGAATAAAATTAAAACTTAAAGTCACAAGATTTAAATACTGCAATAACAAGATTATAATGGGTGAATTTGGGTGGCGGCGATAACTATGGGGCCCCTCACGATAAAGAGGATAGAGGCGCTCGGATTCACAGTTCTAATCGTTGGTGCAATCCTCCTAGCCGCCACCCTGTGGGGAGTCTCATACAGGTTCCAGGAGAACATCGTAATACCCACTGACGGGTACTACGCATACAAGCTGGACGGCTATGAGTGGAGCGTGATACAGTTCTCCGTGAAGTCGGATAAGCCGGTGACGGTGTGCATAACGGATGACGTGGGCTTTAGAATCATGAAATCAGGCGATGGGGCACTGTGTCTGTTCAAGGTAGATGGTACCACTAAAGTTGATAAAATCTGGCGGTTTCCGAAGAACGGCCCACTCTACATGGTGATAATCCCCGACTCAAGCGGTGGCCCCGTTTCGATTTCCCTTCGCTTGAAGGGTGGCCTGATTCTGTGGTGAGTTGCAATGGACAAAACCATTCTGATGGCGCTTTCACTTGAAAACCGGCCGTTTAGAAGTGAAGGAGGATTATGGAGCCGGGAGCGGGATTTGAACCCGCGACCTGCGGATTACGAGTCCGCCGCCCTGCCGAGCTAGGCTACCCCGGCACCCGATGTTAAGGTTCACGGGAAGTTTATAAGTTTTTCTCAGGGGGCTGTGAGAAGTCCGTTTATAATCTCCAGCCACCTATCGGGATTGGCAGCCACTATGAGAACGATTACCGCAAGGAGGAAATTCACCACAGTTACCTTCCGCAGGGAGGCTATCTCCAGATTGTAGATGGTCTCTGGAATCCGGGTTGTTCTCCCGTCGGTAACTTTGGATATAAAAGCGCCGAGTACTATGCCCGCCAGAACGTCGTAGACCCAGTGGTGGCCCAGAAAGACCGTTGCGAAGGGTATCAGCGTGTTCACCAGTATAAGGGTCTTGCCACCGAGCTCTTTCCTGTATCGCCAGAGGGTCGCGATGTTTATCGTTATGATTGTGTTGTGAAGGGAGGGGAGGACGAACTCCTGCCTCGTCAGGAGCGTGTTCGACGAATTGTATCCGGGCAAGTTGTAGACTATATGGGGTGCATATATGTGGAAGATGAGATATATTAAACCTGCCACGGCGTAGGCCATCAGATAGCGAATGAACAGTTCATCTGAGGCCTTGAGGTCTTTCTTGTAGATGAGCAGATACACAACTATAAGGGCTATGGAGCCCGAGAAGCCCAGATAGTAAACAACCGTGAAGAGCGAGTACAGTGGGGGAATGGCCTTCGTGAACTCAACGAGGCCCACAACAAAGTCTCTGGACGTTAAGGGTAGCCTGAGGAACTCGGGGGTCACATCAACGCTCCAGCGGCCAATAATGCCGTACAGAACCCCAAAGGCTATCCACCCAAAGTAGCTGAGGAAGAACGCGTTGAGCCGCACGAGCACCTCCGGGTCCTGAAGGCGGCGCTGGAGCAGGTTCATAACTTTTACCTCCGGGTAGTCAAACCTTTAATTCCGCATTCTTGAACACACTATCGCCTTAGACTCCAACCCTTAAAAACCTTACACTCGAATAACAGGTGGTGAGAACATGCGGATACCAAACTATGGGGAAATAAGGGCCCAAACGGTTCTTTTCGACCTCAACGGGACACTTGGAGAAAGTGGCCGTGTGGACGAGGAGACCAAACATCTCCTGGAGAGGCTTGCGGACAAGTACACGGTCGTCGTTTTGAGCGCCGACACATTTGGAACGCTGGAAGAGGAATTCAGAGGGCTTCCCGTGCGGATAGAACGGGTTTCAAGCGGTGCCGAGAAGGATGAGATAGCGAGGGGTTACGAGCCCTACATAGCGGTGGGTAACGGAAACAACGACGTTGCCATGCTTGAGGGGGCAGAGCTGGCCTTCTGCGTTGTTGGGCCGGAGGGGGCAACAATTGATGCGCTCCTCGCGAGCGACGTAGTGGTAAAGGACGTTAAGGACGCAATAGCAATGCTTCTCGACGAGAGGAAGCTGATAGCGACGCTCAGAGGGTGAGTTATGGGATACAGAACGCTGAAGGGAATCGGAACGGCGGAGCTAATTATTAAAAAGTCGGTCTTCATAGGCTACGCCTCGCCGGCGGATACCGAGGAAGACGCCAGGGCGTTCATAGCGAAGATAAAGGCCCACCACAGCGATGCAACGCACAACGTCTCCGCCTACCTAATCAACGATGGGAAGAACTTCGCGGTTCGCTATGATGACGACGGCGAGCCGAAAGGCTCGGCCGGAAAGCCGGTTCTCAAAGTCATCCAGAACAAAGGGCTGAGCAACGTCGTCATCGTCGTCACCCGCTACTTCGGCGGGATAAAGCTCGGCTACGGCGGCCTCGTCAAGGCCTACAGCGATGCGGCAAGCCTTGCCGTTGAAAACGCGGGGATAGTTGAGGTCTATGAAATGGAACACTTTGAGGTTACCCTTCCATACAGCTTTTTTCACACAGTTAGAGAAACGATCAAAAAGGCAGGGGGAAGGGTCGTCGGGGAGAACTACGACGAAGTGGTAACCTTCACCGTCGAAACGAGGAAGGGCGAGGCCGAGAGACTGATGGAGCTTTTGAGGGAGCGGACGATGGGCAGGGCGCGGCTGAGAAGGCTCTTCATGGCTCCCTTCGAGGGGAACCTTTAAATTTACATGCCATGTAATTTACATGGGGTGTAAAAATCGGAGTCAGTCTTCTCTGTTCTCTGACGGGAAGTCCTTCAAGATCTTCTCCAATACCCTTATAGCCATCCACTTGTCAAGGAACTCGTTGAAGGTGCCGCACCTCGGAGAGAGGGTGCAGACAGGGCATCCATCCCTGCACGAGCAGGAGCTGAGGTGTTCAAGGCTCTTTTCCATCAGCCTCTCGGCATTCTCGTACAGTATTGCCGCCAGACCCGCACCGCCTTCGTTGCCGTCGTAGATGAAGACAACCGGCCTCCCTGCGTGCGGCAGGCCTGGAAAGCTCGCGTAACTGTAGCCCCCAAGCTCCCTGCTGTCCACGTAGGTGAATATGGGGGCAATCTTTATCAGATTGTGTTCTATTGCATGGAGCGCCGAGCCGATTCCGTCCTTGCTGTCAACCATCTTCTTTATCGCGAAGGCCAGCCCATCATCCCGCACTCCGAGCCTCTGAAGGGCGTCGCCGATGGCCTTTCTTATGACGTGAGTTGTCGTCCCAAGGTAGAGGGGGAAGAGCTTTCTCCTGTCTAGATTGCTGTACAGGGTGAAGGCGAGGTCTTCGAACCCCTTTTTGGCGGCCACTCCAAAGAACTCCCTGAATTCTTCACCTGCAACCTCCCTTATCGAATCCGGAAAGACGAGCCAGATTCCCTCGGTCTCAAACTCCCGGACGTGGGGCTCCTCAAACTCCACCTTAGCGAATTTTTCCCAGTTGAGGATTGAGAAGTCCTCATCGGCATTGATACTCTTCCCTCTCACCGGGGAGTGTATCTCACCCCGCAGGACACCGTCCTCCTTCAGCCTAATCAGTTCGGCGACGTAGTTTCCAACGTCGCTGCCCTTAATGGCGAACCCGGTGTAGATGTGCCTGACCCTCAGCCGGCCGAGATGAATCTCAACTCCCATGTGGATCTTCTCCTCCCTGCTCTCCAGTATCTCGACCTCCTCCCTCTTGGCCGCGAGGGTCTCAACGTCCCATAGCCTGTTGAGGGGCCTCGCGAAGACGAAGTGGAACTTTCCGAGGCTGAGCCTTTCCCCTGCCATGTATAGGTCTCCCCTCGAAAAGTAGGCCATTCCCGGGAGGAGCGAGCGGTGGTACTCGGCCGAATCGACCTCCTCCACGATGTAGCCCTTGAGCTTGAGCCAGTTTATGAAGTTGAGGAGCTCCCTGAGCGAGGACTTCTCCATCAGCTTCCCCCTTATCCATGGCTCGTCCTTGACGAGGAAGAACGTCTCGTCGCTCGCCGTCCTCAGTGAGGAATAGCTTAGAGCAGGCCTTCTTAGCCGCAGCTCAAGCTTTCCGGTGAGGGGGTTCTTCCTCAGGTCTGCCTTCCGCTCGATGACGAGCCTCTCGGCGATTCTCCTCTCGAACTCGGTGAGCTCCTCCCACTCCACCACTCCCAGCTCCGTGAGGAGGTAGTGGATGTGCTTCTCCGCTATGCGCTCATTTTCGATGTTCACGGGCATGTATTCGATTATTCCCCTCTCAAGCTTCTCAACGAGCTCGTCGAAGTGCTCCCTGTAATAGTAGTCGAGGCCGTTCTTTCTGAGGACTATTGCGTTTAGGGCCTCCCTGTCGGCCTTTCTTCCGGCCCTGCCGAAGCGCTGTATCAGGGAGAAGAGGCCGTCCGGAGGGATACCGTAGTTCACGACGGCGTCGAGGTCACCTATGTCTATGCCAAGCTCAAGGGCGTTGGTGGTGAGCAGAGCGAGGAGCTTCCCCTCCTTGAAGTCCTGCTCTATCTCCCAGCGGACGTTCTTCGGCAGGGTTCCCTTGTAGGTGCTCGTTCTGTGAAATGCCGGCGAACCGAGGAGGAAGCGGAGGAGCTTTTCGGTACCCTTTCTGCTATCGAAGAAGACCAGAGTCTTGATGCCCTCATCCACGAGCCTCTCGATGACGCTCCTCATCAGCTGCCTCTCGTCGAGGTTCCTCGGCTCGAAGAGGACGAGATACCTCCTTGGAAAGGGATTCGTGGCACCGCTCACCGCCTCGAACTCCCTTCTGAAGAGCCTTTCCGCGAACTCCTTGGGGTTTCTCAGCGTCGCCGAAAGAGTTATGAGCTGGGGCCTTGCTCCCAGACGTTTAAGCCGGAAGTCCAGCCGTCTGAAGAGGTATGCCGCGTTGCTCCCGAAGACGCCGCGATAGACGTGGAGCTCGTCAACCACCACGTAGCGGAGGTTCCGCAGGAGCCACTCGTAGTTCCGCCATCTCCGCAGAATGTTGTAGTGGAGCATATCCGGGGTTGTGAAGATAACCCTCGGCCTCTCCCTGAGGATTTGCCGCCTCTCCTCCCAGGGCACGTCTCCTGTGAGGACTCTCGCGCTCACTCGCTTCCCGATGAGGCGGTAAAGCACGAGGTTCTGGAGCGAGAACTTTTCGAGCTGGTTGTTTATGAGGGCCCTCGTGGGATAGATGAGCAGGTATGTCGCGCGGGGATTCGAGAGGTATGAGTCGAAAATCGCCAGCCGGAATATCTCGCTCTTTCCGCTGGCGGTTGGAGTCGTCACGACGATGTTTTTCCCCGAGTAGAGCCTCTCAAGTGCCTCAACCTGGTGGCGGTAGAGGGTGAAGCCGAGCTCTTCGAGGAGTCCATTCACCTCTGGGTTGTTGAACCGGAACTCGGCGAATTCACCCGGCTCGGGAGGGAAGACGTGAACCCTCGCCATCTCGGACTTGAAGGATTTGAGGGTCTCGAAGAGGGACATGGGAATAAATTGGAAAGGGGGCTAAAAAACGTAAGGGTCATCCGCTGCTTCCGGAGCTCGTGTCAGCGGGGCCGGGTTTCTTCGTTGCCATCGCCGAGTAGGCAATCCCAAAGCCCTCGATGAGGATTTTCCTCGCCTTTTCGAGCTCACCCTGGGAGGCGAGCGATTCCGCGCTCTCCACCTTTCCGATGACGAGGGCCCTGGTGGCGTCGTCCCCTATCCCCCTCGACAGGGCTTTTAGCCGGGATACCGAGAGGCTCAGTGCCTTGAGCTCGTCCGCCTCCATGACGCTGCAGTTCGAGCAGGGCAGACTCCCGTTGGAGGCATCGACGAGCGTGGGATACACGTAGACCGAGCGGCCGTAGCCCGTGGCCGATGCCATCTTGTTCGTCAGGCCGCTCTTCTCGTGGATGGCATTGACGAGGTCGTGGTGCGGGAGGGCAAAGACGATGGCGTTTTCATCGCTCTGAAGGACGTAGAGTATCGAGCCCTCGTCCCAGCCGTCGAGGAGGTAGAGGTCGCCCTTGACCCTGTACCCCCCGTCAATTATCCAGTTCAGCACCGTCTCAGACGTCTCCGCACGGTCTTCGCCGGCTATCCTCGTGACCTTTATTCCCCTGGCGTTGAGGTTCTCGGCGTAGTCCCCAGGAACCGCCACCGGGCCGCCTATGATAATGACCTCGCCCGGGGCCAGGGAGAGAACCTTTTGAACAACGCTATCGTCGAACCTGCCCCAGGGGGATGTGATTATTTCCGCCCCTGTAGCGGAGGAGACCGCCCTGGCCGCCGCGTAATCCGCCGGGTTGTCGCTGACCAGAATGATCCGGCCAGCGCTGGCCCTCACAGGCCACCAGAAAGCGCCGCCAATAATCAGGAAGGCGACGAAAATGGAGAGTGGTTTCAGACCCATCATAAAGTTCCCTTCCCAACGTGTAAGGCGTCAGAGTATAAAAGGGCTCCGAATGAGGAAGAATTCACCCGGCGGGCATCGTGGTAACCTTTTAAAACCCTCTCCCTCAGCCTAACCCGGTGGTGGGAATGAGGATAGCGGTCATCGATTACGACAGGTGTAACCCTGACAAGTGCGGTAACTTCCTGTGCGAGCGGGTTTGTCCCGTCAACCGAATGGGTGGAGAGGCGATAATCATAGACGAGGAGAACTACCGGCCGGTGATTCAGGAGGCGAGCTGTACCGGCTGTGGGATATGTGTGCATAAGTGCCCCTTCAACGCGATAACCATAGTGAACCTCCCGGAGGAGCTTGAGGAGGGCTGCGTGCACCGCTACGGCGTGAACGCCTTCGTCCTCTACCGCCTCCCCGTGGTCAAGGACGGAATGGTCGTTGGCATACTCGGACCGAACGGAACCGGTAAGACAACGGCCGTTAAAATCCTCGCGGGCCAGCTCCTGCCGAACCTCTGCGGCGACAACGAGAGCTGGGACAACGTGATCAGAGCCTTCCGGGGCAACGAGCTCCAGACCTACTTCGAGAGGCTGAAGAACGGCGAAATCAGACCTGTGGTGAAGCCCCAGTACGTTGATCTGATCCCCAAGGCCGTTAAGGGCAAGGCCAGGGATCTGCTCAGGAGGGCTGACGAGCTAGGGGCGTTCGACGATGTTGTCAGGGAGCTTGAGCTTGAGAACGTCCTCGACAGGGATATAAAACACCTCTCCGGCGGTGAGTTGCAGAGGGTTGCGATAGCCGCGGCCATACTAAGGAAGGCCCACTTCTACTTCTTCGACGAGCCCTCGAGCTACCTCGACATAAGGCAGCGCCTGAAGGTGGCGAGGATAATCCGGAAGCTGGCAGATTCCGGAAAGTCCGTCCTCACGGTGGAGCACGACCTGGCGGTGCTCGACTACCTGAGCGACGTGATTCACGTCGTCTACGGCAAGCCCGGGGCGTACGGTATATTCTCCCAGCCGAAGGGCACGCGCAACGGGATAAACGAGTTCCTACGCGGCTACCTTAGGGACGAAAACGTCCGCTTCAGGCCCTACGAGATAAGGTTCACAAAATCCAGCGAGAGGCAGAGCCAGGCGAATGACGTGCTCGTCCAGTACCCGCGCCTCGTGAAGGACTACGGGGGCTTCAAGCTTGAGGTCGAGCCGGGGGAGCTCTACATGGGCGAGGTGGTGAGCATAGTTGGGCCAAACGGTATCGGCAAGACAACCTTCGTGAAGATGCTGGCCGGCGTGGAGGAGCCGACCAAGGGCGAAGTGGACTGGGAGCTCAAGGTCTCCTACAAGCCCCAGTACATCAAGGCCGACTACGAGGGCACGGTTTACGAGCTTCTGAGCAGGATTGACGCGGCAAAGCTTCTCAACAGCTTCTACAAGACCGAACTGCTCAACCCCCTCGGAATCCCCGACCTCTACGACAAGCAGGTGAACGAGCTTTCGGGCGGTGAGCTTCAGCGCGTTGCCATAACGGCGGCTTTGATAAGGGATGCTGATCTTTACCTCCTCGACGAGCCCTCCGCTTACCTCGACGTCGAGCAGCGCTTGGCCGTTTCGAGGGCGATAAGGCACCTGATGGAGAAGGAAGGCAAGACCGCCCTGGTGGTCGAGCACGACGTGCTGATGATAGACTACATCAGCGACAGGCTGATGGTCTTCGAGGGCGAGCCAGGGAGGCACGGAAGGGCCCTTCCGCCGATGGGGATGAGAGAAGGCATGAACCGCTTCCTGGCGTCGGTGGGGATAACCTTCCGCCGCGACCCCGAGACGGGAAGGCCGAGGGCCAACAAAGAGGGGAGCGTGAAGGACAGGGAGCAGAAGGAGATGGGCGAGTACTACTACGTCTCTGCCTGAATAGGCCCACTGTTCCTTTTCCATACTCGTATATACCAGCTGGCCCTTCTCCTTTCCAGGTAAACCCAAATAAACGTTGACTAACGTTTTTTAACGGTGAAACCCGAAAATGCCTGAAAAAAGCATTCGAATTAAACAAACGTGAATCTACGCAGACAATTTCGTGAAAAAAGCTTAAATATTGCTTTTTTCATAGAAACAATCGAGGTGAAGTACCATGATGTGGAAAAAAGGCGTTGCATTGCTTTTTGGTTTGATGCTCGTTGCGGCCACGATGTCCTTCGGAAAGGTTTCGGCCGAGAGTACATCGGTAACAGTGATTCTGGTCAGCGACAACGAGGCCGACTGCACCCTGGCAGAATACCTGGCCAACGTTACGGGGGCTATCGTGGTAACAACGGAGTGGGGAACCTACAACCCGAACGTTACGGCGGAGATCATGAGTTACGCCCCGGACAATGTGATAATAATCGGCGGCCCCGATGCGGTGGTCAAGCAGTACGTTGATGACCTCCAAGAGCTGGGCATCACGGTCGAGCGCTGGTGGGGCAAGAACAGGTACGAGACCAACGTGGCTGTCATTGGTAACGCAACGGTTAGGCTAAAGATAAAGTTTGAAAACAGCATAATAATCGTTCCGGGTAACGACAGTGGGGCGATAAAGGAGGCCCTCAGGAGGGCCGTCAAGATCCACGGCATCATAATATTCGTCAACGAAACCACGGACCCGATCAGAGTAATGGCAAAGTTTCAGATAATGCCAAAGAACGTTACCATAATCCACAGCCACGTGATGATGAACGTTGCCGAGAAGATCATGGAAAGGATGAAGATTCACGCCAACGTCACAGAGATTAAAGTAAACGTGACCCCTGAAATGGCGCTCGAAGCCATCAACATGAGCGAGGAGAGGGTGGCAACCGCAAAAGAGATGCTCCAGAACGTGAGCTTGGACGTCAGAGAGGAAAAGCTGGTGAGCAGGATGCTGGCCCTTGCAGAGAGGGAGCTGGAGAACGCCAAGGATGCCTACGAAATGGGCAAGTATGGAAGGGCCTACGGCCAGGCAATAGCGGCGAAAGCACATGCGGAGTTCGTGATACGTGTGGCCTCCGACGAGTGGGAAGTGAAGGTGCGTTTTGAACCGACGATGAGGGCACAGATATTCGTTCACCGCATCGAGATACAACTTAACGCCATGGAACGGGCAGGAATAAACGTTACCGAGCTGAGAGAGCTTGTGGAACAACTGAAAACGGCAATCAAAAACAAGGATTACGATGCAATCGATTCCCTCATGGAGCAGATACGGCGCGAACTGCTTGAGCTGTACGCAAACGGGAGGGGCAAGTTCAGAGAGCATGTGGTGCTTCCGGTCCATGGGAGCCACTCAAGGCCGTGAGCCCACTTTGGGATTTTCCTTCCTTTTTATTGCTTAGCCCCGTTCAAACGTGCTCCGCCTTTACAGCCTTTTCCCACTTCCGAATGCCTCTTTTTACAACATCTGCAAGTGTTTATTCGAAAGCTTTTTATCCCATCCTACTAACTCATGTAAGAGTCTACTGCCCTATGGAAGGTCAAGAGTGATGTGAAATGGTCGAGAGCATCCAAGAGATAACAGTGGTTGCAGAGGCACTGAGTTCCCCCGTGAGGGTGAAAATACTCAAAATGCTCTGCGAAAAGGAGTGGTACGTCTACGAGCTCGCCAAGGCTCTCGGTATTTCCCGTCAGCTGCTCTACCTCCACCTCAAAAAGCTCGAAAAGGCAAACCTCGTCGAGAGCGAGCTCCGCCTTGAACCGAACGACCCCAGGGCAAAGAAGTACTACCGGGCAAAGCCCTTTAAGTTCGTCGTTGATAACGAGACCATAAAGAACCTTAAGGAGGTGTGATGATGCCCTACGCATCGACCCCGAGCGGGTGGATAAGTATAATCCTCGGGCTCATCCTGATAGCGATAATGGTTTTTGCCTTTTACCAGATGAACAAGACCCTTGGGGAGCTCAAACTTGAGCTCGCCCAGCTGAGGAACACGCTTGAGGAAACCAAGAGGCACACCGAGGAAGTCAAAAAGAAACTTGAGGAAGTCTGAAATGTTGCCTCCAGGTAAAATCCCTCCGGAGAAGCTCAGGGAGCTGGTTTTTAACCATCTCGGAGCCAGGGGAGAGAGGGTTATAATTGGGTCAGATCTCGGTATAGACGCCGCTGCCATCGATTTCGGTCCTTCCGTTCTTGTGGCGTCAACGGACCCGATAACTGGAGCCGAGAAGGGAATAGGCTTCTACGCCGTCCATGTCAATGCCAACGACGTTGCAACCTTCGGGGCCAGACCGAAGTGGTTTCTGGTGAGCATACTCCTCCCAGAGAGCGCCGATGAGAAAGTTCTCACCGAGATAATGCGTGAGCTCCACGAGAGCGCCATCAAGCTTGGCGTTGCCATAGTCGGCGGCCACACCGAGGTAACACCGGGACTGGAGAGGCCCATAGTAGTCGGAACGATGCTCGGTGAGGTCGAACGGGGGAAGCTCGTTACCTCGAACGGGGCCAGACCCGGAGATGCCATTATCGTCACGAAGTGGGCCGGCCTTGAGGGGACTTCAATAATAGCAAGCGAGCGCAGTGAGGAGCTGGAGAGGGTCTTCGGAAGGGAATTTGTGGAGAGGGCTAGGGCCTTCATCGAAATGATAAGCGTCGTGGAGGATGCCCTCACGGCCAACGAGGTCGGGGTTCACGCGATGCACGACCCGACGGAGGGGGGTATAGCCAACGGCCTCCACGAGATGGCCGATGCTGCCGGTCTGGGCTTCCGGGTTTACAGGGAGAGAATTCCAGTGCGCGAAGAGACGCTGGAAATATGCAGGTTCTACAACCTGAATCCGCTGGCTCTGATAAGCTCCGGGACGCTGATGATAGCGGCCCCCAAGGGACGGATTGGCGACGTCGTTGAGGCTCTGAGAAAGAAGGGCATAAACGCCTCTGTAATAGGGGAGTTCGTTGAAGACCCAAGCGTAAAGGTGATCGTCGAGAACGGGAGGGAAAAACCCCTCAAGAGGCCCGAAAGCGACGAGCTCTGGAAGGTTCTCTAAAGCTCCACGGCTATTCTCAGCCTCTCCTCTTCCTCAAGCTTTCGGAGTATCTCAAGGGCGGTCTTGGGATCGAGCCGAACCGTCCTGAGGTGTTCGTACGCCTTTCGTATCTCCTCTCGCTGATAGCCCGATGAGGCCTTTTCCATGTACAGCAGAACGGCAAGAAGAACGCCCTTGATGCTCTTTTCTGGCAAAGGCAGAAGCTTCCAGCCGTTGTCGTAAACGTAGGCGGCCCTGGGGGTTTCGTCTCCGTGGAGTTCAGCAACCGGAATCGCTGTGGAGCCCTCGCGGGAGATCAGGTACTCAACAATGGTCTTTTCAGAGTAGCCTTCCTTTTTCAAACCCTCAAAGCTCAGCTCCAGCGCCTTGAGCAGAGAGGCCAGCCTCTCGATATCCCTTATCCGTGACTTGGAGAGCAGGGAGAGCTTAAGGACGATCCTCTCAAGGGGCTCTTCCTCCATGTTGACCGCGAAAAGAACCCTGTCCCACAGGTGAGAGCCTTCCTCAAAGGCCTTGACCGCTATCCAGACGGTGCCGTTGGTGAGGATGCCATATCTAACGCCGGAGTTGAAGCAGTAACGCGCCAGCTGACGCAGTGGTTCGTCCTTTTTAAGGATGTTCACTCCCATGTTCTTTGCCTCGACGTAGGCGAAAACCTTTCCGTCAAGCATGAGTGCATAGTCGGCCCGCCCATCCTCCGTTCTGGCCTCTGGTCTGACCTCCTCCGGATTGTTCCAGTCCCAGCCGAGAGCTTGGAAGATTTCGCCGATTAGATGCTGCTTCACAGCCTCCTCGTTCTTGGTGTAGAGGCTCCTGTGAGCCCGCACCTTCCTGAGAACGTTGATCACCGCGTCCCTGAGTTCATCCATCCCCATACCCCCAGCACGTAGGTTTCTGGTCCGGGCAACCTAAAAGCTTTTGGGATTGGCAGAGTAATATCGCCCGGTGGAGAACATGTGCCGAATCCTCTTTGCGACAGGATATGGGAGGGATATCATCCCCCTTCTGGACGCGCTGGTTAAGGCGTCCGAAAACGACCCCTACAAGGAAAAGCGCGGAAGGGGGAAACAACATCGCGATGGATGGGGTTACGTGCTGCTCAAGAACGGAAACGTGAGACACTACAGGTCAATGAAGCCCGTGTTTGAAGACACGGATGCGGTTGAGTTCCTCAGGGGTGAGCTGGAGGGCTTCGTAACGCTCATGGTTCATGCCAGGGCGGCATCCCAGGGGATTAAGAGCCTGTTTAACGTTCAGCCCTTCGCGTTCTCCTCAAGGCACGGCTTCACCTTCTGGCTCATCCACAACGGCGACCTCGACAAGTCCAGAATTATACAGCTGGCGGACCTGGACGAGAACGAGCTGGAAAACGTCTCGGACACCTACGTCTTTGCGACATACCTGTGCAGAAAGCTTCAGAGCCCAACTCTGAGCAATCTACTCGTTCACTACAGAACCATTGAAGAAACCACGAAATCCCTCTACAACACGGTGACGCTCTTCTATCGCTCGACTGGGGACTTCGTGGCCTTCATCACCGCAAGGATGAGCGACGAATACATGAAGAATCCCCTCAACTACGACTACGGCAAGCTCCTTGTACTGGAGAAGGAGAACCTCTTCGCGGCCGTCTCATCAACCTTGGAGCTCTATCATCCCGCGGAATACGAGGTAGCGCCGAATGAAACCGCGTTCTTTGTGCGCATCCACGAAGATTCTTTCGAGGTCAAGAGGGTTCACCTGTGAAACGTTATATACGATGTTCCCCTATTTTTATTTTGGGTGGTGGAATGGACACGAATGCCCCCATCAAGGTCTACATGACTCGAAAGCTCATTGGAGTCGAGCCGGACGATACGATAAAGCGGGCCTGTGAGGTAATGGTGGAGTTCGACATCGGTTCTCTGGTCGTCATTGAGAACGGTGAAGTGGTTGGGTTCTTCACAAAGAGCGACATCATACGACGCGTGGTCATTCCGGGGCTACCAAACACGACCCCGGTAAAGGACATAATGAGCAGCGAGCTGATAACGGTGGACTCAAACACGCCCCTCAGAGAGGTTTTGGATCTGATGGCGAAGAAGGGCATCAAGCACATGCTGATCAGGGAAGGAAGAAGAATCGTGGGAATATTCTCCCTCAGCGACCTCCTCACGGCAAGCAGAAGAAGACTTGAGACAGCCATAGCGGCTGAGTGATGACCATGATAAGGATAGCTCACATAAGCGACACCCACATAACGGGAGAGAGTGCCTACAAGGGGTACGCCTACGACCTCATAGTCAACGAGATAAACAGGGGAGATTTTGACTTTGTCATACACACGGGCGACGTGACCAACCAGGGACTCCGTGAGGAGTACGAGAGGGCCAGCTACGAGCTGAAAAAGATTCAGAAACCCCTCGTTGTCATTCCCGGAAACCACGACGTCAGAAACGTTGGCTACACTCTCTTTGAGAGATTCATCGGGCCGTTGAACGGCGTCTTTGAGTTCAAGGACGGCGTCGTAATATGGGTTGACTCCACGATCCCGGACCTCAGCGACGGCCGCGTCGGCGGTCACAAGTTCAGGTGGCTCAAGAAAAAGCTTGAGGAGTACTCCGACAGGAAGTTCAAAATAGTGGCTGCCCATCACCACTTAGTGCCCCTCCCGGACACTGGACGGGAAAGGAACGTACTCTTCAACGCGGGCGATGTTCTGGACCTCCTCCTCAGGCACGAAGTCAACTTATACACCTGCGGACACAAGCACGTGCCCAACGTTTATCGCATCGAGGACATGGTGGTGGACAACGCGGGCTGCGCCTCCTGCAGGAAAACCCGCAAGGGCGACGTCAACAGCTACAACATTATAACGCTCCACGACGACGGCAGAATAGAGGTCACGATAAGACGGGTGACGGGTGAGGAGCTCAGAAAGGAACACCGGCCGGTGAAGCCAAAGCTCTTCATTCCCCGGGGCAAACGGCTTCTCAGAGTAGTTCAGATGAGCGAGAGCAACGTCTCGGACAGGATGTACTTCAGGCGCAAGGTCTTGGAGAACGCCCTCAGAACCATAAACGAGAAGCTTAAACCGGACATAGTTATCCACTGCGGCGATGTCGTTGACATGGGCATAGAGCGCTACTACGAGAGGGCCTACGAGTTCTATGAGAGGATAAAGACGGAGAAGCTCGTCGTTCCGGGCCACAACGACATAACCTACCTCGGCTACGACCTGTTTCTGGAATACTTCGGCGAGCCGGAGATAAAGGAACTCGGGGGCTTCACATTCATTCCGGTTATAAGCGCCCAGTACGAAACGCCGATAGGAGTCGTGGGGAGAATAGGACAGAGAAAGCTCGCCCTTCGCCTGGAGGAGTACCGTGAGAGCTTCACGGTCGTTGTAATGCACCACAACATAGTCCCCATACCAAGGAGCAGGGAGGTTGGGTTTCTGGAAGATGCCGGCGATGTTCTCCGCGTCATTACAAAACGGGAGGCGAACCTCGTTCTAACCGGACACGGCGGGAACTCCTTTGGAATCAAAGTCGAGAAAACCCCCATCATCAACGCTGGCTCTATAAGCTGGGAGCTTCACAGAAACCCGTACGGAAATACGTTCAACGTGATAGACGTCTACCGGGACATGGTGGTCGTTTTCGAGATTCAAGCGACGTGGGGCTCCGGAAGGCTCGTGGGGATATGGAAGATAAAAGCACCGTTCAGGCCTTCATCTTTGTCTCCATCCTCTCCATGAGCCTCCCCATTATGTCCTCCATTATCGCGTTGACAGTTTTCTCAAGCTCGACGTTGTTTATGACAGGTACCCTGTGTTCCCTGGCTCTTTCAACGATGAAATCCTGTATCTCCATTATCGCATCGAGGTGTTCCAGATAGTAATCGGCCGACCTCTTGCTGTAGCGCGCCCTCTCGTAGAACCTAGCCTCCAAATCCTTCCTACTGCCCACGGTTATCACGTACATGAAGCTGTTCTCCTTGAGTTCAACGTAGCCCGGAACGAGGTGAATGCCCTCAATTATCGCGTTGAACCCCTCCTTGTAGGCCCTGTCGAGAACCGCCGCTATGCCCACCGAGACGTGCTCGACCTGGTTTTTGAAGCCCTTTATCAGGGCGGACTCACTTCCCCCCTCCCGGGGTATGGCTTTCCAGGCCAGGAACGATGAGGTGTGGATGTCCGGGAGGAGCTCCGGCGCGATTATCTTCCGCATGACCTCCCTTATCGTGTCAGTCCCGATGACGCTCCGTATGCCGAGCCTGAAGGCCAGTTCGGTGGCTATCGTGGATTTTCCGACACCGGTGGCTCCTCCAAGGAGTATCGTTATGGGTATCTTAAGCCTCCTGAGCTGGCGCCAGAATAGGTAGCGCTTTGCCGCCTCGCCGAGTCCGTGCTCGATGAGCTTCCTGTAAGTTAGCTCGCGTATCTCCTCCGTCGTCACCAGTTTGCGCTTCTCTTCGTTAAGCTCCTTCTGAACCTCTGTGGCGATTATGTACGCTATGCCCACCTCAACGCCGGCGAGGGTTATTGAGCGCGTCAGGATGCCCCTCGAAAAGGGCAGGCGTATTTTTCTCTCAGGGTCCGTTACGATTATCATCTCCCTCCCTCCAGAATCGAGCGTCCCAGTCTCAACACCGCCTCCCGCAGGTCTTTGCCGTCCACGTTAACCGGCTCGTTGTCCAGGTATATCACCTCGACCCCGTTCTCCAGCGCCCACCTGGTGACGACATCAACGGCGGCCGCCTTGAGCTCGACCGCCACGGCATCTATCCCGCTGAAGGCCTCCAGATCCTTAATGAGCAGACTCCTTTTGGAGAGGTTGGCGGAGGCGCACACTATTTCCGCCCCCAGCTTTTCAAGCCGCTCTCCCGCCTTCGGAAGGGCGTCGCTGGAGGTCATGACGAGGCCAAGCCTCTTTCCCGAAACGTCCCCGAGGGGCCTTGAACGCAAGACCGTAAAATGTATGTCCGCATAGGGATTGATGGACTCTATGGCCTTTCTCAGAGCCCTGAGACGTCCCTCACTCACGGCATCCGCCATGGTAACGACTACTATGTCCGCCAGGGCTATCCTGAAGGGGCCGAAGTAGCCCCCAATGAAGTCCAGCTTCTGCCTTGCGCTGGTTATTAGTATGTAGCCATCGGCGCGGTAGGCGGGAAAGGTTGCCCCGCTGCCTTCGAGGATTATTAGGTCGTGGGGAAGGCTCTCGGCGAGCTTTATGCCCTCGTCAACCATATCAAAGAATGAAAAGCCCGCCATACCTCCACCGCAACGACGACAGCCTATGGTCGTCACGCGTGATGTGAGGGCGTCCTCGAAGTGGTCCGAGGCGGCGTGCTTTCCGCTCTCCGAAAGTCTGAGGAGAAACTCAGGAGTTATCTCGAATTTCTCCCCGTCTATCAGCTCCGGCTCGGCCGGTCCACCGCGCCCCATCGTCACTATTACCGGCCTCGCTATCTCCTTCAGGGTTCGCGCTATGAATCCGCTCACTGCAGTCTTTCCGACCCTCTTTCCCGTCCCGATTACGGCCAAGCTGGGCTTCCGCGTCCTCTTGAGCGGGCGGGGGGTGAAGTGAAAATCGGCTCCCCTGTAGGGAACACCGTAGAACATGCAGAGGGAGGCTATTCTAAAGCGATCCTCGTAGTTGATAACCGGCTCGTCGCTTAGGTCAACGACCTCCGTTATTTCATTCTCGCTCAGGGCCCTCCGGAGGGCGGATAAATAATCGTGATCGTAATATACAGGAATGCCGAGCTTGCGCTCTATCTCACCGATGCTCCCGATCTTCTCAGTCCCGCCGAGAAACACGGCACAGCAGACATCGCCCAGCTTTTCTACAGCCCAGGCGGTAACGTCTGGATAATGCTCGCCGTCAATCAGGACGAGCCTTCCCTTTCCCATGACACCACCGTTAACATCTAATCTTAGGTGGATTTAACCTTTTGCCGGATTCCAGAAGGGGCACCTTCGAATTGGGACCGAAACGCACATCGCCCAAGGAACCGTAGGAAGGGTTATAAACCCCGGAGGGGTAAAATAAGTGGCAACCGCCCCACGGCGGTGCCTGAGATGGAGGTGTTGGAAATGGCTGAGCTGATAGTTAAGTCCAAGGTTAAGGAAGCCGTCAAGGCCATAGAGCCCGAGATGAGAGTTAACCCAGAGTTCTACGAGGCCCTTGAGGCCGAGATCAAGGCTCTCATCGAGAAGGCCGTCAAGAGGGCCAAAGACGAGGGCAAGAAGACCCTCTACCCGAGGCACGTCTGATTTTTCCCTTCTTTTTCCTTGTGTTACCCCCGATGTCCTTTTATTCTCCTGCGCCTAATATCCTTGGTGGTATCATGGGGCTGAGGAAGTTAGGAGATTCGGTTTATCTCTATCCCGGTAGCCCCTCAACACTGGTGAGGGTATCCGATGGGAAGGCCGTTCTCGTTGACCCGGGCCACGGGAGCGGAAGGCATAAGGACCTCAGGAGGGAGGTCAGAAAGCTTGGGCTTGAGATATATGCCCAGCTCGCAACGCACGGACACGCGGATCACATTGCCGTCGCGCCGAAGATTGACGCGCCGCTCTTCATGCACCGCTTTGAATTCTCCATCGCCGAGAGCCCGCTCAACAGGGAGCTTCTCACCTTCGGCTCGAAGGCACCGGAGGGGTTCCTCGTCTTCCAGTTTCCTGAGGAGGTTAAGGTTCACGCCGTCTTCGAGTGGGGCGACGAACCCTTTGGTTTGAGAGCCATCAAGCTGAACGGCCATTCGCCGGGGATGACGGGCTTTCTGGACGAGGAAAACGGGCTCATCTACGCAGGGGATGCGTTCTTCGGGGAGAGGGTGATAGAGGCCGTGGGATTGCCGTATCTGGTCGATCCAGAACTCTTTAAAGCTTCAATTAAAGAATTACAGAATTATGCAGAGAAGGGCTTTCTGCTGATCCCCTCCCACGGGAAGGCGGTGGAGGGTGAGGAAGCGCTTGAACTCCTCAGCTTCAACATGAAGCGCGTTGAAGAAGTCGAGGGGCTGATCCTGGAGCTCCCCAAAGAGCCGATGAGTCTCGATGAACTTGCCTTCAGGATAATGGTGCACTACGGGGCCGAGCCAACGCCCCAGAAGCTCGCCCTGAACCTCGTTCCGCTCAGGGCATTTATAGCGACGCTCTACAACGAGGGGAAAGTCGAGGCGAGGGTTGAGAGAGGTCTCAAGTGGGTGAGAAAGGATTGAAACCTGTCAGGAACTTCCAGAGGGGAACCACCCTAACGGCAATTCCATCAATCAGCGTCTCATCTTCCTCTTCCCATGTAACCACCAGCCCGTTCCTGGCCCCCAGACTCTTCGCGACCCTGGTGAGGCTCTTAACCTCTCTGTCAAAGGTTCCTTCAAGGGTAAAGGTCACCTGGATAGGGAGTAAGCGCCCGTTGACCCTGAGGATGAAGTCCACCTCACCCTTCTCGTCCCGCCAGTAGAAGAGCTCCCCCTGCGTTTGAGCTCTTTAACTCTCATAGAATCTCCCCTATGCAGAGGTGACCTTAAACTTTGTTGTTACTAACCAATAAGTTTCTGAAAATTTTGGGGTTGGTAACCACAAATCTATTCCTCGTCCGGGTAGCACAGGTAGCGGTAGGGGCAGAAGCGACAAGCGTAGGAGTATTCGCCCCTCGGGGGCTTTCCCTTTTCGTAGGCCCTCTTGACGGAGTAGAAGTGCCTCAGCGTCTCGCGGAAGAGCTTACCGTCGTAGGGCACCTCAAAGGCCCTGAAGTTCGGTCCCCTGACTATCGGGAAGCGCGAGAAGTCTATTTTGTTTATAACCTTCATGGGCTCCTCGTGGAGCTTGATGTAGTAGAGGTACCCGTACTCCGCCTCGGCCCAGCGGAGGTACACGTTGAGCTGCGCCAGATGGTAGTCGTAGGGACTCCGCGGAAGGCTCGTCTTCCCCTTGATTTCAATGGGAAAGTCCCTTATGGCATCAACCCGGCCGTGTATCTCGAAGCCGAGCCTGTTCGAGCGCAGAACCATTCGCTTCTCAAGCTCAAATCCAAAGCGTTTCTGTAGAATCTCACCGAGGACGTTGTGGGTGTTTACCCCCTGGTTGAGCCTCACCTTAACGAACTCCGGCCATCTCTCGGGGTAACCCTTCAGCCGGAAGTATATTCGCCTGGGGCAGGTTAATGCCTCGCTGGCGTAAAACTCTATGAGTTCCTCACCCTCATCGTGACCGTTGTTGCTCATGGTGTTCCCTCCAGTGACGGGACGGGTCATCGGCCCGCGAACCTCTCCGCCCCTGCGTCAGCTAATACCGACGTCATCACCCATCAGACTGGGCAAGGGTCGTCATCCGCTTGGAGAGTTAAGACTGCCCCACCATTTAAAGGTTTGGGGAAGAATCCGGGGAAAGTTGAAGGAGGGGAAATCAAAGTATCGTGCCCTTCTTCCTCTTGAGCGAGTAGCTGAGGCCGTACGCGGGCCAGAGGCTCGGTGGCTGCTCGTAGTGATGTAGATTGCGGAGTATCTTCTCCGCGGTCTTCCTGTTCCGGGCCTTCACCCTCAGAACCCCGTCCTCAAGCTCAACCGTTCCATCCGAGAGTCTGATGGTGAGCTTCGAGCCGTTCACCTCGGGGCGGGCTTTCATCAAAAGCTGCCTGTAGTCCTCGTATGCCTCCCGACTCAGTTTCTGCTCAAGAAGGGCGGGTTTTTCACGTGACTTAAACAGACGGGAAAACCAACTACTTGAGGGCTCATCATCCATACTCCTCATCGACCTCCGGAGGATTTCTCGCTCTAAATTCGGCCTTCAGGTTTTTAAGGCTTTCTCCTCGCTTTTTGCCGAAATGACGGGAGAAGACTTTTTAAGGTTTCCGGGTCGAGTAAGGCCGATGGGAAAGACGCAACTGATAAAGCCGCGCATCCGGGAGATACTGTCCCGCGAACTCCCCGGGGAGTTAATCCAGATGCTCCCGAAGCACTGGGTTAGGATAGGCGACGTTCTAATCCTCCCCCTACGGCCGGAGCTCGAACCCCATAAACACCGGATAGCCGAGGTCTACGCTCAAGTTCTCGGCGTTAAAACAGTCCTCAGAAAGGGCAGAATAGGCGGCGAGTTCAGAGAGACAAACTATGAGCTCCTCTACGGAAACGACGCGATAACGGTCCACGTCGAGAACGGGATTAAATACAAGCTCGATGTGGCAAGGATAATGTTCTCGCCCGCAAACGTGAAGGAGCGCGTGAGGATGGCAAAGGTCGCAAAGCCCGGCGAGCTGGTCGTGGACATGTTCGCCGGAATCGGCCACCTCAGCCTCCCGATGGCTGTCCACGGAAAAGCCAGGGTAATTGCCATAGAGAAGAGCCCGTACACCTTCCGCTTTCTGGTTGAGAACATCGAGCTCAACAGGGTTCAGGACAGGATGACTGCCTACAACATCGACAACCGCGATTTTCCGGGGGAGGACATAGCCGACAGGGTTCTCATGGGCTATGTGGTGAAAACCCACGAGTTCATACCGAAGGCACTCAGCATAGCCAAGGACGAGGCGATAATTCACTACCACAACACCGTGCCGGAAAGGCTAATGCCCAGGGAACCCTTTGAGACGTTCAGAAGGATTGCAAGGGAACACGGTTATGAGGTGGAAAAGCTCAACGAGCTGGTTATAAAGCGCTACGCTCCTGGAGTGTGGCACGTTGTCGTCGATGTGAGGGTCTTCAAAAAATGAGCTATTCTCCCATCCCGCCCCAGAGAGGCTCCCAGTCGTCGCAGACGAAGTTCATGTGGACTGTCTTCATGCGCCTCCTGCATATTCCGTGGGTGGGAATGCAGGAATCTATCGGCCCGAACCAGCGGCAGTTCTTGCATGCCTTGAATTGCTCATCCATTCAGTTCACCGATGGAAGTTTCCGCACCACCACATAAACCTTTGGGCATGCGGGGTACATCCAGTTAACAGATGAACTTAACTTAAGATGAGTGGTGAAACGCTTCCTTTTGCGAAGACCTTATATCTTTCAACCCGAAAATCTTTCGAGGTGATTCTGATATGGAGGCGAAAGGTGGTTACTGGGGCAAGATTCTGAGGGTCAACCTGACGACCCAGGAGGTCAAGGTGGAGCCCCTCCCAGAGGAGTTCCCGAGAAAGTACCTCGGAGGCGTTGGCTTCGGTGCCAGGCTTCTCTACGACGAGGTTCCTGCGGGAGCTGATCCCCTCGGACCGGAGAATAAGATGATAATCACCCCCGGTCTGTTTGTTGGAACCGGCATTGGAACCGGCTCAAAGACGGCCTTCAACTTCAAGAGCCCCCTCACCGGTGCCTACGGCCGTTCGATGGCCGGAGCCAAGATGGGCGAGGAGCTGAAGAAGGCCGGCTACGACGTCCTCATCATCGAGGGGCAGAGTGAAGAGCCCGTCCTCCTCGTCATAGAAGACGACGAGGTGAAGCTCGTCCCAGCGAAGGAGTACTGGGGCCTCACCACCGGAGAGGCCAGGAAGAAGGCCAAGGAAGAGTATCCAGGCTTCGCAACGGCCTTCATCGGCCCGGCCGGCGAGAACCTCAGCAGGATAGCCACGATAGAGACCGACGACAGGCAGGCCGGTAGGGGCGGCCCCGGAGCAGTTCTCGGAAGCAAGAAGCTCAAGGGAATCCTCGTCAAGGGGACCAAGAAGATACCGATAGCCCAGCCCGAGAAGCTCCGCGAGCTGATAAAGGAGTGGGCGATGGTCTTTAAGGACCACCCGGCCACGAAGGCCGACATGGACTACGGAAGCGGCGAGTTCCTCGACTGGATGAACCGCGAGCGCGGAACCTTCCCTGTCAGGAACTGGCAGATGGGCTTCTTCAAGAAGGCCTACGAGAAGGCCAAGGAGGAGGGCAGGGAGCACATCGGAATAGACCCCTACTTCTGGGCGCCGAAGTACCGCGTTGGAAGAAAACCGTGCCCGCTCTGTAACAAGCCCTGCAGCCAGTACATCAAGGTCGAGAGCGAGCGCTGGGGCACCTTCATGACGGACGGACCTGAGTACGAGACCCTTTACTCATTCGGCGGAGTCCTTGAGCTCGACGACTTCGAAACCGTTGCCTACCTCAACTACCTCGCGGACGAGCTCGGCCTCGACACGATTTCAGCCGGTGTGACAATCGCCTGGGCCATGGAAGCCTACGAGAGGGGCCTTCTCACCAAGGAGGAGGCTGACGGCCTTGAGCTGACCTTCGGAAACGGCGAGGCCGCGGTTGAGGCCCTCAAGAAGATGGCCTACCGCGAGGGCAACCTCGGAAAGCTTCTGGCGGATGGCGTCAAGAGGGCCAGCGAGAGGCTCGGCAGGGGAAGCGAGAAGTTTGCCCTCCACGTCAAGGGCATGGAGCCACCTGCCTACGACGTCCGCGGCATAAAGGGAATGGCACTGGCATTTGCCGTGAACGTCCGCGGTGCCGACCACCTCACCAGCGGCGCCTACGGAACCGAGCTCGTTGGCAGGTGGTGGAAGTTCGACGGCGTGGACAGGACCAAGGGCGAGAACAAGGGCTTCGAGATTGCCTTCCACGAGAACCTCATGGCGGTCTACGACGCCACCGGTGTCTGTAAGTTCTCAAGGCACATGTACTTCCTTGAGGGCTTCCCGCCGCTCGTTGAGGCCGTCACCGGCATGAACATCGGTGAAGCCGAGCTGATGGTCATCGGCGAGAGGATAATGAACATCGCAAGGGCATTCAACGTCCGCGAGGGCTTCACCAGGAAGGACGACACGCTCCCGTACAGGATCATGTGGGAGCCGATTCCAGAGGGTGTCAGCAAGGGCCTCCACGTCCCGCCCTGGGAGCTCGACAGGATGCTCGACGAGTACTACCAGGCCCGCGGCTGGAGCAGGGACGGAATCCCGACAAAGGCCAAGCTCATCGCCCTCGACCTCCCGGACATCGCCGAGGACATTGGAGCGGGGATTTGATTCCTGCCCTTTTTCTTCTTCGAAAAATTTTTGTCCGAGGCTTCGCCATTCAAGATGGAAGAAGGGTCGATGGAATCCTACAGGGGGTTATTCTCGACACGCCGAAACCAGTGTTTAACAAAGAGGATACCTCAGAAGGGGCCAGGCTTTGCTTCCCTGTTAACCCCTTAACATTTCTCCACTATTCAGCCTTTTTTGTTAACCAATTAACCACAAGCCTTTTATAGGCCTTTGATGTTAACCCGTTAACGTGATAGCATGGGCAGACTTGATGACCTGAGGGACAACATAGGGGAATACTTCCAGAGTGCCGAGCTCTTGTTTAAGCAGGGCCTTAATAACGCCGCCTTCATGATGTACTTCAAGACCCTCGTGGCTATGGCTGACTACATTCTCTGGCGCGACCTGAAAGTGCTCCCCGACAACCACAGCGAGCGCTTCCGGCTGTTAAAGCCCCGTTATCCTGACTTGTACAACATCCTAAGCTACTACTTCCCCTATTATCGTGACACGTACACAAAAAGGGTCGATGACCGCATTTTGGTGGCGATTAGAAATGACGTTATCAGATTTAAAGAAAAAATTGAGTGAGCTCGCCAGGGATTTTAAGGATGAAAACCCAAACGTCTGGGATATCTTTCTCTATGGCTCCGCAGTTAAGGGGAAAGAGAGTCCCAACGACATAGACATCGCCGTGATTTTGACTGAGGGGAACCCATTCGAGGTGGCGTTCCGTTTTAAGACGGCACTGGAAGATAGGGGATTCTCCCCTGAAGAGCTAGACGTTAAGGGTTTCCTTATGAAGGAACTTTTCAGTGAGAACAACCTGATGAGCTTTGCGTTGCTCGTTGAAGGCTATTCCCTCACCAAAAACGAATTCCTACACGAGGTGCTCAATGCCAAAGGCTACACTCTCTTTAGATTCTCATATTCAGGTCTCACCGGTAGCAAAAAGGTGAGGTTCATATACAGCCTGAGGGGAAGGAAGGGACAGGGGGGAGTGCTCCAGAAACTCAACGCCGTCGAGCTTGCCGCGGGGGTAATTTTGGTGCCAGTAAATGCGACGTTTGAATTCAAGGAATTCCTATCGAGATGGGGGATTGAATACGAGTACGCTCCACTCATAATGGGTGAGTTTTCCCGGGAGATGCCTTCCCCTGGATGAGATCCTCGAATACCTCGGTGTAGAAAGTCATCATCGAACCGTTGGAATCCTATTCCGGCGTCTCAGGGTGCCTTGTGGTGAGTGTAACGTTATAACCTGCTAATTGAAGAGTAACCCCCTCCAAAAGGCAATATTTAGAATTGCGTAACTTGATCAAAATTTCGCCAAGCGAAAGTTTGTATGGCGCCGGGGCAGGGATTTGAACCCTGGCGGGCAAACGCCCACGGACTCTCCAGGCCCGCGCCTTCCCAGGCTAGGCTACCCCGGCGCAAAAAGGAGGAGAATCATGAGATGAGCTCGATCTCGATGGTGACATCTTCCGGAACGCGGATGCGCATGATCTGGCGCATGGCCCTTTCGTCGGCCTCGATGTCCACGAGCCTCTTGTGGACGCGGAGCTCGAACTTGTCGAAGGTGGCAGTGCCCTCACCATCAGGGCTCTTCCTGGTGGTGATCCTTATCCTCTTGGTCGGGAGCGGTATCGGGCCGCTCATCCTGACACCTGTCCTCTCGGCTATCTGCTTGATCTGGTCGGTGACCTCGTTGAGGGCCTTAATGTTGGTGCTTGCGAGCTTAATCCTTGCCTTCTGCATTTCAGTCCCTCCTAAAAGTTCAAGGAAGTAAAGGAAAGGTCAGAGAAGGCCTTCAGTCGGCCTTCTGGATGGATATGACCATACCGGCAGCGACGGTCTGGCCCATGTCACGGATGGCGAACCTGCCCATCTGCGGTATCTCCTTGACCGGCTCGATGACCATCGGCTTGGTCGGCCTGAGGACGACGATGGCCGAGTCACCGGTCTTGATGAACTGCGGGTTCTCCTCGACGACGTTACCGGTCCTCGGGTCGAGCTTAGCCAGGAGCTGCTCGAACCTGACTGCCACCTGGAGGGTGTGCGCGTGGAGGACCGGGGTGTAGCCGACGGTTATAGCAGTCGGGTGGTTGAGGACGATGATCTGGGCCTTGAAGGTGTCCTTCGGCCTGACGACGGTCGGCGGGTTGTTGGTGTGTCCAGCGACATCACCGCGCTTTATGTCGTTCTTACCAACGCCACGGACGTTGAATCCGATGTTGTCACCCGGAAGGGCCTCCTGCATGGGCTCGTGGTGCATCTCAATGCTCTTGACCTCACCCTGGATCGGCTTGTGGAATATGGTGCTGGCCGGCTCGAAGATAACGACGTCACCGACGCGGAGGATACCGGTCTCGACACGGCCGACCGGGACGGTACCGACACCCTTGATGGAGTAGACGTCCTGGATCGGGATGCGGAGCGGCTTGTCGGTCGGCTTCGGCGGCTCGGGTATCTGGTCGAGAGCCTCGATGAGGGTCGGGCCCTTGTACCAGGGCATGTTGTCGCTCTTCTTGACGACGTTGTCGCCCTCCCAAGCGCTGATCGGGATGATCGGGAAGTCCTTGTAGCCGAGCATCATGAGGAGCTTCTTGACCTGCTCGGCGACCTGCTTGAACTTCTTCTCGTCGTAGTTGACCATGTCCATCTTGTTGATGGCGACGATGATGTGCCCGATACCGAGGGTCCTGGCAAGGAAGGCGTGCTCCTTGGTCTGCGGCATGACACCGTCGGTGGCGGCAACGACGAGAACTGCAGCGTCGGCCTGGCTGGCACCGGTGATCATGTTCTTAACGAAGTCTCTGTGGCCCGGAGCGTCGATGATGGTGATGTACCTGTGCGGGGTCTCGAACTTGGTGTGGGCGACGTCGATGGTGATACCCCTCTCGCGCTCCTCCTTGAGCCTGTCCATGACCCAGGCGAACTTGAAGGACTTGCCCTTCTCACCCATCTCCTCGAACTTCTTGATGATGTTCTCCGGTATGTTGGCGGTGTCGAAGAGCAGCCTTCCGATGGTGGTGCTCTTTCCGTGGTCGACGTGGCCTATAAAGACGATGTTAACGTGCGGCTTCTCCTTAGCCATTTTCATACACCTCCATATTTTGGTCTAGTCTCGTTGACTAGGATGGCTTTTTAAATCTTTCGAACCTCGGCCCCCTCGGGCGGGAAACCCGCCGTTTCTCGGGGAGGCCTCATGAGTTCCGTCCCTAACTTGCGGGGCAGGTTTAAAAAGTTAACTAATCGCCGTTGGGCAGAAATCTGTCAATCTTTGGAACAGGCCTTCAAATCTTTCAGAGACAGCAGGGGACAGCCTTCTTCCTCCGACTTGTCCCTTTCCACCGTGAGGATAATACCTGCGTTTCAACTGTTCGAGCATACGGGCGGGACTTCGTACTTTGGGATTCTGAAGCAGAAAAAGACCGAAACAGAAGGAGAAAAGTTCAGGGGGCAAAAAGCCCTTCACTGCTGCGGGCAGACGTCCTGCTCCTTCGGCGGGTTCGGGTCGAGGCCCTTTCTCTGCCTGATCTGCCTGATTATCTGCTGGGCGAGCTCGTTCGGGACGCGCTTGAAGCCCGCGTGCTCGGTGCTCCAGAGGGCCCTTCCGCTGGTCGCTCCACGGATCGCTCCCGCGAACCCGAACATTTCCGCAACCGGCGCCTCGGCGATGATGATCATGACCTCGCCCTCCTGGCGCATGTCTATGAGCTGGCCGCGCCTCTGGTTGATCTCCCTGCTGACCGCTCCCATGTACTCGTAGGGCACGTTGATGATGACCTTCTGGTAGGGTTCGTAGAGTATCGGCTGGGCCTTCATCATGGCGCACTGGATGGCACCCCTGATGGCCGGGTATATCTGAGCAGGACCGCGGTGGACGTTGTCCTCGTGGATCTTGGCGTCGTGGAGCCTGACCATGACCTTCATGACCGGCTCCTTGGCGAGCGGACCCTCGTCCATGGCCTGGTGGAATCCGTCAACGAGCAGGTCCATGACCTCGTTGAGGTACTGGATACCCTTGGTGTTGTCGAGGAACAGGTTGCCGTTGTAAATGTCGACGATGCCCTTGGCGACCTCGTAGTCCATTCCGAGCTCGGCGAGTTTCTTGGCGACCTCCTTCGGGTTCTTGGGCCTGCCCTCCGGAATGAGGCCCTCGCGGATGGCCTGGTAAATCTCGTCCGGGAGCGGCTCGACGGTGATGTAGAACCTGTTGTGCTTGTTCGGGCTCTTTCCTTCGACTATCGGACTCATCTTGCTGACGCTCTCGCGGTAGACGACGATCGGCGGGCTGACATCGACGTCGAGCTTCCAGTCCTCCTTGAGCTTGACGAGCTTGACCTCAAGGTGGAGCTCACCCATGCCGCTGAGGAGGTGCTGGCCGGTCTCCTCGTCGATCTTGACGTGGAGCGTCGGGTCCTCCTTGGCGAGCTGTCTCAAAGCTTCGATGAGCTTGGGCAGGTCCTTCACGTTCTTGGCCTCGATGGCGACGGTAACGACCGGCTCGCTGGTGTAGTGGAGCGCCTCAAAGGGCTCGATCTGCTCCTGGGCAACGGTCTCACCGGCCATGGCGTCGCGCAGACCGGTAACGGCGACGATGTTTCCTGCAGGAACGGCCTCCATGTTGACCCTCTCGGGACCCATGTAGATGCCGACCTGCTGGATTCTCGCCTTTCTCTTGGCGTTGATGAGGTAGACCTCCTGGCCGGTCTTGACGGTACCGCTCCAGACACGGCCGGTTGAAACCTCACCGGCGTGCTTGTCAAGGATTATCTTGGTGACGACCATGACCATCTTGCCCTTCGGGTCACACTTGAGCATGGCCTGGCCAATCTCACTGTTCACGTCGCCCCTCCAGAGGTGCGGTATCCTGTACTTCTGGGCCTCCAGCGGGTTCGGGAGGTGCTTGACGACCATGTCCAGAACGACCACGTGGAGCGGAGCCTTCTTCCTGAGGGTCTTGAGGTCGCCGGCGTTGGTGAGCTCGACGATGTCCTTGAAGGAAACGCCGGTCTTCTTCATGTAGGGCACGCTGAGGGCCCAGTTGTAGTAGGCACTTCCGAAGGCGACGCTACCGTCCTCGACCTTGACCATCCACTGGCTCCTGAACTCCTCGGGGGCGTACTTCTTGATGAGCCTGTTCACGTCGGTGATTATCTTGGCGAAGCGGTTGAGTATCTCGTTCGGGCCGAGCTTGAGCTCCTTGATGAGACGGTCAACCTTGTTGATGAAGAGGACGGGCTTGACGTACTCCCTCAGGGCCTGCCTGAGGACGGTCTCGGTCTGCGGCATGACGCCCTCGACGGCGTCAACGACGATGATGGCACCGTCTATGGCTCTCATTGCCCTGGTAACGTCACCGCCGAAGTCAACGTGACCCGGGGTGTCGATGAGGTTGATGAGGTAGTCGTTGCCCTCATAGTTGTGGACCATCGAGACGTTGGCCGCGTTGATGGTGATTCCTCTCGCCTGCTCCTGCTCGTCGAAATCGAGGACGAGCTGCTTTCCGGCGAGCTCCTCGCTTATCATTCCAGCACCGGCGAGCAGGTTGTCGCTCAGCGTCGTCTTACCGTGGTCAATGTGAGCGGCGATACCCATGTTCCTGATCCTCTCGGGCTGGGTCATGAGCTCCTTAATCTTCGCAATCATCTCTTCCCTTCTTCCCATTTACACCACCTTCTAACCTGATGAGCTTGTTCACCACTCACTTAAGAAGGTCGGTTATAAATCTTTCCCAGCGGGAAAGCGAGACCGCGCCGGAGCGTTCAAACTACTTAAGGTTTTTGCTCAGTGTCAAAGTAGGCCAAACAGGTCTTCAAGGCTCATTTGATGCTCAGCCCCTCACGACCCTGACGTCCAGCCTTTCAAAGTCCCTGTCAAAGGTGTAAATCTCGGCGATACCCCTCTCCTTCATCTTGAGGTAGGCCAGGGCGTCGTTGATGCCGAGCCCCTTCTCCCCGGCAATCAGCGTTGCCCTGAGGTAGTCCCCGGGCGAAACTTCCAGGACTTCTATGTTCCCTCCCGTCAGAACGGAGAGCACGAAGTCCCTCGCGAGCCCCTTGCCTCCCCTGCTCTCAAGGACGTTGGCAACCTCGCTCAGGTGAACCACCGTGGTGACGACTTTTTCCCCTTCGCTCACCCTTCTCAGGATCTCCTTGGAGTTTTCCTTTATTTCTCTGATGTTTTCGGGGGGCTCCCTCCGCGGTTTGAGAAGGGCGTAGATGAAAACGTTGGCGTCGATGAACCTCATTCCTCCCACAGCTCCCCCTCGAGCTCTTCCCACTCCTTAAGCTCGTCCACCTCCACGGAATCGAAGAACCTCGTGAGGTCCGCCCGTTTCCTCGGGAGAAGCTCAACCCTGTCCCCGAGATCCACTATCATGACCTCCTCACCGAGCTTCTCCCTGAGCTCCTTGGGGAGCAGAAGCCTTCCCTGGGGGTCGAACCTCTTCACCAGAACTTCCATGTTACCACCAAATTCCTAATGTTCTACCAGATTTAAGTACTTTTTGGTGAGTAGCCTCACGCCCTGCAGGCCCGTCGCTTAATCGCGGAGGGGCAGGAGCTTCCCCACGAGGGCTTTGACCCTCTCCACCACGTCGGCCCTCGCGTAAACGCCCCAGCGCCAGTGGGTGTCCTTCAGCTCCACCAGCGAGCGGACGAGGGGCGACACCTCGCTGAGGCGCTTCAATCCGGTTTCAGTCCTCACGAAGGCGTTCTTCTCCTCGAACTTGGGCTTTGGAGGATAATCCACGAGGACCAGGTGGCCGAACTCGGCATCGAGCTCCCGTCTCAGCTCATCAACCGCCTTCTCACCCGGGTCTTTATCCGTGTAGAGGACGCGCTTGTAGAGCCTCCTCGAATCGATGGCCGCTATCAGCTCGCGAACCTCTGCCCTTTCACTAGCCCTGAGCCGTGCTATCAAATCAACTTCGTCCATGGTGCGTATCTCGTCAAAGGGAATTCCTTCGAGCTCAACGGCCTTGGTCAGCATCGAGCCGGCTATCTTCGAGACGTGGTGCTGGTAAACGGTGGGATACATCATACTCCTCGCCAGGAGCAGGTTCTGGGCAGCTATTACCCCCTTTTCCCTAACGATGAGCATGCCATCCTTCCACAGCAGGTTCCTCACGAGCCTGTCGAGATCAACCAGGCCGTAGGCTGCGCCGGTGTAGTAGGCGTCCCTCACGAGGTAGTCCATTCTGTCGGCGTCGATGTCGCCGCTCACGAGGGGGTGCTTGAGGAACTTGAGGAACTCGCCGAGGGAATAGCGCTCCCTCACCGCGTCCCCGATTTCACCGTGCCTTATGAACCATTTCGTGTTCTCCTCGTGCCTCGGGTAGAGGGTCTCAAGCGTGTGGCTGAAGGGGTAGTGGCCGAGGTCGTGGAGCAAAGCCGCGTAAACAGCCCCATCATCAATCTCCGGATTATATCCGGCGATTTTCTTGGCGAGATGGAAAGTTCCAAGGGAGTGCTCGAAGCGGGTGTGCCTGGCGGAGGGATAGGCGAGAAAGGCTAAGCCGAGCTGGGTTATCCGCCTAAGGCGCTGGAACTCGGGGGTATCAACAAGCCTGACCGCGAAGTCGTCGAGCTCAATGTGGCCGTGTATGGGGTCGTGGACGAGCTTCATGGTGGGCACCACGCCAGAGTGGTGATGGAAATTAATAAACATAATCCCCAAGGGTCCAACTGCCGGAGGGGTATCCCTAAAAACCTTCAACCGAAAGCGACGAAAATTCGCTAAATGCTTCAACAAACGAACAATCTAACAGAAGTTCAACAAAAAGATAACGTCGGCCAGAGCTCGGCTCCACGCCTCTACTTTGGATCGATCAGGAGTAAACACTTCCCCTCTTACCGACCTTTAAAATTCTGATAACTCGCTCGTTTTTGTCGTACTCAAATATCACCCTGTATTCTCCAACTCTTAGTCTGTAAACGTCCCTGTAACCCCTCAATTTCTGAACGTCAAGCCTTACGAGGGGAAAGAGGGCAAGTTTGGACTGTCCTTTACGAGCTTTCTTTCGCTCTCGGGAATGTCTTGGAGCTCCTTTAGGGCTTTTTTGCTTATGAGAATCCTGTTCTCAAAGCCCATCCTTCACCACGTCCCACTCAAAGAACTCATCGTCCCTACGCTCTTCGATGGCTTTGATCTCCCACTCCTCAGGCTCGACCTCCTCGATGAGCTGGAGATTGACCTCCACCAGCTCCCTCAGGAGCTTCTCTATCTCGTCTATTCTGTGGAGTATCTCGGCGAGCGTAACGTCCATTCCCCCACCGAAGAATTGTTGGGAGAGGGAGATTAAATACCTTGCCCTCAGCTCCACGTCTCGGCTATGACGTCGTGTTTGTGGATGCTCTCGTTGCTGATTACCCTCACATGAATTTTGCCCCTGAAGCGCTCCTTGGCCTTGGCGAATATCTCCCTCGCGACGTCCTCGACGAACTTCGGGTTCCTGTACATCCCCTGCACGACCGCGTTCTCGTCAACCGTCTTAAGGAGCGTGTAGGTCGGATGACTGAAGGAGCTCTCGACCACGTCTATCATGTCTTCCAGCGCTATCTCCTCGTCGAAGGCCGTTCTCACCTCAAGCTCGCCTATCGCCCTCTGTATGTGCGTCTTCCCTTCATTGTTGGCCATGGCGTGCGGGCAGGCGGTGTTTCCGATGACCCTGACGCGGAGGACCTTCCCAAACGAGCCGTCCTCGTTCTTGATGACGCCCACCTCAACGTCGTAGGGCTCGTAGGTGGTCTTTTTGCTCGCCGGCGTCTCGCGGGGGATTATGAGATGGGTCCTTATCCAGACCTCGGCGCGCCTGTGAGGGTGCTTGCCCTCCAGGCGACGTATAACGCACTTACCGAGCTCCTCAAGCGAGGTGTGGGCCTGCATCACTTCCTCCTCAACGGCCTCGCTCATGGCCTCTGTTATGCTCTCCACGAGCCTGCTCATGTGTATCCCCTTCTTCTCCTCGGGGACGTCTATGGTCACCTCAAACACGGGAAGAAAGGTGTAGACCCTTCCCTTCCAGTTTATCCTCGCCACGGTGCGCAGGTTGGTGATTCCGACGCGGTGAAGGCGCTCCATTATCTCGGGCCTCTCCTCCTGGGTCTCAACGAGCATGAACATCACCCTCTTTTTTAGCGGCTTCTAATTCGACCGCTTTTTAAACCTACCTCAGAAACGTCATCAGCCGGTCATAGCTCTCGCGCGCGAGTTTAACGTCATCCTCTCTGAGCCTCCCCGCGTACTTCGCCTTCTCGAATATCCTCGTGAGGACGTCGAGGTCCTCCAGGTCCGGAAAAATCTCCCTCAGCTTTTCCTCGTGCTCCCAGTGGGTCCAGCTCTTCTGGTAGGGGTAGCCCCTCATAACGAGGCCGGCAACGACGTTCTTGTACATCTTTATGACCCTCTCCGCGGGGGTGCCCTCTATTGAGTCGAAGGTCATTTCCGGTTCGAACCGGATTTCGAACTGTGTAACGCGCCTCTTCCGCCTCCTGACCGTGAGGAGGAAGAGAATGAAGACCACGAAGGGGATGAGGTAGAATATCCCCGGGAGCTCCCGGAGCGTGACGACGAGGTCGCCGGAGGTGACGTTGTACCAGACCCCGGAGATGGTTTCTCCCACCCTGCCCCCGTTCACGAGGTTCTCGGGTCTTTTCTCAAGGAGCAGTTTGATGGCAACGAAAATCGCGAGGAGCGTTATCGCGCCGGCAAGGACGTTGCCCCTTCTGGTTCGCTGTATCCCCCTCTCGAACTTCCCTTCGAGGAGCATCTTCAGGATGTAGCCCGCGGCCGCGAATAGGAAGAGGTTCGCGAAGAAAAAGACCCATTCGAAGTTGAAGACCGTCGTCCCGCCATGGACGGCCGTCCTGCCCAAGAGCGTGGAAACCACCAGAAACGAAGTGAACAGGGCGAGATACAGGCCCTTCATTCTCTCCATGAACGGACACCCAGCTGCTCGATCATGTAGTAAACCGTCCGGAGCGGGATGCCCATTCTGGCGCTTATCTCCTTGGGGGGGACGCCGCTCATTACGAGGTTGTGAACCTCCTTAATCGTTCTCTCGTCGTATTTCCTCGGCCTCCCCCTCGGATAGCCCTCCGGAACGAGTTCTATGCCCATCTGGGCGAGGGCACTGATGGCTTTTTTGGAGACCTTCGAGTAGAGGCTCGGGGGACAGCTTATGCGTCTGACGTTGGGGGCGCGTTCAAGAATCCTCACGAGTATCTCCTTCGTCGGGCGGAGGTTTATGTAGACCTCCGTAACCTCGTCGTTCAGAACCTCGCCGAGCTTCCTTATGAGCTCGGAGTTGTTACGCGCCTTAACCTCCACCCTCATAAACTCACCCCTGGAGGAGGGCCAAAAACTGCTTGGCCTTATCGCTCTTCGGCAGGAACTTCTCAAACTTCTTCGTGTCGGCAAAAAGGGTCTTGTGCAGGCCGGAAATCACGAACTTCCTGATGGCCTCCTCAAGCTCATCCCTCGGAACACCGAGGAGCTCGGCAACCCTGTCCTCCCCGTATTCACTCATCCCGTAGAGGAGAACCGCGCCGAGGAGGTAATTGGGGATGGTTGTTATGTCCTTCCTCTTCCCGACCAGGGCGTTCTCCATCTCACACTTCCGTATGATTAGCATGCTTCCGTGACCCGTTCTGAAGCCCGGCTCGTTTCGGAACGGGAGGTCGAATATCGAGTAGTGGCAGTCTATGCAGAGCTTTATGTTGGGGTAGAGACCGAGGGTTTCCCTCTCGTTCTCGGAGGTGAGGAAGTAGTAGCGGAAGAGGTCAAGGCCGAGCTTTTCGGCACCCTTCTGTGGGTCGAGAATGGAGTAAGCCAGCGCCAGGTTGTCAACCGTGTAGTGGTTGTTTATGAGCACCCCCTTGGTCTTGACGAAGCTCAGCACGCGCCAGCGGAAGCGCCTTCCGTAGCGTTTTCTCAGCTCGCCTTCGATGTCAGCATCCGCAGGAAGGTCGAGGCGGGCCTTCTTCAGACGGTTGTTCTCCCAGTATTCAACCTCTATGCGCAGGCCGCGGGTTCTGACTGTTCCTTTCTCGCGGAGCTTGCCCTTTATGAGCTTGAAGGATTCCCTGACTGCTATGCTCTCCCTGGCGAGGAGCCGCAGGACGTCGCCGGAGTAGGCCATGTAGGGTAGCACCTCAATCCTGCCTATCTGGACGCTTCTCGGAACGGCCTCAACGTCTTCAACGTTCTCCCTGGTGAGTTCCTTGAGGGTTATCGGCTTTCTTCCGAGGAAAAACGTGTAGTTGGCGGATATGAGGGCGAGTGCCATCTTGTGAGCAGTTATGGCGGCGCGAAGCCTCTCAAGCGCGAGAACCCTGTTGCGCTTCTTTTTGTAAATCCACTGGATGTGCGGATCGCGGTCGCGCTTGCCCATTCCCTTAACGGATGGAGTCGTCTCCCCAACGCGCCTCGAAAGGTCTTCCTCAAGCTCCTGAAGGAGGGAAAGGTTTTCCCGGAGATGGTAGGAGATGGACGGGACGTCGAAAGTCTCGAATAACCCGTCCATGTCTATCCCGATGTCGTCCAGTATCTTGTTTACCTGGGCCACCAGCTCCTCGGTGGTCGTCATGGCAGCAGATCACCGCTGTTTATCTTTTCCGGGAGGTATTCCTTCGCCACGAACTCAAGGCTCTTGTTGGCGAGGGCCTGCTGCTCTATCCTAACGCCCATCTTAATGGCCATCTTGAGCTGCCTCTGCCACTCCCTGTTCTGGAACCATGGGTACTCCATCTCCTCAAGGATCCTCTTGTAGTCCCCCGTCGGACCGCCCTTCTTGTTGGGCGGGATGCCCTTGAGCTTCTCCGTGACGTTCTCAAGGCCGTAGCGCTTTATGTCGTCCATCGTCATCCCGACGAACTTCGCCTCCGGCGTTGCGAGCTTGTCGCTGAGGTAGGCAAGGTTTATCGAGCCCTGCTTTATGGTGGAGTAGATGTACCAACCGTAGGGGTCGCCGTCGGTGAAGACTATTATCGGCAGCCCCTCCTCGTAGTGGAGCCTGTGGATTAGCCTCCTAACTCCACGTGAGGCCTGGCCCTGGGTCGCTATGATGAGCGCCTTCTCCTTCTTCGGGAACTTTTCCTCAATGAGACGGTCGGCCATAGCGGCGGTCTCGACAACGAGGGCATAATCAACGTTTATCTCCGGAAACTGGAGGTGCTCGACCGTTCCCGGAACGGCCCAGCCACCCATGCCGAGCTTTGATGTGTTAAACTCGTCCTCGCCGTCGCGAATCACGATGTCGCCGTAGATGTAGCCGCGCCTGTCGGCGGTGAGATGCATCTCCTCACGCAGAACCCCAAGCATCCTCTCCAAGTCCTCGATGATAGGGTCGCTCTCGCGCTGGTCCTCGAAGGTGTTCTCCTTCGTTCCCGGAATCGTGTGCTTGTTGGCGTAGTAAGCCTCACGAAGGCTCGCGTGCTTGCCCTCGCTGACGAGGCGCTTCACGTAGGCCATAATCAGGAGCGTCTGCATGAACTTCCTGGCGTGGGCCACGTTGAGGAAGTACCTCCTAGATAGCTTGTCACCCATCCTGATGACACGCCTCTTCTCGTCGAAGTAGACGTTGTTGAGCCCGCGCATCGGGATGTCGAAGTAGGGGTTCTTCCCGCTCTTTATGTCCTCCAGGATTCTCCTTCCGTAGTCCTCCAGCTTGGTGAGGACCCTGGTCGGGTCGTAGGAGAAGCGCTCCCTGGGCTTCTCGCGCTTTACGGCCTTAGCTTTAGGCATTCTCTGTCACCTCCTCACTTGCCTTGGCCGCGAAGTGGCTCTCTATAAAGGTCAGGAAGTACTTCTTAACGGCCTCCTCATCCTCCCCGGTCAGAATGCTAAGGGCCCTCGCTATCTCCGGCACGTACTTCTCGAAGGTCTTCTTCCGCTTTACCTGATAGAGCCTCCTGTGCTTGCCGCTGAGGTAGGTCTGGAGCCTTCTCGCCGCGTCCATTATGGCCAGCCTTATCTCGTTCTGTATCTCCTCGACGTTTGCTATGCTCTGCTTCCCGGTGCCGGTGTAGGGGACGTGGACGCTGATGACGTTTATCATCAGCACCACCGGAGCGCGGTCGAGGTCGTCCACCTTATAGCGTTTCCAGTCTATGGAGCGGGCCGCGAGGGTCGTCACGCACGAACCGGCGTCGAAGAGGAGGGGAACCCTGTTGGCGTAGCGGAGGAGCTCGAAGCCGGCCGGAATCTCTCCCCCGTAGGCGAGGCCAACCTCGACCTGGAAGGGAATGCCTCCGGAATAGACCTTCGGCGGCCTCGTCACGGCGGTAACGAACTCCGGCTTGAGGATTCCTTTGAGGCCCTTTTCGATGTTCTCCTCGCCTATCGGCCTGAGGCCGTGGGTTGGCGGGGCGAGGAACTTCATGTACTTGAAGGCCTCGACTATCTCCTCCGCCTCGTGCCAGGTGAGCTTCTCAGGCGGCTTCTCCATGAGCTTCGCGACCTGCTTGAGGACCTTTGTGTAGCCCCTGAAGGAGCGGAGAACGGCCTTAACCTCGCCCCTCATTAGCCTCTCGTAGAGCTGCTCCTGGACGTTCTTGTCCTCCTCAGTCTTGATTAGTCTCAGCGCCGCGATGTACTCGATGAGCTCGTCTATCTTCTTGTCGCTTATCCTTGAGAACTCCCCGACGAGGAAGCGCTTCACGGTGTTCCTCCGGGTCTTTTTGGCCATCCTGTAAACGTCGTCGGTGAGAACGCCACGGGGATGGGGCTTCATCTCAACGGGAGGTTCGGGAATGTAATCGCTCGACCTCGGAAAGACTATGAGCTTTCCGTCGGGCTCTATGAGCTCTATGTGGGCGTGCGGGTTGGCTATGGCGGTGAGCTTGAGGTACCAGTAAACGCCCTGTTTGGAGCGGACGTAGCGGACGTTTTTCACTTCGAGCTCTATCCTCGTCCCGCGCCAGCCTTTGGGGTTGGGATGCTTCTCCTTTTTCACGATTTTACCCTCGTTTTTGTCAACGTCTATCTTCACCCAGGCCTCGATGGTTTTGTCGCCGCCGGTTGAGGTGATAACGCGCGTCGCCTTCCCACTGGTTATCTGGGCAAACATGACGGCGCCGCTTATACCTATACCCTGCTGACCGCGGCTCTGTATGTTCCTGTGGGCCTTTGTTCCGGCGAGCATCTTGCCGAAAACGTGGGTTATGTACTTCTCGGGTATCCCCGGACCGTTGTCCTCGACGATGACCTTGTAGTGCTCCTTCCCGAGCTCCTCTATCTCAACGCGGATATACGGCGCTATTCCTGCCTCCTCACAGGCGTCGAGGGAGTTCGTTACCGCCTCGTGGACGACCGTCGTGAGGGAGCGTATCTTGCCTGTGTAGCCGAGCATGGCCGCGTTTCGCCTGAAGAACTCGCTGACGCTCTGAATCTTGAACTCCTTAAACAGCTGACTTGCTTCGGCCATCTTCATTCCTCCTCGTTCTTCTCAACCTCTTCGCCAAGGGCCTCGTAATAGCTCATGCTCTCCAGTTCGAGGTCCTTCTTCCTGCGTTCCAGGTACTTGTAGACCACACCGTGGGGGGAGCCCTTGGCGAGCTTCTCTATGGCAGTCTTGGCAACCTCAACCTGAATAGGGTTGCCGATTATCGCAACGGTCTTGCCGTAAACGCTCACATCCGCCCCACTCATCTCCTCTATTATCTCCCTGGTTCTGCCCTTCCTGCCGATTATCCTTCCCCTAACGCGTGGAAGGGCGTTCTTATCGTTGCCGATAACTACATCGGTGAGGTTAACGACCTCAAGAACCTCACCCTCGTTGAAGAGCCTGAAGGCCCTCTCCGGGGAGAAGCCCCTCCCGATGGCCATCACGACGTCCCTCGCTTTCCACACTGCCAAGGGATCGTCGGTCTCCTTCGTGGCGGTGATGAAGACCTCGCCCGTTTCGCTGTCTATCTCTATCTTAGTCTTGGTTCTCCGCTCTATCTCCTTCTTCGTCTGCCCCTTCTTCCCTATGACGACCGCCACCCTGTCCTTCGGAATCCTCACGAACTCCTCCTGCTCACCCTCGGCCGCGTAGGTTATCTCCTCCTCGTGTCTCTCCACCAGCGGCCGGCCGTCCTTGTCAAGGCGTTCGTACTTCTTAAGGAGCCTCTCGAACTCGTCCATAATCTCACCCTCTAAAGACCAACCAGCTCACGGAACTTATCGTCGAAATCATCAACATCCACACCCTTTCTACCGAAGTAATTGATGACGTTACGCAGGTCGCGCTTTAGGAGCTCCAGGCTCATGCGATTCCTCCTCACCGTCGCCTGGGACCAGTCTATGACCACCGGCCCCTCGTGGAGCAGGATGTTGTACTCGCTCAAATCCCCGTGCACCATGTCGCCGCGCTTCCAGAGCCTCTCGATGACCCTTATGGTGAAGTCGTAGAGCTCCTCGAAATCTCTGAGCTCAAGCTCGCGCTCCACATCCTTGAGCCTGGGGGCGGGCACTTCGTCGCCAATGAACTCCATCACCAGGACGTTGTTGCGGAAGATTATCGGCTCGGGAACACGAACAGCGTACTTAATCGCCCGCTGGAGGTTCTTGAACTCCCTCCTTGTCCACACGAAGACGAGCTTGCGCATATCCTTGGGCAGGTATCCGATTCTCGGGTCCGCAGCCAGATACTCCCATATGCGCCTGAACTCGGTTGTGTAGGTGCGGTATATCTTGACGGCTATCCTCCTTCCCTCGGCGTCCACACCGGCAAAGACATTGGCCTCCTTTCCCGTGCTTATCACACCGTAGAGAGTGTCTATTTTGCCCCTCCTATGCAGGTAGGCGAGGGTTTCCTTCGTCGTCCTGTCAAAGACCTCGTTGGCTATCTTGTAGAGTTCGCTGTCCTTTTCACGCCTCTCCCTGAGGCCGAGCATGTCTTCGATGGCCCTCTCGATGAGCTCCTCGCGCATCGCTATCACTCAGAGCACGCTCAGAAGAGCATATCTCCGCCGGTGAGGAAGTCCTGGCTTATCTTGCCCTTCCTGAGGAGCCAGTCAACCTGGGTTCTGGTGTAGCGGTACACTATGTCGCCCCTCTCGTCGGTCTGAACCGGCCAGGGCTGGACTATGACGACGTCGCCGACGCGCATCCACATGCGTCTCTTCAGCTTGCCAGGGATTCTGCACCTTCTGATTTTTCCGTCCTCGCAGCGGACGTCCATCCATCCCGAGCCAAGGGCCTGTTCTATCACCCCGAAGAGCTGTCCGTTCTTCGGTAGAGGGACCCTGATGACCTCATCACCCTGAACCTCACGGTTCTTTTTCTTTCCACCTTTTCCACCCCTGTGGTACACCATGACAATCACCTCCAGCGAGTAGGCCCGAGCCCTTATAAACCTGAGCCTTGCAAAAATTTTCTAATTGGAGTACAGGTCTGTGCTTTTAAAATTTTTGCACGCCGCTCGAGTAATTGCCCATCTCTGTCCAGTATGGACACATGAAAGTTTAAAAACGCACCGTTTAAATTGAAGTTCGGAGATGCCCATGGCAGCGATAACCGCCAAGAACCTCACCATAACGTACGAGGGAGTACCCGCGGTGGAGGGGGTCACGTTCGAGGTGGAGAGGGGGGAGACTCTGCTCCTCCTCGGCCCCAACGGTGCCGGAAAAACGACCCTCCTCAAGACGATAGCCTGCTTTCACCGGGAATACCGCGGAGAGCTTAAGGTTTTTGATATGCCCCCCTGCGAGGCGAGGGAGCTCATAGGATACGTGCCCCAGAGCCATAGCCTCAACGAACGCGTTCCCGTCACGGCCCTTGAAGTCGTCGCCATGGGCGGGATATACAAGAGAGGTTTTTCCCATTTCAAAATACCCAGACACGTCCTCGAAAAGGCTGAAGACGCCCTGAACTTCGTGGGGCTTTCGAACGTCCAGGGAAAGCTTTTCCGGGAGCTGAGCGGGGGGCAGAAACAGCGCGTCCTTCTCGCCCGTGCCCTGATAAGCGACCCGAAGCTCCTCCTGCTTGATGAGCCCCTGTCTGCCCTCGACCCGAGCGCAAGGGCAGAGGTCTCGAACGTTCTCGGAAAGATAAAGCGCGAGCGCGGGATAACGATGGTGATAACGACCCACGACATAAACCCCCTCCTGGAGATTGGAGACAAGGTAATGCTGATCAACAGGCGCCTCATAGCCTTCGGGAAGCCGGAGGAGGTTCTGAGGGACAATGTCATCAAGTCCGTCTACGGCCCGCTGGCGAGGGTGATTCCAGTTGAGGACAAGCTGTTCTGCATAACCGGCGACGTCCATCTGCACGGGCACGGGGGTGGAGGCAGATGATCCCTGAATACCTAATCAGAGCTATCTTAGCTAGTGTAATGGTCAGCGTCCTTCTTGGAATGCTCAGCCCCCTCATCAACACCAAGGGACTCGCGTTCCTCACCCATGCAATCTTCCACTCCCTCCTCTTCGGCGCCGTCCTTGGGATGATACTGGGGCTCCTCTTCGAGAACATGGCACTTGTGATGACAGTCGCTCTCCTCGTAACGATAGTGGTGGTTCTCCTGATAGCGCATCTCGAAAAGCTCGGATTCACTCCCGACTCCGCCGTGGGGATAGTGGCGAGCTTCGTTGCGGGACTAACGGTTCTGGGCTTTGGCGTTCTGTACAAGGTCATGGAGAGCCGCCCGTACTTCCCGCTCAGCGAGAGCATAATCTCGTACCTCACCGGCGAGATATTCCTGATAACCCTGAACGACCTTACAGTCCTTGTGCTCGGAGGGGCGCTTCTCTTCTTCGTCATGCTCTTTCTCTACCGCGACTTCCTCTACCTGAGCTTCGATCCCGAGGGTATGGAGAGCTACGGCGGTAACGTGAGGGCCTACCTGATGATTCTATACGTCCTCGTCGGGGCCATTGGGGCTCTAATCGTCCAGACAGTCGGCCTGATAACGCTCCAAGTCGTCGCGGTCCTTCCCGGGGCAATAGCACTGATGGTAAGCAGCGACATCCGGAAGGTTCTTGGCGTGAGCCTCTTTCTGACGCTGGGAATACAGCTCTCGTCGGTTATCCTCGCGTACTTCACGGACATACCGCCCAGCGGAATAGCCACGATAATGCTTGGCCTCATCTACGGGGCCCTTCTCTTCAGGAGGTGAAATCTTGAAGCTCGCTGGAATTGACGAGGCAGGCAGGGGGCCGGTGATAGGTCCGATGGTCATAGCCGCTATTGTAGTGGACGAGAAGAACGTTCCGAAGCTGGAAGAGCTCGGTGTTAGGGACTCGAAGAGGCTCACCCCAAGGAGGCGCGAGAAGCTCTTCGATGAAATAATTGCAGTTTTAGACGATTATGTAATTCTTGAATTATTGCCCGAGGAGATTGACTCCCGCGAGGGCACGCTCAACGAGTTCGAGGTCGAGAACTTCGTCAAGGCCCTAAACTCGCTCAAAGTCAAGCCCGATGTCGTTTACATCGACGCAGCGGACGTCAAAGAGGCCCGCTTCGGCGAGGAGGTAGGGAAAAGGCTGAACTTCGAGGCGGAGATAGTGGCAGAGCACAAGGCCGACGACAAGTTCGTGCCAGTCTCGGCCGCCTCAATCCTCGCGAAGGTAACCCGCGACAGGGCTATAGAGAAGCTTAAGGAGGAGTACGGCGAAATCGGGAGCGGTTATCCCAGTGACCCGAGGACGAGGGCTTTTCTGGAGAGCTACTACCGCGAGCACGGCGATTTTCCCCCGATAGTAAGACGGGGCTGGAAGACGCTGAGGAAGATTGAGGAAAAGCTGAGGGCTGATGTCGAGGCCAAGAAATCGAGGGGAAGGGGACAGCTCAGCCTGGATATGTTTATGGAGTAGTTACCTCCCCAGCCTCAGCCTTATTCTGTCCTTTATTTCAAGGAGCCATTCGAGGTAGAGCCAGAGTGAGTCGGTGAAGGCCTCCCAGCGGAGGAGCTCCTTCAGGGCGATGCCCATGACTATCGCCGCCGGTGGGACGAGAACGGTGGCATAGAAGCTGAACTGGGTCGTTCCGCCGAGGAGGTACTGGAGGACGAAGAATCCGACGGTGCTCCAGAAGATGCCGAAGGGAATCAATATCTTCCCGCGTTTTCTGTAGAGCCAGGGTAGTGAGAGGATGAAGAGAACCATGCTGAGGAGCAGAAACGGGTCCGTCTGGGCGAAGATATTGGGGTTGTAGTGGAATGGAAAGGCCTTCTTGTTCACGAACCACTCCCACACCGGGGAGGCAGCCGGGTGACCGCCCTTGTTCGAGAGGTGCCACCGGAAGCTTCCGAGGATGTCGTCGACCCACTGCTCGAATCCGACGGCCTTTATGGCCACGAGGTTGGGTATGAGAAAACCGAGGGCAGGAAGGGCTGCAATGGCAAGTAAAAAGCTTGTCAGCCTTCTTTCATCTCTGAATGCCTTTATCAGGAGTATTGGATACCCAAAGGCACCGCTGAGCTTTGCGGCCGCGGCGAGGCCAACGGCAAAGCCCGAAGCCTTACGCTTTTCGTAGATTAGCAGAGTGGTGAACAGAGTCACGAACAGTGCCACATGTATGTCAAGCATCGCCGTTACGGCGGTTGCCTCAAGGGTTGGGTCGGCAACCGTAAAGATGAGCGCTATAAGCGCCGCGAGATAGCTTCCACTTATTCTGTAGGTTGCGAGAACCACGAGAAGGCCTATCATGATAAAGGCCAATATACCCGGCAGGCGCCAGTTTATGGGTCTGTCCTCGACGAGCATCCCGAGCATTATGAGGTCCTTCCCAAGGAACGGGTGCTCCGTGTTGAGGTAGTTCTGGATGTTCTCCTTGTCGGGATACCTGTAGCCGGGGACGACGTAGTAGGCATCGGGCGGTATCTCCGAGGAAAGGGCACCGATGAACCCATCCACGTTCTCCAAGGGTACCTCAAAGTAGACGCCCGGAAACTTGAGGTACTCCATCTCGTAGGTGGCGTTGTAGCGGAGGGCTATCTTTTCGACCTCGTACTGGTACTTTATCCTGACGCTAGTGTTCGAAAAGATGACGTTTATCCCGGCTGAGTTTGTCGTTTCGTTCACGTAATGGAGGCTAACACCAAGCCTGTGGAGAACGTTTCTGCTGGCTGGAACGTACCAGACCTCGTCTCCAATGTAATCCCTGAGGTCGGAACGGGAGGCAAAATCGTAGAGATACCAGAATGAACCGATGAGTATAACGGCCGAAACCGCGATGAAGAGGACCCGTCTCCAGTCCATTTTACCACCGGGTAGATTAGCGCGGCAACGTTTTTAAGCCTCTCCCCGAGGTTCGAAACATGATGATAACCGAGGAGCAGGTTCAACTCGCGGTGGAGATGATACGGCGGGGCCTCGATGAGCGGAAGCTACGCGCCAAGCTCGGTGAGAACTGGAGGCTCATAGCGGAGATAGCGAGGGCCAGAATAAGGGCAGGGGACAAATTCTCCCGGAATGACCTGTGGATGGACACGGAAGGCCTCCGCTACGCCACCCATGAGGTCGTGGCCAAGTACCGGGCCGAACGTCTGAGTGAGCTCGGCGTAAAAAGCATAGCCGACGTCTCCTGCGGGATAGGGATACAGCTCATCTTCTACGCCATGAAGGTCGAGAGGGCATACGGGATAGACATAGACCCCATGAAGATTGAGTTCGCCCGGAGGAACGCAGAAAAGTACGGCGTGGCAAACATCGAGTTCATAAACGCCGACTCGCTCGACCCCGAAACCGTCGGGAGAGTGGATGCGGAGGTAATCTTTTCAGATCCCGCAAGGCCGCCTGAAATGCCCGAAAGAAGGCTGGAAGACCTCCTGCCCAGCCCGCTGAAAGTTTACGAGGCATACAGGAATAAAACCGATTCTTTCATCTTTGATTTACCTCCCCAGATGAGGCGCGAGAGGGTTCCCTGGAAGGGAGAGTTTGAGTACATAGACCTATTCGGCGCCCTGAACAGGCTGACGTTCTACACTGAACCCCTGGCGAGAACCGAGAGGAGCGCGGTAATCCTGCCGGCGGGGGGGAGAATCGAAAGCAATCCTGACCTGGAGAACATCGTCGAGTGGGCTGAAAAGCCCGGGGAGTACCTCTATGAGATTCCACAGAGCGTTGACTATGCAGACCTGATAAACGAGCTCTTCCACATCCTGAGCGCCGATGTTAGAATGCTTCTCCGTGAGAAGAGGCGTGTCTTGGCCACCGGAGACGAGGAAATCAGAAGCCCATACCTCAAAAGGACGTATGTCATAGCTGGCGTCGTCCCCTTCCACCCGGTCAGAATAAACGATTTCCTCAGGAAGGAGGGCTTTGGCAGGGCGACGCTCAGGATAAGCGTGCCAGAGGGAGAATACTGGAAGGTCAGAAAGAGAATCGAGGCGAACCTGAGGGGTGAGAGAAGGGCCTTCGTCTTCCAGTTCGGGAAGATGGCAATAATAGCGGAGGGGCTATAGCTCCTCTATCCTGGCGTTTCTTATCTTCTTGGACCCTATGCGGAGCCTCTTGAAGTAATTCACATGCTCCTCCGGAAGAAAAGACTCCAGACTGGTTGATTTCAGGCGCTTCTTCTTTTTCCTCTGCCCACTATTGGTTTCTTCAACCCCTGTCCTCGGCGAGACAGCCTCCAAGAACTCGTCGAGCTTCCGGTTCATCGGCACACCCAAACTGGATAGGCCTGGGGATATAAAGGCTTTATCCTCCCATCGAGTGTTGAACCAAAGGCCATATTAACCGTCCGGGAAACCACCGTTGAGAAACGCTTTTAACTTCCGGCATTTATTTAGGGAAAGAGTAAGCGAGGCGGGTGGAAGGTAATGTGCGGTATAATCGGGTACATCGGGGACAGACCAGCCTGCGAGGTCATTGTAAAGGGTCTAAAAAGGCTGGAATATAGAGGGTACGATTCGGCTGGAATAGTCACCGAAGACGGGGGAAGGCTTTACATAAGGAAGGGCGCCGGGAGGATAGATGATCTCACTGAAAAGCTCGGCTTTCTTGAAATGCCCGGAAAGAGGGGAATAGGACACACCCGCTGGGCCACCCACGGGATTCCAAACGACATCAACGCCCATCCCCAGACGGACTGCACCGGGAGGATAGCCCTCGTTCACAACGGTATAATCGAGAACTACCGCGAGCTCCGGGAGGAACTCCTCAGGAGGGGGCATCACTTCGATAGCGATACGGACACCGAGGTTATAGCCCATCTCATTGAGGAGGAGCTTAAATCGAGTGGGAGCTTTGAGGAGGCCATGAGGAGGGCGCTCCTCAGGCTCAAGGGTTCATTTGCCCTCGGCATAGTGTACACCGGAGAACCTGACAGGCTGTACTTCGTGAGAAACGAGAGCCCCCTCGTGCTGGGCATTGGGGACGGCGAGAACTTCGCGGCGAGCGATGTTCCTGCCTTCCTTGAGTACACGAACCGCGTTGTGTTTCTGGATGATAGGGAGTACGCTATAATCACGAGAAACTCGTGGACCGTCAAGAGTCTTGACAGCGGGGAGGTCGTTGAAAAAACCGTCCAAGAGGTAGAATGGACCCTTGAGATGGCCGAGAAAGCGGGCTACCCCCACTTCATGCTCAAGGAGATACACGAGCAGCCCAGGGCCATAAGGGACGCCATACACGGGAACGCAGGGATAATCCGCTCGGTGGCAGAGGAAATAGCGAAGTACGACAGGATATTCATAGTCGCCATGGGCACTTCCTACCACGCCGGTCTGGTTGCCAAGTACCTGTTCCAGAGACTCGCCAAGAAGGTGCCCATAGTCGAGGATGCGAGCGAGTTCCGCTACGAGTTTGAAGAGCTGGTGGACGGGAACACCCTCGTCATAGCGATAACCCAGAGCGGGGAAACTGCAGATACGCTCGCGGCGATGAAACTGGCCAGGAGGAAAGGGGCGAAGGTTCTTGCCATAGTCAACGTCGTTGGGAGCATGGCGACCAGGATAGCGGACTTCACCCTCTACACCCACGCGGGTCCGGAGATAGGCGTTGCGGCCACCAAAACGTACACCACCCAGCTGACGGTTCTCGCGATGCTCGCCATCGAACTTGCGAGGGTTCTCGGAACCGCTGATCAGGAGTACCTTGATGAACTGGAGGCGGAGCTCAGCGCTGTTCCCGAACTCGTGGAGAGGGCCCTCCGGCATGAGGCATCGCTGAGAGAGCTGGCCGAGGAGCTCAAAGACAGGAGGGACTTCTTCTACATCGGGAGAGGCATAAGCGTCCCAACGGCCCTTGAGGGTGCACTCAAGCTCAAGGAGATAAGCTACATCCATGCCGAAGGCCTGAGCGCCGGCGAGCTTAAGCACGGACCCCTTGCACTCCTTGAGGACGGCGTTCCTGTCGTTGCGATAGCACCCAGCGGAAAGACCTTCGACAAAATAGTTTCAAACATCGAGGAGTCCAGGGCCAGGGGGGCATTCATAATAAGCATCGGGGACAGGGAAGAGCTGGGAAGAATCTCGGACGTTTTCGTCCAGATGCCTGAGATGGACGAACTCCTTACGCCGATAGTTTACATCGTCCCCCTCCAGATACTCGCGTATCATCTCTCTGTCTTGCGGGGCAACGACCCCGATAAGCCCAGGAATCTGGCCAAGTCTGTTACCGTTGAGTGAGGTGGTTTGGATGGTAAAAACAAAGGTTAAGGAGAAACGGAAGAAGAAGGGAGAGAAAACTTCCCTCCCCGAGTACTATCAGAAGTTTAAGACCTACGGTCTCCCGCTGATAGTCCTTGTACTGGCTTACTTTGGCTTTAAGATAAGGAACGTCACGTCAAACTACAAGACCTTCCTTGACCCGGATACGTTCTTCCACTACGAGATGTACAGGATAGCCATTCACGACTGGATTCCCAAGTACTTCGCCTACGCGGATCCACCCACGGGAATAAAAGCAGGTGGTTACCTCGGCCTCTACACCATTCAGGCCGTATTCTACAAAATCGTCTCGGTATTCGGGTACGACCCGCTGGGGGCGTTCAAGCTCTGGCCACCCTTCGTCGGAGCAATGACAATCATAGCAGTATACCTCCTTGGAAGGAAGCTACACTCAAACTGGGCCGGCCTCTGGGCCTCGGCATTCATGATGTTCTCCTACGCCAACTTCAGCAAGACCTACTCGGGCAACAACCGTGGTGAAGGTCCCTTCATGATGTTCTTCCTCTACGCCGTATTCCTCCTGATGATCTATCTCGACGAGAAGGAGTGGAACTGGAGGAAGGTACTCTCCGGGGCCCTGTTCCTGCTGATGAGCATCCTTTACATGGCCGCCTGGACGGGAAGCACCTTCGGTGTTGGCATACTGCTGCTCTTTGCGGGCGTCACCGCCGTTGTGTTCTTCATCTTTGGAAAGATTGATGCTCTGAAAGGGTTCGTCAGGGATTTCTTCCCGCTCTACGGCCTTTCACTTATCCTCGGACTGGCCCTATCATACACCGGATTCATCGGCATAAAGTGGTTCCTGATATTTGCCATCGAGGCCTTCATAGCCCTCAGTGTTCTAGTCGCGATAATGCTCTACGGAGAGAGGATCGGCCTCAACTACTCGGACAGAAAGCACAGGTTCGGCACCGTTGCGGTTATCGCGATCATTGGAGTCCTAGCTGTTTACGGTTACTTTGGTAAGGATCTCCTCAAGTTTCTTGGGAGCGCAACCCAGTCAAATCCCCTCTACCAGACGGTAGCGGAGCTCGCAAAGACGGACTGGAACACGATAAAGGCCTACTACAGCGTCAAGACCAAGGACGCGCTAATCTTCATCCTCTCAGCTGTGGGCTTCATCATAGTTGCCGCGAGATTCGTAAGGAAGCTCGCCAGGAACGACCTGACCGGCCACAAGGAGATATTCCTCGTCACGTACTACATTGGCTCACTCTATCTGCTCCTCTTGGCGGTTCGTTTCGTGTTCCAGGCATCTGGAGCCATACTCCTGCTGGCAGGCGTTGCCATCGGGGAGATATTCCTCTTCGTTGAGGAGATGAAGGAGAGCATAACCACCAAAGCCCTTTACGCCGTTCTTCTGATGCTCCTGTTCCTGCCGTTACCGCTCATTGGAGCCCAGTACATGAACAGCATAGCCACAAACACCGCGAAGAGCCAGGGCTCGGTTCCGTCCGAGTGGGTGAACTCACTTAACTGGCTCAGGGAGAACAGCAACCCGCTCGACAGCGCCACCAGCTGGTGGGACTACGGCTACTGGATAGAGTCCAGCCTGCTCAGTCACCGGCGCTCCGCCACGGACGGTGGTCACGCCTACGACAGGCGCTACATCGTCGCGGACTTCTTCTCGCACTACGGCAACGAGAGTGAGCAGGACTTCGAGGCCTGGGAGCTGAACTACCTCATAGTCTGGCAGCAGGACATCTACAAGTTCAACGCCATAAGCTACCTTGGCGGTGCGATAACCTATGGCGAATACCGGAAGAACCCGATGTTCCAGCTCATTCCCGCCCAGTACATCCAGTACGTCAACGAGAGCGGAAAGATCGTTGTGTACATCAACACAGGAAAGTATGCCTATCAGCCGGTTTTCACCATAGACCTCACCAAGGGAAGGATAATCCAGGGGAGGGGAGACATACCATACGTCCTCTACGTCTTCCAGGGATACGGACTTCTGGCGTACCAGAAGATAGCATTCAGCAACTTCGTAAGGCTGGCATTCCACATCCCGTACTCCTTCGAGCCCTGGGATGCCCAGAAGCTCTTTGCCAACTTCAAGCCCGTGCACAGCGACGGTGGAGTATCAACCTATGAGTTCAGACCCTTCGCGGTGTACAGAATTGACAAATTTGAGAACGGGACATGGAAGGCATTCTACAGCACCCTCGGCGGCGGAAAGCTCCCGCTCGGAGAGCAGAGGCTCAGGCTCTGGATATCCGCATTTGGCAGAGACGTCAAGGACGCCACCCTCATCTTTGAGGCTTACAACGGTAGCGTGCTTGTAAAGAGGGAAGTACTGGCGGAGGGCGTCAACATGAACCACCTCAACGAGACTCCTATCGAGGTGAACCTGACGGTACCCAACGCCACCAGCTACCGCTTTGTCCTGGCTCAGAACGGTCCCCTTGGGGTGCTCGACGGGCCTGTCTACGTCAACGGAAAGGAGGTAAACCCAAGCTACGTTCTCGACGAGGGACAGAGCGGAGAGCTGAAGCTCACCGCCGCGTTCAGGGAGGAGCGCACAGTTGACCTGTACCTCAGGGCAAGCATAGTCTACTACGTCGCACCCAACGGCAAGGACATCTACCAGGAGAAGTTCTACCTCGAACCCCATCAGGACATAGTGACGTACGTGCCGGTTAAAGAAGGGATAAGCGTTGTCGCTGGGGACAACCATATCACCGTCCAAGCATCGATGCCCGATGGCGTCTTTGAGAGCTATGTCCAGAGGCTCTATCAGAAGTACGGAGAGGACAAGGTTGTAGTGGTCAGGAAGAGGGTAGAGCCAATCTTCATTGCAAAGAAGGAGTACGTGATCTGGGAGGGCTAATCCCTCACTATTCTTACATCTTCGAGTCTTTTTAATCCCCCTTTTTCAGCGGTGTTGACAACGCCGGGTGTGAATTTTTTCCCCGGAACAAGGATGATAGCCTCAACTTCCCCAAAGCCCAGTTTCTTAAGGGCAAAGGCCCTGTGGTGGCCGTCTATGAGGTAGTACCGGTCCCCGTGGGGTATGACTATTACCGGCGCATCGTAGCCGTGCTTTATCTCCTGGAGAACCACCAAGAGCTTGACCTCGCTCAGCTCCGCCTGGGTCGGGACAATGCAATCCAGGGGAATAAACGCCGATTCAAGTTTGAATTCAATGCCATAGATCGCCTCGTATTCCCTTCTTATCCTTTCCGCCCGCTTCCAGGCTTCCTCCCTCGTTATCAACCTTATCCTTCTCAAGGCTTCACTCCCCGAACGGCTATGAAGGCAGCCATGTTCCTGCAGCGTCTGTAAAATCTCCTGTCGATACTCTCAGCCAGACCATGGAAAGGCCAGAAGGACGGAAAGTATATGACGCCAGCACTCTCGATGTCAGTGAACCCCGCGTTTTCGAGGAGTTTCTCCAGCTCCTTTGGGGTGTAAAAGCGGGCGTAGCGATAGGCGGTCTCCACAAACAGACTCTTCAGCCTTTTGAAGAAAAACCATGCACTCCGTCCGTTCATCGTGGCTATGAGAACCTCTCCACCTGGTTTCAGGACGCGGCTTATCTCGGCCAGAACCTTTTCCGGCTCATGGATGAACTCGAACATCGTGACGCTTAAAACCAGGTCAAAGCTCCGGTCGGGAAACGGCAGGCTGTAGGCGTCGCCCTTTATGCATTCCAGTCCCTTCGAGCGTGCAACCTCAAGCATACCCTCACTGGCGTCGAGTCCAATAACGTCGAATCCCCTTTTCTTCAGCTCAAGGGTGTAGTTGCCGGTTCCGCAACCGAGGTCGAGCGCCCTCCCAGACCTCGACCGTAGCATCGAGAAGACTAGCCACTTCTCGGTCCTGTCAACGTAGCTGCCCGTCTTCGTTCGGTACCACTCGTCGTACCTGCCGGCAATCCTGTCGAAGTACTCTGCCATCTCACACCCTCATCTTGCCCTCTATGGTCAGCGGCTTGTCCGTCCTGTCATCTATCCTCAGGCTTATAACGACCCTCTCGGCTCCAGCCCGGAAAATGGCCTCGTGGCAGGCCTTCACGAGGTCAAGGATTTCCTCTACGGAACCCTCGACCACAGTTCCCATCGGACAGAGCTTGTACTTGAGGCCGCTCGTCCGGATGACCTCCAGCACGGGTTCTAGGTACTTTCCCACGCTCGGCGTTTTCGTCCCCAGAGGGAACAGACACAGCTCGGCAACCGCCATCATCCTCCCCCCGCGGGAGGGAATATGTGCACCTCGTCATCCTCGTGAAGCTCCGTGTCCAGACCGTTCAGATGAAGGACGTTGTGACCGTTGACGAGTATCATTCCATCGACCGGCTTGTTTTCATCAACGCGCTCCGTTTCAAGGAGCTGTTTTTTAATGTCGGGGCTGTAGTGCTCCGAGAGGTACTCAATGAGCTCGCGTACGGTTTTTACACCGTGAACTTCCACCTCTTTTCTCCCCACCAGCTCCCTAAACGTGGCGTAGAACTTAACCCTCATGGAACCACCAAATATCTCTGTATGGAAAACCCTTAAAGTGATTTCGTCGTATTTAGTAACGGAGTGTTGAAATTGCTGACGGTTAATCCACCGGAATACTACCCAATCATTGACAAACTGTTCGCGGGGAGGATTAAAGAGGCTGTGGAGGCCTTTGGGGCATCGCTGGAGGAGCTCACAGTCTTCGTCCAGCCGGAAGACAGGGTTCTGAACCTCATATTCTTCCTGAAAGTCAGGGGACTCCAGCGGTTCCTGTCCATGGAGGTGGATCCCTTCGTCTACGGCCTCTTAGAAAAACTTGCCTCCGATGCCACGGAGACATTCGGAAAGGTTTATGGGGTGAGGTTTTCAATATCCGGTTTCAAGGTGGTTGATGAACACCCCCATGAGCAGCCCGAGAGCGCCGCCAGGCTCGTAGTCAACGGCCCCGATGATATGAGAGATGTGCTGGAGCGCCTTGGAAAGGGTCTCATGATAACCCTGCGTGAGTGGAACGTGCGCTTCTCCGCCCTTGCCGTGACGGTACCCATTGAAGAGCCCCATATACTCACCATAGTCCTTAAAATGGAACATGTGATACCTCCCGAAGAAAAGGTTGAACTCGAAAAGAAGCTACGGCACAAAACGAGAACCTACCTCAAAACCCTGACAAAAAGGGTCATTCCCGTCGAGATTAAAATACTCGACCCAGAGGACAAGACCCTCGCGTCGATACTACGGAGAAAGATCGAGATTGAGAAGGAAGCTGAAGAACTGGCAGAAAGTGACGAAGTCAGGGAGCTGATGAACCTCCTGGGGAAGGAGACTCCCGGTTCCTGATGTAGTCCAGGAGGGGCCTTATCCTCTCCCACACCTCGCTTATGCTCCCGTGCCCGTCTATTCTAACGTACACGCCCTGCTTCTTGTAAAACTTGATGATTGGCTCCATGTTCCGCACGTAGAGGTCATAGCGTCTTGCAACTATCTCCGGCCGGTCGTCCTCCCTCTGCACCAGTTTTCCCCCACAGATGTCACATCTTCCCGGAACTTTTGGTGGCCTGTATCTCAGGTGGTACACGGCACCACATTTTGAACATATCCTTCTCCCCGAGATTCTCTCGATGCTCTCCTCCTTGGATATTGATATCTCTATGGCAACGTCTATGCTCATGCCGTGGTCATAGAGGTAGTTCTCCAGGGCCAGAACCTGTTCTGCGGTTCGTGGATAGCCGTCTATGATGAAGTTCCTCCTGTCGCGTCTCAGCCTTGAGATTATCAGTGTGTTAACGACGGTATCAGGTATCAGCTCCCCACGTGCGAGGTACCTCTGCAGTTCCCTGCCGAGGGAACTTCCCCTCTCTATCTCGGCCCGTATCATGTCGCCGGAGGATACGTACGTCAGACCGTAGCGCTCCGTTATTGTCCTGGAGTGGGTTGACTTGCCGCTTCCGGGTGGTCCAAATATGAGGATGTTCATTTTTCTCACCGTTAGTTATTTATTTCTCAACGGATAAAACACTTATGGTGATGGCCATGAGGCTGAGTACGGGATTCGTTCGTGCCTCTGGCTATGCGTACAAGGTAAGGAGAGTCCTCTTCGCGCTGACGCGGAAGAAAGTCGAGCCGAGGGAGGTCGTGAGGGCGGCCGGAGAGCTGAACCAGAGAATCTTCGAGAGGCTCCAGGAGCTGGGCGTTGAGAAGAGCGACGTCATCAGGATAACCGTGCCCTTCAGGATTGAAGATGGAACCATAGTATGGGACTATAACGGAATGAATATCGAAGTCTACAGAAAGAGCGAGGAGGAAAACCTCGCGCGGGCCATGGAAGAAATCGAAGAGCGCGAGAAAGCCCTTGAGGAACAGATAAAAGAACTTGAGGAGCTTGCACTGCAGCTCAGGGACACGAGCGAGAAGATACTGGAAAAGCTGGAGGAGCTCAAGCAGGAGCACACCTCTTTGAAGCTCAGGGCGGAGGAGTGAGGGAATCCAGGAAGATGTTGACGTAGGCCACGACATGGGAGGCCAGGTAGCTCTTTTTTCCGACGCTTATTTTTTGCGCTATTCCCGAGAGGAAGACCTCGTCCTCCCGAGAAAGGCCCTCGTGGTCGCCGAGAACAAAGGCCACGTTGGGAGGGAAGGAGACCTCCGCTATCGGCTTCCCCTCCTCGTGCAGGTAGTAGAGAGCGGAACCTTTCAGGGTTCTTCTAACGATGTCCTCGAAGGTCATGTTGCTGACGTAGATACCCGGCAGGACTTCAACTTCTTTGCTCGGTTCTCTCAAGTTTTCCGCGGCCTTGAGCGCCCGTATTATTAGCTTTGCCGTGCTGAGCTCGTCCGGGTTGAGCGTTTTTGGCCTCATTTTCTGGCCTTCAAAGCGTATGGCCTTGGGCGGATTTGGTGGACCGTATAGGCTCAGCCACACCCTGACGTTCTTTCTGAAGCCGTGAGACAAGAGGAACGCCGAGTTCAAAACCCTGCAGAGAAGGTCTATCCTGCCGCTCGTGCCGGGGAGGTCATTGAGCTTGAAATCCGGAGCTGTGTGGGCCTTGCTGGCCTTGACAATGAAGGTTCTCATGTTTAAGGATGAGGAAACCTGGTTTATAAGGTTCACCAGACCATGCAGAATCTTAAAGTACATGCAGCAGAACTGCGGCGATAGATTGAAAGCCCAAACTCTCCCGAAGGTCTTTAGTAACCTTCCCACAGTATCGCACGCTTAGTTTCATTCATGTCAGATTTTGTAACGAAATTTTTTCGAAAATCACGGATTAGACAGCTCCTCCGCCAAAATTCGCGAAACCCCGATTAAAATAAAGATTTTCTGAGTACTGGCGATTTAACGGGAATATCTCCAAATTCCAGTCAGATTCTGGCCCTGGAAGGCGACAAACAGGGACGGGACATAAAATACAGGAAACACCAGCGAAAAGTAAACGAAAAATGGCCGGCTCTTGTACCCCGTACAGCTCCCCAGAAAAGTCCGCAAATACGAACCTTCGAGGAAAACCTTATAAATTTGAAGCTCGTCTAATTCTCTGTTGGGCGAAAGAAAGCAAAAACCGCCCTGTTGCAATAAGACTGTAGGAGAATTGAAAGCGGTGTAGGAATATGGGCGTTCCACCCTCTCGAAAAGTTGCAATAAGACTGTAGGAGAATTGAAAGTTGTAGAGGAGCGTGTACTGGTCTTTCTGGGTCTCAGTTGCAATAAGACTGTAGGAGAATTGAAAGCTAAGACGCTTGAGGAGATGAGCATCAAGGAGCATGGGTTGCAATAAGACTGTAGGAGAATTGAAAGCTCGATGATATCAAGACCAAAGTTCTTACGAACCCAGTTGCAATAAGACTGTAGGAGAATTGAAAGACGTCTTTGGGGAACGTCGGGGAACTGGGGATTTGGGGGTTGCAATAAGACTGTAGGAGAATTGAAAGGTTCAAGGGTATCGTCGCGGCGATTGCAGAGGGCGGTTGCAATAAGACTGTAGGAGAATTGAAAGGGAGGACGCCGGGTACATCAAGCTGGTGAACTACCCGAGTTGCAATAAGACTGTAGGAGAATTGAAAGTTGCAGAGTGTAACCAAACTCCTCGACGAGCTTCTTAGTTGCAATAAGACTGTAGGAGAATTGAAAGACACGCCAAGGACTATGGCATCAACCCCCATGGTCATGTTGCAATAAGACTGTAGGAGAATTGAAAGTTAATGTATTAGTTTTTTAGTGTGTTTAGTGTTGTGAGTTGCAATAAGACTGTAGGAGAATTGAAAGGAACCAGAACTCCACCGTCCCGGCGTCGCTGACGTGGTTGCAATAAGACTGTAGGAGAATTGAAAGGTAGCTGTGCGTCTTCTTCCTTCATAAGCTCTCACCCCGTTGCAATAAGACTGTAGGAGAATTGAAAGCGACCCGCCCACGGACGGCTTGGTACTTTGGTATGCCGTTGCAATAAGACTGTAGGAGAATTGAAAGTATTACCGGCGTTGCATATGAAAGGAAGGGGTGGGGGTTGCAATAAGACTGTAGGAGAATTGAAAGCCCTGTGAAAAGTTCAAGCTTGAGGATGAAGAATGATGTTGCAATAAGACTGTAGGAGAATTGAAAGGGGCGCTCTCCCACTCGAAGCTGAACTTTCCTTTCCAGTTGCAATAAGACTGTAGGAGAATTGAAAGCTCACGCTGCTCGTTCTCTGAAAAGATTTCGAGGGCAGTTGCAATAAGACTGTAGGAGAATTGAAAGACCCCAGTTCACGTACGCCCATGAGCCGATGTACACAGTTGCAATAAGACTGTAGGAGAATTGAAAGAGGTTAAGGCGTTTGAGAAGTGGTCAAAGAGCATGGAGTTGCAATAAGACTGTAGGAGAATTGAAAGCTCATGTCCCTGACCTGGATAGTGCCATTCGCCTCGCGTTGCAATAAGACTGTAGGAGAATTGAAAGCATGCCCCACCTACGATAAAGAAGAGAAAGGGCACGCGTTGCAATAAGACTGTAGGAGAATTGAAAGGAGGCGGAAAGGCAGGCAGATGGTCTTTAATGTTCAGGTTGCAATAAGACTGTAGGAGAATTGAAAGCGAAAAATGCTATTTTAAAGTCAGGCTGGTAACTGTCCGTTGCAATAAGACTGTAGGAGAATTGAAAGCGAACAAACCTTTGGGCCATCCTCCGCTCACCTCCAGTTGCAATAAGACTGTAGGAGAATTGAAAGCTTTAACTTCTGTGATCATTGCAGAAGCGTGTCACTCGGTTGCAATAAGACTGTAGGAGAATTGAAAGTTAATAACGTATTTAGCGTTCCTTTTCTTTTTGAAGAGTTGCAATAAGACTGTAGGAGAATTGAAAGCGTTGGTTCGGCGAATACTTGCTGAAAGAGATTGAGTTGCAATAAGACTCTAGGAGAATTGAAAGCGAAGCGCGGTGGGAGCTTCAGGAGCTCGACGGTGACTGTTGCAATAAGACTCTAGGAGAATTGAAAGGAGGTCTCCAGTGGCTCCATCTTCCTTGACATCGTAGTTGCAATAGGACTCTAAGAGAATTGAAAGCAAAGGGGGCGAGATGATCGGAATCGAAGGGCAGTAAGTTGCAATAAGACTCTAAGAGAATCGAAAGATGGGCTGGTTAGGTAGAATCAAAGGAAATAAAAAAGCGCCATCACTCCACCCTTCTTCCAAGCAGACGGTTTATTCTCGCCCGTATGCCCCTGTTGATCTTGACCAGCATGACGGTTCTTGGGCATCTGCTTGCCACCCTCTCGGGCACTTCACCGAATATCAGCCTTTTGAAGAGCGGCTCCCTTGTTGCACCCATCACCACGAGGTCGTGCACCCTGCATTCCTGGAGAATTGCCTGTACCGGGTCGCCGTCCACTATCTTAAGTTCGGCCCCCTTTATCTTCTCAACGACCGGCTTAAGGCGCTCTCTGAGCTTCTCCTCCGGCTCATTCTCAACATTAACGCTCAGGACAGTAACCCTGGCACCGTAAACATCGGCCAGTATTGAGACGAGCTCTGCGCTCGCGGCGCCCTGTTTTCCTCCCCTCGTCGGGAACAGTATGCTCCCTATCGTTTCTAGCTTCTCTGTATCGCCGGGTTTTATGACGAGAACGTTGCAGGGAGCGTTTTCGACTATCTTGTCCAAGTTGCTGCCGAGGACGTATTTGCTCCACCTCGAGCGGCCCTCCCAGCCCAGGACGAGAAGGTCAGCCTTCTGGTCCCTGACGGCGCTCAGGATTCCTCTGTAAACGCTGTGGGCGTAATAAACGATTCCCTCCGTCTTGACGCCGCTCGGCGCGTATGACTTGGCGAGCCTGATGGTCTGCACTGCCTCATCAGCAAACTGTCTGGCTTCCTCAAGCGGGGTCTGTTCGGGAACGGTAACGACGCTGACTATCAGCAGCTCCCCGTTTATCCTCTCCGCTATTTCCCCAGCGTATTTCGTTAGTATTTCGGCATTCTTCTGGTTTGAGACGGCCACCATTATTCTGTAGCGGGCCTCCTCGCCGGCCTCTTCGAAGACCACCTCACTCTCCGGCTTTTCCACCTCGACTTTGGCGCCCTCGTATCCGCGGTAGATAACCAGCCCGGCAACTATCCAGAGGAGGGTTATTGCCCATGCCGTGGGGCTGACGTGGAAGACCCAGAGCGAGAGGATCGCCTGGAAAACGATTGCGAGCAGAGGAATGTAGGGGAAGTAGGGCATGAGAAAGCCATAGTTAAGCTCATCTCCCCGTTCGTTCCTTATCTTTATCACAGCCGCGTTAACGAGCAGGAAGATTAGGAGAAACACTATGTCCGCGCTTGCCGCGACATCCTCTATCGGAAATATGAGGGCAACGGTTAGAACTATCAAGGACGATGCAAAGAGCGCGTAGTGGGGAACGCGCCTGACCCTGTGAATCCTTGAAAAGATTCTGGGAAGCCTGCCGTCTCTGCTGATGGCAAAGAGAACCCTCGTGGAGGAGTAAATGGTGGCGTTCAATGCAGAGGTAGATGAGAAAATCGCCGCCAGCGTTATGAGAAGTCCCCCGTACGGCATCAGGTCGCTTATGGCCTCGCCCATTCCAACTGGTCCGTGCATTGCAAACCACTCACTCACAGACATCCCGCCGGGTTCGGCCCCAACTATCGCCGCAAAGGCGAATAGAAGGTAGGTCGCCGTAACTGCGGCGACAGAGTATAGTATGGCCTTGGGGACGGTTTCTTTGGGTTCAAAGGCCTCCTCTCCGGCGTGGGCTATGACCTCGTACCCCTCGAATCCCACATAGGTGAAGCCCATGGCCATCAAAACCTTCTCCCAGCCGTTGGGGACGAAGTTACTGAAGTGCGAGAGCTTTTCAGGATGAATAACGATGTAGTAGATGGAGAAGAGGCCTATAAACGCCAGCGTTCCCATCTGGCCGAGGGTTATGAGGTTCTCGATGTTCCCGGTCTCAGACACGCCGATGTAGTTTATGACAATGAACACAAGTGCTATCGCCAGGGCCAGGAGCTTGATGACCAGCTCACTCTCAAGGCCGAGGTTGGTGAACCATGGCGTATCTTCGATGAGAAAAACCGTGTAGGTTGCAAAAGTTATCGCGTAGAGGCTGCCCGCGACCGTCAGGGCAAACCAGTTCATCCAGCCGGATATGAAACCAACGATGCCCTTGAACGCCTCGTCGATGTAGGTGTAGGCCCCTCCGGCCGTTGGGAGGGCGGAGGCCAGCTCCGCAAAGGACATCGCTGAGAAGAAAGCGATGAGACCGTTGAGAGCGAACGCAACTAAAATACCACCCGGACCGGCGAAACCAATGGCGATGCCGGTTGCAACGAAGACACCGGCACCTATCATCATGCCCATACCCATCATCATGAGATGAACCAGCGAAAGCCCCCGGGAAAGCTCCACCTTTTCACCCTCGTGCTCCATATTACCTCCTCCTGTGTCTCGTAGCCCTCTGAACTTCAAGGACATGACCTATCCTCTTTTTCGCGTATTTACGCTTTCTTTCAATCCGTTTGCGCTTCATCTCGGCTATTATGGAGTTTGACTTGTGAAGAAGAGCAAGCATCGCCCCATAGGAGCCGAAGATTATAGCAGCGCCGAGTATCTGGTCGGTGTTCATTCCTTCCACCCCGCAGGTGAGGAAATAATAGGGAAACGGAAATTTAAAATGTATCGATAGTCTTCAGACGGTGAATATCCTGATGGTGTTCGTGCCTGCAGTCTTTCCTATCGGCGTCCCCTTGGTCAGAAGAACCGGGTCGTTATCCTTAACGAGGCCCAGTCCCCGTATCACGCGCAGTATCTCTTCCTCACTCGTCTCACTGACAACGAAGGGGTAGACGCCGTACGAGAACATCAGATTCCGTGCAACGTGCTCGTCGGTGGCAAAGGCCAGAATCCACTGCTTGGGCTTGAAGCGCGAAATGAGCCTCGCCGTCTCGCCGGTTCTCGTCGGGGTAAGGATGTACCTGATATCCATTGAAGTGAGTGCCTCGATGATGCTCCTGGCTATTGTGTCCTTTATCGTGCCCTTCTTGGGCCCCCTTTCGCTCCAGCGGGTCATCTTCCACTCGATTATGCGTGCTGACCACTGGGAGTCCCTGTATGCCTCCGTCGTCTTGGCTATCCTGGCCATCATTCTAACCGCATCTACCGGGTACTTTCCAACCGCAGTTTCCTCCGAGAGCATGACGGCGTCGGTGCCGTCCAGAATGGCGTTCGCCACGTCAGTGACCTCTGCCCTGGTGGGTAGCTTTTCCTCGGTCATGCTCTCCAGCATCTGGGTGGCCGTTATCACGGGTTTTCCGGCAACGTTGGCCTTGTGTATGAGCTTCTTCTGGAGGACGGGGAGCTTCTCGATTGGCATCTCGACGCCGAGGTCGCCCCTTGCTATCATAATACCATCGGCAGCGCAGAGTATATCATCGAAGTTTTTCACGGCATCAGGTCTCTCTATCTTTGCGATTATGAAGAGGCTCCCCTTCCGCTCCTCCACAAATCTTCTGACCTTGAGGACGTCGTAGGCAGAGCCAACGAAGCTTATACCGACGGCGTCAATACCGTTCTCAATCGCAAATTTAATGAACTCCAAATCTCTATCAGTTACTGCGTCGATTGCCATCCTTGCCTTCGGCACGTTGATGCCCTTGTGGGAGAAGAGGGTTCCCCCAACCAGAACCTTGCAGACGACATCCTGTCCCCTGATCTCCTCCACCCTCAGCGCTATGAAGCCGTCGCTCAGGTAGATGACATCCCCCTTTGAGACCATTCTGGGGAAGTCCTTGAATTCTACGGGTATCTCTGCCTCGCTCCCAACGACGTCTCTCGTTGTCAGAACAACCGTTTGCCATCGTCTCAGCGTCACCGAACCGTTCTGTATCTCCCCAACACGGATTTTTACCCCAGGCAGGTCGCCGAGAATGGCCACTGGGCGGTTGAGCCTTTCTGAGATTTCCCTTACCATCTCGACCGTTTTCGCGTGCTGCTCAAGGTCACCGTGGGCGAAGTTTATTCTCGCAACGCTCAGCCCGGCCTTTATCATGGCCTCGATGGTTTTCCGCTTCATCGAAGCGGGACCTATCGTGGCCACTATCTTGGTTTTGTGAGACGGAAGCCTCATGTTCTCACCTGATATGACAGTTCAGCACCCTCCTAAATAATCTTATCCCACGAAAGGCTTATGAGTTAGGATACCCTAATCAGAGGGGTGATTGGATGAACCCGCTGGAAGTTGTGGTATTCGATGAAGAGGGAAAGGAAGTCTCGCTCCGCGAAGTCCTGGGTGGCAAATGGACCGTTCTCTACGTCTACCCCAAGGACAACACCCCCGGCTGCACCACCGAAGCGAAGGAATTCACGGAACTCCTTCCAGAGTTCGAGAAGCTGGGCTTTCAGGTTGTTGGTGTCTCAAAAGACTCCGTGAAGAGCCACCTCCGATTCAAAGAGAAGCACGGATTGAGAATCAAACTGCTCAGCGATCCCGAGGCCAGGCTGATAAAGGCCCTGGGTGCATGGGGAAAGAAGAAGCGCTACGGGAAGGAGTACGAAGGCGTGATAAGGAGCACGTTCATATTCGACCCGAATGGAGAAATAGTCTGGAAGAAAATCAACGTCAGGGCGAAGGGCCACGCGGCAAAGGTTCTTGAGGAGGCCAGAAAGCTGGTAGGCGATTTGTAGAACTGGACTCTGCCTCAGAAATCAGGGGGCTAACCCACCAGGGCGTTTCTGAAACCGAGCCCCTCAACGATCTCGGCTGCTCTCTCCATTTCATCCCTCTTGAGTCTCCTGTTGATCTCGGAATACCTTCCTGCCAGGTATTCCGGCCTGTACTGGAACATCACGTTGATGCGCACGTCCCGTCCAAGGTTCCCGGCTATCCATTTAAGCACGGGGCGCGTGCAGCACTCAAGGTGTCCCGGAACCACGAGATGCCTTATGAGGAACTCCGCCCCGTAATGTTTCCTGGCCAGGAGGAGGTTCCTGGTTACCACCTCCCAGTAACGGGGAATCTTTGAGTACTTCAAGGCGCACTCATCGTTTCCCCACTTAAAATCGGCAAGATAAACGTCAACCACACCATCGAGAAGCCTCATTGCCTCCTCGCTCATGTACATGTTGGAGTTCCAGACGACGGGTATTGGAACATCAACGCGCCTCAGGGTTTCCAGGATGAAGGGGAGGTTTGGAGTCGGCTCACCGCCTACGAAGTTAACGTTTCTGGCGCCCCGCTTGAACGCCTCTTCGATTTTCAGAGCCATGAACTCCGGAACATGCTCCACTCCAACCCGGTACTGGCTTATGTCCCAGTTCTGGCAGAAGACGCAGCGAAAGTTGCAGCCTGAGAAGAAGACTGTGTACGACGGCACGAGTTCAGGCTCCTCCCCGTAGTGGAGGAAGTCGCTCGCAACCAGGCTCTCCCGAACGCGACAGTACCCTACACCCTCCCTTCTATTCACGCGGCACTTTACCTCGCAGAGGGTGCAGGATTCCAGGATTCTGTCTGCGATGAGTGCCTTGAGGTCGAGGAGGTTCTTTTCGGGGACTTCGCCGAGGTCGTTGTCCCTAAGTCTGTCCATGCCCTCGGCGTGCTCGTTCCAGAGCTCATCGAGTGGTGAATCCTTATCAAAGCTCACCTTAACTTTCCTCACGGCGAAGAACGCCGGCTCAGTCTCCCCGGCCAGAATTGAGAAGTAGCGGGGTAGCGCTCTTCTTGCATTCTCGGATTCGTATCCGTGAAACCTTCCGCCCCACATCACAATGGTGTGACGCTGGGAACCCTAAAACCTTTGCCTCCCCTTCACTCCCTCAGGTTGAGGTCAGACCATTCAACAGCCCTCTTGAGACTGATGAAGCAGGAATCGCAGTAGCCGAGCATCCTTGAGTCCCATTCCTCCATGCTCGATGGCGAGTTCATCACACAGTTGTTGGTGCAGTGGTCAAGGCCAAAGCTGTGGCCGACCTCGTGGAGAACCCCCTTCAGGAGGCGGTTCTTGAAGAGCTCAAGCTTTGACCTCAAAAGCTCCCCCTTTCCGTTCTCTCCAGGTTTCTTCAGGAGTTCTGGGAGCTCTGGTGGTTCAAACGGCCTCATCGAGAGCACCATAATCCTGAGACCGATCCGCGTTTCGTGTATCCCCAGAAACTTCTCGAAGAAATCGAAGTAGGGATTGCGGGAGACGAGCGGAAATGTGGTCAGGGCAAATATCTTGTTCATCTTGATATCGGGCCTCTCCTCTATCTCGTTTAGCAACTTGGCGTGGAGAACATCAACCAGGGCCTCGAGCGGATAGACCCTAACCTTTCCCTCTGGAGTGTTTAGGCTTATTAGGTATCCCGGTTCAAGCTTGAGTTTCCCTATGTACAGAAACCTCAGGGGAATATCGCTCTCCTCAAAGAAATGATTGGCCTCCTCGAATACGCTGAACACAACTTCCCGTATGACCTCCTCCTTCACGAAGTTCCCGACGTAGGTGAAGGCTATGAACTCCATGATTTCATCACAAATGAAAGGCCGTTTTATGCTTATTAAATTTTTAGGTTATTAGGTAATTGCACCACAAACGTTTTTAAACGCCTTTCAGATGCTTTTTCGGGCGATGGCGTCCGCCCGGGCTTCGAGCCGAACCGCCCGCGAGGGCTGATGACGCCTGTTCTACCAAAGAAGGAGGCGGTGGAATGGGCTCGAAGCTCCATGAAATTGGACGGTTCATTAACGCCGATTCGCTCATCAGGTACATAGAGGAAAGACGCCACGGGGACGGCGGCTACTGCTTCGTCAGCGTTCTGGACGATACCAACGTCAATGACACGTACTACGCGGTCAAGATTTACGACCTGCTCGGGCTGGAGTTCCCGGAGCCTGAGAAGACCATTGAATTCCTCGCGAACGCAATACAGCCCCAGACCGCTGTGGTGGCGATAGCAATGGCCTTTGAAGGGCTGGCCATGTTGGGAGCAGAAGACGTTGCGATGGAGCACATTGACATCGTTTTTACCAAGTACAACCCGCTGGAAGGCGAATTTGCCGTCGGTCTCGGCGGAAGTGAGGAGTTCGGGACGGCAACACCGCTGGAGGCAACCTACTGGGTGGTCAAGGCGTTTAAGGCCATAGGCTACGGGTTCAGCGCCGATGAGAGGGGCGCCATAAGAACCTTCGTCATGAGGTTCAGAAACGGCAACGGGTACGGCGTTAAGGGGCCCACAACGACGATGACCTACCAGGCAATCTACACACTCCGGGCCCTCGGCTACAGGCCACCTAAGAGTCCTCACTTCAGGAACTGCGAGCTCTGCGGTGATTGGGGCGGTTTCACCGAGGTCCCCTACAGCCTGCCCCCGTACCTGGAGCCGACCTTCTACGCGGCCAGGGGGCTGGAACTTCAGGGTGAAACTCCAGTCTGCCCGAGGAGGCACATCTGGTTCATACGTCAGCTGCAGAATCCCAACGGCGGCTTCAGACGCTCTCTGGAACTGGGCATTTCGAACTTCCAGAACACGTACAGGGCCCTGGCCGTGCTGGATTTCATGAAGCGCTACCTCTGAGTGGTGTGAATGGACCTTATTGGCATATATCTCCGAGATGCGATGGGAGACGGCTGTCCCGTCTGTAGAATACTTCGCAAATACGAGGAGTCTGAGATAGAGACGATCCTCTACGAACACGTGAACGACCCGGGAGTGCGGGAGAAGTTCAAGGAGAGTCTCGGCCTCTGCACCTACCACGCATGGAAGACCCTCAGGGAGGCCTACTCCGACCCCCTCCTCGGACCCCTGGGCGTGGCCATCATCTACGAGCACATGCTCTCATCCTATGTGGCATCACTGGAAAGGGGCCGTACCCCCGAGGAGGGGGAATGCTTCCTCTGCCGGCTGGTGGAGGAGAAAGAGACCAGCACTGTGGAAGCTTTTGCGGAGAGGATTGAGGAGCTTCTCCCGGAGTACCGGAACTCCGAATCCATACTATGCAGGAGACACTATGAGATGCTGGTGTCAACCCTCCAACGGACGAACCCCCAAGCGGCCAGGATGCTTGAAAACCTCCAGCTGGAAAAGCTACGGGTTCTGGAGAAGCGCCTCGGGTCATTCATAGATAAATTCGACTACCGTGCCAGGGAGAAACCCACGAAAGAGGAGATATCATCACTGCCCCTTGCGATAGAAGCTCTGAAGGGTCTCGAAACTGGAGTAACGGTTAGAAAGAGGGGGAAAGGAAAAGGTCGGAGGGGCTTCCCGTGGAGATAGAGGTCACGGACGACGAGCTAAAGGAGATAAGGAAGAACCGGAGGGAGATAGAGGCCAGGTTTCGGGACCTGGAGGGCCTTGAGAGAACCCTGAGGGTTCTAAAGCTACGTTTTCTCATCGAGCAGAGGGAAAGGGTCAAGAAGAGGCTCATCGAGATGAAGGCAAACTACGAAGAGCTGATCGAGTTTGAAGAAATGGGCAAGCTGGACAAGAGGTTCCTGATGGCGTTTCGGAAGGAGCTCAGTGAGGAAAATAAACGGCTCAGAGCAGAACTGGAGGGCAGGAAAGGATGAAACTCACGGTACGGCCAAAGAAGGGCTGGCGAAGGGTAACGTTCAGGATTCCAGACGAAATCATGGAGCGAATCAAGGAGCTCTGTGAACGCTATGGATTCCGGGTTGAAGAGGCGATCAGGATAGTGCTTCTTCATGGTTACCTAGAGGACGACCCCAACGCCAACCAGGAAACGTTTGAAAGGCTCAAAGAGGAAATATCCCGGCTCGAAAAAGAACTCTACGAACTGGAGGGCAAATGGTCCCCTCTGAAGTTCCGCTCATACTACATCGCACTGGACAACCAGAACCTTGCGATACAGCTCTCAGCCATGATTGCCGAGAACAGGAGACTCCGTGAGCGGCTGGGACTTCCGGAAAGGGACTACAGTGAGGTCGAAAAGAAGATACATTACTACCTCAACTTTGGGGGAAAAGACTAACCCAGCAGTTTCTCCCTGAGGACTGAGACCCACGCGGATTCCAGCAACATGGAGAGCAGAACCGTCATCAGCCCGGCGCTCAGTATCAGCTCCCCCCATTCAATAAGCTCAGGGCTGCCGTAGACCCTCCCGAGGACGACGGGCAGTATGGCCATGCTCGCGGCAACGGCACCCTTCGGGCCCTCCAGGGATATAAAGAGGTACCTCCTGAGGCCGGTGAAGGGCAGGATGACGAGGGAAGCCAGCGGCCTGGCGACGAATATGACGAAGAGGGCCACGAGGAGCGATGCCACTATCGTTTTCCACTCCAGGCCGGTGAGGTCGAGGCTTGCACCGAGGAGCACGAAGATGAATATGACCGAGAATGTCGAGAGGACGTCGTTGAACTCCATGTTCCTCTCCACCGCATCGTCCACCTTGCTGCTTTCCTTCCTGAAGAACTCGCGGTGGTTTCCAAGGATGAGACCTATGACGGTAACGACGAGGAAGCCCGATGCCCCCAGGAACTCCCCGACAACGTAGCCCCCGAAGGCCATCGCCAGACCGAGTATCTGGGTGTAGGGGCTTCTGTAGAGGCCAAGCCTCACTATGGCCTGGTACGCCATGTAGGCTATGGCCGCTCCAATGGCCGCCGAGACGAATATCTGGTAGAGGAAGTAGGCTACGGCCGCCCAGTACAGCCCCGCACCCTTCAGAACGGGCCCGATGGGATTGTAGCCAGGAATCTCAGGAACTACAAGGAAAAGAGCAACCATCGTGAGTATTATCGCAAGGGGGCCGTTGAATATGGCCTCCGTAATGATTATCGTCTCAACGTCCTCCGGGACCTCGTGCTCCTGGAAGAGCGGTATGAGCGTGGCCGGGTCGGTGCCGGAAACCACTGCCCCAAAGAGAAAGCCGACCGCGAAGGGAACGTGGAAGACCCACGAGAAGAACCATCCGGCGAGGAGTGCAGTCCCAAGAAGGCCGGCCGTATCGAGGAGTGTTATGACGAGCTTGTGCCGCCTGAGAACATGGAGCTTGAGGTCAAAGCCCGCCGCGAAGAGAACCAGAAAGAGACCGAAGGCGCGGACGTAGTAGAAGAGCACCCTGGCGGTGTGGGGGAGAATGAGACTGAGGACGGGCCCCACAAGAACGCCGAGGAGGACGAGAAGGGGAGTGTAGGGAAACTTCGTCTTCCTGCTGATGAGCATCGCCAGTATGCCCGAGAGAAGAACTACCAGTGAAGCGAGGGCAATGGTCTCTATTCCAAATTCAAAGCTCGGAATCCCCGGCATGTTTGCCACACTCCTACAGCGGCGGGGAATTATTTAAGGGTATTGCAACCCAGGGGCCCAAAATCTTAAGTAGGGGTTGCGGGATGCATGCTGGAGACGGGAGAAAGGCAGAGGAGAGGGTGATATCGTGAACTTCAGAATAGTAACCGCGATAATGCTGGGCGGCGCCCTCGGTGCGCTGGCAAGGTTCTACATTTCGGGGCTGCTTCCCGTTTACAGGGAGTTTCCCGTCGGAACCCTCATGGTGAACAGCATAGCCAGCCTCATCCTTGGCTATCTCTACGGATTGCTCTTCTGGGGCATCGGAATCTCAGCCGAATGGAGGCTCTTCTTCGGAACGGGCTTCTGCGGGGCACTGAGCACGTTTTCAACCTTCTCCTACGAGACCTTCTCTCTCCTCCGCGAGAGAGAATACCTCATAGCCGCCCTGAACATCTCGGCAAACGTTATAATCACGATTGGCCTAGTATTCCTCGGGTTCATCCTTGCAAGGAGGTGATTTTGTGGTTGAGGTTGAACACTGGAACACCCTCCGCCTTCGCATCTACATAGGCGAGAACGACCGCTTTGAGGGAAAGCCACTCTACAAGGCGATAGTTGAGAAGCTCCGTGAGATGGGCATCGCGGGGGCAACCGTTTATCGCGGGATTTACGGCTTTGGCAAAAAGAGTCGCGTTCACTCCGCGGACGTCATGAGGCTCTCAACCGACCTGCCCATCATAATCGAGGTCGTTGACAGGGGGTATAAAATAGAGAACGTGATAGGTGAGATAAAGCCAATGATAAAGGACGGGATGATCACGGTTGAGCCGACCATAGTCGTGTGGGTGGGCACGAAGGAAGAGGTGAGCAGGTTCGAGGAGGACGCCGTGAGGGAACTCTGATTCTCTCCTAAGTATTATATATGAGTTAGTGCAATCCCTTCTGGAGGTGCCATCATGCTTCACCACGTCAAGCTTATCCACGCCACCAAGAGCCGAAAACTCCTTGGAAAGAAAATCGTTCTCGCTATTCCGGGCAGCATAGCAGCGGTTGAATGTGTGAAGCTCGCCAGGGAGCTTATTCGACATGGCGCAGAGGTTCACGCCGTCATGAGCGAGAGCGCAACCAAGATAATTCACCCCTACGCAATGGAGTTCGCTACCGGCAATCCAGTCGTTACCGAAATCACGGGCTTCATAGAGCACGTTGAATTGGCGGGAGAGCATGAGAACAAGGCGGACCTAATCCTCGTCTGTCCGGCAACCGCTAACACCATTGGCAAAATCGCCTGCGGCATAGACGATACACCCGTTACAACCGTTGTAACCACCGCTTTTGCCCACACGCCGATACTGATAGCCCCTGCCATGCACTCCACGATGTACGAGCACCCGATAGTTGTGGAGAACATCGAGAAGCTCAAAAAACTTGGCGTCGAGTTCATAGGGCCTCGCTTTGAGGAGGGCAAGGCCAAGGTAGCTTCGATAGACGAGATAGTTTACCGCGTCATCAAAAAGCTCCATCCCAAGAACCTCGAAGGGAAGCGCGTTCTGGTTACGGCGGGAGCTACACGGGAGTACATAGACCCGATCCGCTACATAACCAACGCGAGTTCTGGGAAGATGGGTGTTGCTATAGCAGAAGAGGCCGACTTCAGAGGGGCGGAGGTAACGCTGATAAGGACAAAGGAGAGCGTCCCCAGCTTCGTGGAAAACCAGATCGAGGTTGAGACCGTTGAGGAGATGCTCCGGGCGATAGAGGGCGAGCTGAGGGCAAAGAAATACGATATTGTTGTTCTGGCGGCGGCTGTCAGCGACTTCAGGGTCAAGAATAAGGCGGAGACCAAGATAAATAGCGGGAAATCGCTGACCCTTGAACTCGAACCGACGCCGAAGATAATTGACCGCGTTAAGAAACTCCAGCCCGACGTCTTCCTCGTCGGCTTCAAGGCCGAGACGGGCCTCAGCGAGGAAGAGCTTGTAGAGGCCGCAAGGAAGCAGATTAACAGAGCCGGAAGTGACCTTGTGGTGGCCAACACCCTCAAAGCCTTCGGGAGTGACGAGAACGAGGTTTTGCTGGTCACCCGCGATGCTGTAAAGAAGCTCCCCCGGATGAGCAAGAGGGAGCTGGCAGAAAGGCTCTGGGACGAAATAACTTCAATTCTTAGCCGATGAATGAAAAACCTTTTTTACCCTCTTAACCAATTTTCCTAAAACCATTCGAGGTGATAGTATGGTGGCCTTCGATGAGCCCCTGCCATACATAGGGGTGACACCGTTCCAGCTGGTGTCGGCGCTGATAATACTTGTCGTCGGCTATCTGGTGGCGAGGATACTCGTATCGCTCCTCAAGAGGAGCCTGAGAAAGACCAAGCTCCCGCCGCTCGTCGTCGAGTTCCTCGGCAGGTTCCTGGCCATAATGCTCTACGTGGTCGTCATAATAGTGGCCCTTGGAGCCGTTGGCATCTCGGTCTCCCCGCTGATACTCGGCCTGTCGGCTGTGATAGGCCTGATACTGGGCTTCGGCCTGCAGGATACCCTCACCAACCTCGCAGCGGGCGTATGGATAGCGGCCCTCAGGCCGATAGACCTCGATGAGGTTGTCGAGGTCTCTGGCCAGGTCGGAAAGGTTAACGGCATAGGCCTGATGAGCACCGAGCTGATGACCCCGGACAACAGGGTCATAACCATACCCAACAAGCTGGTCTGGGGAAGCATAATAGTGAACTACACGAGGATGCCGACGAGGAGAGTAGATGTGGACATAGGCGTCGCCTACGGCACGGATCTTGACAGGGCAATAAAGCTGGCTATGGACCTGATGAAGGGCCATCCCAAGGTTCTCGACGACCCCGAGCCGAGCGTCGTGATAACCGCCCTCGCGGACTCATCGATAAACCTCCAGCTGAGGGCCTGGGCGAAGACAGAAGACTATTGGACGGTCAAGGGAGACCTCACCAAGGGTATCTACGAGCTTTACACCAGGGAAGGCATAGAGATACCGTTCCCACAGCTCGACGTCCATGTCAAGGAGATGCCCGAATGACTTTTCTTAAGGGCGGCGAGAAAGATTTTTGAACCTTGCCGCCCAGTTTTATTATTGTCAGAACCCGTTACAAAGTGAGCAGGGATGGTGGTCATAGGGATAACCGGTTTTGAAGGCAGCGGTAAGACCGCCCTCACTTCAAACATTGGGGCCTGCCTAGCCATGAGGGGCATCAGAACCCTTCTCGTAGATGCCGACCTGTACTTCCCCAACCTGGCGTTTCAGTTCGGGGTCACTCCAAAATACACCATCCACGCATACCTTGAGAATCCGAGGATGGATTTAGAATGGCTGACGTATCCCTACATGGAGATAAGGAACCTTCATCTCCTCTTGGGCGACCCAAACGCCCCGATAAGGCACAGGTTACCCTTTAAGAATCTCACGACACTTATTGAGTACTTTAAACCTGCATACGGAGCCGTTCTCATAGATTTCCCATCTGGCCTTCCGATAGACGCCCACCCGCTCATCCCCGAGCTTGACTATCAAGTGCTGGTCATAGACCCCAGCACCGTGCCGTTGAGGAACCTCAAGGACTGGGTAGATTCTGCGATAAGAAAGTTTCTCCACCTGGGAATCGAGGATTTCTGGGTCATCCTCAACAAGCCGTTAATCCCGGAAAAGAACCTCGAAGACCTTGAGAAATTCATCTCCGAGGAGCTTGAGGTGCCCCTCCTTGGCACGGTGCCGTACGACCCGCTGATACTTGAGGGCACGTACAACGGCACTCCAATCTGCACCTGGGGGGATGAACTGGGTGTGATAACCAAACTGTCCTACACGTTTGAGGAAGTTTTCTTCTAATTTCCAAAACGCTCATAAACCCTGGAACGTTCCGTTTCTCGGTGGTTCTTATGAAAAGGATAGGAATCATAGGCGGAACAAGCCCCGAGGCCACGTGTTATTACTACAAAAAATACCTGGAAATAAGCAGGGAGAAGTTCGAGCCCTACGTCTTTCCCGAGCTGATAATCTACTCGATAAACTTCAAGGAGTTCATCCACAACCCGAACGGCTGGGAGGGACGGAAGGAGATACTTATCAAGGCTGCCAAGGCCCTTGAGAGGGCGGGGGCGGAGATAATATCGCTCTCGGCCAACACTCCCCACATAGTCTTTCCGGATGTTCAGAAAGCAATCAACGTCCCGATGGTGAGCATAATAGATGCCCTCATCGAGGAGATGAAGAGGAGGGGTGTTAGAAAGGTCCTCCTCCTCGGAACGAAGACGACAATGACGGCCGACTTCTACAAGAACGCACTCCGCGAGGCCGGTTTCGAGGTCGTGACGCCGAGTGAAGAGGAGATGGACGAGCTGAACAGGATAATCACCGAGGAGCTGATGTTCGAGGACTTCACCAGCAGGAACTGGGTGATTGACCTCATCAACCGCTACATAGAAAGAGAAGGCATCGAAGGCGTCATCCTCGGCTGCACCGAGCTCCCGCTGATAGTGAAGTCCGGCGATGTGCCGGCGGAGGTCTTCGACACCGTCGAGATCCACATGAGGAAGCTCATCGAAGTGGCGAGCGAGTGATTTTTAAGCCCTTTTCTTCCCCTTCCTCCTGGTGGGGAAAGTGGAAATACGGGAATTCCAGGAGATGATCAGGGAGATATACTTCCACAAGGACTCGAAGAGGGGAGTGGAGAGAACCTTCCTCTGGTTCGTTGAGGAGGTCGGCGAGCTGAGCGAGGCGATAAGGAAGAAGGACAGGGGAGCGATGGAGGAGGAGTTCGCCGACGTTCTGGCCTGGCTCGCGAGTTTAGCCAATCTGCTCGGCGTTGATTTGGAAGAGGCGGCCAAGAAGAAGTATCCCGGCGTCTGCCCCTACTGCGGAAAAAAGCCGTGCGAGTGCGAGGAGAAGTGAACTACCTGTATACGTTCTCCCGCTTTCCAAATTTAACGATTAAGAATAAGAAGCTCCTTTCGTCGAAGTTCGTAAATTACTCTGTATTCACCCAAACGGACTCTAAATGTGTTCTTTCTCCCCTTAATCTTCTTGATGTCAAACTTCTCGGAGGGTATCGGGTTGAACCTAAGCTCTTCAATCAGCTCACCAAACTTTTTCTTTACGCCCTCGGGGGCATCTTTTAAATTTTTCACGACGTTTCTGTGAAGAAGAACTTGGTATGTCATTCAACGCACCTCAGAGGCCGAGCTCTTTCTTTGCCTCTTCCCAGGGTATTCCCTTTTCCAGGGTCTCCCTGGAGAGATTTTCAAGCTCCTCAAGCTCTTCATCGCCGAGCTCCTCCTCGTCCAGCTCTTCCATTTTCAGCTTGAGGAGCTCCTTCTCTATCTCGTCCAGTTTTCTGCGCATGAGCTGAATGTCCCGAAGTATCAGGGAAATGTTCACACTCTCACCCATAATCCCACCGGACTTATCTAAGCTCCCACAAACTTAAACCTTACGTGCTTTTCGACCGCCATCTTAACGAAAAGACTTTTATACTTTCGAACGCACTATTCTATGCAGTAAACCGAGGTGATGTGCATGGATGTTTTAGAGTTCGCGGTTGAGAAGGCCCTCGAACTCGGCGCTTCCTACGCGGAGGCGAGGTTCGAGGAGAAGAACGGCACCTCCCTGGCGATGAAGAACGGCAACCCCGAAGGCCTTCAAGTACTCGCGGACAGGGGGATGGGGATAAGGGTTCTCGTGGATGGAGGAATGGGCTTCGCCAGTACAAACGTCCTCACGAGGGAGAGCGTGGGCGAGGCCGTTAAAAAGGCCGTCAAGCTGGCCAGGGCGGCATCGAAGGTGAGGAACGAGCCGATTCGTTTTTCCGAGGAGGACTTCCACCGCGTTTCCTACAAGGTCAAGATGAAGAAGGACTTCCGCGACGTTTCTCCGGAGGAGAAGCTTGAGCTTTTGAAGAAAATCGAGGAGGAAGTCAAAGCCACCGGCGTGAACGTGCCCATGCGCTACCTCATGTACTCTGACCAGCTCTGGAAAAAGGAGATACTGACCAGCGAAGGGGCCTACGTGAAGAGCAAAATCCCGCGCGTTTCTGTGACCTACAACCTCGTTGTCTTCGAGAACGGCCAGATGGAGCAGGCCCCCTTCGTCCAGAGGGCATTCTCCGGGGGATTGGAGCTCATCGAGAGGGACGAGCCCTGGAAGTGGGCTGTCAAGGACGTTCAGGCCCTCAAGAAGCTGATTTATGAAGGACAGAAGCCGCCCGAAGGTAAGGTTGACCTGATCATAAGCCCCGAGGTGGCCGGGATAGCCGTCCACGAGAGCGTCGGGCACCCCTATGAGGCCGACAGGATATTCGGAAGGGAAGCCGCTCAGGCCGGGGAGAGCTTCGTCAAGCCGGACATGCTCGGCGAGAGAATTGGAAGCGAGGTCGTTACGGTCATAGACGACCCGACGATACCGAACAGCTGGGGCTTCTACCTCTATGACGACGAGGGTGTCAAAGCCCGTCCAAGGTATCTCATCAGGGAGGGAATCATAACCGAATTCCTCACCAACAGAGAATATGCCCATAAGCTCGGCCAGCGCTCCAACGCCTCGGCGAGGGCGATAAACTACAACCGCGAGCCGATTGTGAGAATGGCCAACACCTACTTAGCTCCCGGCGATTACTCCTTCGAGGAGCTGATTGAGGACGTCAAGCTCGGCGTCTACATGGTCTCGTTCAACGAGTGGAACATCGACGACAGGCGTTACCAGCAGAGGTACATCGGAAGGGAGGCCTACCTCATCGAGAACGGCGAGCTGAAGCACCCTGTTAGGAGGCCAATCCTTGAGATAACCACCAGAGCTTTGTGGAGCAGCGTCGATGCCGTTGGCAAAGAGGTCGAGTTCTATCCTGGAACCTGCGGAAAGGGTGAACCCGGCCAAGGCGTCCCGGTCTGGATGGGCGGAGCGCACGCGAGGCTCAGGGATATACCGCTTAGGAGGCCGTGAGGTGGTGGAGATGTTCGACATTAATGAGTTCATCCTTAAGAAGGCCAAAGAGCTGGGCTTCGGTGACGTCGTGGTTCTGGGTTATGAGACCAACCGCAGACAGGTTCGCTTCGCCAATAACGAGATAACCGTGGCCAAAAACTGGCACGAGAGGAAGGTGGAGCTGTTCGTTGAGCTTGAAAAGAGAGTGGCAGGTACAACCATAACCGAGCTGAGCGAAGAGAACATTGATAAGACGCTCAAAACCCTGCTGGCGAACATGAAGGGCATGGCGCCGAAGGAGGACTACTATGGCATCGCCGAGGGACCCTTCGAGTACAAAGATATTCCGGAGACCTTCGATAGGGCCATAGTCGAGCTGGACGAGCCGAACGAGTACGTTGAGACCGCCATAAACGCGGCCCTTGAGGAAGGAGCGAAACGCGTCGCCGGTGTTCTCTACACCGACCATGACAGAATTTACCTAACCACCAGCAACGGTGTCGAGGCCTTTGACGAGGGAACGGGGATAGAGATAAGCGTTAGAGCTTTTGTGGGAGATCTTGAGAGCGGCCACGGAACGAACTCGGTGCGCGTTCTGAAAAAGTTCGACCCAGAATCAGCCGGAAGGAAGGCCGGCGAGATAGCTAAGATGGCGCAGAACCCGGAGCAGGGACCGGAGGGAAGGTTCGACGTCATCTTTGACCCGCTGGCCTTTGCAAACCTGCTGAGCTACATGAGCTTCATGACCTCAGCCTACGCCGCCGAGGCGGGCTTCTCCTTCCTGGTGAACAAGCTCGGTCAGAAGGTCGCGAGCGAGCTGGTTACAATCAAGGACATCGGCAACCTGCCAAACGGCTACGGAACCAGGAAGTTCGACGATGAAGGCGTTCCGACGAGGGAAACGACAATAATCGAGAACGGAACCTTCAAGACATTCCTGCTCAATACGAGCATGGCAAGGAAGTACGGAACCGAGACGACGGCCAACGCCGGCCTGATAATGCCCCACGCCTGGAACATCGTCCTTGAGCCGGGGGACTACTCGAAGGCCGAACTCTTCAGCGAGGTTAAAAGGGGCATATACATCACCAACGTCTGGTACACGAGATTCCAGAATTACGTCGCCGGCGACTTCTCCACGATACCGCGTGACGGCATCTTCCTCGTCGAGAATGGCGAACTGAGGCCGATAAGGAACATCCGCGTGAGCGACAACTTCCAGAGGATCCTTGAAGGAATCAAGGCCCTCGGAAATGAGAGCCACCACATCCACTGGTGGGAAGTCAGCACGCCGGTTTCGACGCCCTACGTTCTCGTTGAGAACGTCGGCATAACGAGGGCAACGAAGTGAGTCTTTCCTTTTATGCCTCTCTTTAACCTGTTAAGCTGGAGTCATGCCTCAAACCTCAGGTAATTCCTGAGGGGGCCAGCGCTCAGGAGCTTGAAAGTGCATCCCAGGGCAAGAAAACCTAGCGCGAAGAGAAGTCTCGCCCTTGAAAGGCCAAGGGAGTCCGTTGCAAAGCCATAAACTACATAGAACGCAGAAGTTGCAAGGGCGAGAACCATGTTCCTCAGCGATATCACCGTCGCTCTCTTCTCGCTCGAAACCCTCTTCTGGAATTCGACCGAGAAGTTAAAGGTAAACGCAGACGCAAGGAGCGATGCGGCAACTCCAAGGAGGACTATAATCAGGGGACTGGGGTAAAGAACTGAGAGAACAGTTGCCAGGGGTATGCCAACGGGGGCAAGCCCGTGAAGGAGGCGGCCGGCCCTCCCGCGGAGGGCGATCCCCATGTACCGGGGGACTGTTCTAACGAGCACCTCGACGAGTCCGAGTATTCCGAGGGTCCCCAGTATCGTCGTCCCAAGGTAAGCTGCCAGGATGTCTCCCAGGTAGGGCTCGAAGAACTTCCTGAACTGCCCGAGGGCGAGCGTGACCGAGAGAAGGTAGGCGATGAGCCACGCAATTTCCGGCTTCCTGAGTTCACGCCACGAGCTCAGAAGGTGGAGGGTGTAGGAAAGTTCGGGTTTGGAAAAGCCCATCTCGGGTATGCTAAAGGCGAGGGGAATCAGGAACACCTGAAGGGCAGCCGTGAGGGCTATGGCCACCTCGAAGCCAAAGAACTGGGCTATGAAGCCCCCGGCAACGGTTGTGGCAGAGCTGACTATCAGGGCAAGCTTTTGGATTGAGCGCCATATCTCCCTGAACTGACCTTCCATGCCCTCCGCTCTAAGGTTGTCAAAGAGCCACGCCTGGATGCTCCCGCTGACAAAGGAGGCCCCGAGGGTTCCTAGGAGTTCATGGAGCAGGAGAACCCAGAAGCTTCTCAGAAAGAGAAGGAGGGACGTTGAAAACGGCATTATAATGAAACCAATCAGCACGCTGGTTTTTCTGCTCACCTTGTCCCCGATAACCCCCGTTGGAACCTCAAACAGAAAGAAACCCATCCCGGCAACGGCCGTCGCGAGACCTATCTCGCCGTAGCTCAGGCCCCGTGAAAGGTAGTATATAACGGCTATGTTGCCCAGAAATCCGGCGTAGGTCAGGGCGAAGAGGAGCTTAAAGCGTCCAAGCCATTCCATTTCACCACCCGGGGATGGAAAGTTGGTCGTTGGAAAGATTTAAGGTTTTTGAATGACGCAACGGGCATAACACCCGGCGTCGGAGAACACAGAGTCACGTTACTTTCCAGAATCTCCAGGAGATTGCCCAAATCTGCGTAACAAGACGGAATGGCCGAGAAAACGCTTAAAAACTTCTTCATTCAAATGAAAGCGGGTGGTGAGGAGTGGAGGTCATCGAGAACTCCAGGTTGAATAAGTTCCACTACACGCTTTTGGCTATCCTCGGGACGGTTTGGGCGTTCATAGCGGTGAACACCATCTCGGCGGGCTTCGTCATAGCACTCCTCAAGAACGACCCGGCCTTTCAGGGCAGTTTGGCAAAGCTCGGCTCTCTCGGCTCGGCGGCCCTCTTCGGCATGCTCTTCGGCGCGTGGCTCTTCGGCTACCTCTCGGACAGGATAGGCCGGAAGCGAACGCTCATCCTTGCGGTCGGGACCTTCTCCATCGGTTCAGTAATCAGCTCCTTCGCTTCAAATCTCAATCAACTCATAGCCCTGCGCTTCGTTGTGGGACTTGGTCTCGGCGGTTCATTGCCCGTTGCAAGTTCGTACTTCGCCGAGTTCATGCCGAAGTCGGTAAGGGGTGCCATGATCTCCATCTTGGAGAGCTTCTGGGCGATAGGCACGATAATAATCGGCGTCGTGGCCATTCTCGTCGGGGCCGACTGGAGGGGCATCCTGCTCTTCGGCGGCGCGGTAATACTGCTCCTGCCCCTGCTCTTTACCCTCCCGGAGTCGCCCCGCTACCTGCTCATCAGGGGCAGGGTTAAGGAGGCCGAGGAAATCCTCAGAAGGATATTCGGCGTTGGAGTGAAGCTGGAAGTCCCGAAAGCTGGAGAGAAAGCCTCCGTGCTTGACCTCTGGCGGCGCTATGGCAAAACGACAATGATGCTCACAGGAGCATGGTTCAGCATAGCATTCGCCTACTACGGCTTCTTCATCTGGCTCCCGAGGTTCCTCTCCGCTACGCTTGGAATCACAGTCTTCAAGAGCTTCCAGTACTTCATCATCACGGCGATAGCTCAGCTGCCCGGCTACTGGAGTGCCGCTTACCTTCTCGAACGGATTGGGAGGAAGAAAACCCTCTCCTACTACCTGCTGCTTTCGGGAATAGCCGGCGTCGGCTTCTACTTCGCGGCGAACTCCGGCAATGAAACGACGATAATCGCGAGCGCGATAGCCTTCAGCTTCTTCAACCTCGGGGCCTGGGGGGCTATATACGCCTATACGCCGGAGCTTTATCCAACAGCCGTCAGGGGCACGGGAACAGGCTGGGCTGGGGCGATGGCGAGAATAGGCGGTGGAATAGCTCCGATACTGGCAGGGAAGGTGATGGAAGCCAGCGGGGCGGCGATGGCGGTTCTCATCATTGCGGCCATGGCAATAGCCGGGGCGCTCGACGTTCTGGCACTGGGCGAGGAGACCATGGGGAAGGAGCTTTCATGACTTTCCTTTTACCCAAACAGCCCCAGCGCGGGGAGGAGCGTTATCGTCATGCTCAAAAGCCCGCCGAGGATTAACGCCGGAACCGTCTGCTTCTTTTCTATTCCGAGCAGGTAAGCGGCTAAAGCCCCGGTCCAGACGCCCGTCCCCGGGAGAGGTATCGCGACGAAGAGAGTCAGCCCGATGAAGCCCCACTTCTCCACGTAGGGGTGGGCCTTCTTCCTGACCCGCTCAACGTAGTACAGGTAGAGGTGAGCGATTTTCCTGAGAAAGGTTCCCTCAAGCCAGAGCATCAGCCTGTCTATGTAGGGGAGCAGAGCGGGAAGGACGAGCGAAAGGAGCAGAACTCCGAGGGAAGCGGCCAAAAGCGTCTCCCACATGGGATAGCCCATGCCGATGCCGTAGACTATCGCGTAGCGCCCCTCAAAGGTTGGAATCAGCGAGAGCAGGAGGACCTCAAGGAAACCGTTCATTCAAACCTCCCTCCGAGGAGTGATTTGAGCAGGAGGTAGAGCCAGGGGGCGAAAAGCAGGCTGAAGAGAACGTCGCCCAACCAGTGGACGTGGAGGAGGAGCCTGGTGAGGGCTATCCCGACAGCGTAGGCCCAGAACAGGGGGGCGTACTTCCTCCAGCGGTCCGAGCCGTAGGCCGCTATGATCGCGGCTCTAAAGGTGTGGCCTGAGGGGAAGGCGTAGCTCCCCACGCCAGAGCCGTAGGCGATGGGCCTCGGCTCGGCGAAGAGAACCTTCATTGCCCCGACGGCGGCGAGGCCAACGACGATGGACAAGAGAAACGAGGCCGTTTCCAGGGAGGGCCTCCCTTTCTCCCTCCAGTCGAGATAGAGCACGAGGGCGGCGAAGGAGAAGAGAAAGAGGTCCCCTCCGAAGGCGGTTAGAAAGTTCATAATGGGGGTGTCGATGAGGGGAAGACTTGAGTTGACCCGTTCGTTGATTCCGTAGAGTAAACCGGCCGCCTGGAGAACCAGGAGGCCGAGAACCCCGATGGTGAGGATACCAAATCTGATGTCAAGTTTTATCCCCCTCATGGCACTCTAAGAAGGGAAGACCGATAAAAAAGCTTTTCCTCTCAGATAATCCCGGCAGAGTAGAGCGCGTGGTAGGTCTTGAGGAGCGCTCCCTGAACCCTCTTAGGCCCGAAGGTCCTGACGGCCCTCCCGAGGCCCTCGTTGTAAATCCTGCGCATTATGAAGTCGGTCTCGCGGTTGAGGTTGAGCTTTTCCCTGTTCTCCAGGTAAAGACGCGCTATCTCAGCCGGCTCGCGGTAGTTGAGACCCTTGAGCCACTTCAGAGGAATCCCGTCATCAAAGCGCTTGACCACCTCGAAGCCTATCACAGTGACCTCGTCGTCGCCGTGGAGCTCGCCGTAGATTTTGTTCAGCTCCCTGACGAGTTCCCTGACGTCGGAGAAGCCGTCGAGTCTGGCATCTTCGTTGGTGAGTTCCTTAACTTTCTTTTTCTCGACCTTTGTTATTCTGACCTTGGCTACGGCGGTGTCGCTCGGCGTTATCACGAGGTAGATTTCGCTCCCGAGCTCCGCCTCGTAGTCGCCGTAGCGTATCGTGGTCACCTTGTCGCCGCGGAGGATCCTCGACTTATAGGCGGAATCAATCAGCATGAACTTCCTAATCTGAACCCTCCTGCCTTTCCCCACTGTTTAACCCCCGCACGATTTCAACAACCTCCTCAAGGGAACTCACGGTAAAGTCGGCGTATTCAAGGTATTCAAGCTCCCTGTTCGCGTATTTGCCGTACTTGAACCAGGCCGTCTTCATGCCGACCTGCTTCGCCCCGTATATGTCGGAGTAGAGCCTGTCGCCCACCATGAGCGCCTCGCCGGGCTCCACCTCCATTTTCCTGAGGGCCTTCTGGAATATCTTCGGATGGGGCTTTTTCACGCCGAGATAGTCCGATATAAAGACCCCGTCGAAGTAAGCATCGAGCTCAAGCCTGAGAATCTTCTCCCACTGCTTTATCGGGTCCCCGTCGGTGATTATGCCAAGCCTGTAACCCGAACGCTGGAGGTCAAGGAGAACCCGCCTGACGCCCTTCACAGTACGCAGGTAGGCGAACTTCGTGTTGTGGTAGGCTATGACTCCAGCCGCTATCCACTTTGGATTGCTGGGAAGGTCGAGGCGCCTGAGGAGGTAGTCAAAGTGCCTGCCGAAGTTGCTCCCGTACTCGGATATCAGCTCAAGGAGCTCCTGGTAGGCGGTGTCGAAGTCAACGGGAAGGCCATGTCTTACCATATTCTCTATGGCGTTCCGCCTGGCCATCTCGGCAAGTCTGCTCGTGTCCACAAGCGTGTCATCCAGGTCGAAGAACACGACCTTTATCATCCCTTCACCCACCGGTTTCTACTCTTCCAAGGTATTTAACCCTTCCCGAGATCGAGGAAAAGGCCCCTTCTCTTTTCGGCCTCCTCACGGGCCCAGCGCGCTGCCTTGAAGTATTCGTCCTCAGCCAAAAGCTCGTTGAGAAGGTCTTCGAGCCTCCAGGTCAGCGAGGTCTCGGTGGTCGTGGCGAAGATAATCCTGCCAAGGTTGAGAGATTTGACGGAGCGCATGATGTCCTTCAGCGTCTCGTTATCAACGTCGTGCATTATCACGAACTTCCTGAGGTGCCAGTAGCCGGAGCCGCTCAGCTTCTCGGCCTTTTCGACTATCTCACCCACCACCCAGTCCCGGCAGTACTCCGGAACCTCAAAGACCGGAACCGAGAGTGCCTTTCGAAGTCCCTCGACTTCCTCGGGCGGAAACCCCACAACCAGGACCTTTCCACTCATTCTATCAGCCCCTTAATCCTGCTCATCAACATCTCCATTGCCTTACCCGCCGGACAGCGCAGGAAGACGTCTGCAATCGGCGTTATTCCGCTCTCCTCGGGGTTAATTTCGACAACCTTGCCCCCGGTTTCCTTGACTATCTGAGGAACGTAGGCGGCTGGATAAACGACGCCACTCGTACCGATGACGAGAACAAGATCTGCCCTCTCAGCGAGCCTGAAGGCCTCGTCAAGGGCTTTTCTCGGGAGTGGCTCGCCGAACCACACGACGTCCGGTCGGAGGAGCGAGTCGCAGCGGGGGCACTTCGGAAGTTTCTTCCCGGCCAGGAACTCCTCCAGCCTTCCACTCTCCTTGAGGTTCTCCCTGTAGCTGCACGAGGTACATCTAACGCGGAATATGTTGCCGTGAAGCTCGATGACGTTCCTGCTCCCTGCCTCGCGGTGAAGGTCGTCGACGTTCTGGGTTATCACGGCCTTCAAAATGCCCACTCTCTCAAGCTCGGCCAGAGCATAGTGGGCGCTGTTGGGCCTGGCTTTTCGTATCAGGTCCATGCGCCACCTGTAGAACTCCCAGACGAGGTGAGGGTCCCTTCTGAAGGCCTCGGGGGTCGCAAGCTCCTCGGGACGGTACTTCTTCCATAGTCCATTGAACCCCCTGAATGTCGGAACACCGCTCTCGGCGCTTATTCCGGCACCCGTAAAAGCAATCGCAAACCTTGAGCGGGCAAGGAGTTTGGCCGCCTCCTCTATCATATTACCCCCTACTCGGCCATCCTTAAAAATCCTGCCCGAGGTTGAGGGGTTTCTCCGTTTCCTGCCGAAGAATCTTTGAAACTGACTTCATGTTTTCGTGGGAGGGTTTAAATTGTATTCATGAGCACATTTGCGAGGAGGTGAGGGGATGCCAGTAACAGACGGAACTCCAAGGAGAAAGGTCACAACATCACACGGACGCTATTATGCGGAGAGGGGAGCACTTTCGAGGAGAAAAAAGCTGAGAAGAAAAGCTACATTGATTCAGCTCATGAGGAAGCGCAAGGGCGTTGCGGCGATAAGGACGAGCACTATAAGGGTGGAGAAAGCCCACATCTCAAAGAACGAGGCGCTGGCAATACTGGTCGGAACCCAGATAGGCGCCGGCGTTCTTGGCCTCCCCTATGCGGCCAGCAAGGTCGGTCTGATTCCAGCGCTGGGAGTCCTCACAGGGGTCATGCTCCTGATGCTCGCAACGGCCTTCATAGTGTTAAGGTTCAGCGCCGAGATGAACGGGGCTCAGATGAGCACGATAGCCCAGAGAACCCTTGGAAAAGCCGGCGGCTGGCTGATGTACCTTAGCATATTCATAATGAGCTTTGGAGCACTTCTTGCATACATTGCCGGAATGGGGAGCGTCTTCGCAAGCCTTTTCGGGGTCAGCGATACCCTCGGTGCGGCCATATTCTGGGTGCTGGCTTCCTTCGTCGTCTATCGGGGCCTTGAGGCGAGCGGGAAGACCGAGCTGATAATGAGCTACGTAATGCTGGCCCTCTTCATCGGCGTAACGCTGATGCTCGTCCCCCACGCGGAGCTTGAGAACGGCCTCTACGCCGACCTCTCCGGAATACTGAGCATAACCGGCGTCGCCATCTTTGCCCTCGGCTGCCACACCATAATCCCCGACGTCTACAAGGGGCTCGGAAGCTACGAGGAGACCAGAAAGGTCATCGTGCTGGCATTCCTTATCCCAACGGCCATCTATGCGGTCTTCATGGCGGCCTTCCTGCTGGTCTTCGGAAAGGAGACCCCCGAGATAGCCACGCAGGGGCTTGAGCTCCTCTACGGCCACCTCGGTAGAATCTTTGGCAACCTCATCCCGCTCCTCGCAATAACAACGAGCTACATTGGCATAGCTCTCGCACAGCAGAGCAACAGCGAGGAGTTCGTGAAGCTAAACAGAAAAGTCGCGTGGGCTTTGACTGTGATCCCGCCGGCCCTCATTTACTTCGCGGGCGTCAGGAACTTCGCTGACGTTTTAGCTTTCGCCGGAGACACGGGAGACATGCTGGCCTTCATAGTGCTCCCGGTACTGATGTGGCTCGCGGCGAAGCTCCGCCGCTGAACTCCCAAGTTCTCCTCCCTCGGTAAGGTTTATATCCTCCACGTTCAAATCTCCATCGAGGTGTTTCCCATGGCTGAAGGATACAGGGACTATCGTGACAGGGTTCTGAATTTTGTTGAAGAGCATGAGAAGTGGAGAAGCCATACTATAAACCTCATCGCGAGTGAAAACATAACCTCTCCGAGCGTTACGAGGGCCGTTGCGAGCGGCTTCATGCACAAGTACGCCGAGGGCTGGCCGAGGCAGCGCTACTACCAGGGCTGCAAGTACGTCGATGAGGTCGAGCTCATCGGCGTCGAGCTGTTCACCAAGCTCTTCGGGAGCGATTTTGCCGATCTCAGGCCGATTTCCGGAACCAACGCCAACCAGGCCGCTTTCTTCGGACTCACCAACGCGGGCGACAAGGCGATAGTTCTTCACACCAGCCACGGTGGGCACATAAGCCACATGCCCTTCGGTGCGGCGGGAATGAGAGGTTTAGAGGTCCACACCTGGCCCTTCGACAACGAGGAGTTCAACATCGACGTTGACAAGGCAGAGAAGCTCATCCGCGAACTCGAGCCCAAGATAGTCGTCTTCGGCGGCTCGCTCTTCCCGTTCCCACATCCGGTCAAGGAGCTCGCTCCTGTTGCCAAGGAGGTTGGAGCCTACGTCATGTACGATGCCGCCCACGTCCTTGGCCTCATAGCCGGAAAGCAGTTCCAGGACCCGCTCCGCGAGGGCGCTGACATAATCACCGCTTCGACCCACAAGACCTTCCCCGGACCGCAGGGCGGTGTCATAATCTACAAGCGCTTTGGAGAGACAGAGGAGATAGCCAGGCTCCAGTGGGCCATCTTCCCGGGAGTTCTGAGCAACCACCACCTCCACCACATGGCCGGAAAGGTCGTTACTGCTGCCGAGATGCTTGAGTACGGTGAGAAGTACGCCGCTCAGATCGTCAAGAACGCGAAGGCACTGGCCGAGGCCATGGCCGAGGAGGGCTTCAAGGTCATTGGCGAGGACAAGGGCTACACCGAGAGCCACCAGGTCATCGTCGATGTTTCAGACCTCCACCCCGCTGCCGGTGGCTGGGCGGCGCCACTCCTTGAGGAGGCCGGCATAATCCTCAACAAGAACCTCCTGCCCTGGGACCCGCTTGAGAAGGTCAACGAGCCGAGCGGTCTTCGCATAGGCGTCCAGGAGATGACCCGCGTTGGAATGATGGAGGACGACATGAAAGAGATTGCCAGGTTCATTCGCCGCGTCCTTATCGACAAGGAAGACCCGAAGAAGGTCGAGCGCGATGTTTTCTACTTCAGGCAGAACTTCCAGAAGGTCTACTACTCCTTCGACTACGGACTTCCGCTCAGGGAGTGATTTTTCCAACTCATTCTCTTTTTTGTGGATTACTTTGCAAGTTTAAACTTGAGATTATCGATTTTCGCCGAGGTGTTCCAATTCCTTCCCAGAATTGAAAGAAAGTCGCAGAGATGTATTTTAGAAAACGTTATAAACGGCCGTTTCCAGGCAAATTAGGCGGTGTTACTTCTCCGTTCTCCGCCAATCTTATGGATAACACCGCCCGGGTAAAATCACCCGCTGAAATCAGCCTGCTAAAATCACTTCCACCCATTTTGAAGCATTGACAATCATTAAAAAGACGTATGCGTATTTCTATCGGTGGTGGCCAGTGAACAGAATAATCCCCGTCCTTCTGATAGTCCTACTGGTTCCGCTCGGGTACTACCTCACCTCGACTGAAAGAAGCATTGCAGACAGTGGACAGGAGGGTGACGCTGGGATGGTTCCCATCGAGAGCAATGGAATAGTCCTCAAGCTTGACAGGACATCGTATTCCCCCAGAGACACGATGGTCCTGAGGGTAATAAACAAAGCCAACCTCAACGCTACCACCAGCTACCACTTCAAGCTCTACCGGCTCGAAAACGGGGAGTGGAAGGAAGTTCCTGTCAACCTAGTGTTCATAGAGGTAGCCGTTGTCGTAGAACCCGGAAAGAGCTGGGAGCAGAGGGTGAAGCTCTCCAGCCTGAACCTCGGGCCGGGCCACTACAAGATAGTGAAGAAAGTCTCCCTGACGGGCCCTGAGACAGGAACCGCCACCAGTGTCGATGTCTGGGCTGAGTTCGATGTGAATGGTTGAGGTGGGAGAAGCACCGGAATAGTCCTTCTGATACTCCCTGGGGGACTGACCGGACCCACTCCATGATGGGCCTCGATAAACGCGTATAGTCATCCGGAGAGGGTGTGGAGCCCACCGTATGGAACGTCGGCCTAACGCCCACCTACTTGGGCGGGAAAACGGGAACTGGGCTAGGGTGAAAACCCTATTTCTCTTTATCGCCATGCTCTATGACCTGCCTCCCTTTCATTCATAGAAGCAGAGAATTACCCTGAAATATCTGCCCGAAAATGAATCCCCGGGAACTCCCGGCACCTACCCGGACCTTCCTCCCGGGAGATATCGGCTCGTGAAGGAAATCTGCGGCTGGCCGATGGGCTGCAGGAACACAAGCGTGGAGTTTGAGGTGGCAGGTTAGTTTTGGCAAAACTTTTTATTCTCCTCCCACATACCGAACCCTCGGCTAAAGGGGTGAGAAAGATGAAGTTCTGTCCAAAGTGCGGTAACCTCATGCTTCCGGACAGGAAACGGAAGGTCTGGGTCTGCCGCTCATGTGGTTACGAGGAACCCTTCGACGAGCAGAAGGACAGGGAGAAGACCGTGATAAAGCAGAAGGTCGAACACAAGCCGGATGAGGGAATTATCGTCGTCGAGCAGGATGTCAAAACCCTGCCAACGACCAAGGTGACCTGTCCGAAGTGCGGCAACGACACGGCCTACTGGTGGGAGCTCCAGACGAGGGCCGGCGACGAGCCAAGCACGATATTCTACAAGTGCACCAAGTGCGGCCACGTCTGGAGGTCTTACGAGTGAGGGAGCTTTCGGAACTTGAACGAGAAACCCTCAGAAAGCTCGCGGAGAAGGCTCTGAAGGAGCTTGAGGAGGCCTACAGGAGGATACCCGACACCGACAACGGAAAAGCTTATTTATTCCGCGGCAAAGAAAGGGTTAGGCTGATGCTCGATATATTGAAGGAGGGGTAAAGATGCCGTTCGAGATAGTTTTTGATGGTGCCAAGGATTTCGCCGATCTTATAGCCACCGCAAGCAACCTCATTGATGAGGCTGCCTTCAAGATAACCGAAGAAGGAATTGGGATGCGTGCCATGGACCCGAGCAGGGTCGTTCTGATAGACCTCAACCTCCCGGAGAGCATCTTCTCCAAGTACGAGGTGGAGGAAGAAGAAACCATTGGAATCAACATGGACCACTTCAAGAAGATACTCAAGCGCGGCAAGAACAAGGACACACTCATCCTCAGGAAGGGTGAGGAGAACTTTCTCGAAGTCACGTTTGAAGGCACGGCCAAAAGGACCTTCAAACTCCCGCTGATTGAAGTTGAGGAGCTTGAGCTCGACCTCCCGGAGCTTCCCTTCACCGCCAAGGTCGTCGTTCTCGGAGAGGTTCTCAAGGAAGCCGTTAAGGACGCTTCCCTCGTCAGCGATGCCATAAAGTTCATTGCCAGCGAGAACGAGTTCGTCATGAAGGCGGAGGGCGAAACCAACGAGGTCGAGATAAGGCTCACCCTTGAGGACGAAGGCTTGCTCGACCTTGAGGTTGAGGAGGAAACCAAGAGCGCCTACGGAATCAGCTACCTTGCGGACATGATAAAGGGCATCGGCAAAGCCGATGAGGTTATAATCCGCTTCGGCAACGAGATGCCCCTCCAGATGGAGTACCCGATAAGGGACGAGGGCAAGCTGATATTCCTCCTCGCTCCGCGCGTTGAGGACTGATTTCTTTTCCTTCTCTCGATTTCCTCTAGGCTGGTGGGAGCGTGGACATCGTTAAGCTCAGGGAGCTACTTGAGGCGGAGCTTTCCTCACCGGACCTTACGGAGTTAGACGACGAGTTCTACGCTGAGTTCGACAGCCTCATTAAAGCGCTTAAGCTCAGCGCGGAGAGTTCCCGTGAGAGGGGCGAGGATGTTGAGGAGAGGCTCTATCTCGCCCAGCTGGGGATAGCCGAGAGGCTCATGCGCGAGATAATCAAAATCAGACTTCATAAAATCGTTGACCTCGCCGTTGAGGGCGTCCCCTACGGCCTGACCTCCGAGGAGAGACGGATTTTCACGATACTCAGGACGTTCATAGAGCGCGAGGAGATTCCAGTCGAGATTCCCGAGGAAACCGTCGAGGTGAGTGAGGAGGCTCCGGAGAGAGAGGTTCCAAAGAAGAAGGTTCCGCGGGAGGCATATATAATCAAGATCGACCTGCCGAAGATACTCGATCCCGAGCTGAAGGAGTACGGCCCGTTCAGGGCTGGGGACCTCGTCATAATCCCCCGGAGCCTCGGGAAGGTTCTCGTCGAGAGGGACGCGGCAGAGAGAATAAGGATTGCCCCGTGATGTCCATGCCCTTCTCCGTCTGCATGAGGGACTGCTACGACACCTGCTCGATGGTGGGCGAGCTGAGGAACGGGAAGCTCAGGGTGAGGGGCAACCCGGAGCACCCTGTAACGGCCGGTTTCCTATGTCCAAAAGGTGCCCTTCTCCCAAAATGGTTCCACGCTGAGGACAGGCTCAAAATTCCGCTCATCAGAACCGGAGAGCGCGGGAGCGGAGAATTTAGAGAGGTTGGCTGGAAGGAAGCCATAAAACTGGTAGCGGAAAAGTTAAGGGAGACCATCGATGAACACGGAAGCGAGAGCGTTCTGGTTTATCAATACGCCGGCGACAGGGGCGTTGTTAACTACGCCTTTCCGCTCAGGCTCTTCCACTACCTGAACGCATCAACCCTCGACTACGGAATCTGCGACAGGGCCGGGCAGGAAGCGCTGAGGGACGTTTACGGGACGGCAGTTGGTATGGACCCCGAAAAGCTCAGAGACCAGAGGCTTATCGTTTACTGGGGTATCAACGCCTTCTGGACGAACCTTCACGGCTTTATGCTGGCGAAGCGGTACGGACTTGAAATCTGGACGGTTGATGTTGTAAGAACCGAAACCGCCAGGCGCTCACAGAGGTTTTATCAAATAAAGCCCGATACAGATGCTCTCTTTGCCCTCGCGGTTGCGAAGGTTATCGTCAAGGAGGGGCTTTACGATAAGGCCTTCGTCCGCGAGAACGTTTACGGTTTTGAAGAATTCAAGAATTATGTAAAAACATTATCGCTTGAGTACGTGAGCCGGGAAACAGGCCTGAGCGTGGAGATGGTGGAGAGCTTTGCGAGAGACTTTGCCGAGAAGAGGGGCGTAATTCACATCGGCTACGGCTTCCAGCGCTCCTTAGCTGGGGGAGAGGCCGTGAGGGCGATTTCGATTCTCCCCGCGCTGGTGGGGCACCGCTTCGGCTTCATCTACGACATGAAGACGATAGATAAAAGCTATGCCGAAGGCGCGTTCCTGAGGACGAAGCCCGCCAGAAGAATCCCCCAGATGAAGCTGGCCGAGTACATCGAGCGGGGCGAGATAAAGTTTCTGTACATCTACAACTCCAATCCCCTTGCGAGTTTGCCAAACCAGAACAGGCTGAGAAGGGCACTTGTTGAGAATGATGTTTTCGTAGTTACGCACGATATATTCTTAACAGATACGGCTCTCTACTCCGACGTCGTTCTTCCGGCAAACACATTCTTCGAGCGTCTTGATATAGCGGACAGCTACTACCACCGCTACGTGGCTTTGAATGAACCGGTTGCGAGACTCTACGGAAAGAGCAACAGCGAGATGACGAGGCTTCTGGCGAGGGAACTTGGGATTGAGAACCCCCATCTCTACGAGAGCAACGAGGAGGTCATAGAAAAGATTCTGGAAATTAACGGTTTGAGCTGGGAGGAGCTGAAGGCTAAGGGTTTCGTCAAAGTTCCAGAGAGGCCGAGAAAGTGGAAAACACCGAGCGGGAAGATCGAGTTCTACTCCCAGAGAGCGATGGAGAGGGGCTTAAGCCCGTTCCCCGAGTACAGGAAGTTCGAAGGAAAGTATCCGCTGAGACTCCTCACACCAACCCACAGGATGACGATAACGAGCCAGTACCACAACACCTACAACATGATCGACCCGAACCTTTACATCAACCCATCCGATGCAAGGGAAATGGGAATCGGCGATGGTGATACCGTCGAGGTCTTCAACGATTACGGCAAGATAAAAACGAAGGCAAAGATAACGGAAGATGTTCCTCCAGGGGTGGTTCTCCTGTACAAAGCATTCTGGGTAAAGCTTCTCGGCTGGAACGCGAACTTTCTGACGAGCGATGACACCTTAGAAAAGTACGGAAACGGCTCGGCGTACCATTCAACATGGGTGGACGTCAGGAAGATTTGAGGCAAAAATAGACTTTCTTTTCGAGCTTTTTGACAATGCATTGTACTACAGTCTCGCACTATGACAACCAATGTCAAGCATTCTTTGCACGCCTGTCCTCCAATCCCCTAAACTTTTTGGATATTCGACAAAAAGTTGCCCGTTAGACGAACCGAAAGGTTTATATATTCGAACCGATGAGGTTTATAGTGAAGACGACACACAAAAAGGAAGAGGTGATGTAAGATGGTCGTCATAGGAGAAAAGTTCCCAGAGGTTGAGGTCAAGACCACCCACGGAGTGATAAAGCTCCCAGACTACTTTGCCGAGAAGGGCAAGTGGTTCATACTCTTCAGCCACCCGGCTGACTTCACGCCGGTCTGCACCACCGAGTTCTACGCGATGCAGAAGAGGGCAGAGGAGTTCCGGAAGCTCGGCGTCGAGCCGATAGGGCTGAGCGTTGATCAGGTCTTCAGCCACCTCAAGTGGATGGAGTGGATCAAAGAGAACCTCGGAGAGGAGATAACCTTCCCGGTCATAGCGGACGACCGCGGCGACCTCGCCGAGGCCCTCGGCATGATCCCGAGCGGAGCAACGATAACCGCCAGGGCGGTCTTCGTCGTCGACGACAAGGGCGTCATAAGGGCCATCGTCTACTACCCGGCCGAGGTCGGCAGGGACTGGGACGAGATACTCAGGCTCGTCAAGGCCCTCAAGACCAGCGACGAGAAGGGAGTCGCCCTGCCGCACAAGTGGCCCAACAACGAGCTCATCGGCGACCGCGCCATCGTCCCGCCCGCGGCCAGCGTTGAGGAGATCAAGGCCAGGGAAGAGGCCAAGGCCAAGGGCGAGATCGAGTGCTACGACTGGTGGTTCTGCCACAAGAAGATTTGAAGGGCTTCAGCCCTTTCTTCTTAACTGTTCTCTGCGGTTCTTGAAAATTGAGGGAGTCAGAGCACCCTCCTCCTGAAGAGTACCACCAGCGGGATCAGCCAGGCCAGATGCACGAGCACTGCCATCGGGAAATCGCTGTAGTCGTTTAGGGTTATGCCCTCGAAGACTTTGTACGTCCAGTACGTCGGCAAAAACGCCGTGAGCTTGCTCCAGTCCGTTGAGAGATCCCTCCAGAGGACAACGAGCTTTACCGCCACCGGCAGGATCAGGAGCCAGCCGAGAATCTTGGAGACCGTCAGCGCCTGCATTCTGGATTCAGCGAAGATGGTTATCACCAGTCCATAGATCCAGACCTCCAGCAGGAAAAGAAGAACCAGCGCCAGAACACCCTTTTGGGAAATCTCCATGTCAAGAATATAGGGCGCTATCACCGTAAAGGCTACGGTCACCAGCGAAGCCCACGTGAGCCTGTAAACAATGAACGCCTCGCTCGATATGGGAATCACCCGCAGTGCCTGTACCGTCTTGTTCTCCTTCTCGTCGGCCATCATAAAGCCGGGAATCATGCCGAATATCATGGGTATGAATATCAGCACGAAGAGAGCTATCCCGTAGTAAAGCTCGCCCATGTGATCCTTGAAGTAGCGGACGATGAAGAGGAGCACCAAAGTCATCCCCACGCTGTATAGGAGCATGGGGTCCCTGCGGAGCAGCTTGAGGTCGGTCCTGTAAATGGCGGCAAATTTTCTTACAAAGCTCATCTCACTCCCTCCACCGCGTACCTGTAAAAGCGAACCCTTGCGAGGTAATACGCCACGATACCCCACACCATCAGACCAAGCGCCGACCACAGAAGGTTTTCCGCCGAAACCCCTCCGAAGGGGGCGCTGAAGAAGTAGAGCGCCGGATAGCTCGGGATGACGTAGAGAACCTTCCATATCCCGTCCGTCAGGTAGCCGTGATAGTGGGCGAAGGGCAGGAGGGAGAGCACCATGACGCCGAGGAGCGGCACGAAGTAGTCGTCCAAATCGCGGTATTTTGAGGCTATTGCTATGCCAAGGAGCGTATAGACTACCGAAACTAACAGGGTACCTGCCAAAACGTAGGGAAGCCCGCTCAGGGAGCGCGTGCCGAGGCAGAATATAAGCACTGCCGCCGGGAGGGAAACCAGCGCCATAAGGAGAGCCTTGGCGAGGATGTAAGCCCTCCAGTCGAGTGGCGTAACCGCCAGAGCGCCTATCGTTCCGTCCTTCTTCTCCGCGAAGATGGCCGTGCCGACGAAGGTGAAGCCGACCATCCCGGGCTCAAGGATGAGGAAGAGGGGAACGACGGTTGAGTGGTACCCCTCTGGAAACGCCATCACCATGAGACCATAAGCTAAAGCCACGAGCAGGTATATCGGATAGACGTAGCCCCTCGTTCCGACCTTCAGGTCGAGCCTCACCAGCTCGCCTATCATACGAGCCTCCTCCCCGTGACCTTCAGGAAGATGTCCTCGAGTGTCGGTTCTTCAGTGTTTATGCGCCTTATCTCATGCTCCCGCAGGATTCTCAGGAACTCCTCGTTTCCTCCAAGGTTCTCAAGCGGGAACTCGGCGGTTTTGACGCCCTCATTCGAAACGTATTCGACCTTTACGACCCTCTTTCCCATCTTCACCTTCAGTTCACTCGGGTTGTCGACGAGCCTCACCGAACCCTCCACGATGAAAGCCACCCTGTCGCAGAGCTCATCGGCGACGTACATGTTGTGGGTGGTCAGAAAGATCGTCTTCCCGTTTTCGCGCATCTCAAGGAGCAGGTCTTTTATCCTCCTCGCGCTCGCCGGGTCGAGACCCTCTAAGGGTTCATCGAGGAAGAGGATTTCCGGATCTGGAAGCAGTGCCCTGGCTAAATCGAGCTTCTTCTTCATGCCCTTTGAGAAGCCTGACACGAGCTGGTCGGCTTCCTTGTCGAGGCCCACCATCTTGAGGGTTTCAACCGGGTCGAGATGCCTTTTATAGAACGACGCAAAGAACTCAAGGTTTTCGAGGGCGGTAAGCCGGGAATAAACGGCAGGAAATTCGAAGGAGACACCAATTTTTCCGTAGTAGTCCTTCCCCCATTCGCGCAGGTCTTTCCCGAAGACCTTCACAGTCCCATGATAGTCCTTTATTATCTTCACAAGAATCTTGACAGTCGTGGTCTTCCCAGCCCCGTTAGGACCGAGGAACCCGTAGATTTCGCCCCTCTCGACGGAGAAGCTCAGGTTCTCAACGCCGCGCGTTTCACCGTAGTACTTCTTAACGTTCTCAACCTCTATGACGGGCATGCTTTCACCGGCTGAAGACCACGCGTCCATAGTTATGGTATCCATCACAGTAGACCGACCTCCTTCCGGCTAAGGGCAGGGCTTGAAAAGAAAAATGAAAGCCTCAGCTTCCCACGCACTCAATGAAGGCATTCCACATCTCAAACGGCCCGAAGAGACAGCTCATGTAGCACTCACAGTTGAAGTCCACATCGGCGCATTCGAGGGCACTGCAGATGGTGCCGGGATCACCGGGGTCAATGCCATCCAGGGGGGAGAGGCAGGGATGTATATCCCCCCATCCGGGCGTAGGGAGACTATCCCTAAGGCCATCCGCGTAGCTGTTTACTCCGCCATCGCCAACAACCGAGTTCGTTTCCGGAAGCGGGGGCCAGGGGAGAGGGCAATCGAAGCGCTCTATCGCCGCCCAGACGAGGTGGAAGTAGTAGTTGAAGACGACGGCCGGTCCAAAGTCCTTGCTCTCCAGACAGCATAGCCTGCAGGATTCGCCCTCAACAACGCCCACCATTGCTGCCTTAAGCCTGCAGAGGTCACACTGCTGGAAGTTTTCATCCTGAATCTCGGAGGAGACCTTTGACATGGGTCCGACGGGATAGGTTCCAGGGTGCATGGAGGCGAGGGGTGCGCTTCCAATCGATGCCGAAAAGCCCGAGTAACCGGGACCGTTGCGGAGGAGTGCGTTCACCCCGGGGAAGAAGGGGACAGTCATGTCCCTGTCCTCCGCCATGGCTATCTCAAACCTGGTCTCGACGCCCCCGGATTGAAGCCTAACTTCGTGAAGCCCGTAATCAACGGGAATCTCAATCCTGCCCCTTTTGTCGGTTTTTCCAGCCTCCTCCCCGTCAAGAACAACAGTCACGTTGGCGGCGTAAAAACCTGGAGGCGTGACAACCGTCAGCGACAGGCGGAGTGGTTTTTCTCCCTCGGAACCCTCGGGCGGCGTCGGAGCCGTGAGGTAAAGTGCGAGCAGGATCAGGGCAATTGCCACCATCGCATAGCCCTTTCTCTCCTTTCTCAGGAGGAGTATCACGCCAGCCGCCCCGAGCGGAAGGGCAAGTATCAGCAACGCGGCCCCCCAGGGGACTGATCCTTCCCCTTCCACGGCCGGTGTTCCTGTTTCGGAGGTGTTTTCAACGAAGAATGAGAAGTAGCCCCTGCCGTCTGTCCACACTATTTTTTCGGACACGTTTACAGGCGCCCCCGGGACGCTGGCCATCCCATAGATGACCGTTCCGCCATCAACCTTTACCGACCGGCTCCAGAGAACTTCAGGCCTTAAATCACTCACGACGGTAGTTGTGTTCAGGTAAACATCCTCACCATCGAAGTAGACCGCGGTGAGGTTGTATCTCCCCTCAAGAAAGGTTGCGTTCCATGTTATCCTGTTCCCCCACCTCACAAGCTTCTCGTTGACGTAAAGAAAAACCGGGCCGGTGAACAGTTCCTCCGGAGTTACCCATGCTATCACGGTACCGTTTTCGTAAAGAATATGAACTTTTGGCCGAAGTTCCTCCACGAGAACCAGCACACCTCCCGAGCCAACGTAACCACCGCCAAAATCATGGGTGATGTCGATTTCATAGAAGGCGATTCCGTCAAGGTCTTCCCTGCGAACGTCCACGTATTCCGGAGCTATTTCCAGCTCCTCCCGGGTGAGGTTCTCGGTGCGGGTGGGAGGTCCAAGGAACTTCTCGTCGAAGGTATACTCTTCAGGCTTCAGAACGGCCTCGAACGTCCACACTACGCTTGAAGCGTTTATCAGGGTCAGAAAACCCATTGAATCCATCAGGAGGAGTTTATTTCCAAAAGCCTTCACGTGTAGGGGCCTCTCACCGAGCTCCAAGAAGAAGAAGCTGCCGTTTTCAGGGGAGAACCGCACCAGCCCCACCGCTTCACCGTCCATTACAGCCGCGTAGAGAAAGCCGTCGTGGGCAAGGACGATACCATCGGGTATGAGCTTCGAGTAGTTGGCCGGAAACATCCACAGGAGGAAGGTCCCATTTTTCGGGTGAAGAAGGCCGATGGTCCCGTGGGGCCTCTCCTTCAGCTCGGCGGTAAAGTATACTCCCTCGGTGGTTGCATAAGTGTCGTAGACCTTCACTATTCCGGCGGAAGAAAGGTCGTAGAACGTGAGGAGGTTCCCTTCAAGAAAGCCTATCCCGCCGCTTTCGTTCACGCTTCCAGCGTAATAGGCGCTTCCCTTCACGGCAAAGACGTGGATGAACGAAACCCCTTCGTAGTCCCAGATGTAGAGGACGTTTTTGCCCGGATCGAGAACTGCCGGCGGGCCCAAGTCTGCCGAAATGTAGACCCTATCGCTCACGGACATGCCGTTTGGGAGAAAGGGGAGCCTCCAGAATATGAAGTGCGTTTCGTTGGTTTTCAGGCCAATTCTACCGCTGTAATCAGTGAAATAAAGCCCATCCGGAGAGAGTCTCGGGTGGAGTATTGAGCCCCCCGCGTGCCACACGGCAACCTTCGAAGAGGACGCAATCGGCAGGGAAAATATCACCAGAAGGAGCACCCAGAGAAAGGCTTTCCTGCTGGCGGACATATTCTCACCATCCCGCATTTAAGACCTTTGGATTTTGAAGTTTATATGGGTTTTTATTCAACTTTTGTCAATCCTGGGACCAAAGTAAGTTTGCCTGTACCAACAAAGACCACCAAAAGCCTAATGTATGAAAAAGGCATCAGAAGTTGCGGTGGTAGAAATGAGGATTGCCCTTCCGGCCCCAAAGCGCAGGGGGGAGATAAGCCTCGAAGAGGCGATAGACCTTAGGAAGAGTGTAAGACTCTACACCGACGAGCCGCTGACCCTTGAGGAGGTTTCACAGATCCTTTGGGCGGCATACGGGATTAACAGGTGGGGGAGGAGGACCTCTCCGAGTGCAGGCGCCTGCTATCCATTCGAGGTTTACGTGGTTGCAGAGAACGTCCACGGCCTGGCCCCGGGCATATACCACTACCACGAGGAGGACCATTCGCTGGAGCTGATCAAAAGGGGACACTTCGGAAAGACTCTCGCAGAAGCCTGCCTAAACCAGCGGTGCGTTGCCACCGCGCCGGTGAACGTAGTCATCGTCGCCCACTACGAGAGAACCACGAGGCGGTACGGCGAGAGGGGAATAAGGTACGTCCACATCGATGCCGGCCACATGGGTCAGAACATTTACCTTCAGGCAACGGCCCTCGGCCTCGGCACCGTTGCGGTTGGTGCCTTCAGGGATGAGGAGGTAAAAAGGGCAATGAACGTGCCCGGAGAACCGCTCTACGTCTTCCCCCTTGGCGTCCCCGGGGAGTAGTCAGAGCCTCCTGAGCTCCTCAAACCTTATGAGAACCTCCTCCTTTTTCCTGATTAGGTTCTGCCTCGCTATTTCCTTTCCGTTCTTAAGGTAAATCAGCGTCGGGACGTTGAGGACATCGAAGCGGTTCACAAGGTCGTTCCATTCCTCGGCGTTGATGTGAACGATCTTTATCTCGGGAAATTCCCTGCCGAGATCCTTCATGAAGCTTTCGACTATCCTGCAGGGCGGACAGCCCGGAATGGAAAACCACAGGACGGTTTTTCCAGACTCAAACTCAAACTTTCCGTCGTATTCGACTATCATATCCGCACCTCCGGGAAATAAAAATGGTGGTCAGATCCTAGCCCTCTTGAGCAGGAGCGAGTTTGTGACGACGCTGACGCTGCTTATGCTCATCGCTCCGGCCGCCCACTCCGGCTGGAACTCCACGCCGAATAGCACGAAGGCAAGCCCCGCCGCGAAGGGAATCAGCATCGTGTTGTAGAACATTGCCCAGAAGATGTTCTGCTTTATCTTCGCCAGCGTCTTCTGGCTCAGCTTTATTGCCTTGACCACGTCCCTTGGGTCGTTCTTTATGAGAACCATGTCCCCGCTCTCCATCGCTATGTCCGTCGCGTTGCCGACAGCGATCCCAACATCCGCCTGTGCCAAGGCCGGAGCGTCGTTTATTCCGTCGCCAACGAAGATAACGACTTCACCCTTCTCCTGGAGCTTCTTGACCTCGTTGGCCTTGTCCCCCGGCAGAACCTCGGCGAGGACGTAGTCCACCTTGAGCCGCCTTGCTATCGCGTTTGCAGTTCTCCTGTTGTCGCCGGTTATCATGCCGACCTTCTTGCCCATCCTGTGGAGCTCCTCGATGGCTTCTTTTGCTCCTTCCTTTATCGTGTCGGCTATGCCTATTACTCCCACTATTCTGCCGTCTATGGCGACGGTTATGGCAGTCTTCGCCTCGTCCTCAAGTCTGTGGAGTGTTTCCTCAACCTCATTCACAGAGTAGCCGTTCTCCACCATGAGCTTCCTGTTGCCTGCCAAGATCTCCCTTCCACCCACGACTGCTCTAACACCTTTGCCGGTTATTGCCTCGAACTCCCCCGGCTCCTCAAGCTCAAGGCCGAGTTCCTGGGCCTTCCTCACGATAGCATCTCCAAGCGGGTGTTCAGAGCGCTTCTCCGCCGAGGCAACGAGCTTTATGAGCTCCTTCTCATCCATGCCAAAGGATATAACATCAGTAACCTCGGGCTTTCCTTTTGTGAGCGTTCCGGTCTTGTCGAAGAGCACAACCGTCGCCTTCCTTGCTATCTCAAGCACTTCACCGTTCTTGATGAGTATTCCCATCTCTGCACCTTTGCCCATTCCAACCGTCAATGCCGTTGGCGTTGCAAGGCCGAAGGCACAGGGGCAGGCTATAACGAGGACGCTGAGGAGGGTTGTAAAGGCAAAAAGCAGGGGTTCGCCCGCTACAAAGTACCAGTATGCAAAGGACAGGAGTGCTATAGTGAGAACCGTGGGTATGAAGTATGCAACTATTGTATCCGCCAGCCTCTGTATCGGCGGCTTTGTATTCTGAGCTTCTTCCACGAGTCTAATTATCTGGGCCAGAACGGTGTCCCTTCCGACGCGCCTCGCCTCTATCCTGAGCACGGAGTTCTTGTTTATGGTGCCCCCTATAACCTCGTCTCCTTCCCCTTTGAGGTTCGGAACGGGCTCGCCTGTTATCATGGACTCGTCCACGTAGCTCTCGCCCTCAAGCACAATACCATCGACGGGAATCCTCTCACCGGGTCTCACTATCACGACGTCCCCGACCCTGACCTCACCTATCGGAACCTCGACCTCTTTTCCGTCCCTTATTACCGTAGCTTTCTTTGCCTGAAGCCCCATAAGCTTCTTAATGGCCTCGCTGGTTCTTCCCTTGGCCCTCGTTTCAAGGTATCTGCCAAGCAGGAGGAAGGCCATCAGCAGGACGCTGGCCTCGTAGAAGTTGAAGTCCTCCGGAATGACCCCTACCGTTGCGAGGACGCTCGCCAGGTAGGCCGAACCTATGCCGAGGGAGTACATGACCTCCATGTTGAGGGTTTTATGCTTGAGCGAGCCCCAAGCTTTGTCGAATATCTCCCTGCCAGCGTAGGCTATGGCTACCGTCGCAAGAACGAACTGAATTGGAAAGATGTAAGGTATATCCACGCCAAAGCGATGGGCCTGCATGGAGGCGAAGAGGGCTATTCCAATACCCCACGCAACGGCGAGCTTTCTCTTCATGTCGCGAAGGTGCCTCTCCCTTAGTTCTCTCTCGAGATCGTGGGTCTCCTCCCCCTCAACCCCGATGAACTGGTAGCCAACTTCTTCAATGGCTTTTTTGATGTCGTCAGTGGTTACGAGGCTAGGATCGTAGCTCACCCTGGCGCTTTCAGTCCCCAAGTTGACGCTGACATCCAGAATGCCGGACACTTCCCCGAGTGTGGCCTCTATGGTTCTGGCACACATCGCGCACGTCATTCCGCCTATCTTAATTACCGCGTCTCTCCTCTCTCTGACGACCCCATAGCCCAGCTCCTCGATGGCGGCTATAATTCTGTTCAGTCCAATCCGAGACTCATAGAACTCGACGTAAACGTTCTCTGAGTTCAAATTAGCCCTGGCTTCCTTCACTCCAGGAAGTTCTTTCAGGGCCCTCTCTATGGTTTTAACACACATGGCACAGGTCATACCGTTAACCTTCAGCGTGAGCTTCATTTCTTCCACCGTTACTTACTACGTTTGAGGATTTATGGGGATTATTTTTTACAATCTGGAAAGCCTAACCAGAGAATTTTTATAGTTTGAAGGCCGAATTTGGATGGTGAAAGAAATGAGGCTTGACGAACTGGACTTGAAGCTTATATACCTCCTCATGGACAACTCCCGGCTGAGCATCTCGGAGCTTGCGGAAAGGCTAGGCGTCAGCAGGCCGACCGTTAAGTCCCGCCTCGAAAAGCTGGAAAAGGAAGGAGTCATCCTCGGCTACACCGTAAAGCTCAACCCGGACCTTTTGAGGGCCCACAACGTAGTGGCACTCATAGTTAAGACAGACAAACCCGAGAAGATGGAGGAGTTCAAGGAGATCATTGAGATAAACCGCTTCACGAGCAGGAAGTACCTCATAAAAATCGCCGTTGACAACATGGAAGAGCTCAGAAACGTCATCGAAGGGGCTGGCTTCGAGGTCATCGAGATAATGCCAATCCTTGAAAGCATTGAAATTACAAGACCACCCAAGGTCAAGGTTCCCTTCAAGTGCGACTACTGCGGGAAAGAGATAGTTGGAGAACCCATCGTATACAAGTACCACAACAGGGTTTACTTCCTCTGCTGCCCCACCTGCCTGAGGGAGTTCAAGAAGACGAGGGAGAACATAGAGAAGGTCAGGCTAAAAGAAGAAAAAGCGACCCATGCCCACGAACACAGTTGAGGGCTTACTCCTCGCCTTCCTCCTCAATCCCCATGGCTTCCTCACAGGCTTCGTGCATTTCCTTCCAGCCCTCACCCATGTACTTCTCCATGAGAGGTTCCATCTCCTCCATTTCCTCGTGCATCTCAATGTAGGCTCCCTCGTCCATCATCCCCTGGCCGTGCATGTAGCCGCCCATGGGACCGAAGCCCCAGTGGGGGTCTTTATCTTCCCCAGAGACGTTGAACCCTCCGGTGTGGGCCAGTCCAAGGGGAACCGCCACGAGCACTCCGATAAGCAGACCTATGAACAGGGATTTCCAGTCCATCTCTCATCACCCCCACCTTTTGTTTCCGTGTACTCCTATGCCCGAAGAGATAATAGGCTTATTATTCACAAAGTGAGAACTGCCAAATAGGAAATTTCCAGAAATGAAAATTCCCAGCGGGCCAAAAAATAGGAAAATGAAATGCATCTTCAGCCCCCAAGAAGCTTCCTCTTTCTTCTCTCATACTCCTCGTCGTCTATCTCTCCCCTCGCGTACTTCTCATCGAGTATCTCAAGGGCACGCCTTTTCGAAGTACCGGCGCTTCCACCTGAGCCCTGCTCGACGAGCCACTTGACAAACCAGACAACGCCGGCTATTATCAGCACCCAGAACAGGAGCATGAATATTGCCCCAAAGATTCCAAAGTAGCCGAATCCCATCATCTCATGCCACCCCCATTCTCCTTCTCCAGCATGGGCCAGGAACCGGCCTCCCAAACTTTCGAACATCATTTTGATCTCCTTAAACACTACTCAGTGGTAAGGGATATAGGGCTTATTATTGGCAAAAAGGAAAGAAATACGCGAAGATTTTCACAAAAGATAAAGTAAGAAGCCTCAGACCTTCAAAAACCTCGCGTTGATGGCAACTATCACCGTGCTCAGGCTCATGAGCAGGGCACCGAGGGCGGGGCTCAGGAGTATCCCGTAGCCGTAGAGAACGCCTGCCGCCAGGGGAATCGCGAAGGTGTTATAGCCAGTCGCCCATGCTAAATTCTGCACCATCTTTCTGTAGGTGGCCCTAGCGAGGTGTATGGCGGTTATGACGTCTCCAGGGTCGTTCTTGACGAGGATTATGTCCGCGCTCTCTATTGCCACGTCCGTTCCAGCTCCGATGGCTATCCCAACATCGGCCTGAATCAAAGCCGGAGCGTCGTTTATGCCGTCGCCAACCATTGCAACGACGAACCCCTGCTCCTGAAGCTCCTTGACCTTTTCAGACTTCTGATGGGGCAGAACTTCGGCGAAGAAACCGTCTAGACCGAGCTCTTCGGCAACCCATTTGGCAACTTTGGTGTTGTCGCCGGTGAGCATGTAGGCCTTTATCCCCATCTCGTGGAGCTTTTCAACGGCCTCCCTCGATTCCGGCCTTATCTTATCTGCCAAAGCCAGAGCACCCACGAGCTTTCCATCGATGACCAGGAACACCACCGTCTTGCCCTGCTCTGAGACCTCCTTAACGCGCTCGTCCTCTCTCCACAGCCCGTTCTCCTTCAGGAAGCCGGGACTGACCACGAGGACTTCTTTACCGTTAATAACTCCCCGGACGCCCTTGCCCGGAAGGACCTTCGATTCACTGACCTCATAAACCTCAAGGCTGAGCTCTTTGGCCTTTTCCACTATTCCCTGGGCTATCGGGTGGCTGGAGTGAGCTTCGAGGGCGGCGGCGTACTTCAGAATCTCCTCCTCGCTCAGCTTGCCCAGCGGGATTACCTCAGTAACCTCAAACTTACCCTCGGTCAGCGTTCCCGTCTTGTCGAAGACAACGACCTGCACGTCTTTGGCCCTCTCAAAGGCTTCCCTGTTCCTGATGAGTATGCCCTTCTTGGCCGAAATTGATGTCGAGACCGAAACTACCAGCGGGACTGCCAGGCCAAGAGCGTGGGGACACGTTATGACCATGACGGTTACCATTCTCTCAAGGGCAAAGACGAAGGGCTTGCCGAGGTAGAGCCACGCCCCGAGCGTTACCGTTCCGGCCGTTATGGCTATGAGCGTGAGGTAGAAGGCCGCCCTGTTCGCCAGATCCTGCGTTCTTGAACGCGTTTCCTGCGCCTGTCTGACGAGCTCAACGACCTGCATGAGGTAGGTGTCCTTTCCAGTCTTCTCTATCCTGACCTTTATTGCTCCCTCAAGGTTTATCGAACCGCCGATGACGGTGTCGCCGGGCTTCTTGTAAACGGGCTTCGATTCGCCGGTGAGCATCGCCTCGTTGACGCTCGTTTCACCCTCGACTATGACGCCATCGGAGGGCACCTTTTCGCCGGGCTTGACTAAAACTATGTCGCCCTTCTTCAGCTCGCTCACAGGGACGTCCTTTATCCCTTCGGGCGTTACCAGGTGGGCATCGGTGGGCATGAGCTTTATGAGTTCCTCAAGGGCCCGCGATGCTCCAAGGACGGAGCGCATCTCTATATAGTGCCCTATAAGCATGATGTCGATAAGCGTCGCGAGTTCCCAGTAGAAGGTTTTCCCAGAGAGGCCGAAGGTGACGGCGGCGCTGTAGAAGAAGGCAACCGTGATTGCCAGAGCTATGAGCGTCATCATTCCTGGGAGTCTCTTCCTCAGCTCGTCAGCCATCCCCTTGAGGAAAGGCCAGCCGCCGTAGAAGTACACCACCGCTGAGAGCGCAAACAGGACGTAGTGGTCGCCCGGAAAAGTCAGCTCAAAGCCGAAGAAGTTCTGTATCAGCGGCGAGAGGAGAAGTATCGGAACGGTGAGTATCGCAGAAACTATGAACCTCCTCTTGAAGTCCTCCATCATCATTTCATGGTGCTTTGCATGAGAATGTCCCCCGTTATGGGTGGAGTGCCCTTCATGGGGGTGTTTTTTATGGGTTTTCTCCTCAGTCACGGCATTCACCTGAGCCAGTCTAAGCGTGAAACGTTAATAGACTTCTTATTTCCAAAATGGAAAATTCTCCCGGATAGAGCTTGGAAATGTAACAAGTCCATGCAAGGATCGTCCAACAACCCGGAGCACCGAGTTTCAACAGGACGTTTCCGACCGATAAGGTTTTTACCCAATGGAAAGAACCCACAATATTGGAGTGAGAAAAATGGGTGACGTCGTTGTTGAGCCAGCCAGGGGGACACCCGAAGAGGCGGAACATTTCGCAGAGCTCATGGAAATGTCCGCCCCCGAGTATTTTCCCGATTTGCTCGGAAGAAAGTTCAAGGAGCTCTTCAGGGCACTTTTCCTCGAAGAAGAAAACCTCTTCAGCCACGAGCACGTGATTTTTGCGGTCTATGAGAACCGAATAGCTGGAATGCTCCTGGGCTACGACTGGAAGGCCAAGGAAAGGGAGGAAAAGAGAACCGGCTGGCTGATGCTGAAAGCCCTCGGCTTCGACTTTTTAAGGCAGCTTCCAGCTTTCATAAGCGCCGCTTCCGGTTCAGGAAAGCTTGAGGAAGGGGACTATTACATCAGCAACGTCGCCGTTTACCCGGAATTCAGGGGAAAGGGCATCGGAAAGGTCCTCATGCTGAAGGCCGAAGAACTCGCCGAACAAAGCGGGGCGAGGAGAGTCGCACTGGACGTTGAAAAGGACAACGAGAACGCGATAAGGATATACAAACGGCTCGGCTACTCCATTGAGAGGGAACACTCCATAGAGCTCGGTGGGAAGAAGTACAGGTTCTACAGAATGGTTAAAGAACTCCGAGCTACCTCAGAATCCTCATCGCGTTAAAGACCGCTATCAAGGCCACGCCGACGTCGGCAAAGACCGCCTCCCACATCGTAGCCTCCCCAAGGATTCCGAGGCCGATAAAGGCGAGCTTAACGCCGAGGGCGAAGACTATGTTCTGCCACACTATCCGCTGGGTCTTTCTGGCTATCCTGATGCCCCGGGGGAGCTTCGAGGGCTTGTCGTCCATTATGACGATGTCTGCCGTTTCTATGGCAGCATCGCTTCCGAGCGCTCCCATGGCAACGCCAACGTCCGCCCTAGCCAGTACGGGAGCGTCGTTTATCCCGTCGCCGACAAAGACCACCTTTCCGTCCCCCTTCTCCTTCTCAAGCTCCTCTATGGCCCCCACCTTGTCCTCCGGCAGAAGCTCGGCGTAGAAACCGTCGAGGCCAAGCTGCTTCGCTATCTCCTCCGCGACTTCCCTGCTGTCGCCGGTGACCATCACGACCTTCTTGACTCCAAGGCGCTTGAGCTCCTTTACAGCAAGCGGGGCGTCATCTTTTATCTCGTCCGAGATTATTATGTACCCGGCGTACTTCCCGTCGATAACGACGTGTGCCACGGTTCCCTTAACCCTGCACGTATCGTGTTCGATGTTGAAGCGGTGTAACAGCCTGTCGTTGCCCACGAGAACCTCGATTCCGTCAATCCTCGCCCTGACGCCGTGGCCGGCTATCTCTTCGTACTCGACTATCTCTGCCTCGTTGATTTCCTTGCCGTATGCCTCGCGTATGGCCTTCGCTATCGGGTGGTTCGAGTGAGCCTCGGCAAGGGCCGCGAACCTGATGATCTCCTCCTCGCTAAATCCGTTTCTCGTTTCCACCTTCGTGACCTTGAAAACGCCCTTTGTCAGCGTGCCGGTTTTGTCGAAGGCGACGATGCTTGCGTCCTTGAGTGCATCGAGGTAGTTGGAGCCCTTGACGAGTATCCCCTCCCTGGCGGCCTTCCCAATGCCCCCGAAGTAGCCGAGCGGGATCGAGAGCACGAGGGCGCAGGGGCACGAAATCACGAGAAGGACCAGCGCCCTGTAAACCCACGTTGAAAACGGGTCTCCCGTAATCAGCGGCGGAACCGTGGCTATGAGCGCCGCTATTCCGACCACCGCTGGAGTGTAGTAGTGGGCGAAGCGGGTTATGAACTTCTCGGTCTTGGCCTTTCTGGCGCTCGCGTTTTCGACTAGTTCCAGAATTCTCGATATCGTTGACTCGCTAAGCTCCCTGGTAACCCGGACCTTGAGGACGCCGCTTAGATTGACCATGCCGGAGAGGATTTCCTCCCCTTCCCTTACCGTCCTGGGAACGCTTTCGCCCGTCAGGGCGGAGGTATCTACGGTTGATTCACCCTCTATGACAACGCCATCAACGGGAACCTTTTCCCCCGGCTTTACCAGGATTGTATCGCCGACCTTCAGCTCCTCCGGCTTCACCCTAACGACCTCGCCGTTCCTGAGCAGGTTAGCGTGCTCGGCCTTGAGCGCAAGCAGTGCCTTTATGGAGCGCCGTGACCTGTCCACAGCTAGGTCCTGGAAGAACTCCCCTACAACGTAGAAGAGCATGACCGCCACTCCCTCTGGATACTCCCTGATGGCAAAGGCTCCCAGCGTGGCCACCGCGATGAGGAAGTTCTCGTCGAAGACGTTGCCGTGCAGGGAGTTGATGATGGCACTTCTAAGAACCTTCCAGCCAACGAGGAGGTAGCTCGCAACAAAGACCCCGAAGACGAAGGCGTTGTCCATGCCGTAGTAATAGCGGAGTACCACCCCGATGCCAAAGAGCATGAGCGACGGGATCATGAAGTAGAGAGCCTTTTTGGGGTCCTCTTCACCGTGCTCGTGGTGGTGGCCGTGGTGTGAGTGACCGTGCTCGTCCGCTTCTATGACCTCAACGTCCGGCTCGACCTTCTTGATTATCTCCTTGGCCTTCTCAACGTCGCCCTCTATAACCGCCTCCTTGGTGGCGAAGTTGACCAGTGCGAACTCAAAGCCCTCCTTTTTGAGGGCCTCCTCTATCTCGTAGGCACAGCTCGCGCAGTCGAGGCCCTTAAGGACGAGCTTTTTTGCCATCATTTCACCTCCGAAAGGTGCTCAATGGCCGTCCTCAGTATCTCCCTGATGTGCTCGTCGTCCAGGCGGTAGAAGACGTTCTTGCCGTCCTTGCGGTAGGCTACTATCTTCCTGTCCTTGAGAATGCGTAGCTGGTGGGAGATTGCCGAAACGGAAAGCTTGGTTATCGCCGAGAGGTCACAGGTGCACAGCTCCCCAGCCTCCATGAGAGCGAGGAGTATTTTGAGCCTGGTTGGGTTGCCCAATGCGTCGAAGAAGTCCGCCATTTCAAGTATGCGCTCCTCCTCGGGGAGTTTTGCCTGGGCCTCCAGGATTTTATCCAGATGCTCCTCGTAGACCTTACACACCTCAGTCATTCTCCATCACCTCTACATTTGAGCAGTTGTGCAAATGTTCTTATAAACCTTCCCATTTCGAAACCGGTCGAAAAATCAGAGCAGGATTATCAGAATCGAAACCCCGAGGGCGAGCAGAAAGTACGGAATCGAAAACCTGTGGAAGTCTGCCATACCAATTCCGGAGATGCGGAGGGCTATGAGGTTCGCAAGGGAGCCGACTATAATCCCCGTTCCCCCGATGTTCACACCGAGGGCAAGGGGGAGCCAGTCGGGCCTGCCCGATGAGACCAAAACAACTGTGGCAGGGACGTTGCTTATCACCTGGCTCATCCCGGCGGAAGCGAAGAGGAGCCCCACGCCATCCACCGGAAACTCCATCCCGGAGAGGGAAATCAGACGGGCAACCTCTCCGAAGTCCACGAAGATGAGGGCGAAGGTGAGAACCAGCGCCCAGTCAAAGCCGAGCAGGGCTTCCCTTCCGGCTATGAGGAGCACAACCAGGGTCAGAGGAAGCGTCCACAGCCCCCTGCCGGCCTCGGCGAGAATCACGTCCGAAACCAGAAGGCCGAATGAAGCAACGAAGAGCCTCCTTTTAACCGCCACGGGAGGCAGCCTCCCAATGGATACAGGCCCTTCCCGTATCGTGAGTGTAAAGAGCAGCAGGACAGCGAGCCAGATGCCCACCGGGAGGAGCATCGCCCGGACAAATCCCAGAAAGGAGATGCCATAGGCGTTCCAGATTATGATGTTCTGGGGATTGCCGATTGGCGTCAGGGCAGAACCGACGTTCGCCGCTATGGCCGAAAGCGTAACGGCGCGGGCGGTGTTTATCCCGGCCAGACGGGCGGTGATGACGACGAGGGGGATGAACACGAGCATCGCGGTGTCGTTCATTATCACTGCGGAGGAGAGGGCTATGATGGGGATAAGGAGAAGCATCAGCTTCCTCTCCGAGCCGCCGGAGAGCGAGATGAGCCGTATGGAAAGGCGGGTGAAGACCCCCGACAGCTCAAGGCCCTTCGAGACCAGTATGAGCGACGTTATCAGGGCCAGGCTCCTCCAGTCCACCCGCCCCGGGGTTCTGCCGGGAAGGGTGGGGTCGTGGAGAACCAGGACTAGGTAGAGCAGCAGTAGCGCTGTAAGGAACCACTCCCGCCTGGCGAAGTCCTTCAGTCTTTCAACCGCCGTGTCTCCTAACCTCCTCTGTAAGGCCGTAGTCCGGGATGAGCTCCCTGCCATCAGCCGAGACGCGGACATGCAGGATTATAAAGCTTTTCCAGGCCACCGGGACAACCCAGCAGTCCTCCGGCCCGCGGAACTCGCAGGCATCGAGAACGTGGAGCTCCTTCAGGAGTTTCTGAGTCCTCTCCCTCACTCTGCCCGGGCTGACCTCCCCGCCCGAAGAAACCGCTGGCATTCCCTTGGGAGAGGGCATTCCCGTTTTGGGGTCGTAGTGAACCCTGTCAACGGCAAAGTTCAGGTACATCACAGGGACGTCCACGTGAACATCCCCTCCTGGTGCGCGGTGAATAATCGGCATTCCCGCGGTGAAGAAGGGAAGGGCGTTTCTCACGGTCTCTATTGCCCTCTCTGCAAGTTCGGGGGTGAGTTCCCTTCGCTCGGGTCTTCCCCTTATGGGTGGCGGTACGGGTGACATGGCGAGACCACCTCAATGAATACCTGCCTACATATTGGGTGTGAAAAAAGGCCGTATAACTTTTTGGGAGCTCAGCCGTTCCTTCGATGGGCCTTGAAGAACTCCCAGATGATTTCGCTGGCGTCCATGTCCCTGCTCGTCCTTCCAATGATGCTTCTGGGAAGATACTGGTATCCACCGGGCCACGTGTGACCTCCGCCCTCTACACCGTAAAGGACTACCTCCGCGCCGTCGGTACAGTTTGAGTACCTCTCGACCCAGACCCGCGTTCCATCTTCAGGATCGGCGTCCGGAAGGTATTCCCTCCCATGCCTCACTGTACAGCCGTTTCTGGCCGCCCAGTACTCAACGGTCTCTCCGATGGAAACAGCCTCTCCAAGTTCAACCGGCCCAAAGTGGAGCTTTCCCCCATTCCACGGAACTATGGGGTCGTCAGTTCCAAGAATTATTAGAATCGGCAGGGGTGTTGCGGATGAGCAGTTTCCGTACAGGTTCTCGGACATGGAGACGCCGACAATGGCCACCGCGGCCAGCCTTTCAGGAATCTCACAGGCGAGTCTGTAGGCCATCAGCCCGCCGTTTGACATTCCGGTGATGTAAACCCTGCTTCTGTTCACGCCGTATTCATTCACAAAGAAGTCAATGAGGGCCAAGATAAAGGCCACATCGTCTATGTTCTCCCGCTGGGCGCGGTAACGTGAGAGGTTCCGGCCGTCGTTCCAGTGCCTTTCTATTCCGTCGGGATAAACCACGACGAAGCGATCCCTATCGGCGAGCTCGTTAAAACCGCCCCTGGTGAGGCGCTCCATGTCAAAACCCGTCCCTCCGCCGCCGTGGAGTGCTATTATAAGGGGCAGGTGCTCGTCCTCCGAGAAGTTCGCTGGGAGGTGGAGGATGAAAGTCCTCTCCAGCCCGTCCACCACAATCGAACCCCTAACATCACCCGGATATAGGCGGTTTTCCCTGAGAACCCGGTTGTAGCTGAACAACGCCAGAAGGAGCAGGATGAGCACTGCAAGGAGGATTATTTCCCGCTTATGTTTTCGTTCCATCGCCGCTTCCTCATTATTCTTTTGGGATTAGTGCTATATGAGGCTTTGGGGGAACTACTCCGCGGACAGCAGGTAGACGCCGGAGAGCATGAGGACGCCGAAGAACGCTTTAAGGGCGGTGAAGCTCTCACCGAGAACAAGAAAAGCGAAGAAAGCACCAATCAACGAGGACGTCGAGAAAATTGCCCCCGTTCTCATCGCCCCGATCTCCCTAAGGGCAAACAGGAACAGCACGATGGAAAAGCCAATGCTGAAGGCCCCGACCGTCAGTACATAAGGAAGGCTCCCGAGCGGAACACTCATGGGAATTCCCAGGAGAAACGCCAGGCCCAGGAGGGCGGTTCCCCCAAGTAGCCCCTTCAGGGACGTCACGAGCAGCAGGTCCCGCTTGAGGCTCAGGAGCTTGCTCAGGTTGTTGTCCACAGCCCAGAAAAATCCGGCCAGAACGACCAGAATGTTGCCTATGAGGTTTTCTGCCAGCTGGACGGCCCCCAAATTTTCCGTTGAAACCACGACCGCCCCAATCAGGATGAGCAGAATGCCTGCAACGCCCCGTCTGTGTGCCTTCTCCTTGAAAACAGCTATGGCAATCAGCACGGTGAAGAGCGTTTCCGTGTTAAGGAGCAGGGAAGCGTTGACCGCGGTGGTCCTCTCAAGGCCGAACATGAAGAAAATCGGGGCCAGGAATGAGCCGAAGAGAACCACCAGCGCCAGTATCTGAAGGTCGCGTCTTGAAAATGACCCCTGTGTTTTGACCTTGAACTCGAGCCTCCTGAGGAGCCTCTCTTTAATCGGGGTGAAGCGGAGGAGCATGAGGACGACTCCCGCCGTCAGATAGATGCTCCCGGCGACCACCATCGGGTGAACATCCCTGAGGGCGATCTTGTTCAGGGTGGAGCTTACCCCAAAGAGAACCGCAGCTAAGAGGGCCCCCACGTAACCGTAGTGATGTGTCATGCATTACTGTTGAAAAAGGAGCTTTATAAGGTTGATTCACACGAAGAGAAAGAAGATAACACCGAATCACACGATCCGAAGATTTTTCACATCACACAGCACGGCATTTTTGAGACGTCGCCTTTGAATGAAAGTGCCACAAGCTTTATCGCCTCGCTCATTGTCGGAAAGACGTGAAGCGTGTCTACAACATCACCCACTGTCATTCTGTTTCTTACTATCATCACCGCCTCGTGAATCATCTCCGCGGCATTATGGGCAAGGATATGAACCCCGAGGATTTCTTTTGTTTCCGCATTGATTACCATCTTTATCAGCCCTCTCTCCTCGCCGGTTATGAGGGCTTTCGGGACGTTTGAGAACTCCACTGTGCTGCACAGGCACTTCGTGAGCTTTTGTGCTTCTCCATCGGTTAAACCGACGCTGGCAAGCTGTGGATCCGTGAAGACGACCCTCGGCACTATTCTGTAGTCCAGCTCAATATTCCTATCCTCCAGAGCATTTGTCGCCGCAGTAAACCCCTCCTTGGCGGCGACGGTTTCAAGCATCGGTTCACCCACAACATCTCCCGCGGCATAGATATTTTCGCCCGCCCTCAGCGTTTTATCGACTACCACAAATCCCTTTTCGTTGGTTTTAACATCCGTGTTTTCAAGGCCAAGATCAGGAGTGTTGGGCTCCCTTCCTGTTGCGAAGAAAAGGTACTGCCCCTCAAACACCTTTACCCTTCCCATGACTTCGGCATGAACTTTAACCCCATCCTCCGTCCTCCCAAGGGAGTTTATTTTCACGGAAGTGGCCACATCGACACCTTCTTCGCTTAGGATGTTCTCAAGCTCTATTGCCAGCTCGGGCTCCGCCTGTGGCATTATCCTGACACTCCTCTGTAAAAGGGTTACCTCAGCTCCAGCTCTCGCAAAGATCTGGGCAAATTCCAGCGCCTGAGTCCTTCCCCCAATAATTATAACGGACTCTGGAAGTTCTCCAAGCTCAAGGGCCTCAACGTGCGTTAAAATCCTTTCTCTCACTTCTTCCACTCCTTTTATGGGGAGGATTTTCGCTTTTGCCCCCGTCGCAATGAGAGCCCTCTTAAACCCAACTTTCTCCCCATTCACCAAGACTTCATGGTTTGATTTGAACTTTGCGAAACCGTTGATGTAGTCGACGTTTTCCAGACTTCCCAACACCTTCTCATATTTTTCTCTTCTGAGCTTCTTTACGAGGTCATTTTTTCCCTTTAACAGTTTGCTAAAATCAAATTCATCAACTTTGAAGCTCAGGCCCGGGTAGTGGTTCATCAAAGCTTTTTTCTTGAGCCCCAGGGCGGTTAAAAGATACTTCGTTGGAACACAGCCAACGTTTACGCATGTGCCCCCGATTGGGCCATGATTAACCATGAGGGTTTTTACACCGAGTCCATCAGCTTTTAGAGCCGCGGCAAAACCCGCTGCACCTCCGCCGATAATAAGAAAATCATACTCATCCATTATACACACCCTGCATCAGAACTCTCAAAAATGGGAAAGACGAGTCAGTGACAACATCCGTGTCTTTTGTGGCCGTGTTCATGTCCATGGGAGTGCATCCCGTGTCCTTGCCTCATACCCTCGTCCTTAACGTATTTTTCGGGATTTGCTTCAAACTGGGCTTCGCAGTGGGGGGAGCAGAAGTAGTAGACCTTCCCGCCGTATTCGACCTTGAGCCCGGTGTCCTCACTTACCTCCATTCCACAGACGGGGTCAATCGGCATTCAGGCCACCTCCACTTCGTAGCCGTACCTCTCTATAGCCTTGATTATCTCCTCTAGGCGAACCCTTCCCGGGTCGAACTGGACAACGGCCTTCTTTTCCTCAAGACTGACTTCACCCTTTGCCCCGACGCTCTCTATGGCCTTGGTTATCCTCATAACGCAGTGCTTGCAGCTCATGTTCGGTATCTTCAATACAACCTCGGTCATCTACATCACCAATAGGAGCTAAGAAGGAAAGCTTATTGCGCTTATTGTTGGCAAGATAGAAAGAAGACAGAGGCCAAAGTTCAATCATTGAAAACTATAACGAATCAATAATCTCCTTCACCTGCTCCTCCATCGGGCGCATCAGCTCGACGACCCTCTCGCCGGCGATCTTCCAGGCAACGCTCGGAAGGGTAACGCCGAGGTAGTTCCCGTCCTCCCTGCGGTAGCCGAAGCCGGTGCAGGGAAGGAGAGCGCCGATGTTGGGGTCTATCTTGACCAGCTCCTCAACCAGCTCACTGTGGCAGATGAAGAGAAGGTGGTAGTCCGCTATTATTCCACCCTTACCCTCAGTTATCGCAATGGGGATACGTTCGCCAATGAGCAAAAAGCCCGCTTCCTCCAGCTTTTTCTTAAAACGCTCCCAGAGGAAATCCAGATCCTCGTCAAAACGTCTGACGTAGTAAAACTCCATCCCATCACCCCCAAACATTTACATGGTCTCGACCATTATGCACCTTCCAAAGCTGTACTCCACACCTTCCCCATCGAGAAAACTGGCTATTTCATCGCTTTCGGCTCCAGGCTGAAACCACAGTCTCCTGAATCCCGCTTCAACAGCCTCCCTTGCCACATCTAGGCCCGCCCGGGAAGGAACCACGAAGACTATAACGTCCACGTCTCCGGGAAGTTCCCTGACGGAGTGGTAGCATTTAAGGCCTTCAATTTCGTCGTACTTTGGATTCACGGGAAGGACTTCAAAGTCCTTCTGCAGGAGGTCTTTCAGTATTACGTTTCCGTACTTGTCCGGATTGGGGGTTGCCCCCACAAGGGCTATCTTTCCGAAGGTTCTCACGTCCATCCTCTCCACCAAAGATGAATCCCCCTTCATACTTTTTATGCATTTCTGGACAAAAATGCATAATGATGTTGCCAGGGGAGTTAAAGACGCCTCTTAACCAAAACCGCCAGAGGGACTAAAAGCAACAGGCCCGGTCCGCACACTGAATTTGATGGAGTACTGGAGGTTCTCTCGGGGGATTGAGCCGCGTTCTCACCCCCGGAATGGCCACTGAGGAATATCTCCTCCAGCCTTTTGGCATCTTCTCCTTTGACAAGGTAAGCCTTACCACCCATGAAGAGAAGAACACCATCGCTGTGTTCTGCCTCAACTATTATCTCTTCTGTCTTTGACACATCAAAGGCTCCCTCGATCACGGCGTAGAGTTTTTCCTCGTGGAAGATACCGGTTACAGGAATGCCGCTTATTCCCGTCATTTCATGGAGTTCAGAGAAGAGCCGTCTGTTGTGTTCGTTTCCTTCAAGCTCATAGTAAACCATGCTACCCGAACCAAAGTTCTCCAAGATTCCTTCCTTCACTTTCTTGCAGCTCGGACACCAGTATGCCCCGTAAACGTAGAATGAGAGCCTGGAATCGTCCACCTCTTCGAGAGACAGAGCCCCCGTATTTGGAACCAGCGGGCCCACCAGCATCAGGAGCAACAAAACACCGGCTTCAGCCTTCATGTTCATCAAGATGGAATTCATAGCAAATCCAATAAGGGTTATCCCTCCGAAAATCAAAAAAATTGTGGAGGAAGGCTTCAAAATGAAAGCCTAATGGGGCTCACGAGCTTTACATTTTCTCTTGAAAGTCTCGCCCCTCACTGCGGGGAGGAGGTCAGGTCACACTCCTTCTGCCATCCGCCCTGCGCCCCACTATGAGCTCCCGGTTATATGCTTTAATCACGAAATAGAGGGCCAATAAAAGATAACCAAACTGTACAATCACCCTGCCCCACTCCATGCTGGTGGAATAGCCGAAGAGCACGGCAAAGACCGAGCCGACAGCCCCTTTGTGGTGCCAGATGCTACCGCTCGGAATCCCGAGGTCGTAGGCTTCAGCAGAGAAAACCCCGAGGGAATAACCCTCCTCCTCTGCCCATTCTATCAGCTCGTGCGTGCCGTATCCGGCAAGTCCCGCGGCAACGAATACCAGCAGGATGGAGCTGTAGTAAAAGAACCTCTTCAGGTCTATGCGCATCCCCACGCCGTATATCAGATAAGCCAGCACGAGTGCCCCCGTCAGCCCCCCGATAAGGCCGAGGAGCGTCCCCGTCAGATTCTGGGTCATGAAGGGCGTAAGGAACAGGACTGTCTCAAGCCCCTCCCTGAAAACCACGATGAAAGTGAAGCCTATCAGGGCGAGCGGGGATATTGACCTCCTTACCCTGCTCTCTATCTCCACCCTGATGTCCTTCCCCTTTGTGGCCATCCAGTAGATCATGCTTGTGAGGACTATCACGGCGAGGTAAGAGGCCACCCCTTCAAAGAGCTCCTTCTCGGCCAAACCGCCGTAGAACTTTAGTATGCCAGCTCCAAGGAGGACGCTGACGCCAACCGACAGAGCGGTGCCTATCCACACGTCCCTTATCTGGTTCGCCCTGTTTGTCCTTCGCAGGTAGGCTATTATTATCGCCACGATTATGGCCGCCTCAAGGGCCTCCCTGAAGGTTATGAGGAAAGCGCCAACACTCATTGGGTTCACCCCCGATTTTTTAGGCCAATCTAAAATCACTCGGCCAATTTATGAATTTTATTTTTACCAAATTGAAATCTATCGAAACGAACGCAGTACTTCTCCCCTTGTCACCGGAATATACCACGTGTCAAACTCAAGAGGTTCGAACTCAGCATTCCAAGAAATAAAATTCGGCTGAACTACCCAAATCTGTGAAAAAGAGGAAAAGTTTGAGTCTATGCTGGCAAAAATGGGATAGAAAAATTTACAGAATGGAAAGGCTCATCATATCTTTCCTACCAGATCGAGACTGACTTCGAGTGTCTCCTTACCGGGTTCCCAGCTCGCCGGACAGACCTGACCTGGATGCTCCCTTACGTATTTCGAAGCCCTAAGCCTTCTCAAAATTTCCTTCGCACTCCTGCCTATGCTCAAATCGTGCATCTCCATGTGGACGACCTTTCCATCGGGGTCTATTATGAAGGTCGCCCTCCATGAAACACCCTCGTCCTCTATGTAGGTGCCGAAGAGCCTGCTCACTTTTCCGGCCGGGTCGGCGAGCATGGGATAGCGTATCTTCTTTATTGCAGGAGAGGTGTCGTGCCAGGCCTTGTGGACGTAGGCGGTATCGGTGGAAACGCTCAGGATTTCAGCCCCTTCTTTCTTGAACTCTTCGTAATACTCAGCCAGCTCCTCAAGCTCCGTCGGGCAGACAAAGGTAAAGTCCGCAGGGTAAAACGCCAGAACAACCCACCTGCCCCTGTAGTCCGAAAGCTTAACCTTCCCGATGTCGTCCTTCTCCGGGAAGTAGGCATCGGCCTCAAAGTCGGGAACGATTTCTCCAACCTTCACCATTTCTGCATCACCGTCTTCTATTAGGCATCCCTAATTTAAAAAGGTTGCTTTTACAAAGTGAAAAGTTCAAAAATCAAAGATATTCAATTCTGAAAGACAAATTTAAATATCTTAAAAACGAACCAAGTCAGGTGATGAGATGAAGCTCAAGATACTTCTCGGAACGGCAAGGGAGGGGCGGAAGAGCGAGAAGGTAGCGAGGTACATCACCGCAAAAGCCCGGGAGCTCGGCTGGGAAGCGGAGCTGATAGATGTCAGGGATTACCTCCTAGCCTATACGCACCGCTGGAAGATAACACCGGAGACGGAGCGGTATCGGAAAAAGATTCTCGAAGCGGATGCGCTCATCATAGTCGCACCCGAGTACAACGGAAGCTATCCCGGCGAGCTTAAGATACTTCTTGACACAATATACGAGGAGTACGAAGCCCTGCCACTTGGCATTGTTACGGTATCAAGCGTTACCGGAGGGGTGAGGCTCCTGCAGGAGCTCAGGCTGGCAAGCGTGAACTACCGCATGCTCCCGGTGGGACAGGTTCTTTTCTACAACGTTGATGACCTGTTCAAGGATGGAGAGCTGAGGGACGGAAAATACAAAGAAAGGGTTGAACGGCTTTTGGGAGCCCTTGAGAAGTACGCCAGAGCTCTGAGGCCGATAAGGAATGAAGTACGAAGGGAACTTGGAGAGGAAATTGGAAAATGAAGTAAAATCCAAGGGTACTGCCAAGAAAGACAAAAGACAGGGAAAATTAGCCCCTGCCGCATAGCCTTTTCAGTCAGTTCTCTTCCACACTTTCCGGTGCAAAGACGCCGATTCTGACGGGTTTGTCTTTAACAACGGCCATTGTCCTGATGGAGACCTTTCCATCCTCATCGAGAACCTTGAGGGCAATTACGGATATCTCCCTGCCGGTCTGAGGGTTTCTGCCCGTCCACACCTCAAGGAACGTACTCCCCATGTAGGCTGGGGGTGTTTTGGAGTTTACTGCGGGACCAGTTACCGCCACGAGAACCTCTCCGCCCGAATCCACGACCGTCAGCTCGACGGGCGGAATGAACGGGCCCGTTCCAAAGTCCGTTACGTTGATGTACCTGAACTCAGGCAGGGGCGTCGGATCAAAGGGCCCCGTGCCGAAACCTTCAAGGACGCCGCTGAGGAACGGACCGGTGCTCCCACGCTCCGCGAGGAAGGCTGTGTACTCGCCGGCTCTCATCCGGGTAATCCCCCTGACGCCATCCATTACTTCACTCATGAGGGTATCCTTCACCCATCCCATGCCGGCCGCTCCCCCTGCAAGTCTTCCCGTTTCGGCCCTGAAGTTTACGAGCTGTTCCGCCAGCTGTTTAAGGTCCGCCCTCTGGTTTGAAACTGGTTCAAAGGTGCTGTTGGAAGAGGGCTCGAAGATGATGGGCATCATCGTGAACTCTTCCTCGCAGACCTCCATGGGCTCCAGAGTCGTGTCGATGTTGAGCTCAAGCGGCCTGTAGCAGAACCCCCCATTCGGCGGATCTGCTTCCGCGACTATGCCGATGACCTCTTTGTCGAATCCGGGTATGCTGTAAACCCTCTTCCTGTCGGAGGTTAGAGTTCCTATCTCCTTTCCCGTCTCCGGGTCGATGAGAACCATAGCGCCGGGCATCGAATCGCTGCCGGTGACCTGTATCTTCGTCCCTCCCTCAGGGACGCCGACCATCAGCATTTCGGACGTAGCGAGTGGGGCCACTGCGAACTTAAAGGTCACTCCCGTGAGGTCATTCCCTTCAAAGTAAACCTCTTCAAACGGAACGGGCTCAGGAGTAGTGTTTCCAGTGTCCGGTTCAAATATAAACGGCGCCAATCCGGGTGAAGGGCATATGAGAGGATCCTCTGGCTCCTCCGGAATTGTGTTCATAGTGTTGCTGTCGAGGGGAAGCGGCCGGTAGCAGAAGCCCTCATCGTCAGCCATCCCAATGAGGGTGGTGTTTACGGGCGGAACCTGATAGACTCCGTTTCCATCGGGCTTGACCCGCAAAACGGTTTTCCCGGTGTTGGGATCAACGAGGCGCATGACCCCCGGCGAGTCTCCGGTGGCCTGAATCATGAAACCCTCCTTCGGGACCCCGATTCTAACAGCAATTAGCTGGCCCGCTCCAACGGTTCTTCCTCCCTCCCGGATTCTCAGGAGTGAGCCGCTTGAGATGTGGTATATCTCAATGCTCTGGGTCTCATAGCCCCTGGTGAGCTCCATCATTCTTGCCACCATCCTCTCTCTGCTTAGGGGTCTCATCTTTCCGTTATCCACAATGAAGAGCTTCCCGTCCGGCCTGTAAAAGGCCTCTATCGGTTCGCCCGTGGTGGCGTTCTCCCAGTATGCGTTTTCAACCGCCGCTATAACCATCAGGTTTCTGAGCTCGGCCAGCTGAAGGAACTTTAAATGAGCCAGCCTTTCGAGGTTGATGGTCTTTTCTCTCCCTGTGGAGTGCACTGCGTCGCGCTCAAGGTTTTCGGCTTCAATCGTGAGACCGCTTAGAGTGACCGGAGTGAGTTTGCCTTCGATTTCCTTGATTTCCCTCTCGTAGGAGGTGATTGTTTTCAGAAGGTCGTCCTGATATTTCTCCTCGCCCGAGACTTGGGGCGAAGATGTGGTGGGCTGAGAAGTTTTCCCAGTTTTAGTCTGGGTCTCGGTAATGTTTCCCTGGTCTATGCAGCCCGATATAAACGCACCGAGCATGACAATGCTTAAAAGCAGGGCAAGGCCTGCGAGCTTTCCAATCTTCATTTTTTACACCTTTTTCAGCCACGAAACGCTAAAAATCGAGAAAAATCGTCAAGTGACTTGTAGCTAAAGTTAGTCGAGAGGGTTATTAACCGTTATGCTTTCAAAGTGGAAAGGATTAAGCGAAAATGCTTTCACCCCCAGCGAGCAATGAGGAGCGAAAAGACCATTATCAACGCTATCTCGTAGGTCTCTATGAGAGCCGCCGAGGGCCAGTCTATGAAGGTTCCGAGGAGAGCAAAGGCAAACAAAAGGGTGGAGCCATGCCTTATTAGCCTCCCCTTCGTTCCGGCTCCGTATATCAGCATCCCAAGGAAGAACTGGACAAAGAAGTAGGTCGAGACGAAGACATGGGGCCTTGTCCCGCCGTGAAAGATTCCGATCAGGGCAAGAAATATCGCCGAGATGCTGATGTAGGCCCCACCAACCGTCTGGATCTTGTTCTCTGCCGCAAGGATAAGGTAGAGTGAGAATCCAAGGACAAAGACCGCCGTAACCATCAGCCCGTAGTTGTATATCCACGGTGAGGAAGCCTTTGATGGATCACCCAGGTCGCTGAGCGCGTTATCAAAGAAAGAAAACCAGGGATTTCTGCCTATGCTCCATGCCACGAAGAGCCAGTATACTATTCCGCCCGCAATTCCGGAATACCCGAGAACCTTCAGCATTGAACTCCCCACTTTAAAAATCGAGGGCATGCACTATAAGGGTATCCAAAAGAAAGGGCTCAGAGGAGCCGTTCTATGAGCTCCCCGACGTTTCCCCTGGCCTTGCCGCGGAGCCTTTCGAGGTGACTGCTCAGGGCCTCGCCGATGCCGTGGACGAAGAGGCTGAGCGCTTCGTCCCTGTCGAGTCCCCTGCTCCTCAGGTAGAAGAGCGCGTCCTCGTCGAACTGTCTCACCGCAGAGGAGTGGAATGCCGACTCGATTTCTCCGGTATCGACCTCAAGCATCGGCACGCTCACTCCAAGTGAGCCCTCGTCCATTATGGTTACCTGAGACACGACACCGCTCGATGAGTTCCTGGCGCTCTCAAAGACCTTGGCAACCCCCCTGTGCACGGTCCAGCCGTTTTCGTAGGAGAAGCCGTGAACTCTCGTCTCGCTCTCAGTCTTTTCGCCGTACTGGAGGACGTTCGTGAGGTAGTCCACGGCTCTTCCAATGGCTATCGGCATGCCCCTGAGAATCAGCTCGCTTCCCTCACCTTCAAGGGAGTAGTCCTCGCGGTGATGGCTCATCTCCCCTGCGCTTACCCCCGTGAAGGCCCTGACTTTGCTTCCCTCTCCGAGGCTCGCCCTGAGGAGATAGTGGGAAAGGCCCTTGTGCCTTCCAACGGTCAGAATCTCAAGCTCAGTGTTTCTGGCTTTGAGCTCGACGACAAGGGACTTTGTTCCCTTTTCGGCCATGTCGTAGATTATTATCGGGGCTTTAACGTTCTCGGCCTCGATGCTGACGTGGTGACTGATGAATGCCTTGCCCGAGAGATGGGAGACTATGATGAGGGGCTCCACCAGATCCCCGGTAATCCTCAGCCGATAGGCCTTCCTGAGAGCGTAGAAGTGGAAGCCAAGGATTCTGGATTCCTCCGGTTGTGAGAGGCCGAGCGTCCCTTCGCTCAGCTGGACGTTGGCGGGAAGGTTGAACTCCGCTTTGCTTCCGGAGAGAACAACGTGTCCTCTTACTGGAACCTCCCCTTCTTTCGCCTCTGTTGGAAGCCTGAGCGGTGAGTTCTCCTCGAAGAGCTTCCACTTGGTGTAGCTCTTTACGGTCGGACTGTCCCCGTACTTCTGGTAGGTGAGCCTTTCGAGGGCCCCAGGAGTTATCGAGGGAACGTTCTCGTGAGACATTAGCCAACACCCCCAACCTCGCTGAACTCCAGCTCTATGACCTTCTTGAGAACCTCGACGTACTCGAAGGGCAGCCCCTCAAGGATTTCGCTGATGAAACCCAGCACTATGAGGCTCTTCGCCTCTTCCTCGCTTATGCCGCGCGAGTTCATGTAGAAGAGCTTGTCTTCGCCGAGTTTCCCGGTCGTGGCCTCGTGAATTATGCTCGCGCTCGGCTCATCGCTCTGGTTGTGGGGATAGGTGTAGGCCCTGCTCTCCTCGTCGAGGATTAGCGAATCACACGAGACCGTCGCTGTGGAGTTTCTTGCCCCCTTGAGGATTCTCACGAGCCCGCGATAGATGTTTATCCCGCCGTTGGCGCTTATGCTCTTGGAGACTATCTTCGAGCTCGTGTTTGGAGCCAGATGCCAGGTTTTGGCTCCGGTGTCCTTCATGAATGGCCCGTTGCTCAGCGAGACGACGTACTGGGCTGTTCTGGCACCTTCGCCCTTCAGAACGCTCGACGGGTAGGTGTAGGTTATCCTGCTGCCTATGCTGCCCTCTATCCACTCGACGTAAGCTCCGCTTTCTATTATCGCGCGCTTGTTGTTGAAGTTGATGACGTTCCTGCTCCAGTTCTGTATCGTGGTGAACTTGACGGTGGCATTTTTGTGAGCGTATATCTCGACCATACCGTCGTGGAAGGAGAATCCCTTGTACATCGGTGCCGAGCAGCCCTCTATGAAGTGTATGTAGCTTCCCTCGTCAGCTACGAGCAGTGTGTGCTCGAACTGCCCCTCCAAGGCGGAACCTATGACGAAGAAAGCCTCGACCGGAAAGGGAATTCTAACTCCTTTCGGCACGTAAACGAAGACTCCCCCGCTCCAGAGGGCGTGGTGTAAAGCTGAGAACTTGTGCTCTCCCGCCGGGAAGACCCTGCCGAAGTACTTCTTCACCAAATCCGGATACTTCTGAACCGCTTCCTCCATGGGAAGCATTATGATCCCCATCTTCTCGAATTCGGCCTTGAGGTTGGAGTAGACGCTCTCGCTGTCGAAGACGGCCGTCAGGCCGGACAGAAACTTCTTCTCTATCTCCGGGATGTTCAGCCTCTCAAACGTTCTCCTAATGTTCTCTGGTAAATCATCCCAGTTCCTAACCTCATTCCCTATCTCGGGCTTTGAATAGAGGACTAAGCTCTCTAAATCGAGCTCTTCAACACCGACAACCCATTTAGGCATTGGCAGCTTATAGAAAAGCTCTAAAGCCTTGAGCCTGTGCCTGAGCATCCACTCCGGCTCGTTCTTTATGCGCGAGAGCTCCTCCACCATATCCCTCGTCAGTTCGCCCTTGAGCTCTATCTCCTTTGGATATGGAACTGCCGTTCCAAGGATTTCCTCAAGGGAACCGGCCCTGAGTATCTCCTCAAGCCTTGACTGCTGCCCCATTGCCCTCCACCGCCGCGAAGCCTTCCTCCTCAATGAGCTTTACAAGCTCCATTCCACCGGAAATCGCCATCTTCCCGTCCTTCAGTACGTGTACCCTCTGAGGGTTTAGGTACTCAAGGATCCTGCCGTAGTGCGTGATGAGGAGAATTGAAGTTCCCCCACTGTGGAGCTTGGCTATTATCCCCGCTATGACCTTGAGGGAATCAACATCAACACCGCTGTCGGGCTCATCGAGGATAAGGAGCTTGGGCTTTACGAGGTAAGCTTGAAGCATCTCGAGCTTTTTCCTCTCGCCACCGGAAAAGCCGACGTTCAGCTCCCTGGAGAGAATTGAACTGTCAAATCCAAGCTCTTCAACCGCCTGGAAAATCCTGTCGTAGGCCTCTACCTCGTCTATGCCCCGGAGGTTCCTGAGCGCCCTCTGGAGGAAGTTGATGACCTTGACGCCCTCGACCTCAACCGGATGCTGGAAGCTGAGGAAGATGCCCTTCCTGGCCCTCTCCTCGGGCTTTGCGGTTGTTATGTCTTCCCCATCAAAGAATATCCTGCCCTCAGCCACCTCGTACTTCGGATGTCCTGCAATCGTGAGGGCGAGGGTCGACTTCCCGCTCCCGTTGGGACCCATGACGACGTGAAGCTCCCCCTCGCCAAGATGAAGGTCTATTCCCCTCAGTATTTCTCTATCCGCAACCTTAACGTGAAGGTTTTCCACCTTAAGCATGAACGTCACCTCTTTTTCCTACACGATTTTGGGTAGAAACGTACACCTTTAAAACCTTTCTTCACAGATATGAGTAATAAAGGGCAAGCATTATCCCGAAGGCCTCCCTATCCCAGGGCCTTTAGGACTTGTGGGACTATTCAGACGTCCTCGGTTACATCAACCACCCAGGTAGCGGGCGAAGAAGTTCTTGGCTTCCTTCTCATCTTCAGCTCCCTGAATTACCATTCTGCCCGTCTTGAACACCAGTATCTCGGCGTAGTCGTCCTCGAACTGAATGAACTGGCTTGTCTTCAGGTACTCGATGCCGAGCTTCTCAAGCCGCTCCGCGAACTCGTCGAGGTTTATGCTCATCGGTTCTGGGGGTGTTACCTGCATCGAGCCGTCGCACATGTGCTCGACCTTTATCCGCTTTTCAAGGAAGGTGAGCTCTTTCCTCACACAGGCGGGACAGTCCTCTCTCCTCGGTATCTTTACCTTCTCGAAGTCCATGTTCTTGAGGTCAAAGAAGAACAGCTCGCTCTCGACCTCCTCGCCGAGAAGTATCTTCGCCGCCAGTGCAACGGCAAGAGATGCCGCAAAGCTCGGTACGTAGCTCATTATACCTGCTATCGCGCAGGTCGGCAGGGGCCTCTCCGGGAGCTTGGGCATCAGGCAGCGGAAACAGGCGGTTTTTCCGGGGATTACCGGCATTATGTTGCCGTAGGTTGCTAGAACACCCACGTAAATCCACGGCTTGTTGTTTTTGACTGCGTAGTCGTTTATCACCTGGCGGGTATAGATGTTGTCGGTCCCGTCGATTATAAGGTCTGCCTCGTCAAGCAGGCTTACCGTTCCGGGGTTCAGGTCTTCGAAGTGACCGGTGACCCCGAACTTCTCCTTTAGCACCTCGACCTTCGGCTTTCCGACGTCCTCCTTGGTGTATACAGTCCTAGGAAGGTCGCCCTCATCGACGAAGTCCCTGTCGATAACGATTATCCTCCCCACGCCGAGCTTGTGGAGGAAGTAAACCTCCCAGCTGCCCAGTGCACCCGCCCCCACTACTGCAACGGTGCTCTCGCTCAGCTTCCTCTGTCCTTCGATTCCTATGATCGGGAAGTGCCTCGAAAAGTCCATTTTTACATCCACCATGCTCTCACCATTGGGAAGTTTTAAAGCCCTCAAAAAAGGCTTTTGAAAACCAAAAGTTCTGGACAGTTCTGGGAAATACCAAAGCTGGGAAAGGGTATTAAACGGGTTTTCAGGAAATCCTTCTCGGTGGTGGCATGGAGTTCTTCGATGTTCTCAGAAAAAGGAGGAGCGTGAGGCGCTTCCAGGAGAGGCCGGTTCCCCGCAAACTTGTGGAAAAGCTCCTTGAGGCGGCTTTCCTGTCACCGAGTTCTTTCAACAGGAGGCCGTGGCACTTCATTTTAGTTGACGATAGAGAAAAGCTCCTGGCACTCTCAACGGCCAAGCTCGGCGCCTCCGGTCTGGCAACGGCACCAGTGGCGATAGTTGTTACCTCCGACGAAAGCAGAAGCGACGTCTGGGTGGAAGACGCGGGCATAGCAGCAGAACACATACAGCTGGCGGCGTTCGACCTCGGGCTGGGGGCCTTCTGGGTGCAGATAAGGAACAGAATGAACGATGAGAAGAGGACCGCGGAGGAATACGTGAGGGAGCTCCTTGGAATTCCCGAGAACTACCGAGTGGTGTGCATAATAGGCGTCGGCTACCCGGCCGAGAGGAAAGAGCCCCGCGGTGAGGAGGTCCTTGAGTGGGGGAAGGTGAGCCACAACCGCTTTGGTGAAGCGTGGAAGTGATTCCATTGTGTCAACCGTTCTTCCATCGAATTTTTCACAGTGCAAAAAATAAACGCCATAAAGGGGCTGGAGTAGAAAGTTCTGGTGGAGCAGGTGGAGGCTAGGGTGTGCAAATTCTGTGCCGGCGAAAGGCTTGAAGAAGTCGTTGACGTCCTCAGGAGGGCTGGCTACGAGGTGAGCGTGGAGGGATGCATAGGGCTGTGCACCAAGTACGACTGCGGAAGGATAAACGTCATCGCAGGTGAGGCTGAAATCTCGGCATCGGACATGAAGGAACTTGCAGCCCACCTCGGCACAGCGGAGGTGGGTGATGAGGGTACTGATCATAATATCAAGCCCGGATGAAAGGGCAATCCCGGCTTTATGTGGGCAGTCAACGCAATAAAGAACGGGTGGACGGAGGACGTCGAAGTGGTGCTCTTCGGTCCCATTGAAGGAGCAATTGCGAGGGAAAACGAACGCTTCATTGGATGGATAGAACGGCTCAGAGAACTGAGAAAGCTTCCGAGGGCATGCAGGAGAATAGCCGAAGAGGAAGGCTTCGAAGAGATCCTTGGAAAGAACTCCAGAGTCGGGTACGTCGGTGCGATAATTGCCGAACTTATTAGAAGAAGACTACGTTCCGGTGACATTTTGATGAAAAAAGCTTCAAAAAAATGCTTTTTAAATGTCGTTTCAACCTTTTTTCAGGTGAAAGGGGTGCGCAGGGCACTTTTAATGCTCGTGGTTCTATCGCTCTTCATACCACTGGCCAGCGCGGGGACCGTCAAATACGGGAACCTGTCGTTCCATGACGTCACAACCGAAAAGGAACTCCAGGAGCTGGTTTCCTCGAACAGCGGAAGGTACTTCTTCGTCTTCTATCACTCCGAAAGCTGCCCGGCATGCCAGTACATGAAGAGGAACGTCTTTCCAAGCGAAGAGGCAGGGAAAGCCCTAGACGGACTTGTTCTCGTCTCGGTGGATGTCTACCGGGGACGTTCAATAACCACTCTCCGCTACAGGGTCTACGACCCGGTGATAGTCATTCAGCCGGACAATGCAGGCTACTACAGGCCCAAAAACCCCGGGGAGGAAATAAGCGTCGGCGTCCCGGGAACGCCAACGATGGTGATATTCCAGGCCGTGAACGGGACGAGGGTCCTCAAGGGTGTCGCCGTGGGTGCATTGAGCCCGGAGGGGCTGACTCACTTCGTCGAAAAGGCAACGGAAGGGGAAGAAACCCAAACTGCTATCCAGTCCGATGACCAAAAGCCTCCGAGTGCCCAAGATGTTTCAGAAACCGCGAACGGAGGAAGCAACCTCAGCTTGGCCGTTCTCCTGCCGATATTCTCCGCGGGAATCGTCAGCGTGTTCTCTCCCTGCGTCCTCCCGGTAATAGTCGGAACCCTCTCCCTGACCTTCGCAAGGAGGAAGGTCGAGGCGATAATAGCCGGGATGATAGTCTCCTTCGCCCTACTCGGAGCGCTCGTTGGAAGCCTCGGCTCCTACGCTTCCCAGATACAGGGGGCGCTCTACCTGATAGGGGGGATTGGCTTCATCGTGGTGGGCATGAGCTTTGTCAGCGAGAGGTTCAGCTCCAAACTCGAGAGGTACCTGAGCTTCTCGCCGGCGGATAAGATGGCCGGCAGGAAGGGGCTGGCGTATGACTTCGCCCTCGGCTCTGCTCTGGGAGCGACGTGGCTCGGCTGCATAGCGCCATACGTCGGCTTCGCGGTGATAACTGCTGCCCTGAGCGGGGACACACTGAGCGGGGTTGTTGTAATGGGCACCTACGGCCTCGGGATGGGGCTGACGGTTTACCTGCTGACAGCATCGAAGGACCTCGGCGGGTGGGTAAACAGAAAAGTCCTCTCGAACCGGCTGTCGCTGAAGAGAGGCGCCAAGGCGAAGTGGGAAATTGTCCTTGGGGCGGTACTCATCATCCTAGGCCTGCTGATGCTGACGGAGCTTACTCCTCTCAAGCTCTGGAGCTCGCTCTTTGAATCGCTCTCAACCCTTTGAGGAGGTGATTTGATGTACAGGTACAGGAGGAAACTCAATCTGGGCCTCAAAGAGGCCGAGGAGAAGTTCAAGGCAAAGCTGGAGGAGAAGGGCTACAAGGTTGTTCTTGAGTTTACCCCGAGCGACGTCGTTAAATCCAAGGTCGGGGCTGATATGGAGCCCTACAGGATACTCTGGGTGTGCAACCCAAAGGTGTTCTACGAGATGACGAAGGAGGACTACGAGATAGGCTCCTTTGCACCGTGCCCGGTGCTCTTCTATCAGAAGAACGGCGAAACCTACGTCGCCATAAACACCGCCGACGACGTGCTGGAGATAATAAAGGAGCCCCTTGAGGTCGTCAGGGGAGTCATAGAGGAGCTTTGAGCCTCTCTTTTTATTTGAAGAGCCCCTCGTAGGCCACGTAGCCGTACCTCACCAGCTCACTGCGGGGGATGAACCTCAGGGAGGCGGAATTTATACAGTAGCGCCTCCCTGTTGAGGTGGGCTCCTCGAAAACGTGGCCGAGGTGAGAGCCCGCGAAGCGACTCCTAACCTCACGACCGCAGAGGAGCCCTTCACACTCCTCCGCCTCCACCACCGCCCACTCTTCCAGGGGACGCGTGAAGCTCGGCCATCCCGTACCGGAGTCGAACTTGTCGGCGGAGCTGAAGAGCGGCTCTCCCGAGACCACGTCCACGTATATCCCCTCATCCTCGTTGTCCCAGTACTTATTCCTGAAGGGTGGTTCCGTTGCTCCCAGCTGGGTGACGGCGTACTGGAGGAGTGTAAGAAGCCTTCTAAGCTCGGAATCACTTGGCTTCCTGTAGCCGAGCCAGTACCGTTCCCTCTCAGGAAATAGGCGGAAGTGCCCGTTTCTTTCCCAGACGGCCTTTATGAAGCCGAGCCTCCCTGAGTACATCTTGTACCTTTTGTAGTGCTTCGGAAAGCTGAGGTAGTAGCCTTGATGATAGTCCTCAGCAGGATAGAACTCTCCCGCTGGAAGGATTTCTGTAACTATCGGCCCGTCAAAGATTCCCGAAAGCTCAATTCTCCTCTTTGATTCCTCCGCAAGGGTCCTTTGCACATCTCCAAGGTAAAAAATCGCCGTCCTGTACTGCTCGCCCCTGTCTGCGAACTGGCCATAGGGGTCAGTGGGGTCGATATTCTTCCAGAAAACTTCAAGGAGCCTCTTGTAGGAGACCAGGGCCCTGTCATAGACCACCTTTACAGCCTCACGGTGGCCCGTTTCACCCGAGGAGACTGTTTCGTAGGCGGGGTTTTCCACCCATCCACCGGTGTAGCCTGAAATTGCCTCAATAACTCCGGGAAACCTCTCGAAGGCCTCCTCCATGCACCAGAAACAGCCGCCGGCAAATATTGCCACGCCAGGTTCTCCTTTCTCACCAGCCATAGCACTCATCTAAACTTAATCGATAAGCTTTATATATGTTTGGGCATAATTACATGTTGGTGGTTAGAAATGAACAAATTTGTTCGAAAACGCCCGCGGAGGATTTTTTGTTTTGTGATGGAAGTTCTGAAGAGGTTAACGAATGCCAAACCCACGGGAAGAGCGATCCTGGAAGTGGTGCCTCATGGTTGAGTTCCGTGATGAAGTCTCCATAGTTCTCGGCGGAGCGGCCGGACAGGGAATCCAGACCGTTGAGGGAATTCTGACGTACTCGCTAAAGCGGTCCGGCTACCACGTCTATGCCAACAAGGAGTACATGTCCCGCGTGAGGGGCGGAATCAACACGACCGAGATAAGGGTCTCTTCAAGGCGCGTTAGAGCTTTCGTGAGGCGCATAGATATCCTCGTCCCCTTCAAGCAGGGCGTTCTGAGCTGGGTTTCCGACAGGATATCCGGCAGCACCATCGTCCTTGGAGAACGGGAGAACGTTGAGGAAAGCTTTCTTGGGAAGGTAAACCTCGTAGAGGTGCCCCTTACAAAACTCGCCCTCGAAACCGGCAGTCAGCTCTATCTCAACACGACCGCGGCAGGCCTGATAGTCGGCCTCTTTCACGGCGACTTCGGGGCGGTGGAAGAGTACATAGGGAAGCGCTTTGGGGACAAGGGCGAAAAAATCGTCCAGAAAAACATTGAAGCTGCAAGGAAAGGCTACGATTTAGGGAAAAAGCTCTGTGATGAGGGAACGATAAGGGTGGAAGTCGAGAGGGACGAGAAGGTCAGAGACGAGATTCTGCTGAGCGGCACGGAAGCGGTGGGAATAGGGGCCCTTGCCGGGGGCATGAACTTCCTGTCTTTCTACCCCATGAGTCCCTCCACGGGAGTTTCAACCTTCGCGGCGCAGAAGGCAGAAGAGTTCGGGATAGTCGTTGAACAAGTGGAGGACGAGATAGCGGCGATAAACATGGCGCTTGGGGCCTGGTTTGCGGGAGCCAGGGCGATGGTGAGCACTTCTGGCGGCGGCTTTGCCCTCATGAGTGAGGCTTTAAGCTTGGCCGGAATGGCGGAGAACCCAGTCGTAATACACCTTGCCCAGAGACCCGGGCCGGCCACTGGCCTGCCAACGAGAACCATGCAGGGGGACTTAAACCTCGTCCTCTACGCCGGCCATGGAGACTTTCCAAGGATTGTCCTCGCCCCGGGAAGCATGGAAGAGGCGTTTTACCTGACGGCTGAAGCCTTCAACCTCGCCGACCGATATCAGGTTCCGGTGATAATTCTGACCGACCAGTACTTCGTCGACACCTACTACAACCTGCCCAAGCCTGACGTTGGAAGGGTGAAGTTCGAGAGGTACATCATTGAGGCTAAGCCCGGCTACCGGAGGTACGAGCTGACCGAGGATGGAATCTCACCGAGGGCCGTTCCAGGCTACGGCGAGGAGGTCGTCATAGCCAACGGCAACGAGCACGACGAGTGGGGCGATATAACGGAGGATGCGGAGCTCACAAGGCTCATGCAGGAGAAGAGAGCCGTTAGAAAGTTCGAAACGATAAGGGAGAACGCCCCATTTCCAAAGCTAAGGGGAAGCGAGAACGCCAAGTATCTCGTCGTTTCGTGGGGCTCAGCGCTTCACGCCGTTGAGGAGGCCCTTGAGAAGCTCAACCGGAACGACGTGGCTCTTCTCCACTTCAGCTGGGTCTACCCGCTCAACCCGGAGACAAAGCGGTTCTTCGAGGGCAAAACGGTCATCGCCGTTGAGAGCAATATCACCGGCCAGTTTGCCGACCTGCTGAGAAAGGAGCTGGGCGTTGAGGTTCACCACAGGGTTCTGAAGTACGACGGGAGGCCGTTTTCGGTGGAAGAGATTTTTGATGCCCTGAAGGGGGTGATAGAATGAATCTGCCCACTGGCAGGGAGGCCTTTGAACCCAGAAGGCCGGGAAGCGAGGACGTCGCCTGGTGCCCGGGCTGCGGCAACTTCGGCATAAGGAACATACTCATCTCAGCCCTTGCTGAGCTTGGACTGAGGCCGAGTCAGGTGGCGATAATCAGCGGAATAGGACAGGCTGCGAAGATGCCCCACTACATCAACGCCAACGGCTACCACACGCTCCACGGCAGGGCGATACCCATAGCGACCGGCCTCAAAGCGGCAAACCCCCAGCTGACGGTCATAGCTGAGGGTGGAGACGGCGACATGTACGCCGAAGGCGGCAACCACCTGCTCCACGCGATAAGGAGAAACCCGAACATAACGGTTCTTATCCACGACAACCAGATATACGGCCTAACTAAGGGACAGGCTTCCCCGACGACCATGGTCGGGATGAAGACCCCAACCCAGCCGTGGGGAGTTTTTGAAGAGCCATTCAACCCCGTGGCCCTGGCGGTAGCTATGAACGCATCCTTCGTGGCAAGAACCTTCATGGGCTACTTCAGGGAAAGCGTAGAGATAATCAAGAAGGCAATTCAGCACAGGGGGTTGGCTATAGTTGACATCCTCCACCCATGCGTCAGCTTCAACAAGGTGAATACCTACGCCTGGTACAGGGAGCACACCTACTGGATGGACGACCATGACCCTCACGACAGGAAGGCCGCCTTCAAGCGCGCGATAGAGACAGACCCGCTACCGCTGGGGATATTCTACATTAACGAGAGGCTGACCTTTGAGGAGAGTGTCCCGGCTTACAGAACAGACAAAAAGCCCCTCTGGGATCGTGAGCCGAGGTTTGACCTCGTAGAAAGGTTCTTTGAGGGTAAGAAGCTGTGAAACCCCAACTTTTCTTTTTTAGCCCTTTGGCAGTTTAAGGCTCTGGAGGTGTGAGTTATGAAAGTTGGAGAAAACGCCCCGGATTTCGTTCTGAAGGACCAGAACGGTGAGGATTTCAGACTGAGCGATTTCAGGGGGAAGAAGGTTCTGCTGTCCTTCCACCCGCTCGCCTGGACAGGGATATGCGAGAAGCAGATGAAAGCCCTTGAGGAAAACCATGAGAGGTTTGAGGGCCTGAACGCTGTCCCCGTGGGGATAAGCGTCGATGCAGTACCGAGCAAGAAGGCGTGGGCCGAACACATCGGGCTTAAGAAACTCAGAATCCTGAGCGATTTCTGGCCGCATGGGGAGGTCGCAAAGCTCTACGGCCTGTTCCGTGAGAAGGATGGCTTTTCCGAGAGGGCGAACGTCCTCATAGACGAAAACGGCAAGATAGCGTTCTTCAAGGTGTATCCAATAAGGGAAGTGCCCGACTTGGAAGAAGTCTTTGAAGTCCTACGGGATTGAGCGCCTCTTTATTCATCCCTCTTTGCAGAAAAAACCGAAAGAAAGAATCACTGCCCGGGCTGCATCAGCAGTGACCTCAGCTTCGGGCCCCTCTGGCCAAGCTCCCTGTCGAGCATGAAGAGGCCGTTCGGATTGTCGCCTATAATCCTGAGCTTGTCCACGATTGCCTTGGCGGTGGCCTCCTCTTCGACCTGCTCCTCCACGAACCACTGTAGGAACTGGTATGTCGCGCGGTCCTTCTCCTCCTCCGCGATGTCCACGAGCCTGTAGATGGACTCGGTGACGCCGACCTCATGCAGATAAACCGCCTCAAAGGCCTTCAGCGGGCTCTCAAAGTCCTGCTTCGGCTTCTCAATCCTTCCCAGCTCGACCCTGCCTCCTCGGTCGAATATGTAATCGTATATTCTCATCGCATGCCCGAGTTCCTCTTCGGCCTGGGCCTCCATCCAGGTGGCAAAGCCGTCAAAGCCTTTCTCCTTGAAGTAGGCCGCTATGCCAAGGTAGAAGTAGGCCGAAAAGAGTTCCTTCGTCACCTGCTCATTGAGAGCCTTAAGCATCCTTTCACTCAGCATTGTTCATCACCACTTCTATTTGAAAGTCAAACCTTTTAAGTTTATCCTTTGAACCTGACTTTTCAAGTTGAGTTCCATTCCCGAATTGTTAGAGGCATAAAATATTGTTAGGAAAACCGAAAGAGTTTTATTCCGAACCTTGATATGCAGAATTGATAAAAAATCCGCAGAAGTGGGTAGGGAGGTGATGTTATGGCCAAGACCACCTTTGAGGAGGAGGTATACCTGAGGGCCCTGACCGGAAGGCTCGTTGGAAAGGCTCTGGCAGATCTCGGCCTCAACAAGGTGGCAGTCGTTGCCAGCAGGAACATAATCTGCTCCAGCATAGCCACAGCGACCGAGGCTACCTTCCTGACACTGAGCGGAGGCGTTACCTACCACTTCCTCGCGGAGAAGGGCAAGGAGGCCGAGCTAGCGGAGCGTGTGAAGGCCTTCGCTCCACAGGTCACCGTCCTCCAGTTCGGTGGCGAAACGCCAATAGAGGAGACCACGGAGGTATTCGTCGAGACCCTGAGACAGTTCGCCGAGAAGGACGTTCCTGGAGCATTCGTCGTTCATGTCAGGATATTCGCCGCCGGCGGTCTTGCCAAAGCTTTAGAGGACGAGAAGATAAAGGGGTACCTGAGCAAGAAAGACCTTTTCGTATACACCGTCGGCTTCGACGAGGGTAAGGTCTACGTCAACAGAATACTCCTTGAGGACGGTGAGATAAAGCTGGAGAAGCTCGCCGAGTACCAGGTCACCCTGGAGCACGCCGACCTGTTGAACCGCTCGCTGAAGGACAGGAGCGTTACCTTCGCCTGATCGTTCGAGCTTTTAATTTACCCATTTCTGTCCTTAACTTTTTGGTCAAGAAAGACTTTTTATCCTTCCGCACCAAATAGGTTCGGTGATAGGAATGCCCGATGTGAAAGTTGAAAGGATTCTTGAGGATCCGGAGCTCTACATAATCCGGGTCGATGATGACAGGATAAAGTACTTCGAAGCAACGTGGGACATCCCCGAGGGGATAACCTACAACGCTTACCTGATGAAGCTCAAAGATGCCGTGGTTCTCTTCGACCTGAGCAAGAGGGAATACACGGAGCTCTTCATGGAGGCCCTCGAAAAGCTGGTCGATCCAAAGGAGGTAACCCACGTTGTAATCCACCACACCGAGCCCGACCACACAGGGGCGCTGCCGGCCTTCCTTGAGGCCAACGGCTACAAAGCCAAGCTCATGGGCACGAGTTTCGCCAAGCGTTTCCTGGAGGGATTCTACGGCGAGAAAGTCGTTGAGAACTTTTACACAATCAAAGATGGAGAGGAGATGAAGATAGGGGGCAGGACCTTCCGCTTCATAACCGTCCCCTGGCTCCACTGGCCGGACACGATGATAACCTACGTGGTCGAGGACAAGCTAATCTTCTCCTGCGACGCCGGCGGCGGCTACGGAATCCCCGAGACCATCGACGACAGCAATGAAGAGGTCGTCCAACGCTATCTCCCCCACGTAACCAAGTACATAGTCACCGTCATCGGACACTACCACAAGTACATCGTCCAGAACATCAAGAAGCTCAAGAGCCTTGGCATAGTCGAGGAGGCCAGGATGATACTCCCAGGTCACGGCCTCATCTGGCGTAAGAACCCCATGAGGATATTCGAACACTACGAAGCTGTCGGCGCAGGAAAGACCACGAAGGGCAAGGTCCTTGTCATCTATGACTCCATGTACGGCTTCGTGGAGAGGAGGATGAACATCGTCCTAGACGAGCTGAGGAAGCACGGACTGAAACCAGTCGTCTACAAATTCACAGACAAGGAGGCACCAGCTGTCAGCGACATACTCGGTGAAGTCCCTGACAGTGATGCGATAATCATCGGCGCCTCGACCTACGAGGCCGAGATACACCCGCGCATAAGGTACGCCCTCTATGAGATAGTGGACAAAGCCAACTATGAAAAGCCCGTCCTCATCGTTGGCGCCTTCGGCTGGGCCGGTGTCGCGGGCAAGAAGATAGAGACACTGATAACGCGCAGCAAGTTCGACCACGTTGACACCGTTGAGAGCAGGGGAATGCCCCGGCCGGAGGACGAGGAGAGGCTCAGGGAAGGGGTCAGGAAGCTCGTAGCATGGCTCTCCTGAGTATTTCTTGAAGGTGGAAGAATGGAACTCGTCATAGTCGGCAACGGGCCGGGCGGGGTCGAGCTGGCCAAGCGCTTGGCCGGGGAGTTTGACGTAACAGTGGTGGAGAAGGAAAACATCCCCCACTATTCAAAGCCTCTCCTGAGCCACTACATAGCGGGCTTCATTCCCGAGGAGAAGCTCTTCCCATATTCCAGGGAGTGGTACGAGGAGAGAGGAATAAACCTTTTGCTCGGAACCGAGGCGAGGCTCATCGATAAGTCCCGGAAGGTTCTCGTGACAGACAAGGACGAGATACCCTACGATACCCTCGTTATAGCGACCGGAGCAAGGGCCAGGGAACCATCCATCCCGGGAAAGGAGCACATATTAACCCTCAGAACGCTTAACGACGCAAAGCTGATAAAAGAGCGCCTTGAGGAGGAAGGGGAAATAACGATCCTCGGTGGGGGCTTCATATCACTTGAGCTTGCCGGAAACCTGGCCAAAGCGGGCTACACTGTGAGGGTAATTCACAGAGGAAAAACCCTGCTCGGCCTCGATGGAGATCTGAGCGAGCGTATCAGGGTAGAGTTAGAAGGAGCGGGCGTTGAGTTCCATCTGGAAACGAACGCTCTATGGGCTGACGAGGAGGGCCTAAAAACCGATAAAGGTTATATCCAGGGCAGGCTAAAGGTCTGTGCCTTTGGCATAGTGCCGAACAGGGAGCTGGCAGTGAAGAGCGGCATCCACGCTGGCAGGGGGATACTCATAGATGACCGCTTTAGAACCTCCGCGCGGGATGTCTACGCGATAGGTGACTGTGCCGAGCACGGTGGCGTCGTTAGGGGAACAGCAAAGGCCGCCGTGGAGCAGGCAAAGGTTCTCGCCAATCTCCTGAGGGGCGCTGACGACCGCTACGACTTTTCCTTCAGGTCGGCCTTCTTCAAGTTCGCCGACTTCGGTGTGGCGATTATCGGAAGAACTGGGAGTGCCGGGAGCTGGCTCGACGAAGATGTCAAGATTTTTTATGAGGGTGAACGGCCGGTTGGAGTCGTTGTCCTGGGTAATACGCAGAAAGCATTCCGGATCGAAAAAGCCATCAAAGAGGGACTGCCTATTGACTGAAGTGCAGATGTTGTCAAACCTTTGGTTTGGAAAATCGTTATATACTCCAATCCCGAAGATGGTAGTGCAGCACCGTTTGTTGGTGATATCGTATGGTAGTGGAAAGAAAAATGACCCGGAAGTTTCTGGAGGATGCCTTCGCTGGCGAAAGCATGGCCCACATGAAGTACCTGATTTTCGCGGAGCAGGCCGAGAGGGAGGGTTTCCCGAACATAGCCAAGCTGTTCAGGGCCATAGCCCACGCCGAGTTTGTCCATGCCAAGAATCACTTTATCGCCCTTGGACACCTGAGCAAAACCCCTGAGAACCTTCAGGCGGGAATAGACGGCGAGACCTACGAGGTTGAGGAGATGTACCCTGTCTTTAAGAACGCCGCCGAGTTCCAGGGCGAGAAGGACGCCGTCAGGACGACACACTACGCCCTGGAGGCCGAGAAGATACACGCCGAGCTGTACGTCAAGGCCAAAGAAAAGGCCGAGAGCGGGAAGGATATCGAGATAAAGAAGGTCTACATCTGCCCGGTCTGCGGCTACACAGCGGTTGACGAAGCCCCCGAGTACTGCCCGGTGTGCGGTGCTCCCAGGGATAAGTTCGTGGTCTTTGAGTAAACGTTTCGCTTTCCCATTTCTCAAGTTTGAGGCGCAAACCTTATAAGGACGGGCTAATAACATTAGGGTGGTGGAAAAAATGGCAAAATGGAAGTGTATAGTCTGCGGCTACATATACGACGAGGATGAAGGTGACGAGGATGCCGGGATTGCCCCGGGAACCAAGTTTGAAGACCTCCCCGAGGACTGGGTCTGCCCGCTCTGCGGTGCTCCCAAGGACATGTTTGAAAAGATAGAGTGAGGTGGTTGAGATGCTTAGCGGAACCATAAAGAGTGGGGACTGGAAGGGGGAGAAGCACGTCCCCGTTATAGAGTACGAGAAGGACGGCGACCTCGTGAAGGTCGAGGTCTCTGTTGGAAAGGAGATACCACACCCGAACACGCCTGAGCACCACATAGCCTGGATAGAGCTCTACTTCCACCCCGAGGGGGAGAACTTCCCGATTCTCGTCGGCAGGGTTGCCTTCACCAACCACAGCGACCCGCTGACCGAGCCGAGGGCGGTCTTCTTCTTCAGGACTGCCAAGAAGGGCAAGCTCTACGCCCTCAGCTACTGCAACATTCACGGCCTCTGGGAGAACGAGGTCGCGCTCGAGTGATTCCCGTGCCCCAACCCCCTTCTTTTATATCTTACCACTTTTATCCGGAAGGTTTATCTATGTTGGGAGCAATTTTAATGCATCACTGGATGGATGCCTAAAAGATGAGGGAACCTTGGTATGATGTAATAATGAGCGTTAGCGGGATCTTGATTCTCGCTGGTATTGTCCTTACATGGATGGTACGCCGGAAGATAGAGCGAGTGACCGGCGAATCGAAAACGTCCTCCCTCCTGTTGCTTATTGGGGGGCTGTTAACCTCGCTGGGCTTTTCACTCGGTGTGCTCAACGGTCGGAACATGAGCCAGGCAATGCTCACACTGATACTAATCGGTCCCGCCATGATAGGTTATGCCCTCTACGATATGGGCTTTAAAGGTGTGAGCGTGAGGTTGCTCCTCCAGAGCGTTGCCCTGATGCTCAGCCTACTCGGTGCAGGACATTACTCCACTGTGACTGTTGACATAGCCTACGTGGGGCCGTTTCTGGCGGTTCTGCTTCTGATGAACGCCCAGATAATGGTAACCGAAGGGAACAGAAGACGGCTCCTGGTGGCCGCTTCCTGGATGATCGTGATCTTCTCGTGGACCCGCTACTGGCTGGACGATACCTCCGGGCTGGTCAAAGCGCTTATAGTTGCCCCCTACTTCCTATCGGTCCTTATGTGGGTTGCCGTTCTGGTATCAATGTACATTTCAGTTTCTCCGGACTACCTTCCCATACCCAGAAGTGGCCAGGAAGGCTTATAACTGGACACGAGAAAGGCCTTTAGGTGAGAAAAATGAAGGTTTACATGCCGGGCAGGGAATGGCCGGAGCACTACCGGGTGGTTCTGGACGAGCTCTCAAAGATAACCGACCCAGTTACTGGAGGCGATATTCTTGACTCCGGTGTCGTCGCCGGACTGGAGGTTGGAGAGGACACCCTAAAGGTCTGGCTCAACTTCGAGAGCCATGCAGAGTACAACATAACAGGAGCAAGTGCGATAGCATACTCCAAGATTATCGGCGATATCATCGAGCGCTTCGCCCTCGTGAAGTTCCAGAACGTCTACGTCTACGACCTCAAGAACAACCCCGTTGGAGTGTTTGAGAACAAAAAGGGCTACACCATCGAAGACATAAGTCAGGAGAAGGTCTGAGAGTTGAGCCTTTTTAACTTTCTCAGACCCCAAAAAACACCAAAACGAGGTCCGAGGAACCTTCCACCGGAAGTTTCCGAAGTTGTTAGAATCCTGGAAAAGGTAAAGGACCCCGAAACAGGGCTGAACATCGTGGAAGAGGGTCTTCTCTACGGTTTAACGGTGAAAGAAAACACCGTTGAGGTTTTTCTTTTAATGGCCCGTGCAACACCGGAGTGCCATGCATGCCAGATGCTGGCCATCAACGTTCAAAGCAAGATTTTGGACGGCATAGTTTCCGTTCTAAGGCGGGAAGGGTTTAATAAGATAAAGGTCTACAATGAACTTGGACTGTTACTTGCGGAGGGATGATGTATGGTTCCAGAGCTTGAAGAGGGGCTCCCCCTCGAAAGGGTTAAGGAGTTCTCCATTGAGGAGCTCCTCGGCATGGCCATAAAGGCTGAGATAGGCGCCAGAAAGTTCTACGAGAGCCTCGCGGAGAGGGTAGAAATTGAGGCCCTGAAAGAGAAGATAGAGTGGTTAGCAGGGGAGGAAGCCAAACACGAGGCACTGCTCAGGAAGATGTACGAGACCATGTTCCCGGGAAAGGAGATTGTTTATCCAAAGGAGCACATAGGGCCCGAGCTGAAGCCGGTCGCGAGAGAGCTGAGCGGTGTTCAGGACATCATAGACCTGATACGATGGGCGATGAAGGCGGAGGAGATAGCGGCACGTTTCTACGAGGAACTTGAAGAAATGGTCGATTCGGAGGACAGGAAGAGGCTTATGCGCTATCTCAGCGACATGGAGAAGGGCCACTACTACACTCTCAGAGCGGAGTACGAGCTTCTCCTTGACTGGGAGATGTACAGCCAGATGATGCACGTCGGTCCGTGATTTGGTCCCTTTTCTTCGTCCTGATTTTCAAATTCCTTCATGTTTCCACTATTCAAATGGAATGGAATACTTCGGACGTAAAACTTATAAGTATACCACACAATGGCAGTAGAAAGCGAGGGATTCAAATGACAACGAACCTCGAATTGTTTATAGTGTTTGTCAAACTCGGCATGACCCTCGTATTTCTGAGAGCGTTTATCAAGAGTAAGAGAAGATCAGCCCTCCTTCTGTCCCTTGGGTGGCTGACGAGCGCCACGCTACCAGCGAGAATCCCCAGCTTTTACGGAATTCAGATAGCTCCGATTTTAATGGGCGTCGCCACATCCTTCACACTCCTTGGAATACTGCTTTTGGTCGAGGAGGAAACCGGAAGACGGTCACCCCTCGCTATGCATGTAACCCTGCCCCTCATACCGGCGGCATACGGTACACTCGAAGCCACAATGAGTAGGAGCTGTGCCAACACCTATGCGGTTTCAGGGGCCCTGCTCCTAATCGGAGGCGTTGTCCTCATAGAATTCCTCTCACGGTACTACCACGAGAGAGCCAAGCTCTTTGGGATGGTTATTGTTATATCGGGAATGGCGAGTATGGTGTATCCCCTGATATATTTTAACGGCTTCATCTCTGATGACATGGTGGTATACTCGGCAGCACTCTTGGCTGTTCTAACGGCATACGCATACTATGAGCTCATATACAGCAGACGGTTCTTAGCCGTGGACAAAATCAGGTCCGAGGATGGCCTCTCAAAAGTAGATATCCCAGCTGGGGTACGCATCATGTCTCTCAAAGAACTCAAGGAGGTCTCTCCAAGGCTGAAAGGATTCCCTGTGCTTGCGTTTTTGAGAGGTATTGAACCTGGGGAAGGATGGATAACGTATTGGATAAGGTCAATCGACGGGCCCAACACAATCCCGCCAACGTCCCTCTACAAGATAACTCAACTCACGTCACAGTATTTCCACGAGATGAGGGCCGTTGGTAAGCAGGGAATCGTAATAGTTGAGGCCCCAGAATTCCTGAGACTTTACAATGACCTCAGGGGTGTTCTGAAGATGCTCTCAGCACTCAGGGACATGGCGCTTCTGTTCAACGGCACGTTAATCATCGTCACTGAGAAGGATGTCTGGAAAAAAGAAGAGTGGAGCCTGCTAACCAGGACGCTCCAGTGACCGATTTACTCCTTATATTTCGCTATGAGCTCTGCCAGAATTTTGTGGTGCTCCTTCTCGTTTTCGACCAGCGCCTCAGCCAGTCCCTTGAACAGGGGGTGTGTCATCTTCTCGGCCATCTTCTGATAGGTTTCTATCATGTCCTTCTCTATCTCAAGGTGCATCTCGGCGAAGCGCTTAACCAGTGCCCTCTGCTCGGGAGAAAGCTTTATCTCCTTAACTTCAGATATCGGCCCCTCGCCGGCGAGCTTTTCCAACTCATTCTGGGCATCGAGGATGGCTTTCATCAGGTGTTTGTGGATTATCGTATCAACGGCTATCCTGCCAACAACCTCTTCAACCGTGGTGTACCTTAGACCCTGGCCCCTGATGAGGCCAAGACCATCAGTGTAGCTTGCAGCGGCCTTCTTTTCTGTCTCGTATGCCCTCTTAACGAGTGGTTCAACCATGCACATCACCAGAACTATATGAACATCGAACCTTAATAACGCTTTTCATTGAGCGTAACAGTGTATCAAACTACTGCTTAGTGCACGAGAATCGAAGGAAAGGGATGGAAAAGAGGAAGGAAACGGTCATAGTTCGACCTTTATTCCCGTCTCCTCCTCAACCTCGTCAAAACCTTCCTTCATGTACCTGCCGAGCTCTTCATCAACTTCAAGGAGCGCCGCCAGAAACTCCCCAACGTGCTCCTTCTCCTCGTTGGCGACGTCGTAGAAGATGTGCTTTATCCTCTCATCTTCAACAAGCTCGGCCAGCTGCTCGTAGAAGCTTATGGCATCGAGCTCGGCCTCAATTGCCCAGCGGAGGGCCTGGGCGATTTCCCTCTTCGAGAGGGGTTTCTCCCGTCCGATAAGGTAGGGTTTTTCGGCGAGCATGGTATCACCCCAGTACAGTACACCCGGAGGCTAATAACCTTTTCACCTCAGGAATTTCGACACAAAGGGGCTCTCCCCCGGTTTGGCCCGTCTGAAGTGGCCGCTCGGTTTGCCGGTGAGGAGCTCCTCAAACCAGGCCTCGTGCTCTATCTCCTCATGAAGGATTGCCAGGGCCAGGTCGTAGGTCCTCGGGTCTTTTCCGAAGGTGTATTTGCATATCTCGGTGTAAACACCGACCGCACAGCGTTCCGCCTCCAGGAGAACCTTCAGGATGTTTTCGACCGTTGGCTCCTCCGGCAGGTAGGCGTCACGGCACCATGCCATCTTTGAGAAATCGACGAGATCCTTTGGAAGCTCCCCGCCGAGTTCGTATATCCTCGGAACGAGAGCCTCAAAATGGTTCCTGTCCTCAAGGCGGGCATCCTCAACTATTTCCTTTATAGTTTCGCCCTCCATCCCAGCGGCGTGGTTTCTCAGGACAGTGTAGTAGTAATAGGTCGTAAACTCCGCGGCTGCAGCTTTCAGCAGCATGTTCAGGAGTTTCTCAACGTCTATTCCGGCCTTCTCAACAAGTCTTCGGTTGTGTTCAGACATAGTTTTCACCATAGACCGTTGGCATTTCTACTTAATAAAGCTTTCTATTTAGAAGTTATTTCTAATTAGAAAAACTTATAAGTTCATCCGCTTACGTTAGACCATGTGGAAGGAAAAGGCCATCAAACGGCTCAAGGAGAGTGGCTACAAGCTCACGCCTCAGCGGCTCAAACTGGTGGAGATACTGGAGAGAATGGGAAGCGAGCATCCCTCGCTTAAGGATGTTCTCGCTGAAATCAAAGCCGAATTCCCCACCATGAGCTTTTCCACCCTCTACTCCAACGTCCTGACGCTGAAAGAGCTCGGACTGCTCGAACTTTTCTCGCTGGACGGGGAGACAAGGTTGGAGCTCAACACCGAGCCGCATATCAACCTGATAACCGGGAGCAAAGTTATCGACCTCAACGACCCGGAGATAATCGAAAGGATCAGGAAAAAGATCGGTCGGGACGTTAAGCTGGTCAATGTCTGGGTGGAATGAAGCCTTAGAAAAGGGCAGAGATAGTCTTCGAGACAAAGCCTTATATAGTGCCGTTCCTCTACACCAGCTCGGACGTGGTATTATGAAAGTTATGGTTCTTTCCACACTGCACCAGTTTCATGGCCACGTGGATTACTACACATATGAACACCTGGCGAATATAATTTGGAGTTTTTCACCGGATGTCCTTGCCGTTGAACTGACGCCGTCCGACGTTGAAAGCAGGACACCGCAGACGATAAAGCAGGAATACCAGAAAAGCGTTTATCCCCTGATTGACAAACTAAACTGTGAGGTCATCCCGCTTGAACCACCCGAACCGAAGTATTCGGAATTGATAGGGATGGCAAGGGAATCTATGGAAGACGTGAAGAAAAATAACCCGGCCGCGCTGGAGCATTTCAAGCTCTACGTGGAAGCCCTGTATGGGGTGCTTTTTAGCTGGTGGAGTTCAGTCCTTGATGTCAATTCTCACGAGACAGACCGTCATTTTGAGATCAAGCGCAGGTACCAGAACTCATTATTCGGGGATAAAGAGAGAAGGGCATGGGAAAAATGGAATCAGCATTTTCTGGAACAGATCATCAAAGCAAATGAAGGAAGAAAGGACGGCAAAATGCTGGTACTTGTTGGGGTGGAGCATTCGTACTGGCTGCGCGGGGAGCTCCGTAAAAGACCTGACCTCCAATTACTGGAAGCACCTGACGTTTTGTCCGAGATTATAAAGGCCATGACGTTCCCACGAGACATGTAATTGGATAAAAGCAGGGAACAGGAGCCCAGCTCTTTCAGTTCACACCCCACATCTCGGTCGGAATTTAATCCACCTCAAGGCTGAAATCCTGGTAGTCCATCCAGATGCCGGTCTTCATGACGGAATCATACTGGGCCTTCAAAAGCTCGTAGTGAGCCTTTTCGATTTTTGCCAGCTCCTCAAACACGTGCTTAACGTCCTCGTGCTCCGCCTCCCTCGCGGCCTTCTCGTAGAACTCCCATGTCTTTTTCTCCTGCTCCATACCTATTCTCACTGCGTCCACTTCACTCAGATTTCTTTCATCGGCCTTCACAAGAAGACTCTCAAGGGCAACCAAGTCAACTGCGGGGAGTTCGCATTTCTCTATGAGCTTCTCGACGAACTTTTCCTCGAACAGCTCCCAGTGGTCGGCCTCCTCCATAGCAAGGAAGAGGAACATCCTCCTCGCCCTATTGTCCTCGGCCTTCTTGGCCAGCCTTATGTAGAACTTCAATTCGGCCTTCTCAACCTCAAGGGCCAAGGCCAAAGCCTGGAGTTCGTTCATAACACCACCAAAAAACTTTAGGAACTCGGGCATAATAACCTTTGGTGGACAGGTATGAGTATCGAAAAGGTTCAAGAGCCCCTCTCGCTTAAGGACGAACTGCTCCACTTTGTTTTTCGAGTTTATCAGGGCACTAAGGGGGCCTACCCTGCACTGGAGTGGGTGGAGGAGAAGCCAAGCATCGATGACTTCGAAGGCTTCGGGGAAGTCTACGAGCCGTTCCTTGAGTTCAGACTGGGGAAAGAGTTCGACGAGCTTTACATACTGAGGGACGAAGAGGGCAGAATAACCGGCACCGTGGCCTTGGTTTACAACCTTGAAGGCAAGAACGTCTGGTGGGTGCCGGACGAAATCAAGGACGGAAAGACGGGACTCATCGAGTTCTTCATGGTTGACCCAACATACAGGGGCAAGGGATACGGCTCCCGGCTGCTGGAGTTTGCGACCCAACGCCTCAAGGAGCTTGGTAGAGAGGCGTACGTTATAACGTTCCCTGAGCTTGAGGCTTATTCATATTATATAAGAAAGGGCTTCGTCAAGGTGATGGACTACAGGGAGTTCGTGGTGCTGAAAAGGAAATGACTGGGCAGATGTGCCCAGGAATCCTTTTATATGTCCGCAGAGAAGCCAAATTAGTGAGGTTTATGAAAAAAGAAATCTTTGCGGTTCTCGTCCTTCTTCTCCTAATCGGCGGCACCTACCTTCTGGCGGGAAAGGAAAGGGGAGGGCCGGTTGACGATTACACCGTCCTGACAGGGAGCATCATCCAGGTCACCGGTCTGGTCGAGAGGTCGTACAACATCACCTACGATGAGCTATCCAGACTCCCGGCAAAGAACGTGGAAGCCCCCCTCTACTGCGTCGGCGAACCCGGAAAGGTAAGGAAGAACGGGACATGGAAGGGCGTCCCCCTGAAGACCGTTCTTGAACTCGCTGGCCCACAGGGCGGGGCGTACAAGGTGGCCCTCTACGCCAGTGACGGATTCACCACGGACTTCTACCTCAACACGGTGATGGGGGACGAGAACATCATCATAGCCTATGAGTTCAACGGCGAGCCAATAACACCCAGAATAGTCGCCCCCGGAAGGTGGGGCTACAAGTGGATAAAGTACCTTACGAAAATTGAACTTGTGAGCTATGACTTCAAGGGCACCTGGGAGAGCGCCGGCTATCCCGACGACGCTTACATAACCGACGGTTCATCCCCCGGCAGGTGAGGAGATGAAGGCAAAAACCGCCCTAACCCTGGTCGAGTGGACTTCCCTGCCCCTGCTCCTTCTGGCGGGGCTGCTTGTCATCAGTGGCTACGGGCTGACGAGTGAAGCCGCGAGAAACGCATCCCTGGGAGTTTTGACGTTTCCACTCTCGCAGACTATACACCTGAGCAGAGCGATCAAGCTCGGCTTTGTCTCCCTCCTTCTCCTCCACACCTACGCAGGAATAGGGATGCTGGCAAAGAAGGTGGAAAAGAGAGGCCATTCGAGGCTTGCGGCACTGCTGGAGTACGCCGTGCTGGCCTTTCTAATCTATGTCGGCTGGATAGCGGTGAACGGGGAGTTTGGAGGATAAGCCCATCACAAATCCCGACCCCTGTTATCTCCCACGGGCCGGAACATTTTCGCTATGTCTTGAGTTATCTGCCCGAATTCCCCCTCCAGATAAACCTTTCCGCCGCTGATGACCACCCCATAGTCGGCAAGCGCCTCAAAGGGCTCCCATATGTGGCTTATGATGACGAAACTCCTGCCCCGTTCTTTCCATCTTTTGATTATGCCGACGATCTCGGGGACGCTCTCAAAGTCAAGGTTGGCCAGCGGCTCGTCGAGGAACACAACCTCGGGTTCCCCCACGAAGGCCTGCGCGAGGGAGAGGCGCTTCAGCATTCCGGAGGAGTAGCCGTCTATCCTCCTGTCGAGGGCTTCCTCAATGCCGAAGAGCCTGGCCGCCTTTTCGACATCACCCGGATTCGCGCCCCGCGCCCGGGCTATGAACTCCAGCCACTCCCTCCCCGTGGTGAGCTTGGGAAACCTGCCGGGATCGAAGGCCACGCCGATGCTCTCCCTCGTCTCAGGGTAGCGCCAGGGGTCCTTTCCGAGGAGCCTCACGGTTCCTTTCGTTGGCCTATATAGGCCGAGCGAGACCTTCATGAAGGTGCTCTTTCCGCCGCCGTTTGGGCCAAGTATCAGGGTCAGACCTTCCGGTATTTCCACCGTAATCCCCTGGAGGGCCTTTATCGGTCCGAAGTACTTGTGGAGGTTCTCAGCCTCGATTATCGCCTTCATTTTCTGACACCTCCGATGAGCGTCAGTGCCAGAAGCCCGCCGAAGGCCGCCGAAGCCCATAGATGGGCCGACTTCTGCTCTCCAGGGAACCCAACATCGACGGGGGTTATCGTTATGGTGATGCCCTGAGTGGAGTTCCCGCTGAACTCGTAAAAGCCGGGGTGGGGAAAGACCAGCGTGAAGGCTCTGTTGCCGTTCACCTCCCCGGTGAATATTACCTCCCCAGTCTGGACGTCCCGTATCCTGAACTCACCAGTTCCAACGGCGTAGAGCTTCACCGAGGCCATTGAAGATATGTATACAGCGCTTCTTTCCCGCCCTGCCACGAAGGCGGTTTTGTAGTGAACGTCGCTCGGCTTGAGGTTCGACTGCAGAGCCAGGGAGACCAGGGAGAGAAGCATAAGGGCAAGGAGGAGCGCTCGAAAGAGCCTCATCTCACGTCCCTCCAGCAGCCGATGAGCAGATAGAGAGCCACCAGCACCAGCGCCGGAAGAAGGGTCAGTCTCAGAAAACCCCAGGAAAACACTGGATCGCTCAGGATCGAGATTGTGGCCGACTTGTAGTCCACGAGGAGGTTTCGCCACGGTACCGGCCCGTACCATGTTGTTCCCAGGAAGATGGGAAGGTATAGTGCCACGAAGCCCCCAAAAATCGAGACGTAGGTGTTCGGTGATGCTATCGCTATCACCGCCGCAACCGAGGTCATAAAGAACAGCACCGCGAGGTAGAAGAACACCATTGGGACGGTGTAGACCCTCAGAACTCCGGTCACTGCATCGGGAGTGGCCGCGAAGTGGAGGGCAAAGACGAGGACGTGAACCGAGAGAAGGAAGAGAAAGAGAACTAGGAGCACCGCCAGAAACTTAGCGAGGAGTATCTTAACCCTAGAAACGGGGAGGGAATAGACTGAGAGAGCTACGCCCTCGTCCCTTTCCAGCCTCACGGCCAGCGTTATGATGAAGGGAACCAGTATCGCCAAGAGCAGGTAAACGTCGCCGGTGAAGGCCTCTCTAAAGATTGAACCCAGTATCTCAACCCCGTACGGCCCCCCGTGGAAACCCGCGCTCCAGGTGAGGTAGTACCTCTTCATCACGGTTCCAACGAGAACGGCCCCGGCGGAGGCGAGGGCCAGATTTAAAGGGGAGCGGAGCTCCCAGCGAAGGATTTCCTTCACCGCCTCCACCTCCAGAGGACAAGCACACCAAGGACGACAACGATTCCAGCCACGGCCATGATGGCCGTTTTCGAGGGGCCCTCCTCGGGGAGCTCCGCCGGTTGGGTGAAGTCTATGTTGGTCTCTGCCAGAGCAAGACCGAAGGGCGGCATCTTGTTGCCCTTCTTGATATCCTCCTCGTGTTCCCTCGCGAACTCCGTATCCTGGAGCACGGCGTTGCTTATGCCGAGGGCCTTCCACACGGGGCTGAAGGGCGTAAAGAAAGCTATCGCCAAGCCGCTCGACCCGTCGTAGAGGATAACATCCTTCCCGACGGTCCCGTTGAGGTTCATCATGTTCGTGTAGGCCATATAGACCGGGGCGTTGAAGTCGCCGTAGTAGGTCATCGCCGTCGAGTTTATCATCTTGACCGTCTCCACCTTCAGGCCGGGCAGTATCTCAAGCCCTGTAACGTTGGCCGGGCTTTCAGTCCAGAAGAAGTTCATTCCTTCGTAAATTCCGTTGACGTAGATATCGCCCGTTTTCAGGTCAAGCTCGAAAGTTCCGCTCCGGGTGAAGTTCTCGGGTATGTACGAGTCGTTGAAGAGGTTGCCCCTGCCCTCAACTACCACCAAACCCGCCCTGTAATGTTCAGTCTGCTCCGTGTAGCTATCCTCGCACACCGTAACGTTTCCGGTTTCGGAGGTTATCCTTACACACTCCCCGCCGCTGAAGCTGTATTTCTCCTGATACTGCCGGAGAAGTTCCCTGGCGGTCTCTTCGTCCATAACCTTAACGACCTTCCTCGTGCAGTTAATCCCCTGAAGCAGAACACCAACCTGGGCTTTATCGCCGGTGACCTTGAGAACGCGCCACGTGAGCTCGACGTAGGGGCAGTAATAGCTGATAGAGCCGTTTTGCTCCCAGGGAATCTGTATAACATTCCCCCCTCCAATATTTGCCCCGGGCCCGCTGTTCGCCGGAGAGCGGGAAACGTACTTGGCGTAGATGCCCTCTTTGAACCAGTAGGGAGTTGCCGAAGTTAGAGGCGCCAGCAATAGAAGGAGAGCTAGAACCGCCGCCAACCGTTTCATGTTACCTCCCCCAAGGCACGAAAACTGCCCAAAATCCATCGCCCCCCAAATGGGGGTTCTGCACATGATGTTACGTTTTTACAATTTATTAGCCTTTCGGTGTTCGGGAGTTCTGGTGAAACGATCACATAGCGCAGAAAACAAAGTCATGCCATTAAAATCAAAAATAAATACAGAAAAAAGTAACAGGCGGACGGGAGCCTCAGAAGTTGAAGTTTATGTCCTTCATCAGCTGGTCGTAGAACTCCTCCTTGTAGATGTCGGGATAGCGGGTTATGTAATCATACTGCTTCTTCAGGATGTTGTAGTGGTTGCGTTCCATGTCCGAGAGCATCTCGAGGATGAGCCTCGTCTTTTCGGTGGCGGCGTAACCGGCCAGCTCCCTATAAAGCTTCTCGCTGACCAGCTCCGCCTGCATGGCTATCTCGTAAATCTCATCGATGTTTAGGTTCGGCCTCTTGATGACCTCTCCCATCTTCTCGGCGATAACTTTGAACTCATCCGTAGCTTCTCCATTAACGTTGCTGAAGGTCAACGTTATCATTCCGTCATATACAAGCCACATCTGCCCGCGGTGATTGGATATACGCCGATAAAAAGGTTGAATCCCCGCAAATCTGACAGAAAATTTTCGAATAACGTTTTAAACATCCAACCAGAAGCGGGCATAATGGAGGTGACAGAGATGACCGCAGAGAATTCGAAAAAAATTCGAAGGTTTGACCCATTGAGCGCAGAGATACCGCTCCTTCCGGTGAGTTACTGTCATCATCGTCTGTTCTGATGTCCTTTACAACCCAAAAGCCCCAGCAAAGGCTATTCTGGAAACCAAATTGGAGGGATTAGCGTGAGAAAGGGCTTACTGACAGAGTCCGAGAAGCTGTCGGAAGTAGGAAGGCTTCTGAGACGAACCTTTGAACTCTGGGGCTACCGCGAGGTTTTCCTCCCGGCTATTGAGGAGTACAGCGAGAACCTGAGGAAGGGGACAAAGTTTGCCTACAACAACGGGTTCTACGTCATAAAACCCGATATAACCTCGCAGATACTGGAGAACATCAAGGAGCCGCCCGAGAAGCTCAAGCTCTACTACATCAGCGAGGTTCTTGACGGAGGGATTAGGGGACAGTGGCAGGCTGGAGTGGAGTACATCGGCGGGGACGTTACGAAGATGGCTGCGGAAGTCCTCCTCACGGTCATAACCTCCCTCGAAGCCCTGGGGATAGAGGAGTTCTACATAGACATCGGAAGTCTGAAGGTCTGGGAAAAGGCCACCGAAGACGTGAAGGAGTTCCGGAAGGAAATCTACAGGGCGCTCGTGAGGAGGAACTTTGAGATAATAGAGCGCCTCCCGATAAGCGTGGAAAAGAAGGAAGAGCTCTGGAGGCTCTTCAACTTCTGGGGAAAGGAGAGCGGCTATAGAAAACTCGACAGAATAGTCGAGGCGGTTGATGACGAAAGGCTGTTCATAGACTTCGGCACAGTCAGGCCTCTCCCGTACTACCGCGACGTACTCTTCGAGGTATACTCTCCGGAACTCGGGAAACCCCTCGGAGGAGGCGGGGAGTACACCTTCAAGGGAAAGCCGGCTTTTGGCTTTGCCTTTGATATGGGGGCGCTTTCAAGGCTTTTCAGAAAGAGGGGGGACAGGAACCGGAAAAAGCTGAGCGGAGATGCAAGAGAAGTCTTTGCCGAGGCAAAAAGGCTCGTGAGAATGGGCATCCCGGTGGAGGTGGAGTGAATGAAGCGTTCCAACGGCTCCCCAATAAGGTTCGCCCTCCCCAAGGGGCGGCTTCTTCCTGGCTCTCTCGAAATCCTCCAGAGGGCTGGAATCGAGCTGATACCCCCAGCAGAGAGGAGGCTCATCGAAAGGGTCGGTAATTACGAGGTTCTCCTTGCAAGGGCCTTTGACGTTCCCGTTTACGTGGAGTACGGAATCGACGTCGGCATCTCCGGGAGCGATGTGGTGGAGGAGCGCGGAAGCGACGTCCTCATACCCCTTGAACTGCCCTTCGGGAAGTGCAGGTTGAGCCTGGCCATGCCGGCTGAGAGCACCGTCAAGCCTGAGGATATGGACGGCTACCGGATAGCCACCAAGTATCCAGGGATAACGAGGCGGTTCTTTGAGGGGCTCGACGTTGAGGTGGAAATCCTGAAGCTCCACGGGAGCATCGAGTTGGCCCCAAAGATAGAGATAGCCGACGCCATCGTGGACATAGTCGAGACCGGAAACACGCTGAGGGCAAACGGTCTGGTCGAGGTGGAGAAGATAATGGACGTCTCCGCCCTGCTACTCGTCAACAGAATAGCCCAGAAAACGAAGTTCGAGGAGATAAACGAACTCGTGTGGAAGGTTAAGGAGGTGATTAGGGATGGATTTTGAGCTTGAGAGATACGTCGCCGGAATACTGCGGGACATCCGGGAGAGAGGTAATGATGCCGTAAAGGAGTACTCCCTCAGGTTCGACGGCTACGCCGGCCCGTTCCGTGTGACCAAGGAGGAGTTCGAGGAGGCTGCGCGAAGCATTCCCAAGAGGGACAGGGAGATAATCCTCCGCACCGTTGAACGCCTGTGGGAGTACCACGAGAGGCAGATGGAAAGGGAACGGCTCTTCATCAAAAACGGCTCCCTCTACGGGATAATCTACCGCCCGGTAAGGAGGATAGGAATCTACGTACCCGGCGGAAAACCGCTACCCTCAACGCTGATGATGGTGGCAGTTCCAGCAAAAATCGCGGGCGTTAAGGAGATAGCGGTCACAATCCCACCAAAGGACGGAAAGGTGAACCCCTACGTCCTCTACGTTGCAAAACTGCTCGGCATCACCGAGGTCTACAAGCTCGGTGGAATCCAGGCGATAGGCGCGATGGCCTACGGGGTCGGTATGAAGAAGGTGGACAAACTATTCGGCCCCGGAAACAGGTTCGTCAACGAGGCCAAGAGGCAGGTTTTCGGAATTGTTGGCATAGACAGCCTCGCCGGGCCGTCGGAGATAGCGGTGATAGCGGACGAAACGGCAGAGAAGAAGTATGTTCTGGCCGACCTTCTCAGCCAGCTGGAGCACGGGAAGGACAGTAGAGCCTGGCTCCTCACGACCTCAGGGGAACTCGCGGAGTTCTGCTCCCGTGACGGAATAGAGGTTGTCCTCTGCGAGAGCCTAGAGGAGTGCGTTAGGAAGGCCAACGAGATAGCGCCGGAGCACCTTGAGATAATCACGGAGAGACCGATGGAGCTCGTCGATGGGATAGAAAACGCCGGGGCGATTTACCTAGGCCCCTACACGCCGGTTCCAGCCGCTGATTACTTCCTCGGCGTCAACCACGTCCTGCCAACCGGAGGAGCGGCGAAGTTCAGCGGCGTCTTAACTGTGAGGGACTTCCTCAAGCCGATAAGCCTCGCAAGCGTTAGCAGGGAGGAGTTCCTCGCGGAGAGGGAGCTGGGGCTGAGGCTGGCCGAGATAGAGGGCATGAACTACCACAGGAGGAGCATGGAGGTGAGGAGATGAGAAGAACAACGAGGGAGACAGACGTAACGGTCGAGCTTGATTCGAAAGGGAGCATCGAGACGGGCGACAGGGTGCTCGACCACCTCCTCACCGCCCTCTTCTTCTACATGGGGCGGGAGGCGAAAGTAGAGGCCACCTACGACCTCAGACACCACCTGTGGGAGGACGTCGGGATAACCCTCGGAGAGGAGCTTCGCTCAAAGCTCCCGGGGAAGTTCGCCCGCTTCGGGAGCGCGGTGATGCCGATGGACGACGCGCTCGTGGTGGTGGCGGTGGACATCTCGGGGAGGCCCTACGTGAACCTTGAACTGTCCTTCGAGGAGGAAGAGGAGGGGGTTGAGAAAGCCCTTGTGAGGGAGTTCCTGTGGGGGCTGGCGCGGTCGCTGAAGGCAACGGTCCACGTGAAAACGCTGAGCGGGGTCAATGCCCACCACGTCATCGAGGCCGTCTTCAAAGGCCTCGGCGTCGCCCTCGGGAAGGCAGTCCGGGAGAGCGGGAAGCTTGAGAGCACGAAGGGCCTGCTGGAGGTGTGAGGGTGATAGCGATAGTTGACCTCGGCATAGGGAACCTCGCCAACGTGAGGAAGGCCCTCGGCGGAAGGATAACCGGCGACCCCTACGAGATAGAGAGGGCTGAAAAGATAGTCCTGCCCGGCGTTGGAAACTTCGGGGCAGTGATGGACAGGCTTGAGCCCCTCAGGGGCGTCATACTCGATGCCATAAACGACGGGAAGCCCTTCCTGGGAATATGCCTCGGCCTTCAGCTGCTCTTTGAGGGGAGCGAGGAAAGCCTGGGGAAGCCGGGCCTGAGGGTCTTCAGAGGGAACGTGGTGAGGTTTCGGGGCGTTAGAACGCCGCACATCGGCTGGAACCAGCTCTGGAAGAAAGGGGACTGCCCCCTCTTTGAGGGAATTAAAGATGGAGCGTACTTCTACTTCGTCCACTCCTACCACGCGGTTCCGGAGGAGGACATCGTTGCGGGCGTCACCGACTACGAGTCAAAGGGGCAGAGAGTCGTCTTCACCTCGGCGGTGTGTAGGGACAGCGTTTACGCCGTCCAGTTCCACCCTGAGAAGAGCGGGAGAAACGGGCTTACCGTGATGAGGAACTTCAGGGGGCTTTAGAATGGAGGTTTATCCCGCGATAGACCTGATGGGCGGAAAAGCGGTGAGGCTCTACAAGGGGAGGAGGGAGGAAGTCAGGGTCTACGGCGAGCCGGTTGAGATAGCTGAGCGGTTCGCCGAGCTCGTGGACAAAATCCACATAGTTGACCTGGACGGGGCCTTTGAAGGCTTTCCCCGGAACCTCGACGTTGTCAAGGAAATAATCGAGGAGACCGGGCTGAGGGTTCAGTTCGGCGGAGGACTCAGGAGCTATGAAGCCATCGCCAAGGCCTACGAAATCGGCGTGGAGAACGTCATAATAGGCACAAAGGCCCTCGACTTGCGCTTCCTTGGGAAGATAACCGAAGAGTTTGAAGGCATAACGGTCAGCCTCGACTCGCGGAACGGAAGGATAGCCGTGAGGGGCTGGCTTGAAAGTGGAATGCCGGTTAGAGAAGCCTACGAAACGCTGAAACCCTACGTGAACCGCTTTATTTACACCTCCGTTGAGAGGGACGGCACGCTGACGGGAATAGAGGAAATCAAGAGGTTCTGGCAAAGCGGGGAGTTCATCTACGCCGGGGGAGTGTCGAGCGCCGAAGACGTAGGAAAACTTGCGAAAGCCGGCTTCTCGGGGGTAGTGGTTGGAAAGGCTCTCTATGAGGGCCTTGTTACTCTTGAGGAGCTTCTGGAGGTGGCGAAATGCTCGCCAAGCGAATAATAGCGGCCCTGGACATAAAGGCCGGAAGGGTCGTCAAGGGGATAAAGTTCAGGAACATACGCGACGCCGGCGACCCGGTAGAGCTGGCGAAACGCTACGAGGCGGAGGGAATAGACGAGATAGTTTTCCTCGATATAACGGCGTCGTACGAAAGGAGAAAAATCCTGCTCGGGCTGGTCGAGAGGATAGCCGGGGAGATATACGTCCCCTTCACGGTCGGCGGCGGCATAAGGACTGTTGAGGAGGCGAGGGAGATAATCAAGCGAGGGGCAGATAAGGTTTTCATCAACACGGCGGCGGTTGAAAGGCCGGAACTGGTGAGGGAGATTGCCGAGATAGTTGGTACCGCCAACCTCGTGGTGGCAATCGACGCCAAGTGGAACGGCTCCTTCTGGGAGGTCTACACCCACGGCGGAAGGAAGCCGAGGGGAATTGATGCGGTCGAGTGGGCGAGAAGGGTTGAGGGGCTGGGCGCGGGCGAGATACTGCTCACGAGCATGGACACCGACGGAACGAAGGAGGGCTTCGACATACCCCTGACGAGGGCCGTCGCGGAGGCGGTTGATATACCGGTCATAGCCTCTGGCGGAGCTGGAAAACCGGAGCACTTCTACGAGGCCTTTAAGGCTGGGGCTGAAGCGGCTCTTGCGGCTTCAATCTTCCACTACGGGGAATACACCGTCGGCGAGCTGAAGGGGTACCTGGCCGAGAGGGGAATCCCCGTGAGGCTGGACTACTGAGGTGGTAGCATGAGAGTTAACAAGCTAATTGGGGAGGTAAATTGGGAAAAGAACGGTGGAATCGTTCCAGTCGTCGTTCAGGACACGAAGGGGGAAGTCTTAACGCTCGCGTACATGGACAGAGAAGCCCTCAGGAAAACCCTTGAGACCGGCTATGCCCACTACTACTCCCGCTCGCAGGGAAGAATCCGCATGAAGGGCGAGGTGAGCGGGAACGTCCAGAGGGTGAAGGAAGTCCGGATAGACTGCGACAGCGATGCCCTGCTCCTGATAGTCGAGCAGAGAGGTGCCGCATGTCACACGGGAAACTACTCCTGCTTCTACCGGAAGCTCGGCGAGCCCGAGAGGGTTCTCCCGGTGGACTACTCCCTGACAATCCTGCGGGAGCTTGAGGAGCTGATAAGGGCGCGGAAGGAAAAGCCCGTCGAAGGCTCCTACACCTCAAGGCTGTTCGAGGAAGGACGGGAGAGGATATACAAGAAGTTCGGCGAGGAAGCTATTGAGGTTCTCGTTGCTGAAACGAGGGACCGGCTGATCTACGAGACTGCCGACATGCTCTACCACCTGCTCGTTTTGCTGGTTTACAACGACGTTGCCCTCGGTGAGGTGATGGCCGAGCTGAGGAGGCGGAGGGGATGAGGGTTAGGGAACTCGTGAAGTCGTTCGAGCCGTACCGCGTTGAAGAGGGGGACTACCCTGTAAGGCTCGACAAGAACGAGAGCCCCTACGACCTTCCCGGCTGGGTGAAGGAGGAAATCTTTGAGGAGCTGAGAGAGCTTTCCTTCAACCGCTATCCGCACATAACCTCGATGCCTGCCAGGGAGGCCATAGCGGACTTTTACGGCCTCTCACCGGAGAACGTTGCGGTGGGAAACGGGGGGGATGAGCTGATAAGCTATCTCGTCAGGCTCTTCGAGGGAGGCTATGTAGTCACGACACCGCCGACCTTCAGCATGTACTACTTCTATGCAAAGCTGAACGGAATTCCCGTCCTTGAGGCCCCCCTGAGGGAGGACTTTACGATGGACGGTGACGCCATAGCGGAAAAGGCCGGAAATGCGAGCGTTGTCTTCATAGCCTCACCCAACAACCCCACAGGCAACCTCCAGCCGGAGGAGGAGATAGTGAAAGTCCTCGACACGGGGACGGCGGTGGTTCTCGACGAGGCCTATGCAGAGTTCGCCGGAAAAACCCTCTGGAGGCTCATCGAGGAGTACCCCAACCTGATTGTGCTTAGGACCTTCTCCAAGGCCTTCAGCCTGGCCGGGGTGAGGGCAGGCTATCTTCTGGCGAACAGGGAAATCGTTGATGCCCTCTACCGGGTGAAGTCGCCCTTCAGCGTCGGGGTAATGACCACGGCGGCGGTGAAGGTCGTGCTCAGGCACTACGACCTCGTGGAGAGGCGCGTGGCGAAGATAATCGAGGAGAGGGAGCGGATAAGGAGGGTCTTCCGGGAGTTCACGTATCCAAGCGACGCGAACTTCCTCCTGATGAGGCTGAACGCCTACGAGTTCCTTCTGGGGAAAGGCATAGCCGTCAGAAAGCTCGCGGGGAGGCTCGACGGCCACATACGGGTCACCGTCGGAAGGAAATGGGAGAACCGGAAGCTGATCGAAGCCCTCAGGGAGTTTCTGGAGGTGAGGGAATGTGGGTAGTTTTCGACATTGACGGTGTGCTGATAGACGTGGGGGAAAGCTACGATGTCGCGACCAAGCTCACGTCGGAGTACTTCCTCAGGCTGTTCGGGGTTGAGAGGGAGATAAAACCCGAGTGGGTCCGGGAGCTCAGGAGGAAGGGCTCCTTCGGCGACGATTTCAAGGTCAGCGAGGCTCTGATACTCTTCGCCCTTTCAGGAAGGGCTGAAGAGCTCATCGAGGAGTTCCCTGAGGGGGGAACGATAGAATGGGTTCGAGAGAGATTCGGATTCCAGGTCTTCGGCGGGAGCATCGAGCGGGTCTTCAACACCTTCTACCTAGGAAGGGAGTATCCGGGGAGGCTCTTTGACTTCCCGGGGCTGTGGAAACGGGAGAGGCCGATTGTGAGGAGAAACCTCCTGGAGGAAGCGTCGGCCCGCTTCAAACTCGGGGTCGTCACCGGAAGGAGCGCCCTTGAGATGAAGCTGGCGGAGCGGGTAATCGGCTTCCGCTTTGAGAACGTCGTTACAAGGGAGAGCTGTCTCAAACCGGACCCCCGGGCACTGTGGGAGCTCGTGAAGGGCGAAAGGGGAGTTTACGTGGGGGATACAATCAACGACGGCCTTTTCGTCGAGAACTACCGGAGGAGATACGGAAGAGAGTTCGGCTTCGTAATGGTGGGGCGGGACGTGAGGGACGTGAACCAGTTCCTGGAGGAACTGCTGGAGGGGGGAACAAACTTAAAAACCCCTCCGAAAAGCTCCAACCATGCTCTACCTTGAGATACTCGGAAATCTACCAGAGATGGCAAAGGACGAGGTAAAGGCCATGCTGGAGCTAGCCGGTGGAAGGATAGCGGGTCAGGACTACCTCTTCCTCAAAGTGGACGCGAATGAAAAGGCCCTTCCCTATCTGAACAGACTCGGCCTTGCCCATGAATACGGCATGCTTATAGTGGAGGCCAACTCGGTGGAGGAGCTCCTCGATAAGGCCAGGGAGGTCGAGTGGCCAATAAGAGGAACCTTCAAGGTGGACACGGAGACCATGGCCAACTGCCGGCACAACGTTCTCGACCTCCCCAGAAAGCTCGGCGCCGTCATACACGCCCAGGGGTTCAAGGTAAACCTCTCAAAGCCTGACACCCTTGTGAGGGTTTACTGCGGCGAGAAGCTCTACGCTGGAATAAGGCTCAGGTTTTTTGACCCCAAGGACTTCGAGGGCAGAAAGGCCCACCACAGGCCTTTTTTCAGGCCCATTTCCCTCCACCCAAGGGTTTCTCGCGCTCTGGTAAACCTCACAAAGGCGAGGAGGGAACTCCTCGACCCCATGATGGGCGCCGGTGGTATTTTAATGGAGGCCGGCCTTCTCGGCCTGAGGGTCTATGGGGTCGATATAAGGCCGGAGATGGTGGAAGGCGCGGAGATGAACCTGCGGCACTACGGGATAAAGGACTACGTCCTGAAGCTCGGGGATGCAACAAGGCTGGGGGAGCTGTTCGATAAAAAGTTCGAAGCCGTCGCCACCGACCCGCCCTATGGAACCTCCGCGACCCTCGCCGGCAGGAAGAGGGACGAACTGTACAGAAGGGTTTTAGAGAGCATCTATGAAGTCCTCGAAGACGGGGGCAGGCTGGCGATAGCGTTTCCGGCGGACTTCGACGGAAAGGCCGAGGCCGAGGGGATAGGCTTCAGAACGCTCGGCAGGTACTACCAGAGGGTGCACAAGAGCCTGGAGAGGTACTTCTACGTCTTCGAGAAAGCTTGAATGCCTTAATCGAAATATCTCCACGCCCGCAGTCGCGGAGATATTACTAACCCGAAAAGTTTATATCGTCAAAACTTACAGGCATAATCATGAGAGGCGTCGCGTTAGTTATGGTGGCATTCCTGCTTCTCCAGCCGGTTCTGGCGTGGGAGACCACGATAGACGTTCCAGGCAGGGAATACCAAGTCATCGAAGACATTGAGATGAACTACACCTCCCCCTGCCCCCAGTGGATTTTCCTCACCTTCTTCGGCCCTGAAAATAGCGAAACCGCCTCCTTCTTCGCCAACGGCTCGGGGATTCTTAACCTGCGGAACCTCTCGCCGCCTGTGGTGAGTTCTGACTGGAAACACGTCAGGATAACAATCGAAGCCCATTGTCCGATGAACATCACTGCCAAACCCATCTACAGTCCCAACGTCTGCGGCGAGGAGTACTACGTCGCGGACTGGAGGTACCGCATCGTTAAGATGCCCCTTCACAGTCGCGGGGACGGTTACTTTCTGGAAAGCCCCCTCGATGTCAAGGCCATATACTTCTCATCGAACCGCCCCTACGTGAACGGAAGCAACGTCCTCGACCTGCCCCTCGAAGTTCTGATAAAAACCGGCGATTCCAGCACCACGGTCAGCCCGAGGCCGGCCTGGGACGGCGTGTGGTGGCTACCGATCAACGCCTCCGGGCGGATTGAGGTCACTCTGAGGGGAGAAGCGGCGCCTTACATCAGCGAGGTTTACGCCCTCGCCCTTCTCCCGCAGAGGGAAAGCCTGGGCTTCATACCGACCTACGAGGACGGCTATCACCCACAGAGCTGCTGGCCGAGGGAATACCTCCACCTGAGCGGGGAGGCCTTCTGGGATGGAGGAAACTTCACCCTCTTTGAGTACACGACTCCCGACGGAAAGATGGAGAGGATTTACGTCAAGGACGGCTACGTCTGTGCAAGGATAGACGGTGGAGAAGCCTGTGGCGCGGGATTAACACCCGGGCCCTCGCGCTTTGAGGTTCTCTTCGTCCAGGGAACCCTGTACATCTACCAGTGGGGCCGGGAATTCCTGAGTATAGACGTGGGGAGCAGGGCGATTTTTCCCGAGCGGTTCATCGGCCTTCCAAGCAAGAAACTTTACGGAATGGAAATTTACGGAAGGGAACCCCTTCCATGGGAGGAGAAGAAGGGCGTTCCTGACGTCCTCCTGGGGGCGCTCGCCATCGCTGCCGGCATTGGAATAATCGTAATAATGGCGAGAAGGCGTTAGCCTTCAAGCCATATCTCCAGCCTCTGCTTTCCCTTCCCAAGGCTGGAGCGCTTGAACTTCTTGAGGTGGCCTATCTCCCTTATGTCCCTCACGTGGGTTCCGCCGCAGGGAATGATCTCGAAGTCCCTTATCTGGGTGTAGCGCGTTTCCCCTTCCCACCATATTCTTACCTCTCCGCCCTCGTCGACGAGCCTGTTGAAGGTCTCAATGATCTGCTCCTTCCACTGGTTCACGTTCTCCGGGTAGAGGATGTCGTAGCGGCCCTTCTCGACGCTCATTCCGCTGCCGTACAGCTCCCATTCGCCGGGGAGTACAAGGTTCAGCACGTGCTCCAGCAGGTGCATGGCAGTGTGTATTCTCATGAGCTTGTACCTGTAGTCCCAGTCTATCTTCAACTCGACCTCATCCCCGGGCTTGAACCTCTCGGGCTCGGCAACGACGTGCCAGACGTTGCCGGCATCGTCCTTGTAGACGTCGAGAACCTCGACTCCGCTTATCGTCCCCCTGTCGTGGGGTTGGCCGCCACCGGTCGGATAGAAAACCGTCTGGTCGAGGAGGAGGGCGTTGTCCTTCACCTCCAGAACCTTCGCCTTGGCCTCTTTGAGGTAGGCGTCCTCGTAGTAGAGCTTGCGGGTCACCTCTATCACCTCAGAAGTGTTGGGGTTCGAGGTTTAAATGGATATCGAAAAAGGAGAGGCTCAGCGCCTCTTCCAGAAGAACACCGCGAGGGCTATAAGAACAACCGCGGCCACAACCGCCGCCATCTGCTGGGTCTCTGTTAGGCCTCCGCTCTTCTCCCCTGGAATAGTGTACCTCACCGTGGCGGTGGTGTGGTTGGAGAGCATCTTGGTTACATCTTCAGCCGGTGCTCCGTAGCGGAGGAAAACGTGGGAGGTTATCTTCAGGCTGTTGCCTTCCTTCACGACGGTCATTATCAGCCTGTTGCCGTTGAGTTCTTCGCTTATGTTGTCCGGAACCTCAAGGAACTCCCCGCCATCGGGAAGGTTTATCGTGAGGTAGAGCGTATGGTTAACCGCGTATTCCAGCCTGTCGGTGAGCCCGTTGCTGAGGCCGAGCGTCGGGTCGAACTGGTAAACGTAGGAACCGTTCTCGAAGGTCGTGAAGTTTCTGAGCATGTACTCGGCGTCTATTATCAGGGGAGCGTCGGTTTCGTTGAGGCCGAGTATCTTGACCTTTCCGTCGTCAACCAGGGCCCCCCTGTAGCCGAGCGCTATTGAGTACGTCCTGAGTATGTACTCCGTGACGTTCTCAACGCCATAGGAGATTATCTCGGCCTTCCTAGCCTCGACCTCGGACTTGGGTTCTATGTACTCGTCCCTCATGTGAAGCCTGACGCTTCCATTGTTGTATATATCCAGGGTGACGTACTCGTTCATTACGCTGCTCTGGTATTGCTCCTCACCCTTGTAGGGCGCTTTGTAGCGGATGTAGTAGTCCTTGTAGCTTCCAAAGAGCGCGTTGTATCCATCGGGGGGCAGGAAGGGTTCGAGGTATATGTAAGACCTCACTATCACGGTGTCCCCCTCGACCTGGGACGTTACGAAGAATTTGCTCGCGTTGTACTGCTGGGCGAAGGCCTTCGGATACTCCAACAGGGTTGCGTTCTCGGGGAGCTTTATGATGAACGTGTTGTTTATGTCAACCGCAAACGGAAGTCCCGTATCGGGGACGTTTATCGTCGCGTACCCCCTGGTCGGATCGAGGTGAACCTCCCAGTAGTCACCGTAGGAGTAGTATCTGGAGAAGTTGAGGGCTATGGCGTTGAAGACTATCGTTATGTTGTCGCCCTCCTCGATACCGTAGGATTTCACGCTTTCGTTGGTGAGGCTCATGCCGGCCTGCGTAAGGCTCTGAATGTACCGCTGGAGTTGCTCCTCCTCGAACTTCGCTATGGCCTCCTCAAGGGTCATGTTGCCGTTCTGAGTCTCGTTGAGAATCTGCTCTATCTGCTTCTGTATCTCGTCCTTCGGCTCAAGCCATACCGTCTTCATGGTTATGTTGGCGTTCCCGTTGGGCATGACAACTATTGTAAAAACGAAGTCCTGCTTGTACGTTTTAGGTTGAAAATCCTCCGCAAGGCCCAGATTCGGGCCGATGAGAGGTGTCAGTAGAATTGCGGCGAAAAGCACCGCAAGCAGTCTCTTCATTACACACTACCTCCATTCCGTCTGTACTGGTAACTAGCGCCGCATCGGAGTATTTAACTTTATCCCAGAAGTAGGGAAAGAAAAACCTGACAAAAGGCAAGAAAAGGGCAGAAAGAACCAAAAATTACTGCTCCCACTTGGAGAGGTCTATCTCTCCCTCCGTCTTGGCCACGATGGTGGTTCCTGTCAGATCACCGGTGACGTTTACCATCGTCCTGCCCATGTCAAGGATTGCATCGATTCCCAGTATCATGGCGTAGGCCAGGGCAACGGGGCTTCCCGCGGTGAGGTCGAGGCCAACACTCTGGAGCACCATGGCAAGCATTATGGCTCCAGCTCCGGGCACACCGGCAGTTCCAATTGAGGCCAGAACGGCTGTTAGGACCACTATGAGCTGCTGGCTGGGTGTGAGCGGATGGCCGATGGCGTTGGCGACAAAGAGAACCGTGACACCCTGATAGAGGGCGGTTCCATCCATGTTTATTGTGGCACCGAGTGGGAGGGTAAACGAGAAGATTCCCCTGTCAATGCCCATTTCCTCCTCGGCAACGCGCATCGTAACCGGAAGGGTTCCGCTGGAACTCCTCGTGACAAAGGCCGTGAGCATGGCATCCTTGGCCTTCTTGAGGAACTTGAGCGGGTCGATGCCGAATACCTTAAGGAGGACGAAGTACACCAGCAGTATCTGCACGGCGAGGCCGACGTAAACCGCCACGACGACCTTGGCAAGAGGACCGACGACCTTAAGTCCCTGGGATGCCATGACGTAGGCTATGAGGGCAAAGACACCTATCGGCGCGTACTGCATAACGCCAGCGACTATGATGTACATCGCCTCGGCCAGGCCATCGAATGCCCTGAGGAGCGTCGTTCCCGCGTTCTTGAGCCTTTCGTCATCCTTGTTTATAAGGTACGTCAGGGCTATGCCAAGGATTATGGCGAAGAATATCACCGGCAACACGTCACCGTTGGACAGGGAGGCGAAGGGGTTCGTTGGCACTATGTTGAGGAGCGTCTTTACGAGGGAAGGAGGCTGGGCTTCGATGGCCTTTCCCTCGCCGGTTCCCAGGCTTATACCCGTTCCGACCCTGAAGAGGTTGCCCATCAGCAGGCCAAAGAACACTGCAAAGGCCGACGTGAGAAGGTAATAGACCACTATCTTCACACCGACCCTTCCGAGTCTTGCCGGGCTGATGCTGGCGGCACCGACGACGAGTGACGCCAGAACTATTGGCATCACTAACATCTTCAACAGGCGAACAAAGAGGTCACCCAGTGGCTTGATGTAGGTCTTGACGAACTCTGCGTAGCCTAGGTAGCCCATTATCAGTCCAAAAACTGCACCGAGAATTAAACCCCACAGTATCTTCCACAGAACAGGGTAGTCCAGGTATTTCCTCAGGAGCCCCATTTGGAGCACCTCCTCCGAAATTCGAACGACAGCGATATAAGGCTACAGACTGTAAGTATATTAACTTTCCGGGCAGATTTGCGTCAAAATGTCAAAAAAATTAGAAGAACCTTAACGAAACATCCCCGTACAAAATTCTCCTTAACTGTCCGTCAATGTCGAGTAAAAGCGACCCATCATCTAAAACGTCCACCGCACGACCTATTAGAACATTATAATCCTGAATAATCTTCACAGTCCGCCCGAGGATAAACGTTCTCTCACGGACTTTGGCCATCATAAGCTCAGGACGTTCTTTAAAAACCTTGTACCAGGCGTTTAGATGGAAGAGAAGCCTCTCAAGGACCCTATCCAGGGGCAGTGGAGTCCCGATTAATTCCAGCATGGAGACAGCATCCCCCTGGAGCTCAGGGGGGGTGGGATTGTTGACGTTTAAACCGATTCCCAGAACGGTGTATTCGCCGGCCCTCCCTTCGGTCAGAATTCCGGCTATTTTCCTTCCAGCAACCCAGACGTCGTTGGGCCACTTTATCCCGGGGGAGAGGCCAAACTCGGAAAGCGTGTCCACGACGGCCAGCGCCCCGACGAAGACCAGTCTGGGGTCTACACGCTGGGGCTTCAGAATGACGCTCATCCAGAGACCGCCCTCGGGCGATTCCCATCTCCGCCCCTTTCTGCCCCGGCCGGCGGTCTGCCTCTTTGCAAGGACGACCGTGCCCTCGGGAACTTTCCGGGCTATCTTTTTCGCGTAGTCGTTCGTTGAATCAACCTCGTCAAGCCTGATAACCCTGATGCCCACACTGATTCCCCTGCCCTCGCCCATCAAACCACCACCCGAAACTCGCCCGAAGACCTTAAACAACTTTCCATCAAGGAAAACCTTAAATCTTCCAACTCATATATCACTCCCGGTGATTAGTATGGACGCATACCAGAACGTTGGGATTAGGAGGCGCCTGGGAAGGTTCTTCCGCAGGGACGGAAGGGCGCTCATCTTTGCGATGGACCACGGCTTTGAGCACGGGCCGACCGACTTCGAGGAGCACTGGGAGCACGTAAACCCAAGGATAATCATCAGAAAGGTCATGAGGGCGGGTGTTGATGGCGTCATGATGCTCCCGGGTCTTGCGAGGATAGCCGGAAACGATGTGAAGCCCGAGAGGGGCTTGATGATAAAGCTCACCAGCAAGACCAACCTCCGTCCGAAGGACGAGCAGCTCCTCCAGAGCCAGCTTGGCTACGTCGAGGACGCGATAAAGCTCGGCGCAGACGCGGTAGCGGCGACCGTTTACTGGGGTTCCCCACAGGAAGACGTCATGATGCGCCAGTTCGCCGAGATAGCAAGCTACGCCCATGATTTGGGCTTCCCCGTTGTGCAGTTCGCCTATCCGCGCGGGCCCTACATAAACGAGAAATACGGCAAAAAGGAGGACTACCGCGTCGTGATGTACGGTGCCAGGGCAGCGGTCGAGAGCGGAGCGGACATGATAAAGACCTACTGGACGGGCTCAAGAGAGACCTTTGCCAAGGTCGTTGATGCGGCCGCCGGCGTTCCCGTTCTCCTCAGCGGCGGAGCAAAGGCCGAGAACCCCCTGGACTTCCTGAGGGTGGTCTACGACGTCGTTGAGGCGGGAGGAGCAGGGGCAGTCGTTGGCAGAAACATCTTCCAGCGCGAGAACCCGGAGCCACTGATAAAGGCCCTCATAAGGGTAATACACCGCAACGAAGAACCGGAAGAGGCCGCAAAGGCGGAAGGGCTCATTTGAACTTTTCTTCTTCCATCTTGTGTTCTGACCCCGCAACCTAAATATAATTCCTTCTCCAACTCGGATTTGGGGTGAGAGGATGGCAAAGGTCGAGATTATAGATACCACCTTTCGAGATGCTCATCAATCACTGATAGCAACCCGGCTCACAACGGACGATATGATTGCAATAGCCGAGAAGATGGACAGGATAGGCTTCTACTCGATGGAGGTCTGGGGAGGGGCAACCTTCGACGTCTGTATACGCTACCTGAACGAAGACCCCTGGGAGAGGCTGAGGCTCCTGAGGGAGCATATAAGGAAGACAAAGCTTCAGATGCTCCTCAGAGGGCAGAACGTAGTCGGCTACCGCCACTATCCAGACGACGTGGTTGAAAAGTTCGTCGAGCTGGCCCACAGGAACGGGATAGACATCTTCCGGGTGTTTGATGCACTCAACGACGTCAGGAACATGGAGGTTGCGATAAGAAAGGCGAAGGAGGTTGGGGCCGAAGTTCAGGGGGCGATAGCCTACACCACCGGGAAAGTCTTTACACTGGAGTACTACATGAAAAAGGCCGAGGAGCTCCTCGCTCTAGACGTTGACGTCATAACGATAAAGGACATGGCAGCTTTGCTCACCCCCTGGAAGGCCTACGAGCTGGTGAGCGAGATAAAAGAGGCCTATGGCGTTCCGGTCAACGTTCACACTCACTCCACAACTGGAATGGCCGTCGCAACGTACCTCAAGGCAGTCGAAGCTGGAGCGGACTACATAGACACCGCCATAAGCCCCCTAGCCTTCGGAACTGCCCAGCCGGGGATACAGACCATCTGGCACGCCCTTCCAGAGGCCGTTGGAAGCCACCTGGACAGGGAGCTTATCCATGAGGTTTCGCGCTACCTCAAGCGGCTTCTCGACGATAAGTACTCGGGGCTTCTAAGAAAAGAGGCCCTCATGGTGAACCCTTACGTTCTGAAGTACCAGGTTCCGGGAGGGATGTATTCCAACCTGATAAACCAGCTCAGTGAGATGAAAGCTTTAGACCGGCTCCAAGAGGTTCTGGAGGAGATTCCGCGCGTTAGGGAGGATCTTGGCTGGCCGCCGCTGGTAACCCCGACAAGCCAGATAGTCGGCACTCAGGCAGTCCTGAACGTTCTCTTCGGGAGGTACGAGAGGATAACGGAGGAAGTCAAGAACTACATCAGGGGGCTCTACGGTAGGCCGCCGGGAGAGATAAACCCCGAACTCAAGAGGCGCGTTCTCGGCGAGGAGGAGCCAATAAAGGAAAGACCCGGGAGCCTGCTAGAACCTGCGCTGGAGAAATGCAGGAAGGAGCTTGGGGAACTCGGCTATCTGGAGAAAGAGGAGGACGTTCTTACGTACTGCCTCTTCCCGCAGGTGGCCCTTGAGTTTTTTAGGGCAAGGAAAGAGGGAAGGAGAGCACCCATGATGCCACCGACGGTCCAGAGGTTCAGGATTTACGTCGACGGCGTTGAGTTTGAGGTTGGCGTTGAGGGCATCGACCTGAGCGGTCTCAAATATCTGCCGCAGATAGTTGAAACCTCGGCTCCGTCTGGAGTTTCAAAAACAGCACCAGCTCCTGCGCCGGCTTCGGTTGCGGCTCCGAGTGCTCCTTCCGCT